>NZ_AGFG01000062.1 GCF_000226255.1 Desulfovibrio sp. A2
CCAACTGGTGCAGCCGGGCCGTGGTGTTTTCGATTGACAATGGCTGTCCTTTTGGAAGAATGCCCTGTTTCGCAATGTTGATACGCATTCCCCCTCAGAGAGGCAAGTAAGATAAAATGGCAAAGATACTGGATTTCGTCCTCGGAATGTTTTCCAACGACCTGGCCATAGACCTGGGTACGGCCAATACCTGCGTCTACGTCAAGGGCCAGGGCATCGTGCTGCGCGAGCCCTCGGTGGTGGCGGTGAAAAAGGATACGCGCGGCAACAACGTGGTGCTTGCCGTGGGCCACGACGCCAAGCGCATGCTGGGCCGCACCCCCGGAAACATCCAGGCCATCCGGCCCATGAAGGACGGCGTCATCGCCGACTTCGAGATCACCGAGGCCATGCTGCGCCACTTCATCTCCAAGGTGCACAATTCCCGCCGCCTGGTGCGCCCTCGCATCATGATCTGCGTGCCCACCGGCATCACCCAGGTGGAAAAGCGCGCGGTGAAGGAATCGGCCCAGAGCGCCGGCGCGCGCGAGGTGTACCTGATCGAGGAACCCATGGCCGCCGCCATCGGCGCCAACCTGCCCATTCAGGAACCCACCTCGAACATGGTCGTGGACATCGGCGGCGGCACCACCGAAGTGGCCGTCATCTCGCTGTCGGGCATCGTCTACTCGCGCTCGGTGCGCGTGGGCGGCGACAAGATGGACGAGGCGATCATGACCCACGTCAAGCGCAAGTACAACATGCTCATCGGTGAATCGTCGGCCGAAGAGATCAAGATCAAGATCGCCTCCGCCTACCCCATGGACCCCGAGCAGCAGCTCGAGGTGAAGGGTCGCGACCTGGTCACCGGCATTCCGCAGAACATCATCATCACCTCCGAAGAGGTGCGCAAGGCCATTTCCGAGCAGGTCGAAAGCATCGTTCAGGCGGTGCGCATCGCGCTTGAGCAGACCCCGCCGGAACTGGCGGCCGACATCGTGGACCGGGGCATCGTGCTCACGGGCGGCGGCGGCCTTCTCAAGGGGCTCGACCAACTGCTGCGCGAAGAAACCTCGCTGCCCATCACCGTGGTGGACGACCCGCTCTCCACCGTGGTCATCGGCACCGGCAAGGCGCTGGACAATCTGCACATCCTGAAGGAGGTGTGCATAGATTAACGCCTCGCTCAAGCGCATCATCCTGCTTCTGGTACTGGCGCTGTTCCTGTACCTTGGCCTGTATACCTGGAATCAGAGAACCGGCGTGCTCGACAGGCTGGCGGAACACGCCGGTCTGGAATTCGTGGGCGCCATCCTGAAGCCGGGCGTATGGGCGAGGGACCAGGTGGTTTCCTCGTGGAACAATTACCTCGACCTGGTCGGGGTCCGCGAGGAAAACGAGGCGTTGCGCGAGCAGGTGCGCACTCTTTCGCAACAGGTGCAGGTTGCCTCCGAAGAGCGGGCCGAGCTGGTCCGCCTGCGCGCGTTGCTGGAACTGGAGCCCCCCGAAGGCTGGCGGCCCCTTGGCGCGCGCGTGGTGGCCAACCGGCTTGGCCCGCAGGCCGCGCTGGAGTCGGCCATCATCAGCCGGGGCTA
This sequence comes from Desulfovibrio sp. A2, assembly GCF_000226255.1. Taxonomy (GTDB): domain Bacteria; phylum Desulfobacterota; class Desulfovibrionia; order Desulfovibrionales; family Desulfovibrionaceae; genus Cupidesulfovibrio. The sequence goes on from NZ_AGFG01000062.1 coordinate 1,575, forward strand.
CTATTCCGGCGCGGGGCCGGGCACGCCCGTGCTCACCCACGAAGGCGTGGTGGGCCGCGTGTACCGGGCTGGCCCCTACACCGCCACCGTGCTGCTGCTGACCGATCCGGGCAGCCGCATCGCCGTGCTCAGCGCCGCCAACCGCACCGCGGGCATCCTGGTGGGCACCGGCCCGCGAGGCCTGCTGGAAATGAAGTACGTGCCGCAGAACGCCCGCATAGAGGTGGGCGAACTGGTGCTGACATCCGGCCTTGAAGGCGCGTTCCCCAAGGGGGTGCCGGTGGCACGGGTGGAAAGCGTGTCCCAGTCCGATCTTTCGCTGTTCCAGACCGTGTACGCGAGCCCGCTGGCCGACCTGGAGGCCCTGGAAGAGGTGCTGCTGCTGGAGCGGCCCCCGGTGCAGCCGGGGGCGCAGACACTGCCCCTGCCCAGCGTCAACGCCACGCAGGGCGTGGGGCCGGGCACCGGCCAGGGTTCGGGGCAGGGCGGCGGAGCGTCCTCAGGCCAGGGCGGCCACGGCGGCAACGGCGGCCACCGCGCGCAGCAGGCCCCGTCGAACCAGCCCGCGCCGCGTGCGCCGCGCCCGCAGGCGCAGCCCCAGGTGACTCCGCAAACGGTTCCCCAGGCGGCACCCCAAATGGTACCCCAGTCGGCTCCGGCGGGGCAGCAGCCCGGCCAGCCTCCCCGGCAGTAGGCGCCACGTCCGGCCCGGCATCTTGCGCGGGCCGCTTGCACGCAACACGGCGCACACCTGCGCGTCCGTCCACACGCAACCCTGGCCCCCCGGGCGCAGCCACCCCCATGCCGGAACGTCCATGAACTTCAGCAACCTTGTCTGGTGGGCCTGCTTCATCGTGGGGGGCGTATGGCTGCAGCAGCTGTTGCCGGGCATCGATCTGCTGGTTGCCGGGCTGCTGGTGTCGCTGCAGGAACGGCGGCTCTACCAGACCTTCTGGCTGCTGCTGGTGCTGCTGCTGGTGCAGGAGGGCACGGGCACCCTGGCCTTCGGCTCCACCGCGCTGTGGTACGGCGCGCTGATCGTCTTCTTCAACGTGGGGCGCTGGTTGTTCGAGGCCGAAAACCTCGTCTTCGTGGTGCTGCTCAGCCTGGGCCTTGGCGCGTGCCACTTCCTGTTCACGCTGATGATGGCCTCGCTGCAGCAGTTGGACATTCCGCAGGACAGGCTGTTTCTGGAAAGCGTGTGGCAGGCCTGCGTCATTCCCCCGGCCTGGTGGCTGACCCATTTCGCGCGCCGGAGATGCATGGGCGATGCGCATTCAGTTTGAACCCGAAGGCTTCCAGCCGCCCCGCGGGGGCCTGATACTGCTCCAGTGCATCGTCGCCGGGCTGTTCTTCCTGTTCGTGGTGCGCTTCTGGTACCTGCAGATCCACCGGGGCGAAGAGTTCGCGCGCATGGCGCGCGAGAACCGGCTGCGCCAGGAGCGCATCTACGCCTCGCGCGGTCTTTTGCGCGACCGTGAAGGCCGCCTGCTGGCCGAAAACCGCCCCGCCTTCGGCCTGGCCCTGGTGCGCGAGGACTGCCGCGACATCCCTTCCACCCTGGCCCAGGTCAGCGAGTGGACGGGCATTCCCCTTGACCAGCTCACCGCCAAGTTCAACCAGGACCGTCTGCGGGTGAAGCCCTTCGAGCACCTGCTGCTCATCTCCGACATGCCCTTCGATCTGCTCGCGCGCATCGAGAACCGCGTGCTGCAATGGCCGGGACTGGAAATCGTCACCCGGTCCAAGCGCAACTACCCGCAGGGCGAGCTGATGGCCCACATCCTGGGGTACGTGGCCGAAGCCAACGAAAAGGAGCTGGAGGACGACAAGGATCTGAACCTTGGCGACTTCGTGGGCAAGCAGGGGCTGGAACTGGTGCTGGAGCGCCGCCTGCGCGGCCAGAAGGGGCTGCACCAGCTGGAAGTGGACGTGCTGGGCCGCCAGTTGAACAAGAAGCTGGTGCAGGAGCCGCAGAGCGGCGAGAACATCGACCTGTCCATCGACCTCGGCTTGCAGCAGGTGGCCTGGGACGCGCTGGAGGACGAGACCGGCTGCGTGGTGGCCATGGACCCCGACACCGGCAGGCTGCTGGCGCTGGTCACCAAGCCCTCATTCGACAACAACGCCTTTGCCGCCGGGCTTTCGCTGAAGGAATGGCAGGCCCTGCGCGACAACCCGCGTCACCCCCTGCAGAACCGCGTCATCCAGAGCGTGTATCCGCCCGGCTCGGTGTGGAAGCTGATGATGGCGGGCATGCTGCTGAACGAAGGGGTGAACCCCACCGACTCGGTGTGGTGCACGGGCGAAGTGGCCCTGGGCAAGCAGGTGTTCCGCTGCTGGAAGAAGGGCGGGCACGGCCGCGTGGACATGATGCGTTCGCTCATCGAATCGTGCGACGTGTACTATTACCAGATGAGCGACCGCTTCGGCATCGACAAGATCGAGGCCTTCGCCAAGGCATGCGGGTTCGGCGCGCCCACGGGCATAGACCTGCCGCACGAAAAGTCCGGCTTGGTGCCCTCCAAGCAGTGGAAGCGCCGCCGCTTCGGCGAACCGTGGCACCGGGGCGAAACCCTGAACGTGTCCATCGGCCAGGGCTTCACCCTGGTCACGCCGGTGCAGGTGGCCTCGTTCGTTTCCGCCCTGATGAACGGCGGCAAGCTGCTGAAGCCCAGCCTGCTGGTCGACGAGGACCCCACGGTGCGTTCCTCGCTGCCGTTCACCGCCGCGGGCCGCAAGATGATTCTCGACGGCATGCGCCAGACCGTCAACGATGACCGGGGCACCGCCAAGGTGCTGCGGCGCGCTGACGCGGTGATGGGCGGCAAGACCGGCACCGCGCAGGTCACCAAGCTGAAGATGGTGGGCGAAGAGCGCGTGCGCACCGAAAACCTGGCCTACGAGCACCGCGACCACGCCTGGATCGCCACCTGGGGTGAAAAGGCGGGCAAGCGCCTGGTGGTGGTGGTCATGGTGGAGCACGGCGGTCACGGCGGTTCGGATGCCGGTCCCGTGGCGCGCCGGGTGTACGACAAGTTTTTCGGCTCGCCGCCGGGCGCGGCGCCGCTGGCGCCCGCCGGACAGAGCGCCCCGGCCGCTCCGGCCACTCCGGGTGCGGTTTCGCCCGGCCAGCCAGTGCAGCCAGTCCAGCCAGTCCAGTCAGTCCAGTCAGTCCAGCCCGGTCAGCCCGGTCAGTCGGTCCCGCAGGTACAGCCTGCCCCGGTCTCCCGTTCCGCCATCCCCGTACCGCCGCCCGCCCGGCCAGACCAGGCGGTGGGCGCGCCGGAACAGCCGGAGCAACAGGACCGGCAGGACGAAGGCCTGCGCACCGTGCCCGCGGGCCGTTCGGCGCGGCCCGCGGGGCGTGACCGCGCCACGGGCCGGGGGGCCGAGGCTCCCGAGGTGGAGGACGCCCGCGAGGGCCAGCACCGCTACGACCCGGACACCTTCGATCCCGACGCCGCCACGACGGACGGCCGGGGCGGGGACGACGGCGTGGCGCCGCCGCTGCGGCGCTTCCAGGACGTGGCCCCGGAGGACGGACAATGACCCCCATCGACCGCCGACTCATCACCCACATGAACTGGGGCCTGGTGGGGTTCACCGCGCTGCTGTTCCTCTTCGGCGTGGCCAACCTGTACTCGGCCAGCGGCGTGCGCATGGAAGACGGCATCGTGGTCTCCACCTTCTACCAGAAACAGCTGCTGTGGGGGCTGATGGGCCTTGGCGGCATGGTCTTCTTCATGCTGTTCGACTACCGGCACATGAAGAGCCTGGCCCTGCCGCTGTTCATCATCACCATGATCCTGCTGGCGGCCATCCCGGTGTTCGGCAAGGTGGTGTACGGCGCGCGGCGCTGGCTGCCGCTGGGCTTCATGAACCTGCAGCCCAGCGAGGTGGCCAAGATCGCCATCCTGATCATGGGGGCGCGCTTTCTGTCGCGCAGCCGTGAGCCGCTGGGCTGGAAGGGGCTGTTCGAGGTGCTGGGGCTGGGGCTGCTGCCCGCCTCGTTCATCGTCATGCAGCCGGACCTTGGCACCACCCTGCTGCTGCTCATGCTGCTGGGCGGCATCACCCTGTTCCACGGGGTGAAGCCCGGCGTGCTGAAGACCTGCCTGGTAGTGGTGCCCTCACTGCTGCCGCTGGCGTGGTTCCGCTTGCACGACTATCAGAAGCAGCGCATCCTGACCTTCCTCGATCCCGGCAACGACCCGCTTGGCGCGGGCTATCACATCATCCAGTCGCAGATAGCCATCGGTTCCGGGCAGTTGTGGGGCAAGGGGTTTCTGGGGGGCACCCAGAGCCAGTTGCGCTTTCTGCCGGAAAAACACACCGACTTCGCCCTGGCCGTGTTCGGCGAGGAATGGGGCTTCATGGGCTGCGTGGTGCTGCTGGCGCTGTTCTGCCTGTTTCTGCTCAGCATCTTCAACACCGCGCGAGACGCCAAAGACCGCTTTGGCAGCTACTTGACGGTGGGGGTTTTCTTCTATTTCTTCTGGCAGATACTGATCAACATGGGCATGGTGATGGGGCTCATGCCCGTGGTGGGCGTGCCGCTGCCGTTCATCAGCTACGGGGGCAGCGCCACCCTGGTCAATTTCTGCCTGATTGGACTCGTGCTCAATGTCTCCATGCGGCGGTTCATGTTCAAGACATCGTGATTCCTGAAAATACGGGCCACGGAAAAGTTGCACTTTCCCTCACAAAGGAGGCGACACACATGGCAAGGGACGAGATAAACGCCTTCCTCGGCGCTGGTACCGTGTACCAGGGCCAGTTGAGCTTTCAGGGGGCGGTGCGCATAGACGGCAACTTCGTGGGCGAGGTGCATTCAGAGGGCACGCTCATCGTGGGCAAGGACGCCAATGTGGAAGGACAGGTGCGCGTGGGGCAGCTTATCCTGTCCGGCCGCGTCACCGGCGAGGTGGTGGCCCAGCGCAAGGTCATCCTGCACCGCACCGGCAATCTGAACGGCAACCTTTCCACTCCCGTGCTGGTCATGGAAGAGGGCGCCGTCATCGAGGGCCGCATCACCATGCAGCCTTCCGAAAAGACGGAGTAAACCCCGCCCCTTCACATGCCCTTTCCGGCCGCCTTCGGGCGGCTTTTTCATTTGTATCGCAATGACGGCAGGTTGGGTTCCAGGAGACTGTTTGCAAAGGAAAAAAGACTTTGACACACCCGTTGTAATCAGCTAAATCCAACCCGACTTTGAGCTTAAATTCACAACCTCACCAAGGGAGCAGGCATGATCGATCTGAACATCACCTTCTTCTTCCAGTTGGTGAACTTCCTTGTGACGCTCGTGGTTCTGAATGCCATCCTCATCCGGCCGGTGCGGGATATCATCAGAAAGCGGCGTGACAGGATGTCCGGCCTTCTCGGCGAATCGGAGCAGTTCGCCGGTCAGGCCGACGCCAAGCTGAAGAATTACGAGGCCACCCTTGCCAAAGCCCGCGCCGAAGCCACGGCCGAGCGCGACAAGGCCCGGGCCGAGGGCGTGGCCCGGGAACAGGTGATCCTGGCCGATGCCGGCAGGCAGGCCCAGGACTACCTGGAAAAATCCCGCCAGCAGGTGGCCGCCCAGGTGAAGACCGCCATGGACACCCTGAAGGGGCAGGTCGACGCGCTGGCCGCCAAGGCTACCGCCAAGGTGCTGGGCTAACCCCCCCCGTCAGTGCGCAACAGCAAGGAGGGATCGGCGTTGAAAGGGCTGAAACACAGTGCAGCGGCGCTCGGACTGGTGCTTGCCACCGCCGGCGTGGCGCTGGCCTCCGACGGCGGGGGCGAGCATCATGCCGACTGGGGCAACTTCGCCTTCCGTGTCGCCAACTTCGTCATCTTCATCGGCATCATCTACTGGGCCGCGGGTAAGAAGATTGTGGGCTTCTTCTCCGGCCGCAGGAAGGGCATCGAGCAGGAACTGAACGACCTTGAAAGCCGCAAGGCCGAGGCCGCCAAGAACCTGGCCGACGTCGAACGCCGCATCGCCAGCCTTGAGCAGGAACGGCAGGCCATCCTCGCCGAATACCGCGCCCAGGGCGAAGCCATGCAGGCCGCCATCATCGAGAAGGCGGAAAAGACCGCCTCCCAGATCGCCGAGCAGGCCGCGCGCACGGCCGAGAACGAGATCAAGCAGGCCATGGAGAACATGCGCGCCGAGATGGCCGACCAGATCATTGCCGCCGCCGAAAAGATGCTTCAGGAAAAGCTCACTGGTGAGGAGCACGAGAAGCTTATCGACAAATACTTAACGAAGGTGGTGCTCAATTGACCGGCAACATCGTAGCTCGCAGATACGCCCGTGCGCTTTTTGCGCTGGGCGCGAAATCGGGCGTCGGTGAGCTCGATAAGCTCGGCAGCGACCTTGCCGCGCTTGCCGGGGCTCTCGACAAGGCGCCCGAACTTGGCCGCATCTTCCGCAATCCCATCATCACCGCCGATGAGAAGCGGAACGTCATCCTCAAACTGGTCGAGAAGTACGGCGTGAGCGCCACCGTCCGCAATTTCTGTCTGCTGCTGGCGGACAAGGGGCGGCTCGACTGCCTTTCCGACATCCAGGCCTTCTACGGCGTTCTCCTCGACGCCGAAAAGGGCGTCATCCGCGGCGAGCTGATGACGGCCGTTGAACTTGCGGAAGCAAAGCGCGCACAGGTCAAGGCTGCTCTTGAACAGCAGGCCGGACGCAAGCTGGAACTCACCTTCAGCGTGAACAAGGACATCCTTGGCGGCGTCGTGCTGAAGGTCGGCGACCGGGTGCTGGATGCCAGTCTGCGCGCGCAGTTAGGTATCCTCAAAGACAACATCAAGAGGGGTGAGTAGGGCTATGCAGATCAAAGCCGAAGAAATCAGCAAGATCATCGAAGAGCAGATCCAAAGCTATGAGCAGCGGGTCGAGATGAGCGAAACCGGCACCGTGCTCTACGTCGGTGACGGTATTGCGCGCGTCTACGGCGTCCGTAATGCCATGGCCATGGAACTGCTCGAGTTCCCCGGCGGTCTCATGGGCATGGTGCTGAACCTTGAAGAGGACAACGTGGGTGTCGCTCTTCTGGGTGACGACACGGGCCTGAAGGAAGGCGACCCGGTCAAGCGTACCGGCAAGATCTTCTCGGTGCCGGTGGGCGATGCGGTCATGGGCCGCGTGCTCAACCCCCTTGGTCAGCCCATCGACGGTCTTGGGCCGTTGGACGCCAAGGACTTCCGCCCGGTGGAACTGAAGGCGCCCGGCATCATCGCCCGTAAGTCGGTGCATGAACCCATGCCCACCGGCATCAAGGCCATCGACGCCATGACGCCCATCGGCCGCGGCCAGCGCGAACTGGTCATCGGCGACCGTCAGACCGGCAAGACCGCCGTCTGCATCGACGCCATCCTGGCGCAGAAGGACACCGACATCCACTGCTTCTACGTGGCCATCGGCCAGAAGAAGGCAACGGTTGCCCTGGTGGCCGACACCCTGCGCAAGTACGGCGCGATGGAATACACCACCATCATCTCCGCCACCGCGTCGGAACCCGCGCCGCTGCAGTTCATCTCGGCGTACTCCGGCTGCACCATGGCCGAGCACTACCGCAACAACGGCAAGCACGCGCTGATCATCTACGATGACCTTTCCAAGCAGGCCGTTGCCTACCGCCAGATGTCGCTGCTGCTCCGCCGTCCTCCGGGGCGTGAAGCTTACCCCGGCGACGTGTTCTACCTGCACTCGCGCCTGCTGGAACGCGCCGCGAAGGTCAACGATTCGCTGGGCGCCGGTTCGCTGACCGCCCTGCCGATCATCGAAACCCAGGCCGGCGACGTGTCCGCGTACATCCCGACCAACGTTATCTCCATCACCGACGGTCAGGTGTACCTGGAACCCAACCTGTTCAACGCGGGCATCCGTCCCGCCATCAACGTCGGTCTGTCGGTGTCCCGAGTGGGCGGCGCCGCGCAGATCAAGGCGATGAAGCAGGTTGCCGGCACCATGCGTCTGGACCTTGCCCAGTACCGCGAACTGGCTGCCTTCGCGCAGTTCGGTTCCGACCTCGACAAGGCCACGAAGCAGAAGCTCGACCGCGGCGCGCGCCTGGTGGAACTGCTGAAGCAGCCCCAGTACCAGCCCATGCCGGTGGAACAGCAGGTCGCCTCCATGTACGCCGCCACCCGCGGCCTGATGGACGACGTGCCCGTGCTGTCCATTCGCAAGTTCGAAGCCGAAATGCTCGACTTCATCAAGAACTCGAAGGCCGACATCCTGAACGACATCAAGACCAAGAAGGCTCTCGACGCGGACATCGAAGACCGCCTGAAGGCAGCTGTTGCCGAGTTCAAAAAGGGCTTCCAAGCCTAGGCGGGAGGTAACCGATGCCTTCTTTGAAAGACGTCAAGGTCAAGATCGCCGGGGTCAAGAAGACCAAGCAGATCACCAAGGCCATGAACATGGTGGCCTCGGCGAAGCTGCGCGGTGCCCAGCAGCGCATAGAACGGTTCCGCCCCTACGCGTCCAAGTTCTATGACATGCTGGGGGACCTGGCGAGCAAGGCGGACAGCTCCGTCCACCCGCTTCTGGAAGTGCGCGAGGAAATCAAGACGTGTGGGATCGTCCTCGCCACCTCCGACCGCGGGCTGTGCGGCAGCTTCAACTCCAACCTCATCACCACCGCCCTGAAGCTGGCCGCCAAGAAGGCCGCGGAAGGCAAGAAGGTCAAGTTCTACTGCGTGGGCAAGAAAGGCCGCGACGCGGCCCGCAAAACCGACCACGAGGTCGCCATGGCGCTTGCCGACCAGATGGGCAGTTTCGACTTCCAGCTCGCCAACCGGATCGGGCTCGACGTCATCAATGCCTACCTGACGCGTGAACTGGACGAAGTGATCATGGTCTACGGCGAGTTCGTGAGCATGGCCAAGCAGTTGCCCATCGCGCTGCCCATCCTGCCCATCGCTCCCAAGGAAGAGGAGGCCGCCCCGGCTGCCCCCGCCTCCAACAAGGAGTACATCTACGAACCCGCCGTGGAGGGCCTGCTGGCCGAACTGCTGCCCCGCTTCATCAAGGTGCAGTTGTATCGCGGCCTGCTCGACACCTCCGCCAGCGAGCACGCGGCGCGCATGGCCGCCATGGATAACGCCACGCGCAGCTGCGACGACATGATCGGTTCCCTGACGCTGCTCTACAACAAGACGCGGCAGGCTTCGATCACGCGCGACCTCATGGACATCGTCGGTGGCGCCGAGGCGCTGAAAGGCTAATAAGGGAGCGTACACACATGAGTGCTAACATTGGCAAGATCGTTCAGGTCATCGGCGCCGTCGTGGACGTCGAGTTCCCGAGCGGCAACCTGCCGAACATCTTGAGCGCGTTGGACATCAAGAACCCCAACAACGTCGACGCGCCCGAGCTGGTCTGCGAAGTTGCCCAGCATCTCGGCGACAACGTCGTCCGCACCATCGCCATGGACGCGACCGAAGGTCTCGTGCGCGGCATGGAAGCGGTCGACACCGGCAAGCCCATCTCGGTGCCTGTCGGCAAGGCGTCGCTTGGCCGCATCATGAACGTGGTGGGCCGTCCCGTTGACGAAATGGGCCCCATCAATACCGACAAGTACCTGCCCATCCACCGTGCGGCCCCCGAGTTCACCGAGCAGAACACCAAGGTGGAACTGCTCGAAACCGGCATCAAGGTCGTCGACCTGCTCATCCCGTTCCCCAAGGGCGGCAAGATGGGCCTGTTCGGCGGCGCGGGCGTGGGCAAGACCGTTATCCTCATGGAAATGATCAACAACATCGCGAAGCAGCACGGCGGCATCTCCGTGTTCGCGGGTGTTGGCGAGCGTACCCGTGAAGGGAACGACTTGTACCACGAAATGAAGGACGCGGGCGTTCTGGAGAAGGCCGCGCTTATCTACGGCCAGATGAACGAACCGCCAGGAGCCCGTGCCCGCGTGGCTCTGACCGCCCTCGCCTGCGCGGAATACTTCCGCGACATCGAGAACCAGGACGTGCTGCTGTTCGTCGACAACATCTTCCGCTTCACCCAGGCGGGTTCGGAAGTGTCGGCGCTCCTCGGCCGCATGCCCTCGGCGGTGGGTTACCAGCCCACCCTGGGCACCGACCTTGGTGGCCTGCAGGAACGCATCACCTCCACGGTCAAGGGCTCGATCACCTCGGTCCAGGCCGTGTACGTGCCCGCGGACGACCTTACCGACCCCGCGCCTGCCACCACCTTCTCGCACCTTGACGGTACGCTGGTGCTTTCGCGCCAGATCGCGGAACTCGGCATCTACCCCGCGGTGGACCCGCTCGACTCCACGTCGCGCATCCTCGACCCCAACGTGGTCGGCGCCGAGCACTACTCGGTGGCCCGCGCGGTGCAGCAGGTGCTGCAGAAGTACAAGGATCTGCAGGACATCATCGCCATTCTCGGCATGGACGAACTGTCCGACGAGGACAAGCTGACCGTGGCGCGCGCGCGCCGCATCCAGCGCTTCCTGTCGCAGCCGTTCCACGTGGCCGAAACCTTCACCGGCACGCCCGGCGTGTACGTGAAGCTGGAAGACACCATCAAGGCGTTCCGGGGCATCCTGAACGGTGATTTCGACCACTTGGCGGAAGGCGACTTCTACATGGTGGGCGGCATCGAGACGGCCCTTGAAAAGTACAAGAAGCGCCAGGAGCAGCAATAAGGAGTGACCCATGGAAAAGTCGCTCCATCTCGAAATCGTCACGCCTGACAGGCTCGTGCTCAGCGAGAAGGTCGACTATGTGGGCGCGCCCGGCTACGAGGGCGAATTCGGCATCCTGCCGAACCACATTCCCTTCCTCTCCGCGCTGAACATCGGCAGCCTGTACTACAAGGCTGGCGGCAAGACGCACTGGATCTTCGTGTCCGGCGGTTTTGCCGAGGTTTCGGACAACAAGGTGACCGTGCTGGCCGAATCGGCGGAACGCGCAGAGGACATCGACCTCGAACGCGCCCGCAAGGCCAGGGAACGTGCCGAGCAACGCCTGGCCCAGGCCAAGGAAAAGCTCGACAGCGCACGGGCCCAGGCAGCCCTGCAGCGCGCCTTGGCGCGCATGAGGGTGCGCGGCGCCGCCTAGCGCGGACCGACCGCACGGCCGACTACGAAATGCGACGGCCCGGAGGGAAACCTCCGGGCCGTTTGCGTTGTGCCGGGCCGGGGGTGCCGCCGGGGCGGTCGCACCAGCGCGGCGGGCAGGAGGGCAAGGCAAGGCCTCGCCGCCAGCATGCGGTTGCTGTTCCGGATGCCTATGCCACCCCCGCCCAAAAAAGAGCCGGGCCGGAAGTACCGGCCCGGCGTGCGGGTTGCGACCAGGAGCGGCCGTGCAGTTGCCCTCTTCGTGTATCGTTGGGGATCGGTCGGGGGCCGTTCCGTGGCGTCACTGCAAACTGCGGGGCAGATTGCAAGGCCTGGCGTGGGCCATGTCCCGCACCACGCCGCCCAGGGCTACCCCAGGGTCTTTGCGGCGATGGAGCGGAACAGCTTCAGGCTGTGCGGCTCGTTGCGGAATTCCGACGAAGGCACCTTGGCCGTGGTGTCGCCATACCGCTTGTAGATGGCGGCCGCCTTGCCCGGCGAAATGTTCTTGCCGCCGGGGCAGACCACGTTGCCCGACGGGGTGACGGTGCAGCCCATGGTGTTGGCGGTCTGCATGAACTTGTGGGCGAACTCTTCCGGTTTCATGTATCCTCCCAGGTCGCGGTGTGGCGAGAAGGGCCCGGCGCGCGTCCGCACGGCAAGCTGGCAGCAGGCGGGCGGCGGCGGGCGGAACCATGTCCGAATGCGGGGCTAGGCTGGATGTGCTTCCAGACTTTCCCACCGTCACCATAAAGACATACGGGGCACCAACCGTCAAGTCGGCGCGGCGCGGAAAGGCAGTCGGGTTGGTGGCTCTGGCGTTGGCGCACCGCCCGGCATGCCGCCGGGTCGACGGGTGCACGCCGCTTGGAGCGGTGCCGACAGTGCTGCGCGGTGAAAGCCCTGCCAAGACGTTGGCGGAATTTTCCGAAAACCCGTTGACACGGTAATGGTAATTGTTACTGTGTAGTCGAGTGGTGCTTCCTCAGCCACACTCTCCTTCACATTGGCGACGGTTACCGGCGGGCCGGGAGTGGCAGCCCGGCCCGCTCTGGTGACCGGATGGGGAAAGGGGATGGCGCGGGCAGGAGCAGCCCCGAAATTTCAACGCGACGCACCGGGCGGGGGCAGTCCGCCCGCCACGCGCAACACTAGGCAGGAGTGAACGATGCACGACCTGAAGACGCTCGGCCACATGGATATCGACTGGAACCTCAGCCCCGAGCACGCGGTGACCATGTACCTTGAGTGGGGCAACAACAACTGGCACGCGGAATACCCCCCCGTGCGCTCCAAGGACGACTATTCCACCTACTTCGTGGTGGACACCTGGGGGCCGCGCCCGGTGGTGCGCTTGGTGCGCCGCAATTCCGAGGCGGCGGAAGACATTTACAGCGCGCCGCTGCCCGAGCGACTGGCCAACCGCTTTCTGGCCGAATTCGGCGACCTGCGCGGCATCTACGAACCCACTGAAGAGATCAAGGAGTGGCTGCGGCACGAGATGGGACTGGCCTAGAAACCGGCCTGCCAGACACGCGGCGAGCAGAAGCGGGCGGTCTGACGAGGTTTCCCAACCGGCCATGAACTGACCTGACATCCGGCATTTCTTACCTCCATCCTCGGCAGCAACGGCAAGGATCCCCCCTTCGGCCCCGGCATCGTGTCGGGGCCGTTGGCGTTTCGGGCCGCGCCGTGCCCGCTCGCGCCCATCTTTCCCGCCCCGCAACCCCGCGCCCGACCACATCGGTGCACATCCTTGCACGAAAAATTGGCCTTCCCCTCTTTACGACCGGCAACCCCGCCTTACTATTCACACCAGCCAACGCCGGAACGGCTCGCACCGGGTCGGCGGCCAGCGCAAGATCACTTCGCGATACGTTCGCGTACCCTTTGAGGAGGAAGACAATGGGCAAGATCATCGGCATCGACCTCGGGACCACCAACTCCTGCGTCTACGTGATGGAGGGCAAGGATCCCAAGTGCATCACCAACCCCGAAGGCGGGCGCACCACGCCCTCCATCGTGGCCTTCACCGACAAGGAACGCCTTGTCGGCGACATCGCCAAGCGCCAGGCCGTGACCAACCCCGAGCGCACGGTGTTCGCCGTCAAGCGTCTGATGGGCCGCAAGGGCGACGCCCCCGAAGTGAACAAGTGGAAGGCCCACAGCCCCTACCGCATCGTGCCCGGCGCCAACGGCGATGCCTCTGTGGAAGTGCAGGGCCGCCAGTATTCCCCCGCCGAGATTTCGGCCATGATCCTCGGCAAGCTGAAGGCCGACGCGGAAGCCTACCTTGGCGAAACCGTGACCGACGCCGTCATCACCGTGCCCGCCTACTTCAACGACGCCCAGCGCCAGGCCACCAAGGACGCGGGCCGCATCGCCGGTCTTGAGGTCAAGCGCATCATCAACGAACCCACCGCCGCCTCGCTGGCCTACGGCTTCGACAAGAAGGCCAACGAGAAGATCGCCGTGTTCGACCTTGGCGGCGGCACGTTCGACATTTCCATCCTCGAAGTGGGCGACAACGTCGTGGAAGTGCGCGCCACCAACGGCGACACCTTCCTGGGCGGCGAAGACTTCGACCTGCGGATCATCAACTACCTTGTGGAAGAGTTCCGCCGCGAGAACGGCGTCGACCTCTCCAAGGACCGCATGGCCCTGCAGCGCCTGAAGGAAGCGGCGGAAAAGGCCAAGAAGGACCTTTCCACCTCCATGGAGACGGAAATCAACCTGCCCTTCATCACCGCCGACCAGAACGGTCCCAAGCACCTGATGATGAAGCTTTCGCGCGCCAAGCTCGAAAAGCTGGTGGAAGACCTGGTGGACCGCACCATCGAGCCGTGTCGCAAGGCCCTGGCCGACGCCGGGCTTTCCGCCGCGCAGATCGACGAAGTGGTGCTGGTGGGCGGCATGACCCGCATGCCCCTGGTGCAGAAGAAGGTGGGCGAGTTCTTCGGCAAGGAGCCCAACCGCTCGGTGAACCCCGACGAAGTGGTGGCCATGGGCGCCGCCATCCAGGGCGGCATCCTGGCGGGCGACGTCAAGGACGTGCTGCTGTTGGACGTGACTCCGCTCTCGCTGGGCATCGAAACCCTGGGCGGCGTGTTCACCCGGCTCATCGACCGCAACACCACTATCCCCACCCGCAAGAGCCAGACCTTCACCACGGCGGCGGACAACCAGCCTTCGGTGTCCATCCACGTGTTGCAGGGCGAACGCCCCATGGCCGGCGACAACATGACCCTGGGCCGCTTCGAGCTGACCGGCATTCCCCCGGCCATGCGCGGCACCCCGCAGGTGGAAGTGACCTTCGACATCGACGCCAACGGCATCGTCAACGTGTCGGCCAAGGACCTGGGCACCGGCAAGGAACAGTCCATCCGCATCACCGCCTCTTCCGGCCTGTCGGAAAGCGAAATCCAACGCCTGATCAAGGAAGCGGAATCGCACGCCGACGAGGACAAGAAGAAGCAGGAACTCATCGAGGCCCGCAACCAGGCCGACGGCCTGATCTACGGCACCGAAAAGTCCATCGTCGACCTTGGCGACAAGCTTGACGGGGCCACCAAGTCCGACATCGAGGGCAAGATCGAGACCCTGAAAAAGGTCATGGACGGCTCGGACGTGGACGCCATCAAGTCCGCCTCCGAAGAACTCTCGCGCGCCTCGCACAAGCTGGCCGAACAGCTGTACCAGCAGAGCCAGGGCCAGCCCGGCGCAGGCCCCGAAGCGGGCCATGACGGCGGCCACGGCGGCTCGGCCAAGGGCGACGACGACGTGGTGGACGCCGACTACACCGAAGTGAAGAAGTAGCCCGTCCGCAAGCCCGTTCCGGCCGCATGGCGGCCGGACGGAGCACGAAGCAGCGATACGGGGCGCGCCACGCGCCCGTCCGCATCCCTTGGGGGCGGCCGGGCCGCAGGGCGCGCCCTGCTTGCATTCCGGGGCCACAATGTATAGCCTGACGCGATTCGCCGCCGGGCATGCCGGAGCATGCCCCACACGTTTCGCGGCGCGTGGCGCCACCCCTTGCCGGGCTCGCCCCGCGCGGCAACCCCATGCGGCCCACCCCACGCGGGAATTCCCATCCGGAAACCCCATCCGGAAACCCACGGCCCACCCCACGGTGCACGCCACGGTACCCACGATGCAGCACGTTCTTTCGCGCGCCACGGTCCTCTTCCTGTTCGCGCTCATGGTATTTTCCGCCGCCGGTTGCGGCGGCAAGCGGTCCATCATCATCCCGCGAGAGCCGGTCACCCCGCAGGCGCAGCAGCCGGTGCGGCGTTCCGCGTTGGACGAGGGCAACGAGGCCCTCAAGCGCGGCGACGCGGCCACGGCGGAACGCATCTTCGGCATGATGACCGCACGCACCGACATCACGCCCGAGGAACGCCTGGGCGCGTGGCGCGGCTACAGCCTTGCCGCCGAGGCCAACGGCCACCCCAACCTGGCCCTGGACGGGCTGGAGGGCTGGCGCAGGCAGGACCCGGCCGCCGACGCCGGGCAGGAATGGCAGGACGCTTGGTACCGCGCCGTTGCGCGCATTTCCAAGACCGAAAGCCGCCAACGCGCCAACGCCGTGTTCGCCGACCAGGCGCGGCCGTGGGGCCTGCGCGCGCAGGCCGGGCTCATCGTGGCCACCCGGCAATGGGAGGCGGGCGACATTCCCGCCTCGCTCCAGACCCTGTCCAGCCTGTGGAACCAGGCGGGCACGCAGGCCGGGGACGGCACGGGAAGCCAGTCCTTTCGCGCCGCGCTGGAAAATCGCCTGCTCGACGAACTCAAGCGCGCCGAACCCGCCACCGTGGACCGTCTTGCCGCCACGGTCTCGCCGGAGAACGAGGGCCGCTACCCCTACAACATCATCGAGTTGGAGTCGGCCCGGCGCATGGCCGCCGCCAACGCCGGTTCGCTGCGCGCGCTGGAAACCCTTACCCGGTTGCAGCGCAGCGGCAACTTCAACGACCCCAACCTGCTCGGCGGGGTGCTTTCGCCGTTGGAGCAGGGCGGCATGCGCGCCTCGCGCACCGTGGCCCTGGCCCTGCCCATGACCGGGGCCTTCGGCAACATCGGCTGGAAAATTTCGCGCGGCGCGGGCGCGGCCCAGTGGGAGCTTTCGCGCACCGGCGTCGAGGTCGAGGTGGTGGTGTTGAACACCGAATCGCCCGACTGGCTGGACAAGTTGGCCGCCCTGCCGCCCCAGTGCGTGGTGGTGGGCGGGCCGCTGCGCGTCAACAGCTTCAACGCGGCCAGGGAGCGCGGCCTGACTGGACAGCGCGCCTTCTTCACCTTCCTGCCGCAGCTTGACGGCAGCGACGAGGGCCGCGTGGCGTGGCGCTTCTTCACCAGCCCCGACGACCAGGTGAACGCGCTGCTGGCCTTCACCCAGGACTCCCTGGGCGCGACCAGCTACGGCGTGCTGCACCCGGACGACGCCTTCGGCGGCAAGATGGCCTCGCTGTTCGCGGAGCGCGCCCGCGCGCGCGGCGGCAGCGTGGCCTCCACCATGTCCTATCCGGCCAGCAGGCACCAGGAATGGAACCGCATCGCGGGCAGCTTCGTGAAGGTGCGCACCGTCAACAGCTATCCCGTGCCGGGGGCAACCTTCGAGGCCACCTTCCTGCCCGACAGCTGGAAGAACACGGAGATGCTGGTCCCCAACCTGTTCTTCCACGGCGAGGACCGTCAGGTGCTGCTGGGCACCGCTCTGTGGGAGCAGGGCCTGGCCGGGCAGAAGAGCGTGGACGTGCGTAATTTCGGGCTGGCCGTGTTCCCCGGCGCGTGGAATGGAGCGCAGTCCACGCCCGCTGGGGACGCCCTGGCGCGCACCCTGCGCGAGGCGGGCAACCCCGACGCCCCCGACTTCTGGGTGGGCCTGGGCTACGACTTCGTGCGCTTCGCCACCACCCTGGGCCTGCCGGAAAAGGGCTGGACCCCGGCCGAGGTCAACCGCCGCCTGGCCGACGCCCAGCGCATGCAGTGGGCCATGGGCGCGCTGCACTGGAGCGCCGACGGCCGCGCCGCGCAGGACCTGTTCCTGTTCACCCCCACGTCCGACGGCTTCAAGCCCGTGGAGCCCACGGTATTTCGCCAGAAGCTGGAACGCACCCGCGAACGCCACGAGGCGCGCGCCAAGGCCGCCGCCACCGCGACCCCGCAATAATCCGCACCGCATACAGGATCGAACATGACCACCATCAGCACCGAACAGGTGGCCGCCATCGCGCGGCTGGCCCGGCTGGCCCCGGACGAGGCGCAGCTTGAAACCTTCGCCCGGCAGTTCGGCGACATCCTGGGCTACATGGAGATGCTGAACGGCCTCGACACCACCGGCGTCGAGCCGCTGTACAGCCCCGTGCAGCATGCCACGGCCCTGCGGCCCGACGAGGCCGCCCCGCGCTGCACGCGCGAGGACGTGCTGCGGAATGCGCCGGAGGCCGACCAGGAATTCTTCATTGTCCCTCGGATAGTCTAGGGCAGCGCGACGGCCTTCCGGCCCATGGCTGCGTCAGGCTTCGTGTTCCGAGGCTCGAAATACGACAAGAGTATTCCTTCACCTCGGAACACTCGCCTTCCTTGCCCTGAACCGGAAATCCGCCGCGCTGGTTGTGCCGACGCGACGGAGGAAAGGCAGGAAGAAGGAGTGGCCGACTGACGCGAGTTACGCGGCAGGGAAAAGGCCGGAAGAGAGTCTGCTCCCCTGATGCGCTGAGGTGCGACGGGGAAAAGGCAGAAAGAGAGGGTATCCGCCTGACGCGCGAAAGTGCGTGGCGCGTTTCCCGATGCCTGTCTGGCCCGGTGGCAGACAATGCAGGGGGTCCGGGGGAACATGTTCCCCCGGCGGGGTTCGGGGCGGAGCCCCGATTCCTTAACCCCTCTCTCTCGCAGATATTTTTCTGAAAGTTCACAGACAAGGCCCCGCGCAAGCGGCGGCATGCACAGCCAAGGATAGTGAGATGTCCGATACGTCCACCGCAATCGTTTCCCTGTCGCTGGCCGATGTGCGCGACCGGCTGGCCCGGCGCGAACTGACGGCGGAGCAGGTCACCGCCGCGTGTCTTGACCGCATCGCGGCCACCGAGCCCGCCATCGCCGCGCTGCTGACCAACCGGGGCGAGGCCGTCCTGGCGGAAGCCCGCGCGCTGGACGGGGCCGGGCCGGACCCTGCCAAGCCCTTGTGGGGCGTGCCGCTGACGGTCAAGGACGCCCTGACCACGGCGGGCACCCGCACCACCTGCGGCTCGCGCATCCTCGGCGACTTCACCCCGCACTACGACGCCTTTGCCGTGGCCCGGCTGCGCGAGGCTGGCGCGGTGATCCTGGGCAAGACCAACATGGACGAGTTCGCCATGGGCTCGTCCACGGAAAATTCCGCCTTCGCCCCCACCCGCAACCCGTGGAACGTGGCCCGCGTGCCGGGCGGCTCCAGCGGCGGTTCCGCCGCCAGCGTTGCCGCCGGGCAGTGCTTCGGGTCTCTCGGCACCGACACCGGCGGCTCCATCCGCCAGCCCGCATCCTTGTGCGGCTGCGTGGGGCTGAAGCCGACGTACGGGCGCGTATCCCGCTTCGGGCTGGTGGCCTACGGTTCGTCGCTGGACCAGATCGGCCCGCTGACCCGCACCGTGGAGGATGCGGCCCTGCTGCTGTCGGTCATCGCCGGGCACGACCCGCGCGACGCCACCAGCGCCGCCCTGCCCGTGGACGACTACATGGGCGCGCTGGCCGCCCGCAAGGACCTGTCCGGGGTGCGCATCGGCGTGCCGCGCGAATTCCGGGGCGAGGGCATCGACCCCGAGGTTTCCGCCGCCTGCCAGGCCGCGCTGGACAAGGCGCAGGAGCTGGGCGCGTCCATCGTGGACGTGGAGCTGCCGCATACCCCCTACAGCATCGCGGCGTACTACATCATCGCCCCGGCCGAGGCGAGTTCCAACCTGGCCCGCTTCGACGGGGTGCGCTATGGCCGCAGGGCGGAGTCCCCGCGCGACCTGGCCGATCTGTACGTGCGCTCGCGCGCGGAAGGATTCGGCGACGAGGTGCAGCGGCGCATCATGCTGGGCACCTACGTGCTGTCGTCCGGCTACTACGACGCGTACTACCGCAAGGCCGCGCAGGTGCGCCGCCTGATCCGCGAGGACTACGAGAAGGCCCTTGCCCGGTGCGACGTGCTGTGCGGCCCGGCGTCACCGGTGACGGCGTGGGGGCTTGGCGAACTGACCAGCGACCCGCTGAAGATGTACATGATGGACGTGTTCACCCTGTCGCTGAACCTGGCGGGCCTGCCGGGCCTGTGTATTCCAGTGGGCATGGGCGGCCGTTCCGGCATGCCGGTGGGCTTGCAGATGCTGGGCCGCGCCTTTGGCGAGGGCGACCTGCTGGCTGCGGCCAACGTGCTGTCCGGCGCGCTGGGCGTGCCGGGCGTGGCCCCGGCCTGCGAGGGCGCGTAGCGCATCGGGATGATCCATATCCGCACAATGGCAGCGCACCCGGCATGAAGATCGCCGTCGCTCTCAGCGGAGGCACCGACAGCCTCTTTTCGCTTCTGCTCCTGCGGGAGCAGGGGCAGGACGTGTTCGGCCTGCACGCCCGCTTCCTGCCCCCCCGTCCGCACCAGCACCCTGGGCGGCCCGACCCGGTAGAGGCCATCGGCGCCCTGTGCGCGCGCCTTGGGGTGGACTTTCACGCCGTGGACCTGTCCGACGCCTTCGAGGACGCCGTGGTGGCTCCGTTCATCGAGGACTACGTGGTGGGGCGCACGCCCAACCCCTGCGCCCGTTGCAACGCCACCATGAAGTTCGGCCTGCTGCTGGATGCCGCGCGCGAGCTTGGCGCGGCGCGCCTGGCCACCGGCCACTACGTGCGCCAGCTGCGCCACCCGGAATGGGGCATGACCCTGCAACGCGGGGCCGACCCGGCCAAGGACCAGAGCTACTTTCTGTCGCTGGTGGAGCGCGCGCGGCTGGAGCAGGCCGTGTTCCCTCTGGGCAACTGGCGCAAGGAACAGGTGAAGGCGGAACTGGCGAAGCGGAACATCGTGCCGCCGCTGCCCTCTGAAAGCCAGGAAATCTGTTTCGTGCCCGATGACGACTACCGGGCCTTCCTGCGCGAGCGGCAGGTGCGCCTGCCCGGCCCCGGCCCCATCGTGACCATGCGAGGTCGCAAGATCGGCAGCCACAAGGGGTTGTGGCAATACACCGAGGGGCAGCGGCGCGGCCTTGGCATCGCCTGGGACGAACCGCTGTACGTGGTCTCCAAGGACATGGAAAACAACGTGCTGCTGGTGGGGGGGCGCGAGCACCTGGCAGCGCGCGGCTGTCTGACCGAGGACGTGAACCTGCTGGTGGAGCCCGCCGACTGGCCTGCGGAAATCCTGGTGCGCACCCGGTACCGTCAGGCTCCGCAGCCCGCGCGGGTCACCGTGGGCGACACCGGCATGGCCGTGCGCTTTCGCGAGCCGCAAACCCCGCCCGCGCGCGGGCAGGTGGCGGCGGTGTACGACGCCGAAGGGCACGTGCTGGCCGGGGGCGTCATTCTGGGGCCGGTGTAGGCAGCAACCGTGTGTCCCCGCGCGGGCCGAATCCCCACGCGGGCCCGTTGCGGGTTCCACCGGCACGGGGCCCGTGCAGCCATGTGATTCGCGTAGTATCTAACTGACGCCGCCTTGCGTCGCGCACGCCGCCTTCCGTACGGAATGCGGCGTTTTTTGTTGGAGGGCACGGTAGTTGCGTTGCGCCCGGAAGTGCGAAGATGCATTTCGGGCATTGCAACGCACCGCGCCGCCCGGCCGGATGGACGGGGCGGCGCGAAGCGGCACGGCGCGCGGGGTTCGCGGACGGCGGATCGGAATCAGCAGAGCTTGGGAAGGGGCGCCGCCACGGCGGGGCCATCCGGATGATTGGCGGTGGCGGCCAGCACGCGCGGCGCGGATACGGCGCTGAGGGCTCCACGCAGCACGTCGGTGTCCAGCGGCTTGGGCAGCACGGCGTCCGCGCCCATGAGGTGGGCGGTGCGGATGGCGGATTCCATGTCCATGACCGGGGTGCCCCCGGACATGGCGATGACCTTCACGCCGGGAAATTCGCGGCGCAACTGGGCGATGGTGGCCAGGCCGTCCTGCTCCGGCATGATGATGTCGGTGATCACAACGTCGGCGGGGGCCACGCGCTGGCAGCTCATGCACGAGCGGCCGTTATCCGCCGTGGCCACCTCGTGGCCCCAACTGCACAGCAGGGCTTCGAGGAAGCACAGCGTCACGGCGTCGTCGTCCACCACCAGAATCCGCACTTCGACCTCCGTTATACATGCGGCAAGGCCCGCCGGGTTTCGCCGCGCCACGGCGCGGCATGTCATGCCAGTATCCGGGCAGGACGGCTGCCGCAGTGCGGCCGCGTCGTTCCACCTGGGGGGCCCGGCGGTGAGCTGGCCGGGCCAATGCGCGTGCCGGGCGGGTTAGCGCTCGGCCGACATGCGCAGGGGCAGCAGGGGCCGATGGATTTCGGCGCCGCCCGCATCGGGCTCCAGCCGGTAGCCGAGCTGCCGGGCCATGTATTCCAGCGGCTTGATGTTGCCGGTGTGCTTCATGATTTCAAGCAGCGTCTCGACCCCCAGCTTGGCCCCGGTATCGTACGGATTGATCTCGCGGAGCAGGGTGGAGTAGGGCTTGCCGATTTCCTTGGCCAGCGCCTTGGCGGGGGTGGGGCTGTCCAGCACGATACCATGGACGATCTTGGTCAATTCGGAAAGCATGAGCGGTCTCCTGGTTGTGGGCGGGAACGTCACGCTCATCCTTTATCAAAAGTCATACCATGCGTTATTTTCGTGATTAGTCTGTAATGACGGCATGTTGCATGTTTGGAGCGGATGGCTGCCCGATCTCGGCATGTAAGGCAATGCAATCATTAGTCTTGGAAAAGATTACAATGTCACTCTTCATTGGCTGTTTCGCCGCCAATCCAGTGCCGCGCAACGCCATGTTTGCGCAGCAGGGCGTACAGCCGCTGGCGTGACAGCCCGGCCATGCGGGCGGCGCGCGAGATGTTGCCGCCGCTGGCCAGCAACAGGTGGTGCAGGTAGCCCTTTTCCACATTGCCCAGGGCCTCGGCGCGGTATTCCTTCCAGGCGGCAGGGGGATCGCCCGGCATGGCTCCCGCCCCGCAGGCAACGCGCGGGGGGCAGGCTTGGGCGTGCGGGCCGGTGGCGGCCAAGGCCGGACACTGCCCCGTTGCCGGGGCCGTGCGTGCCTGGGGTGTCCCCGTATCGAACTCCCTGACATGCCCGTCCGGGGTCAGGCGGTGCCGGGCCCGGCGGGCGCGCATCGGCACCGGCAGGTGTTCCGGCTGCACCACGGGTTCCTCCCGGGCCAGCAGCAGCGCCCCCTCCACCACGTTGACCAGTTCGCGCACGTTGCCGGGCCAGTCGTGGGCCGCCAGCGCCTCGAATACTTCCGGGTCGAAGCCCTTGGCGGCGATGCCGTCGCGGCGGCAGATGCGCGCGGCGTGGGTGGTAGCCAGTTCGCGGATGTCCTCCTTGCGTTCACGCAGGGGGGGCAGGCGCAGTTCCACGGCTTGCAAGCGGAACAGCAGATCCTTGCGGAACGCGCCGCGTTCGGCCATGTCCGGCAGGTTGCGGTTGGTGGCGGCCACCAGGCGGAAGTCGCTTTCCACCTCCTCCTTGCTGCCGATGGGGCGAAACCGCCGTTCCTGCAGCACGCGCAGGAAGGCCTTTTGCTGGGCCAGGGGAAGTTCGCCCACCTCGTCCAGGAACAGGGTGCCGCCGTCCGCCTGGCGGATGAGCCCGGCGCGCGATTCCATGGCCCCGGTGAACGCCCCGCGCTGGTAGCCGAACAGTTCGCTGTGCAGCAGCGAGCGCGACAGGGCCGCGCAGTCCAGGGTGATGAACGGCCCGGAGGCGCGGCGGCTGTTGCGGTGCAGGGCCCGCGCGAACAGCTCCTTGCCGGTGCCCGTTTCGCCGGTGATGAGCACGGCGGCGTCGCCCATGGCCGCCTCGGCCAGACGTTCCAGGCAGGCGGCCAGGCGCGGGCTTGCCCCCACGATGCCCCCCGTGTCCAGCGGGCGGCGCTGCATGCGGGTTTGTCGGTCGCGGTGGCGCAGGGCGCGGTCGAGGGAGAAGCGCATCTGCTCCAGCGAGGCGGGCTTCTCCACGTAGTCCCACGCCCCGTCGGTGATGGCCAGTTCCGCGCCGTCCGGGTCGCCCGCGGCGGTGACGATGATGATCTCCGGCGGGCTGGCCATGCGCCGCAGCCGGGGCAGCATGTCCAGGCCGTTGCCGTCGGGCAGGCGCACATCCAGAAACACGGCGTCGAAGGTGTCGCGTTCCAGCAGGCGCGCGCCTTCGGCCAGCGAGTGCGCGGCGGACGAAGCGTGCCCCTCCATCTCCATGGCGGAGCGCAGCATTTCGCAGAACAGCTCGTCGTCGTCGAGGATGAGCACGTTGGCCATGTGGGGCTCCGGGATCAGACGCCGTCGGGCACGGGCAGCAGGATGTCCACCATGCAGCCGAGGCCAGGCCCCGCCGCCACGTCCAGCCGTCCGCCGTGGGCCCGCACGATGCCCGCCGCGCGGGCGAGGCCGCGCCCTTTGCCCTCGTGCCGGGCCTTGGTGGAAAAATAGGGGTCGCGCATGCGGCACAGGGTATCCGCGTCCATGCCCCGGCCGGTGTCGCGCACGCGCACCCGCAGCCACCGGCCGGGCAGACGCGGTGAAGGCGGAACAAGCGCGGTTTCCACCAGGATGCGCCCGGCTTGGTCATCGCCGCGCAGGGTCGCTGGCGCATGCGGGTCCGCTGCCGGGTGGGAGGCGGGTGCGCTGGCGGGCACAGCGTCGGCCGCGTGGTGCCCCGGAGTCGTCGCTTGTCCCGGCTGCCCCGATTGCCCCGCTTGCACGGACTGCCCCGATTGCCCCGCTTGCACAGACCAGGCCGCGTTGCGCCAGATTTCGGCAAAGGCCTCGCGCAGACGGGCGGCATCCACGCGGACCAGCGGCAGGCGGTCCGCATCCGGCCGTTCCGGGGTGGGATTTTCCGATGACGGCTTTTGCGCGGGCAGGCCGCAGGAGACCGCCCAGCGGGCTTCCGGAGGCAGTTCCCCGGCCAGTTCGGCGCACCAGGCCGTGACCAGGGGGCGCAGGTCGGCCGGTTCGGCCGTCAGGTCCACGCGCCCGGCAATGGACTGGGCGAAGGCGATGACCTCCTTGGCGCGCTGGCACCCCAAGACGATGTTGTCCAGGCTGCGCACCACCATGGGGTCCACGGCGGGGTGGGGGCCGTCCGCGCGTTGCGGGGCGGCGTGCAGCCGTGAAATGGCGATCTCCGCGAAGCCCAGGACGGAGGCCACCACGTTGCCGAAGTCGTGCGCCAGGCCCACGGCCAGCGCGTCCAGCGCCTGGCGCAGGTGGGCGTTGGGCGTTGCGGGCGGGGCGGTGGGGTGGACATGCGAAGGGCCGGGCGCATGGACCGGCGGGGGCGCGCCCGCGACGGGTTCCGGCTGAAGCGGCCCGGGTGCGGGGGGCGCAAGGGATGCGGGGGTGCCGGCCAGATCGGGCAGATCGGGCAAAAGGGGCAGGTCGGGGGCATGTAGTTGCAGCAGCACGCCCATCCGTCCGGAGGATGCGGCCTGACCGGCGGGCGCCCCGGTGGAATCCCGCAAATCCGGGCAGCCGGGAATGGCGCGGACTTCTTCCAGGGCCAGGGTGCGCACCAGCACGCCGCCCCGGGCGTGGGCGGGCCGCTGGCCCGATGGCGCGGGGGAGGGCGGGGCGTCGCCCTGCATGTCACGCGGATTGGGCACCGCGCCCGGGTCTGGGAGGGGGGGCGGGGACTCGATCAGCCAGTGCCACCCGGCGCACGGCGGACAGCCGTCGGCAAGGGGCAGCAGGTTGTGCAGCATGGCGTCCGGCGGGAGGGCGGCAAGCCCCAGCGCGCGCAGGAACAGGCCGCTCGCGCCCAGCACGCGGCCCGAGGGGGCCACCGCGCAAAGGCCGGTACCGGCGTGGTCGTGCAGCAGGCGTGTCATGTGTTTCCCGCGTCCGGAGGGCGCGGCGGGGAAATCCGCCGGGCTCCGTCGTGTCTCCATACTGCGCAAAGTCGCGCCGCAAGGCAATGGTCCGGGGCGCGGAACCTGCGGTGCCGACTGGGAAAAGCGCATGGTGCTGCGCGGGCTGCGAGCCTTACGGCTCATGGAGCGCGCTGGCGGGGGGAGACGGGGGCACGGGTGCTCAGGGGCGGGGTTGCCGTGCGCCCGCCATGCGTTGCGACAAACGCCGGGCAGGGTCAGCGGCGACGCGAGGTGTCCATTTCCCGCAGACGCTGGCGTATCTGGCGCGCCCGGCGCGGGCCGATGCCCGGCACCTCGGCCAGCTCCTTCTCGCTGGCCTCGCGCATGGCGGCCAGCGTGCCGAAGCGGTCCCACAACAGGCGGGCGGTTTTGGGGCCCACGCCCTCAACGCGTTGCAACTCGCCGGTCAGCGCCGCCCCGGCCCGGGCGCGGCGGTGCCGCCCGATGGCGAAGTCGTGCACCGCGTCGCGCACGTGCTGGAGAAACAGCAGTTCGGGCGCGCCGTCGCGCAGGGGCAGCGGATTGCTCCTGTCGGGCAGAAAGATGCGGTCGGCCACGTTGCCCGCGCGGCGGTCGGCCCGGCCGTCCTCGGTACGGGCCTTGGCGATGGAGGCCAGGGCGAACAACCCCTCGCCGCCCGCCTCGCGGATGGCCCTGCGCACGGCGGAAAGCTGGCCCCTGCCGCCGTCGATCAGCACCAGGTCCGGCCATGGCGGGCCGGAGGCAATGCGCCGCCGCGCCCATTCGGCCAGGGCGGCGTAGTCGTCGCCCGCCGTGAAGGACGCAGCCGGGAGGGTCGTGGATTCTGGCGATTCGGCAGGTGTGGGCGTGGGGGCGCCCCCAGCGGGGGCGGGACTGTCCGCTATTTCCGTGGATGCGAGCGGTCTGGCATCGCCGGAAGGGGACTCGTGCCCGGCGGGGCGGTCCACGGGGCGGTCGAGGGCGTAGGCCCGCCAGGCGTCGCGCAGCGGGCGGCCATCCTCGAAGACCACCATGCCCGCGCGGGTGGACCGGCCCCCGGTGTGCGAAATGTCCACGGCCTCCACCCGGCGTACCGGTTCGGAAAGATGCAGGGCGCGGGCCAGCAGTTCCGGCAGGGGGGCTTCCGTCTCGCGGCGGGCATGCTCGCGCGCGTTGGCGGCGGCCATGTCCACCAGCCGGTTTTCCTCGGGCGAGCGGGGGGCCGCGATGCGCACCGGGCCGCCACGCAGGTCGGCCAGGGTTTCCTCTATGGCGCGCAGGCTCATATCCGTGGCCGCCTGAGCAACGAGCATTCCGGGGGCGGTGGGCATGCCGGGCTCGTCGGCCAGCTCCGGTCCGCCCTGCACGGCCAGCCCGTCCGGTTCGGGGGCGTCGGGGGCGTCGGGGGCATCGTCGAGGTCGTTTCCGTCCACCGTCACCGGCAGCCATGGCACCACGATGCGTGCGGGAATGGCCGAATGCGGACCGTAGAACTGGCCGAGGAAGCTCAGCAGCAGTTCCGGGGCTTCTTCAAAGCCCAGTCCCGGCCACAGGAAGGCCCGTCCGTCCAGCACAGCCCCCTGGCGCACGAACAGCACGCCAAGCCCAAGCCCGCCGCCGGTGTCCACGATGCCCACGACGTCCAGGTCGCCGCCGCCCGGCAGCACGGCGGCCTGGCGTTCCACGGTGCGCTCCACGGCCTTGATCTGGTCGCGCAGCGTGGCCGCCCGTTCGAATTCCAGCGCCTCCGAGGCGGTTTCCATCTCCGCGCGCAGTTGCCCGACAAGTTCGCCCGACCGTCCGGAAAGCAGCATTTCCACCCGCTGCACCAGTGCGGCGTAGTCCTCCCTGGGCACGTCGAAAACGCACGGGGCAAGGCACTGCCCTATGTAATGGTACAGGCAGGGGCGCACCCGGTTCTCCAGCGCCCTGTCCGTGCAGCGGCGCAGGGGAAAGGCGCGGTGGATGGCCTTCCACGTGGCGCGGGCAGCCCCGGCCGAGGTGAACGGCCCGTAGTACTGCGCCCCGTCGCGGCGCACTGCGCGCACGATGTCCAGGCGCGGGTAGGGGTGCTTTTTCTGCAACCGGAACAGCACGTACTGCTTGTCGTCGCGCAGCACGATGTTGTAGCGCGGCCGATGCTTTTTGATCAGGCTTGCTTCCAGCAGCAGCGCTTCTTTTTCGGTGGTGGTGCTGAGGGTGTCCAGGCGTTCGGCCTGGCGCAGCATGGCCAGGGTCTTGGGCGTTTGGGGCGGGGGCGCGCCCTCGGCGGCCTCGCGGAAATAGGACGCGACGCGGCGGCGCAGGTGCTTGGCCTTGCCCACGTACAGGATGCGACCGGCGGCGTCCTTGTACAGGTAGACGCCGGGCGTATCGGGAATGCTCGACATGACGGGCTTTTGCATGCGGAATGGGCGGTCCGCCAGTGCGGAACCATGTGTCAAAAACGTGACTTTCGGGTTGCGGCATGGTCGCGCCGAGGGGGGCGGGCGCGATGCGTCGCGGTCTGGTCTCACCCATCGGGCGGCGCGCGTCAAGCATTGCCGGGCAGCCGGGCGGAGCTGCCCGAACCGGGTCGAAAAACTTCAACCGTAAAAAAAATTTTACACCGGCCCTTGCCAAGGGTTTTCGGGTGGAGTATCTTGCACCCGAACCTTGTGTTCCCGCGTCAGGAACATCGCACTTGAACCGCAAAGGAAGGAAGGGAAAACAATGAAGCGCATCGTTACTCTGATGCTCGCCGCCATGCTGGTGCTCGGCTCCGTCGCCGGCGCCTCGGCTGCCGACATCAAGGCGAAAGGCCAGTGGGACTTCAGCTTTGAATGGCTGGACAACACCAACTTCCAGGATGGTGACCAGGACGGCGGCAGCGAAGACGACTTCGGCGCCAAGCAGCGTCTGCGCACCCAGATCGACATCATCGCCAGCGAAAACCTGCGCGGCGTGGTGTTCTTCGAAATGGGCGACACCGTGTGGGGTCGTTCCGACGGCGCCCTCGGCACCGACGGCAAGTCCGTTGAAGTGAAGCGTTCGTACATCGACTGGGTTGTGCCCAACACCGAACTGAAGGTCCGCATGGGCCTCCAGGGTCTGGCCCTGCCCGGCGCCGTCGCCGGTTCGCCGATCCTCGACGACGACGTGGCCGCCCTTACCCTGTCCTACGCCTTCAACGACATGGTCGGCCTGACCGCCTTCTGGGCGCGTCCGTACGACACCAACTCTGGCGACACCACCGGCTCCAACAACATGGAAGAGCTCGACCTGTTCGGCGTTGTGGTGCCCGTGGCCCTCGACGGCGCCAAGATCACCCCGTGGGCCATGTACGGCGCCCTCGGCAAGGACGTTGACGGCGCCAGCGGCAACACCGCTTCCTCCGCTCAGGCCCTTTCCGGTCTGCGTCCGGTGAACCCCACCGGTGGTTCGACCTTCGCCGACGACACCAACGCCTGGTGGGGCGGCGCCTCTTTTGAACTGACCATGTTCTCGCCCCTGTCGTTCAAGATGGACGCCATCTACGGCGCCGTTGACGGCGACGACGAAGAAATGGACCGCGCCGGCTGGATGGTCATCGGCGCCGTCGACTACAAGATGGACATGATGACCCCCGGCATCTTCGCCTGGTACGCCTCCGGTGACGACGACGACGCCACCAACGGCTCCGAGCGTCTGCCCTACGTGTCGCCCGACTTCGGTCCGACCTCCTTCGGTATGGACAAGGTGGGCGCGCCCATCGCGACCGACTCCATCGTGTCCGTCAGCGGCACCGGCCTGTGGGGCGTTGGCGTGCAGCTGGCCAACATCTCCTTCGTGGAGAACCTGAAGCACACCCTGCGCGTCGTGTACATGCAGGGCACCAACGACGAAGACATGGCTGCTGCCGCCGGCGATCCCCGCATCGCCTCCAACGGTCTGTACATGACCGATGAAGACAGCGCCTGGGAAGTGAACTTCGATCACTTCTACAAGATCTACGAGAACCTGGACCTGATCGTCGAAATGGGCTACATCAAGGCCGACCTCGACGAAGATACCTGGGGCACCGACGAGTTCAGCGACGCTTGGAAGCTGGGCTTCAACCTCAAGTACAGCTTCTAGGTTGCATCGTTCCTGACGCACCCCAGGGGGAGGCCGCAAGGCCTCCCCTTTTTCGTCCAACGAAGAGGGCCACCCGGCATGGTGGCCCTCTTCGTGTCTGTGGTGGTTGGGCGGAGCAAGCACGGAGACGGTCGACGCACGCCGGCCAGCGTCCCTTGCGCATCCGCCGACTGGTCACGGGCACATGGACTGCCGGGACGGGCACCGGAGCTCCGACAACGCGAAGCGAAGAGGGGCAGATGGGGGCTGGCCGGAACCTTTGTGGGGCATGCGCGAGGCGGCGCTACGTGCCATGTGGGCGATTGCCATTTTTGTCGTACAAAAAAAGCGCTCTCAGAAGGGGAAAAGGCGCTTGTCGCGTGATTGTTGCCAAAATTTTAAACTTCGGATACGTAAGGCGGGTGGTTTCAGGCAACCCCAACAGCAAAGAAGGAAGGAGACTCCATGAAACGTTTTGCTACCCTGATGCTGGCCTTCGCGCTGGTGCTGGGCGCCTTCTCCGCTGCCCAGGCCGCCGATATCAAGGCCAAGGGCGTGTGGGCGTTCGACTTCTCGTGGCTCGACAACGGCGACTACACCTCCGCCGATGACGACGGCAACAGCGACGACGATTTCTCCGCCAGCCAGCGCTTCCGCACCCAGATCGACGTCATCGCCAGCGAAGCCCTGAAGGGCGTCGTGTTCTTCGAAGTGGGCAACACCGTGTGGGGCCGCGCTGACGGCGCCCTCGGCACCGACGGCAAGTCCGTCGAAGTCCGCCGTTCGTACATCGACTGGGTTGTGCCCAACACCGATGTGAAGGTCCGCATGGGCCTGCAGGGCCTGGCCCTGCCCGGCGCCGTGGTGCCCTCCTCCCCCGTGTTCGACGACGACGTGGCCGGCCTGACCGTGTCCTACGCCATCAACGACATGGTGGGCGTGACCGCCCTGTGGGCTCGCCCGGCCGATTCCAACAACGGCAACTCCGACGGCAAAAACGACTTCGACGAAGCCGACGTGTTCGCCCTCGTGGTGCCCGTGACCCTGGACGGCTTCAAGGTGACCCCCTACGGCGTGTACGCTTCCGTGGGCAAGGACGCCGGCTTTGCCGGTTCCACCAACGGCGGCTATGAATTCGGTCAGGGCATGCTGAGCATGGACCAGACTGTCAACGGCGTGAGCGGCCTTTCCGATACCTACGACGCCTGGTGGGGCGGCGTGGCCTTTGAAATGAGCTACTTCGCTCCCTTCTCCCTGAAGATGGACGCCGTGTACGGTTCCAAGACCGCCGAAAGCGACGACGACGCCGCCGAGCGCGCCGGCTGGCTGGTTGCCGCCCTTGCCGAGTACAAGCTCGACATGGTCACCCCCGGCATCCTGGCCTGGTACGGCTCCGGTGAAGACGACGACATCACCGACGGTTCCGAGCGCATGCCCTCCATCTCCCCCACCGGTTGGGGCGTGACCAGCTTCGGCTTCCCCGGTTCCGTGTACCGTCAGGACACCTACTTCGGCCTGAACGGCGCCGGCACCTGGGCCGTGGGCCTGCAGCTGGCTGACATCTCCTTCCTGGAGAACCTGTCGCACGTGTTCCGCGTGGTCTACATGCAGGGCACCAACGACGCCGACGTCGTGAAGGGCAATGCCCCTGTCATTTCCGCATTCGCCCCGACCACGAGTGAAGTGTTCCTGACCGACGACGACAGCGCCATCGAAGTGAACTTCGACACCACCTACAAGATCTACGAGAACCTCTCCCTCGTGGTCGAAATGGGCTGGATCAAGCTCGACATGGACGAAGACACCTGGGGTTCGGACGACTACTCCGACGCCAAGAAGCTGGTCTTCAACTTCATCTACGAGTTCTAAGCCTTACCCTGCCTGATTCCACACACCCCGCCGGGGGCCGCAAGGCCCCCGGTTTTTCATTTGGAGCGCCAGGTTCTCATGACGGCGTGCGAAAGCCCGTCATTCCTCGCATACCCCTAGCTCGCCTGGCCTGTGCCGCTGACCTGCCTGGGGCGCAGACAGCGCGCTGCCGTGCCCGGCAGGGCGGTACGCCCAACATGCCAGCCCGAAAGGAGGGTGGGGGTATGGTCGCACCGTCGTCGCTTCCTTTTCATATCCCGCCCCGCCCACAACGCGAAACGGCCCGCCGCGTCGCGGTTGCACCGGACGGGCGGGCCGTGCAGGCCATATCTTCTGGCGGCGGTGCCGCCTGGTGCTCGCGCTAGGCGGGGTGCACGTTGTCGCGCGCCCAGTACATGAGCGGAAAGCGCCCCTTCACCGCCTCGATGATGCGGTTTTCCTCGGCGCGGTCCATGGGCAGGATGCGGATGTACACCCGGCGCGTGGGCCCGGTGCTGTCGTCCATGGAGGTAAGGATGGAGATGATGCGCGCGTTGTGTTCGCGCAGGGTGTCCACGATGGGCTTCAGCGTGCCGGGGGTGTTCTCCAGTTCAAAGGCGAACTGCACGCCGCCGTGGCGCACGCCGGTGATGGTGATGAGCACCTTGAACACGTCGCTGTCCGAGATGATGCCCACCAGCTTGCCGCCGTCGTCGATCACGGGCAGGCCGCCGATGCGCTTCTCGATCATGTTCAGGGCCACGGTTTCCACGGTGTCGTCGGCGCGCACGGTGAACGGGTCGCGCGTCATGATGTCTTTGACCTTGATTTCGGAAAGCAGATAGTACAGCTCGTGCATGTCGAGCGTCGTGGCCTTGGAGGGCGAGGCTTCCTTGATGTCCCGGTCGGAGACGATGCCGATGAGCCGCCCTTCGGCGTCCACCACGGGCAACCGGCGGATGCGGTTCTCCTTGAGTATCTTGGACGCCTTCATCATTGACGTGTCAGGCGTGACGGTGATGACATCCTTGGTCATCCATTCGCGGATGAGCATGCGGTGAATCCTCCTTCGTCGCGGGTGGCGCGCGTTGATGGTCTAGGGTATCCTGTTGGAACCATTCTATACCTGTTTCCGGGTGGAGCACAACCACCCGGGGCGGCCCCGCCGCGTGGCCCGGCCGGGAACCTCGATCTCACGGGCTTGCGCGGCACCGTCCGCTGGCGCATGTCCTCGCGGCGGTTGTGGAACCGCCGGACCGTCGCACCACGCATACGAAAGGAACAGCCATGCTTGAAAGGGAATTGCGCAACGTCAGCATGACCGTGTGGTGGAACATCGCGCTGCTCACCATCGGCGGCACGCTGTTCTCGCTGGGCATGAAGTCCATTGCCGTGCCGCACGGCTTCATCTCCGGCGGCATCTTCGGCACCGGCATGTACATCTACTACGCCACGGGCATGCTGTCGCCCGCCTTGTGGTACGTGCTGCTCAACCTGCCCATCTTCGTGCTGGGGTGGCTGTTCGTGAGCCGCCGTTTCTTCCTGTACAGCCTGTACGGCACGGCGGTGACCTCGCTTGCCGCGCAGTTCATCACCTGGCAGGCGCACATCAACAACCCGCTGCTGGCGGCCGTGGCCGCAGGCACGGTGTGCGGGGCGGGCCTGGGCATCGTGCTGCGTTCGCTGGGCAGCGAAGGCGGACTGACCATCATCGCCATCATGCTGCACCAGCGCTGGAACATCCGCGTCGGGCAGGTCAGCTTCGTCTACAATTTCGCGCTGTTCATGGTGGGCCTGGCCACGCTGGACGTGGACACGGTGCTCTATTCCATCATTCTCGTATATACCTATTCGCAGGGCATGGACTACGTGCATTCGCTGTTCAACGAACGCAAGATGGTGTTCGTCATATCCGAATGCGCCGAATGCATCGCTGCGGAGATATTGCAGCACCTGCACCGGGGCGCAACATTCCTGAACGGCAAGGGGGCCTTCACCGGGCGCGAGAAGCAGGTGCTGATGACGGTGGTGCAGAACTATCAGCTGAAGCGCCTGGAAGAGACGGTGTTCCGGCACGACCCCAACGCGTTCATGATCATAGAGAATACCTTCAACGTGCTCGGGACGGGATTTTCCAGCCGCAAGATATATTAGCTGCTGGCCAGGTTCGGGTGTTTCGTGAAAAGGCGGCGGGCCGGGGTGTTCCCCGGCCCGCCGCATATCGTTTCCGGCTTTGCCGGACGTGCGCGCTACCCCGAATCCGGGCCTACTCCGTATCCAGCACGTGCAGGCTGGCGCACAGGGCGGCCAATGTGGCGGGGGCTGGTTGCCCGGCGCTGCGCAGGCAGACCGAGACCAGCTTGTTCTCGTCGGCGACCAGCCATGCCGCGCCGGTCTCGTGCATGTCTCCCCGGGCCAGTCTGCCGATGACGGGCAGCGCGCCCAGCAGGGGGCGGCGCAGCACGCGCTGCCAGGCGGCCGCCTCTTTCGCGCGGGGCGGCTGGCAGTGGGGCAGGCGCGAACGCACCTCCCTGGTGTCCACCCCGGCGCGGCGGGCGGCCCAGTGCCGCAAGGGGACGCCCTGCAACACCACGTTGGCGGGTGAAAGGCGCTCCACGGTCAGGGTGTCCGCGTCGCGTCGAAAGTGCAGCGCGCACAGCCCCGGCCGAAAGGTGAAGTCGCGCAGGGTGAAGCCGGGGGGCACTTCGAGCCCGAGATCATGCAGACGGAAGGGCATTGCCTCGCGCCCGGAATGCAGCCGCAGGGTGGTCAGCACCGTGGCGGCCTGCAGCAGGGCGGCCTCGTCGGGTTCGGGGGCATGCAACCTGCTGACTGCTGGCGCGGCGGCCGTGCGCCCGCGTCGCAGCGCTTTGGCGGCGTCAGGGCTGATAGAGTCTGGGGCGGCCGCGTCCGGACTGCTCGTGTCTGGACCGATCGTGCCCATGTCGTCGGTGCGGGGGGAGGGCGCAAGAAGAAAGCGCACCTCGATGCTGCACCGCGCCGAGGCGTCATGACACAGGGCTCCGCAGCCGCCGAGCCATGCAAAGGGCACGTAGGCCAGCCGGGGGCGCAACGTGGCCAGCACCTGCGCCCAGCGGGCAGGTACGCGGCGCGGGTCCGCGGTGAAGCCGGGCAGGCGGCGGTTCTGGCGCTCCAGGGCGGCGCGGCGGCGCGGGGTGGAAAACTCCGCGGGGTCGGGCCGCCATGCGCATTCCAGCATGATGCGGCCGTGCCGGGCCAGCGACAGGAAATGATGCTCCACGTCGGCGGGGCGCCAGTCGTCCGGGACGGAAAGGCTGATGCCGTTCCAGGCAAGGCGTCGCAAGTGTGGTTCGGATGGGGCGGGCGCGGGGTCCATGGTGTGCCGGTGCTCGGTGACCGGAGGTGTAGGGGGATGGGGCCGTGGCCTGCATCGGCGTGGCATCGGCGGCAGGTTGGGCAGGGACGCCGATGCGGGGAATGGCCACGGTGAGGAGATGCAACGCCCATGGCGTTCCGCGTATGGGGTTCCTCACGTTGAAAGAGTACCCAATCAATCGGTAGGGCGCAAGAGGGCCGGGCAACGGTCGCGGGGTGCCGCATCCGGCCGTGCCACCATCCCGCGCGAACCTTCCCCCGACATGCGGAACACGGGGCGCACCGGTCCATGCCGGGCGGGTTCCCTGAAGCATGCCGCATGCCGGCATGCGCGTCGATTCCGGCCACGGCGGTCAGCCGTGCCGAAGAGCCGTTCTGTCGTTTCCCAATGCGGGGCGGGCGGGCTCAGCGCTCCCCGGCGCGCAGCAGCGCCTCGCGCGCGTCGTGCTCGCGGCCGCGCACTTGCAGGGCGCGGGCCAGTTCCAGCCAGCCCTGCTTCAGGTCCGGGCGCAGGGCCACGCTCTGGCGGGCCATCACTTCCGCGATTTCCGGGTCCTCGCCGCCGTCCAGATACAGCCGGGCCATGAGCTGCAAGGCGATGGCGTCCTGCGGGTTGTGCAGCAACGCCTCGTGCAGGTGTTCGCGTGCCTCGTCGGGGCGGCCCTGGCGCATGCACAGCCGGGCCAGGTGGCGGCAGGTCAGCGCCGCGCCGCCGTCCAGCTTCGCGGCCTTGGTGTAGTACTGCCGGGCCTGGGCGAAGCGCTTCTCGCCCTCGGCCAGCTGGCCCAGGCGGATCAATGCATAGACGTGCCCCGGCGCGTTGCGCAGGCACTTGCGGAAGCAGTCGCGCGCCTCCGCCGTTTCGCCCTCGGACTGGCAGACGGTGCCCAGGTTGTACAGGGCCATGGGGTCGCCGGGCTTGCGGGCTAGCGCCTCGCCAAAGTGCCGCCGCGCCTCGGAATGTCGGCCCAGCCCCGCCATGCATACCCCCAGCGAGTTCCAGGCCATGGTGTTGTTCTCGTCGGCCAGCAGGGCCAGCTTGTATTCCTCGATGGCCCCGAAGGTGTCGCCCAGGCTGTAGCGCTTGTCGGCGCTGATGTTCAGGGCCAGCGAATCCAGCACGCCTACGCGCGGCGCGGGCAGCAACATGGCGTATTCCAGGGCCTTCAGGCAGTTTTCCAGCGCGTCGGCCTTGCGGTAGCTGAGGTACGGATGGCAGGCCACGCCCACGGCGGCCCCGATGCGCAGGCGGCGTTCCAGTTCGTCGCACAGCGCGGCATACTGGGCGCGCGCGCCGTCCGTTCCGTCCGTTCCATCGGGCGTCATGCCGGGGTGGAAGAAGATCAGGCTGTTCAGGCCGTAGCGTCCGCCCAGCGCCTGCGGCCCCAGAAGGTCGCGGCACATCTGGGCGGCCTCGGCCATGAGTTGCTCGGGATGCGCGGCCCGGCCCTCCGGTTCGCGTCCCTCGTCCGACAGGCGGATGAGCGCCAGGGCGAAGGCGTCGCAGGTTTCGCGCTCCGCGCTCCAGCGGGCCAGGAAATCGCCGTGGCGGAACAGGCCCGTCAGCGGGTCCGTGCGTGGGGCCTCGCCGCCGCCGTCGCGCACGGTGACGCCCTTTTCCTCCGGCAGCAGGGTCAGCCGGTCGCCCGGCTCCACGGGCCAGGTGGGGTCGCCCACGTGCATGATTTCGGCCAGCGAGGTGTTGTCGCGCACCTCCATCAGCACCACCTCGCCCTTGTACAGGGGCTGGCGCGGCTCCTGCGAGCCGCCGCGCACGGGGTAGGCCACCGACCACACGGAAAAGCGCTGCCCTTCGCGGGCGTTCATGTTGCCGCCAAGGCTCACCACCACCCGCGACAGGGGCAGCGTTTCCAGCACCCGGCCCCCTTCGGCGAGGATGCGTGAAAAACCCATGGCCGGAACGCCGGATGCGGCGTCGCCGCTTCTGCCGTCACCGGTTCGGCCGTCCGCGTCGCCGGAGTGCATGGCGGCGGCCTCCACGGCCACGGCGGCGGCCAGGCGCGCCTTGCGCAGCAGCACCCGGGCCTGCTCCCCGTGGTCGCGGGCAAAGGCCGCGCCTTCCATGTCCTGCGGGTAGATGGCGAACCCGGCGGAAACAGCCACCCCCACCGGCTCGTCGGTGAGCCCGCAGGTAATGGTCACCCCGCGCAGGCGGCGCACCATTTCCACGGCCAGCTTGCGGCAGCCGCCCGACGTGCCCGCGGGCACGAACAGGGCGAATTCGAAATCGCCGGTGCGCGCGGCCAGGGCCTGTTCCGGCGCGGCATGGCGCAGTTCCTCGGCCAGCGCGGCGATGAGCCGGTCGGCGAAGACGTAGCCGTGGTCGCGCGCCACCTCGCGCAGGCTGCCCAGGCGCACGGCGATTACGCCCATGCTGGCCCTGTGCCCGGCGGCCAGGTCGCACTTGCCTTCCGAGGCGGTGGAGAAACAGTCGCGGATGCAGTCCACCTCGCGCGCGATGGCGTCCAGCAAATGCTGCCGCGTGGCCAGGCCGGTGACCGGGTCGGTCAGACTGGCCTTGTACAGTTGCAGGTTTTCCAGGCACAGCGCGGCCACGCCCGGCAGCACGGGCGAAAGCGCACGCACCGTGCGCGCGGCCACGCCGCGCGCCACGAACACGCCAAGCTGTTCGCCCTGGTGCACCAGGGGCACCAGCAGCTTGCGTTCCTGTGGCAGCCACAGCGGTTCCGGTCCGCTGGCGGCGCGGGGAAAATAGAGGCTGTACGCCTTGAAGGACAGCACGCGGGCCATGGCGTCGCGCAGGCGGTGCTCGAAGGCGATCAGGTCGCGCCGGGTGAGGCCGACGTGCCGTTCGGGCCGTGCGGGGCGGCAGACGTCGGCTGCCGGGACGGCGGGCTGTGCGGAAACTCCGGACGCGGCGGAGCGGGGGGCTGTGGGCTGCTTCATGAGCATGGCTTATACCGTCTTTCCGCACCGTTGGAAAGGCGTGCAGCCAAACGCGAGCGTGGTGCATGGCCTGGGGTGGAGGGAGCGGCTCAAGGCCGTGCAGGAACGTCTCCTTCAAGGCGCAGGCCGGGTGGCGGGCGGCTGCCAGCCGGTCTGCGGCTGTCTGAAATCCGCAGCCCACGGGAGCGGTTGAACCGCGCGATGGCTTGGGCTATGCTGCGAACCGTCCGATCTGTCCGCGCCGTCCGGGTTGGCCACTCTGGTTGAACTGGCCGGGCTGTTCGCCCTATCTGGGCAGACTGGCCTGCCAGCGCGGTGATGCTCGGCACGGACCATGCCGCGCGCCTCCTCCGCGTGCCGTCCGGCAGCGTTCCACCTGTGTCTTCAAAAGCGACTCCGAGACATCCATGACGGAACCCCGTATTTCCGCCGAGGCCCGCGCGGTGCTCGATGCCCTGCACGAACGGCGCAGCATCCGCCGCTACACCGACGACCCGGTGACCCGCGACGAGATCGTGGCCATGCTGGACGCGGCCCGCTGGGCTCCCAGCGGGCTGAACAACCAGCCGTGGCGCTTTCTGGCGGTGCGGCGCGGCGACCCCCGGCAGGAGGCGCTGGCGGGCTGCACCAAGTACGCGCGCATCGTGCGCGACGCCGGAGTGCTGGTGGCCGTGTTTCTTGACCGTGAAGCCTGCTACCACCCCATGAAGGATCATCAGGGCGCGGGCGCGTGCATCCAGAACCTGCTGCTGGCCGCCCACGCGCTGGGCCTTGGCGCGGTATGGCTGGGCGAAATCGTCAACCAGGCGCAGCAGGTGGAGCAGGCCCTGGCGCTGCCCGCCGGGCGCTACGAATTCATGGCGCTCATCGCGGCGGGCCGCCCCGCCCAGCGCGGCTCGTCCGACCGCGTCCCTCTTGAGAACCTGCTGCTGGAGGCCTTGTGATCCCGCGTATTTCCACTTTTCCCATGGGGCCGTTGGAAACCAACGGGTATCTCGTGCACATGAACGGGGCCGCCGTGGCCGTGGACCCGGGCGGCGCGCCGAAGCCCATGCTGCAGTATGCCGAAAAGAACGGGCTGAAGCTGACGCACATCCTGATCACCCACCTGCATTTCGACCACATCTACGGGGCGGCCGCGCTGGCCGAGACCTCCGGCGCGCCGGTGCTGGCGGGCCCTGCCGACGCCTTCCTGATGGAGACGGAACTGGGCCGGGGCGGGGCCTTCGGCTTTCCGCGCGTGGCCCCGTTCAGCTACCAGCCGCTGGAAGAGGGCGAGCTTGCCCTGGGCGACATCGCGTGCCGCGTGCTGGCCACGCCGGGCCACACGCCGGGCAGCCTGTCGTTTCATTTTCCGCAGGCGGGCGCGGTGATCGTGGGCGACCTGCTGTTCCACCGGTCCATCGGGCGCACGGACTTTCCGGGCGGCGACCTGGACGCCCTGCGCCGCTCGGTGGTGGAAAAGATATTCACCCTGCCCGACGCCACAGTGGTCTACCCCGGCCACGGGCCGGAAACCACCGTGGGCGCGGAAAAATTGAACAACCCGTACTTCACGGAGTTTTCCCTGTAGCGTTTACGCACGGGCTGTTATATCGGAGCATATGGACATGCGGGAACCGCTGTGCGTGGATCTGCGCGCCACCTGCTGAGGGGTGGGCATGGAGGTAGGTTGGTACCTCCGTTTCAAGCCGGACGCGGTTCTGGTGTTTCAGGTCGGCCACGGGTCCGTGCAGGCGGCGCTGGGCGCGCTGCATACGGTTTCCGGCTGGCGGGCCGAGACGACCCGGCACGAGGACCACGCGGAAATCCGCTTCTGGCGCGGCGCACCGGACCACGGAGCCCCGCGGCTGGAAGAGCCTGAGGAACCTGGCGGACCTGCCGAACCCGGCGGGCCTGAAGGAGCCGGTGGGGGGCACCACACCGGGGGGCGCGGCAAGGAGTAGCCATGAGAGCAAGCACCACACCGGCCAGGGCATTTTCATGCAGCCCGAGGGCGAACGGCAACAGCGACAGGCTGGCCGCCCTGTTCGCGCGCGGTTTCGCCGAGGCGGGCGGCAACATCGAGGTCACGCTGATGCGCCAGTACGAGGTGCGTCCCTGCGTGTCCTGTTACCGGTGCCAGCACGACCCCCACGGCTGGTGCTTCCTGGAGGGCACCGACCGCAGCGCGCCGCTGTTCTCCATGCTCTTCGAGGCGCCCGCGCTGTTCTTCGCCGCGCCGGTGTTCTTCTATCATCTGCCCGCCATGTTCAAGGCGTTCATCGACCGGGGCCAGTCCTACTGGCTGCGCCGCGAGGCGGGCGACGAACGCCTGCTGTCCCTGCCGCGCCGTACGGCCTGGGTGGCCCTGGTGGCCGGTCGCAAGAAGGGCGAGCGCATCTTCGACGGCAGCCTGCTGACGCTGCGCTATTTCCTGGCGGCGTTCAACATCACCCTGGCCGATCCGCTGCTGCTGGCGGGCTACGACGGCCCCGACGACATCGCCAACGACCCGGCCACCAGCGCCCGGGTGCTGGAATACGGCGGCAACGCCGCCCGCACCATGTTCGACGGCCACGCCGTGGCCGTGAACCAGTAGCCGGAACGGACGTGGCGCGCGGCCCGACCGGCCCGACCGGCCCGACCGGCCCAACCGGCCAGGCCGACCCGACCGGCCAGGCCGACCCGACCGCCTCGACAGCCCAAACAGGCCCGACCGCCCCGTCCTTTCGGCCAGGCCCGGCTGGCTCCGGCCGGGCGGGCAGGGCCGTCCTGTTTCTGGCCCGCCTGACGGCGTGGGCGCGCGCCTGCGGCCTGACCGAGGAGCGATGCGCCGCATGCGGCAGACCATGCGACCCTGCGGATTTGGCCACGTCCGGCGGTTGCGCCATCACCCCCCATCCCCCCGTGCTGTGCCCGGCCTGCGCCGTGGCTCTGGCCCCGCGCCGAGGCGGTGTTTGCCCGCGCTGCGGCGCGCCGCAGGCCCTGCCCACCCTGCCGGACACGCCCTGCGGCCGCTGCCTTGCCGTGCCCCCACCGTGGCAGGGTTTCCGCATGCATGGTCTGTACGAGGGGGCGTTGCGCCAACTGGTGTTGCGGGTGAAGTTTTCGGAAGACCATGCCGCCGCGCGGCTGCTGGGCGGGCTGCTGGCCACGGCCTGCGCCGACCTGCCCCGGCCCGACGGAGTGGTGCCCGTGCCGTTGCATCCGGAGCGGTTGCGCCGCAGGGGCTGCAACCAGTGTCTGGAACTGGCCCGCCTGCCCGCTGCCGCGCTGGGCGCGCCCCTGCAACCCGGCTGGCTCGAACGCATCACCCCCACCCGGCCGCAGACCGGGCTTTCGCGCCAGGAGCGGCGGCGCAACCTGCGCGGCGCGTTCCGGGCGCACCCGGACGTGCGCGGCAAGCGCATTCTGCTGGTGGATGACATCTGCACCACCGGCACCACGCTGGGCCGTGCCGTGGAATGCCTGTTGCGGGCGGGCGCGGCGACGGTGGACTGCGCCGTGGCGGCGCGCACCCCGGCCCACCCCGACCGGCGTCCCTAGCCCCGGCAACGGTTCTTCTCCGAAGGTTTCCGGCAACTCTCCCGGCCATCTTCCAACGCGGCCCAGGGCTGCCGTGGCGGTGCGCCCGTGTCGCCCACGTTCCCTTCGCCGGATGTTCTGCCAACGTCCTTACCCACCCTC
The DNA here is from genome assembly GCF_000226255.1 of Desulfovibrio sp. A2. Classification (GTDB taxonomy): domain Bacteria; phylum Desulfobacterota; class Desulfovibrionia; order Desulfovibrionales; family Desulfovibrionaceae; genus Cupidesulfovibrio. Next base: position 42,567 of record NZ_AGFG01000062.1, read on the forward strand.
CGCTTTCCGCCCTCGCGTCGCATGATCGCGCGTACGGGCGGCGCGCACGGCAACCACAAGGAGCATTCCATGGAAACGACAGCCAGGAACGCCATCGTCACCGGCGGCTCTCGCGGCATCGGCCGCGCCATCGCCCTGCGCCTGGCGCGGGACGGCTTTGCCGTGGTGGTCAACTACGCCAGCAACGGGGCCGCCGCGCGCGAAGTGGTGGACGCCATCGCCCTGGCGGGCGGCCGGGCCGTTGCCGTGCCCGGCGACGTGGGCGAGGCGGCCGACATGGTGGGTCTTTTCGACGCCGCGCACGCGGCCTTCGGCCAGGTGGGCGTGGTGGTGAACAGCGCGGGCGTCATGCCCATGCTGCCCATTGCCGGGGGCGATGCCGCCGCCTTCGAGCAGGTGGTGCGCACCAACCTCACCGGCACCTTCAACGTGCTGGCCCAGGCGGCCAACGCCCTGACGGCGGGCGGGCGCATCATCGCCCTGTCCAGCAGCGTCATCGCCAAGTCCTTCCCCGGCTACGGGCCGTACATCGCCAGCAAGGCGGGGGTGGAGGGGCTGGTGCGGGTGCTGGCCAACGAACTGCGCGGGCGGCGCATCACGGTCAACGCCGTGGCCCCGGGACCGGTGGCCACCGACCTGTTCCTGAACGGCAAGACGGAAGAGCAGGTCGCCGCCATCGGCAAGCTGGCCCCGCTGGAGCGGCTGGGCACGCCGGAAGAGATCGCCGCCGTGGTATCCTTTCTGGCCGGGCCGGAAGGCGGCTGGGTCAACGCACAGGTGGTGCGGGTGAACGGCGGTTTCGCCTGATTCCCCGGCGCATCCGGTCCCCATTCTCATCTTCCGCGCCAGGCCCGGTGGAGCGGGCCAGGCGGTCTGCACCGTCGGCCTTGGTGCGCTTTTTGTGGTGACACGACATGTAGTTTCGTGTAACGAAGCATCTCATATTTCATGCTTCGTATCCTCGTACGCATATCAACACGAAAGGAGTGTCCCATGCAGCTTCGCAGGCTTGTCGGCGCGTTGGCGCTGGTGCTCGTCACGGCGGCCCCGGCCCTTGCCCACTTCGGCATGATCATCCCCGACGCCCCGGTGGCCACGGCCGCCAAGCGCGCCACCTCGGTCACCCTGTCGTTCTCGCATCCCTTCGAGATGAAGGGGATGGACCTTGAGCGGCCCCAGGCCTTCGGCGTGGCGCGGGTGGATGGCGACAAGGCCGAGCGCACCGACCTGCTGGCCGCGCTGAAGGAAACCAAGGTCATGGGCAAGGCGGCATGGAAGACCGACTACACCTTCCCCAGGCCCGGCGTGTACATGTTCACCATGGAGCCCAAGCTGTACTGGGAGCCGGAGGAAGACTGCTACATCCAGCATCTGACCAAGGTGGTGGTGCCCGCCTTCGGCAACGAGGATGGCTGGGACACCCCTGCGGGGCTGAAGTTTGAGATCATTCCCCTTACCCGCCCCTTCGGCAACTACGCGGGCGGCGTGTTCAGCGGCGTGGCCATGCTGGACGGCAAGCCCGCGCCCGGCGTGGACGTGGAAGTGGAATATTACAACGCCCAGGGCAAGTACGCCGCACCCACCGAGTACCACGTGACCCAGGTGGTCAAGACCGACGCCAACGGAGTGTTCACCGTGGCCTGCCCGCAGGCGGGCTGGTGGGGCTTCGCCGCGCTGACCACCGCTCCCGAGCAGGTCAAGGGGCCCGACGGCAAGATGAAGGACGTGGAGATCGGCGCGGTGCTGTGGACCCGCTTCGACGCCTTCAAGCCCGCCAAGTAGCACGCGGCGGGGAAACCCGCCCGGCACGATGACCGTATGCGCCCGGTTCCGGCTTTGGCCGGGGCCGGGCGTTTCCGCACCATGTCGGGTGCGGGGCGGTGCGAGGGATGCGCGTGCCAGACCATGGGGGCCGTGCAGTGTGCGCCGTGTAGCCAGGCGCGCGGCAGGGGCTGTGTGGCGGCCAGGGCGTGACGGGTTGCCGCATGACGGCTTGCATTCCACGGACGAAGCCTTATGATTGCCCGAACGCCAACGGCGCGGCCCCACGGCGCGTCGGCCGGGCGTCAGAACCGGTTCGGAGGCATTCCATGCGCGTGCTCATCGTCGAGGACGATTTCACCAGCCGCAAGTTTCTGCAAACCATCCTTGCCCCTTACGGGGCCTGCGACATCGCCGTCAGCGGCGTGGAGGCCGTGGAAGCCTTCGCGGCGGCACTGGGCGCGGGACAGCCGTACGACCTTGTCTGCCTGGACATCATGCTGCCCGAAATGGACGGCCAGGAGGCCCTGCGGCGCATCCGCGCCCTTGAACGCGAGCAGGGCGTCGCCCCGGCCGACGAGGTGCCCGTGGTCATGACCACCGCCCTCGACGACCCGCGCAACGTGGTGGAGGCCTATTACAAGGGCGGGGCCACGTCGTACGTGCCAAAGCCCATCGACCGCCAGCTTTTCGTGCAGATGCTTAAGGGGCTTGGCGTCATCCGTTGATCCCCAATCGTCCTTTCGCCCGTTGGCGTCGTTAAACTGCGCCTTCCATGTCGGTCAAATACCATAAGAGTATATTTCCTCATGGCAGGCTGGTTTTCCTCGCCAACGAACGAAAATCCTGATTGGGGAATCCCCCGGCCGTGCTGTGGTTATTCCCTCTTCTGTATCTGCCCGGCGCGCCCCGTGTCATCGAACGCGCCGGACCCGTCGCATTCCGCCTTTCCACGGTGGACCGACGCCGCACCGACACCCACGTCGTTGCAACGGCCCGGTAGGTTCCGGGCCGCAACAGATGCGGTATGCCGGTGGGCACAGCCCGCCAGTACTACCCCGACCTCGACCATCCACACGCAACCTTCGGGAGTACCCATGACCCGTACCCGGATTTTTGCCTGTTGCCTGGCCGTCGCCGTGGCTCTTTCCATGAGCATGACCGACCTCGCCGACGCCAAGCGCCTTGGCGGGGGCAAATCGTTCGGCGGCAGCCCCACGTACCAGCGCAGCGCTCCCGCGCCCCAGCCTTCGCCCTCTTCCCCTTCCGGGACCACCCTCAACCGGCAGCAGACGCAGACCCAGCAGCCCGGCGCCGCCGCGCCGCAGCAGGCCCCGCGCTCCCGTTTCGGCGGGTTCGGCGGCATCCTGGGCGGCATGCTGGCGGGCAGCCTGATAGGCTCGCTGCTGTTCGGCGGCGGCTTTGGCGGCGTGGGCATGATGGACATGCTGCTCGTGGCGCTGGTGGCCTTTATGGCGCTGAAGTTCTTTGCCGCCCGGCGCGGCACGCCCGCCCCGGCTTCCGGCCCCGGCCAGGACAGGGGCATGCGGCGCGACGCGGACCCCGGCGCGCAGACCGGCTCCGGCGCGGGCTGGGACGCCCTGCGTGCAGCCCCGGCGGCCGCGCCGGAATATGCGCAGCCCACGAGCCCCGGCATTCCGGAAGGTTTCGACACCGAGGATTTCCTGCGCGGGGCCAAGATGGCCTACACCCGCCTGCAATCCTCGTGGGATCGGCGCGACATGGACGACATCGCCCAGTTCACCACCCCGGAGATATTGAAGGAAATCACCCAGCAGGCCCAGGACGACCCCGGCCCCTCGCGCACCGAGATCCTGTACTGCAACGCCAGCGTGGTTTCGGTGACCGAAGAGAAGGACCGCACCGTGGCCACGGTGTTCTTCGACGTGCTGATGCGCGAGGACGCCCAGGCCGACGCCCCCAGCCAGGTGCGCGAGGTGTGGCACTTCGTGCGCTCGGGCAGCGAGATGTGGCGGCTGGACGGCATTCAGCAGGTGGAAATGTAACGGACGGCCTTTCCGGGTGGCGACAGCGCCGCCCAGGCATTGCCGCCTGATGCGACCGACATGAAAGGGCGGCGTTCCGTGGATGCACCACGGAACGCCGCCCTTTCCTTGTTCGCGTTGGCTCGACTGGCCGCGACTGGCCGCGACTGGTCGCGACCGGTCACGATTGGCGCTGCTGGGCGTTTACCGATCCAGCCGGACTACCCGGCAGCCAGCCCGCGCAGTTCGTCCAAAACGGCCTGGGCGTGGCCGTCCACCTTCACCGGCGACCATACCGCCCGCACCGTGCCGTCCGGCCCTATGAGAAAGGTGGAGCGCACGATGCCGGTCACCGCCTTGCCGTACATCATCTTCGTGCCGAACGCCCCGTAAGCCTTGGCCACGCTGCGGTCCGGGTCGCTCAGCAGGGCAACGCCCAGGTCCTGCTTCAGCGTGAAGTTGCCGATGGCTTTCGGAGAATCCGGGCTCACGCCAGCCACGGACGCGCCCGCCGCCGTGAAGTCCGGCAGCATGCAGGTGAAGTCGCGCGCCTCGCGCGTGCAGCCGGGGGTGCTGGCCTTGGGGTAGAAGTAGAGCACCAGCCAGCGTCCGGCAAAGTCGGCAAGGCCGCGCGGCGCGCCGGATGCGTCCGCCAGCCTGAAGTCCGGGGCCACCTTGCCCAGCAGGGAGGCGGCGTCGATGTGTTCGCTCATGGGGGCTCCGTGGTCTCGGGTCGGGGGATGGTGCGCTGGGGCGGGTAGGCATCCGGTGCCCATTCGGACCACATCCGGCGCGTACCGGCAAGCTGCCGATGCGCGCCGCGTCGGTACCGGCCCCACCCCGTCCCAAGCGCGAACAATGCCCGCCCGGAACGCGCGCTTCTCTCCCCGGGGGAGGGGGCGCATTCCGGGCGGGGTTCCTTCCGTTACTGCTTCTGGCCCGGCAAGAGGCCCTTGATGGCCCCGCCGATGCCCTTCACCGCCTCGCCGCCCTTTTCGGCCGGGGTCTGGATGACGTTGCCCGCGCCTTCAAGGGTGTTCATCAGCATCTTGGCCGGGTCCACCCCGTAGCTGGGCGAATCCAGCGGCCCGCTGATCTTGATGGGTATCTTGGGCAGGCCGGTGACGTCGAGGGTCGCGGCGTAGTCCACCACGTTGCGGCCAAGGTCGGCCGTGCCCGCGCCCGTGGCGCCGATGCCCGGCGAGACGAACTTGAGGTCCTTGTTGCTCACCACGCCCTTGTCGGCGCGGATGGAGGCGGTAAGACTGTCGAACTTCTGGCCTGACGCCCCGGCCCGCTTGGATTCCGCGCCCTTGATGCCCTCGGGGATGATCTGGAAGCCGTGGATGGTGCCCTGGGTCATGGCCAGAGAGGCCGTGCCCGCCAGGGTGTGCTTGGCGGCGTTCCAGTCGTCGCCGGTGGCGGTGAGGTCGGTCTTCACGTCGGTGCGGGCCGACACGTGCCGCTTGCCCAGCGCGGCCTGTTGCAACTCGCCCACCTCCACCCCCTTCACGGTGGAGACGATGCGCGACTTCGTGGCCTCGGCGCGGGTGTCGGCGGTGATGTCGCCGTCCACAGAACCGCCGCCCAGGTTCAGCTTCAGCGGGTTGACGCGCACCAGGCCCTTGTCGGCCACCAGGCGCACCAGCACGTTGGTCATGGGCACCTTGGAGGCCACCAGCCTGCCCGCCTTGAAGGTGACGTCCACGTCGAAGTTGCGCAGGGCCTTCTTGGCCTCGGCCGTGCCGCCCTGCGGGGCCGCCTTGCCGTCCTTGGATGTGCCGGAAGATGCGGCAGGCTTATCCGCCGCCTTGCCCTTTTCGCCTTCCGGCGGCAGGTAGCGGTCCACGTCGATGGCGTCCAGCGCCAGTTCCGCGCGAATCACCTGCACCTGGCCGGGCACGGCCGACGCCTTGCCCTCGATGGCGGTGTCGTCCAGCTTGCCGGTGATGGAGCGCACGTCCACCTTGGCGGGGGCGGCCTGCACGTCCAGCTTCAGGTCCAGCGCGTCGAGCGCCTTGGGGTCTGCCGTGCGCACCGGGTTGCCCAGGGCTTCCAGCGCCTTGCGGGGCGATCCGGCCAGGGTCAGCACGCCCTCGAACGACGGGGCCGCCAGCGCGGCCGCGCCCTTGCCGCCAAGGCGCAGGGTGGGCGTGGACAGCGTCAGGCTGGCGATGTCCAGCCGCTGCGGCCCGGTGTGCAGGGTCATGTCGCCCGCCAGTTCCACCTTGCCGAGCCCGGCGGGCAACACGCCGCCCTTGGGGGTGAGGGTCACGGTCAGGCCCTTGACCTCCAGCACCGAGCCGCCCAGGTCGGACTGCACCTTGGCGGTGACGGAAAGGTCGGCCTCGATGTCCGGCTTCTGGCCGGACATGGCCACGTTCATCCTGATGTCGGCGGGGTCGCCGCCGGGGGCCAGGCCGTTGACGGCCACGTTCAGGTCGCGGGCACGGAACTGCTGCCCGGTGGCCATGTCACGGAAGGACAGGGTGGCCCCGTTCACGGACAGGGTGTCCACGGCCACGGCCAGCGGCGAGCCGTCGCCTGAGCCGCCAGCGTCCTTCCCAGACGGGGCAGACGGAGCAGGCGTCTGGGCGGACGGCGCGGGGGCCGCGCCCGGCTTGGCGAAGTCCCAGTTGGTCTTGCCTTCGGCGGTGCGCACCAGGTTCAGGTGCAGCCCGTCCAGGATCAGCTCCGCCACCTCCACCCGCTTGGAGAGCAGGGGCATGAAGGCCACGCGCAGCCCGCCGCCCTTCAGGCGCAGGAATACGTCGTCGTCGGGGGATGCCGCCTTGGGGAAGTCCGGCGGGTTGCCGAGGTGCATGGGGCCGAAGGCTACGCCCAGCCACGGAAAGAAGGACAGCGAGAGGTCGCCGTCGAACACCAGCTCGCGTCCGGTGGCCGAGCGCGCGGCGTCGGCTATGCGCCCCTTGTAGTCGTTGGGATCGATGGTCGCCACCACGATGGCGACGGCCGCCGCGGCAACGATGACCAGTGCGCCGATGGCGGCGGCCACGAGTTTCAGCGTTCTGTTCATGGCGGTGCTCCCGGTTGGGGGTTGCCGAAGATCATTGCTGACGCTGGCCGGGCGTGTGCCGCGCGAAAGGGCCGTGCCGCATGGCGGCGGGACGGCGGCGCAGGACGGCGGCGCAGGAAAGGACGCCCGAGCCTTCCTGTAAGATAACCCACCGGGGATGTTGGGGCAAGGCGCATGAGAGATTTGTGGCGCAGGTCGGCGGGCGCGGCGCGTTGGCGCGCCAGGGCGGGCCGTCCGGAAGCGGGCGCGGGCAAGGCTGGGCGGGCGCGCCGTAGCAGAGGGGGCCGGGTGGCGGACCGGCCCGATTCGCGCTAGACCAAGGCCCATGACATCCGCGACGTCCACGCCCTTCTCCCGTAAGCCCGCCCCCGGAAAGCCCGCCCCCCGCACGCCCGCGCTGATGGTGCAGGGCACCTGTTCCAACGCGGGCAAGAGCATCCTTGCCGCCGCGTTCTGTCGCATCTTTTTGCAGGACGGCCTGCGCGTGGCCCCGTTCAAGGCGCAGAACATGGCGCTCAATTCCTGCGTCACGCCCGACGGGCTGGAGATGGGCCGCGCCCAGGCCGTGCAGGCGGCGGCCTGCCGCCTCGAACCGGACGTGCGCATGAACCCGGTGCTGCTGAAGCCCTGCTCCGATGTGGGCTCGCAGGTCATCGTCATGGGCCGCCCGGTGGGCGTCATGCGGGTGCGCCAGTACGTGGACTACAAGCCGCAGGCGCGCGACGCGGCCTTTGCCGCCTACGACAGCCTGGCGGCGGAGCACGACGTGATGGTCATCGAAGGGGCGGGCAGCCCGGCGGAAATCAACCTGAAGGCCCACGACATCGTGAACATGGCCATGGCCCGGCACGCCGGGGCGCGGGTGCTGCTGGTGGGCGACATCGACCGGGGCGGGGTGTTCGCCGCGCTGGTGGGCACCATGGAGCTGCTGGACGGCTGGGAGCGAGAACTTGTGGCGGGCTACCTGCTGAACAAGTTCCGGGGCGACGCCAGCCTGCTGGACCCGGCGCTGGATTTCATGAAGGAACGCACCGGCCGCCCCGTGCTGGGCGTGGTGCCGTACCTGCGCGACCTGGGCCTGCCGGAAGAGGATTCCGTGACCTTCAAGGAAGGGCTGCCCGGCCTGCGAAACCTGCACGGCGGCATGGCGGAAGGCGGCGCAGGCGGCGACGCTCTGGACATCGTGCTGGTGGACCTGCCGCACATCAGCAATTTTACCGACGTGGACGCCCTGCGCGGCGAACCGGACGTGCGGCTGCGCGTGGCCCGCACCCCGGCGGAACTGGCGGCCCCATCGGTGGGACCGGGCGGCAGGATGCCAGACGCGGTGATTCTGCCCGGCAGCAAGAACACCACCGGCGACCTGCGGGCGTTGCGCGCCTCCGGCATGGCCGAGGCGCTGGCGCGCCTGGCGCGCGACCCGGACGGGCCGGTGGTGGCGGGCATTTGCGCGGGGTTGCAGATGCTGGGCCTGTCCGTGGCCGACCCGCTGGGGCTGGAAGGCGGCGGGTGCGAGGCGGGGCTGGGGCTGCTGCCCGTGCGCACCGAACTGGCGGCGGAAAAGACCCTGCGCCGCACCGGCGGGGTGCATCCGGCAAGCGGATTTCCCGTGGCGGGGTACGAGATCCGCCACGGCATGACCGTGGCCGAGGGGAGCGGTGGCGGCGGCCCGAATGGTGCGGGCTGCGGGGATGGGGCGCGCGCCTTCCTGCTGCGCGAGGGTGGCGGCCCGTTGGGCTGGGCCATCGGGGGCGGCGTCGAAGCCGGGGCGCGGGAGCGGGTGTGGGGCACCTCGCTGCACGGGGTGTTCGACGCGGACGGCTTTCGCAGGCATTTTCTGGACGGGCTGCGCACTCGCCGGGGGCTGGCCCCGCTGGGCGGCGTGGTGGCCCCTTATTCGCTCGACCCGGCGCTGGACCGGCTGGCCGAGGCCGTACGCGGGGCCGTGGACATGAATGCCATTTACGATATGCTTGGACTGCGGCCGGGGCTGGCGTAGCGCGCCCCGCCGCCCGTGCGGGCGTGCCGCGCGGCATGGAACGGGGCGGAATGCAGCGGGATGCAGGGAGGACCTGGCGATGTGCACTGACGGGGAGAGACGGGCGGCGGCGCGGGCCATGCCGGTGCCGCGCAGGCCGGAGCATTCCGGACCCATCGTGTGCATGACGATGTTCCTGCTGCTGGTTTGTCTACTGGTGCTGCTGGCGGGCCTGCCCACTGCGCCCGCCGTTGCGGCCGATGAGGCAGCGCCGCAGGCGGCGGCTGCCCCTTCCGACGTCATGCCCGCCCCCGCGCCCTCTGGTTCCGTTTCTCCCGCCCCCGCGCCATCCGGCCGCATCATCGGCCACATGCCGAATTTCGGCGACCAGCCCGCCACCGAAGGAGCCGGAGCGCTGTATGCCGAGGCCGTGCGCATGCTCTCGCAGGTACGCGAAACCCGCTACACCGGCAGCTACGTGGTGGACGAGGAGAAGGGGCGGTACGAACTGAACTGTTCCGGCTTTCTGGCCATGCTGCTGTACGAGGTGAGCCCCGAAACGCTGGCCACCGTGGACCGCAGCGGCAAGCACTACCGCCCACGGGCAGAGGATTTTCACCGCAGCATCCTGCGTGCCGGGCCGCAGGGCGACGGCACCGGCTGGCTGCGGCTGGAGCGGGTGTCGGACCTGCGCCCCGGCGACGTGGTGGCGTGGCTGCGGCCCGCCGAGCGCAGCGCCAGTTCCGCCACCGGGCACGTCATGGTGGCGCTGGCCAGCCCGCGCCTGAACCCGGCCCGGCTTGGCGAGGTACTGTTGCCCGTGGCCGACTGTACCCTGAGTCCGCACGGCGACCTTGCCGCCATGCACGAGGCGGGCAGCCCCGAACCGGAGGCCGCGCGGCCCCCGCAACAGGGTAGTGAAGCGACGCTGGAACCCGTGCCCGGCGCTGCCCTGGGGCAGCCCCAGCCGCTGGAGGTGGAGGCGTCACCGGCCATTGCCCCCGGCATCGAACGGGGCAGCGCCGCATGGCTTGCCGCGCTGCCTAGGGATACGCGCGAGCCAGGCATTGGCGGCGTGGGGACCGGGGTCATCGGCCTGGCCACCGACGCGGCAGGCCGCCCCGTGGCCTACTGGTGGCGGGGCGGGGTTTCGCGCCACCGGCTGGTGACATCCATCATGCTTGGCCGATTGGAGTAGCCCGATATGCGGGCTGGCGCGGAACGGACGTTGTGAAAGATGCCGTGCCGCTCTCCTGAATCCTGACGCACCGGTCACCCCCTGACAGCACCGGTCACCCCCTGACAGCACCGGTCACCCCCTGACAGCACCGGTCACCCCCTGACAGCACCGGTCACCCCCTGACAGCACCGGTCACCCCCTGACAGCACCGGTCAGTTCCGGCACTGTTCAGCGCGCCCGCCTTTCACCAGCCTTTCCTCCGCACGAACAGGCCCGGCAGGGTACGGGATAAATCCCGCCCTGCCGGGCCATGTGCGTTCGTCCGGTCCTGCGCCCGCCGTTTCACCGGGCGTGTCCACTGCTACCTGGCCAGTTCGTCGGCCTTCTTGCGCAGGTAGTCGCCAAGGTCGTTCATGGCAGCCTTGGCCTTGAACAGGTTGAGGTGCAGCGCGTCGGTGAAGCCGAGCACGTTGGCCCCCTCCTTCAGCGGCGCGGCCGACGGCCCGAGGGTGGCGTGCTTCAGGCGGCCGCCCTCGGCCACGAACACGGTGGTGTCCACCATGTTGCCCAGGAATTCCTTCTTCACGTCCACGGTGAGCACCACGTTGCTGCCCTTGAGTTCGCGCTTGGTGATGTCGCCCATCACCGCCTCGCCAAGGTATATTCTGTCGTCCTTGATGTCGGGCACGGCGTCGAACACCACGCGGTAGTTGTTCTCGAACAGGCCGAGCAGGGCATGGGCGTTGGTGGCCGCGCCCAGCGCCAGCAGCAGGGCGAAGGCGAACAGGATGTTGCGCATGGGAGCCTCCGGGAAGAATGGTTGGGGGATGGCCACAGCGCCGCGCGGGGCGGACAGCGTGGCGATGTCCGCAGCATACACCCCGGCGCACGGCGCGGGCAACCGTGCGGGAGGGCGCAACGCCACGCGCGGGCGCGCCGCGGATATTCCCGGCGGGATGGCGGCGGCGAACCTGGTCTGGTATGATGCGGGGTAATCCGGCGGCGTGCGGTCGGGCGTCCGGCATGGTGCGGGACGCCTGCTTCCGGGCATGCGCGTTTTCGCAGGCGGGAACGGCGCGGCATCCGGCACGCCGCCGAACCTTGGGCGAAGGAGGTGCGTCATGGCGGACTTTGCACCGGAACTGGCCAAGCTGGACGGCATCGAGGGCGTGTACGACAACGACCCGGACGACGCGGGCGGGGAGACCTGCTTCGGCATCGCCCGCGTCTTTCATCCGGCCTGGGAGGGGTGGCCGCTGGTGGATGCGGCCAGGGGCAAGCCCGGTTTCCCCGGCAGTCTGGCGCATGACCCGGCCGTGCTGGCGGCGCGGGCGGCGTTTTACAAGGCGGAGAACTGGGACCGCTTCGCTTGCGATGAATGGGACCAACCCCTTGCGGGCGAGATTTTCGAACAGGCGGTGAACCTGGGCAACGGCCGCGTGACGGAACATTTGCAACGCGTGTTCAACGCCCTGAACCACGAAGGCCGCTACGGGACGGACCTTGTGGTGGACGGGGCGTTCGGGCGCAACACGCTGGCCGCGTTGCGCAAGGCCGTGGCCGACAGGCGGTCGCGCGCCCTGCAGTACGGGATCAACGGGCTGCAATGCGCCCATTACGTGCAATTGGCCGAGAAGAACGCGGTGAAGCGCAAGTGGACCGGCGGCTGGCTGGCCAACCGGGGAAGCGCCTGATTCCGCCAGATTGCGGGGGGCGGGTGAAGGGCGCGGTGCCGTTGCCGTTAATGGATGCCCCCTGCCAGCCGCAGGGGCCGTTGCGTTCACGCAGGGCAGACATTTTCCCGCCCTCCGGGTACCATGGGGCCGGAACCCCGGCGGGCATGCTGCCGCGTTTCCGCTGAACATCAAGGGAGGATGCGGACATGGGCATAATCTGGTTTCTGCTGCTGGGCGCGCTGGCTGGCTGGCTGGCTGGCCGCAAAACTGATGCAGGGGCGCGGCTTCGGCTTTCTGGGCAACATGGCCGTGGGCGTGGTGGGCGCGGTGCTGGGCGGATTTCTGTTCCGCATGGTGGGCGTGCATGGCGGCGGCATGATGGGGTCGCTGATCACCGCCGTGGTGGGGGCCATCGTGCTGTTGTTCCTGGTGAGCTTGGTGAAGCGGGGCTAGCATTTCGCGCTGGATGCGCGAGGGGCAGTCAGGCATGGCGCGCGGCGCGCGCGGAAACGCCCCCGGCAGGTGTCCTCCGGGGGCGTTGTTCAATCTAGTCGTGCCACTTCCTGGCCTTGCCGGTGGGCATGCCGCCCTTCTTCATTAGGCCAGGAGGGCCGCCGTGCGGGTGGCTTTTGTAGTAGACCCGGTACAGGTCGTCGTCGAATTCCCTGTCGTAGGCGTCGTACAGCCGGTACCCGTAGCCGATGGACCGGGGGGAAACGCCGAAGTAGCGGCATATTTCCGGCCAGCCCATGCCCGAGGCACGCATGTCGCGCACCTGCATGCGGGACACGTCGGCAAACCTGGCAATACGGTCCACGCGGGCCTCTTCCAGGCGGTACTCGTACTCGCGCCAGCGACGCTCGTAGCGGTAGGCGTCGTCGTAACGCCCCTGCCTGCTGATGCGGTCCAGCTTCTGCCGCGCGTAATCCGCCTCGCGGATGAGGTCGCTCAGCACGCCCAGCGTCGTTCCAAGGTCTCTCAGCTCGTCGGCGCGCGCGGCGAGCGGAGCCGTCATGGCCAGGCAGAGCAGGAGTGCCGTCACCCTTGCAATGCGACCGATGATCATGATGCCTCCTTTGCGGGGCCAATGCGGGCGCGGGATGCGCCCCGGTCCCGTCAATGGCGCCTCTGTACACCAACGCGCGGAAAGCGCAAGGCCCGCGCGATATGGCACGGAAAAAAGCCACCCTTCGCTTGGGCGGCCTTCATGCGTTGTTTCTGCGGGGCGTTACTGGCTGATTTCGATGACGCACGATTCTCCCTTGGGCAGGGCGCGTCGCGGGATGGTGATGGCCAGCACGCCGTTTTTGTGGCTGGCCTTGATGTCGTCCACGACGGCGTTAGGTGGTGCTTTTGTGCATGCTACATCATTACAAAGCGTTGTTTTGTTTGCGCATAATGTCAATGCGGTCTTGTTCGATATTTTGTAGAGATTTTGCTAATTCTTCAAAATCTTCTAATCTTGAAAGGCTCCCATACTTTCTAAGTCGTTGTGCGAGGTCGAGCGCATAAATGGCGATAGGAGTTATGTTGATTATATAATCTACTTCGTAGTCTCCGTGTGTATAGTTTGGGTTATAATTTCTTTGTATTATTCTCCGTGCAGTATTTATTCTTGATTCGACAGAAAATATTTCTTTTATAATATGTCCTGACAATGAGTTCCAATTTATTTTTATTTCTGATGTTTTGAATTTAGGTGATGTTGTGTTTAGAATTCCTTCATTGCCCATTGTTGAGAGGTATTCGCGGTTGTTGAAATATATATTTATAAATTCATCAACGAAATTTTCGAGTGCTATTGAAGTTATGATGCAAGATTTTGATTTGTCTTTTTTTGTTTTGCATAAATATGCAATAAATCCAACGAGTAGTGTAAATGATGAGGCTAATACGGATGGAATCGCTGATTCAATTAATGTTGGCAAAAGTGTCTGGCCAATCATGTGAACCTCTTGGTCATAGTTAATATAGCCCTAACCTATCATGCCTCGTATAGGTGGTCTAGAATGTTATGTTTTCAACCATGTTGTTAGGGGATGGAAGACTGGGGGTAGGTTAAACGCGAAAAGGGTCACGGTTTGCACCGTGACCCTTTGTCGTCTGGCGGAGAGGGAGAGATTCGGCAGTTCGGATACGTTTCCTGCCGAAATCACTGACTTTCTTCAGGTCCGTCAAAGGGCCTAGAGAGCGTTTGTAGCAGGGGTGTGTATCCGGGGCAAGCTGGTGGTTAGGTAAAAAACTGAGAGTTGAGTGTTGTGTTGTGAATATTTGGAGTGGGTAGTTGACTATTCATTTAGCTGCATGAGTGAATAGCGTTCGGTCGGTGAAAGTGTATTGAATGTTCTAGGGTATATCTTTCCATCAGCAAAACAAACATCGCCATTGGATATCTTTGAGTTTAAGAGTAAAAGGTTGCCTCGCTGTTTTGCCTTTTCTGCAATCGCTGCGGGGCATTCTAACGTGCAATTGTCTTTCGCCGCACATCCAGTGATGAGAATGGCACTGACGATAGCGCATAAGTATACAAGACGTTTCATATAGCCTCCTTTGGAGGTGATATGATCACAGCAGAGGGCTTTTCTCCATTATTCTGTGGAGGATGTTCGTAACACTCGATGCATGCCACTTACCACCGCGAGGGGTGGCAACACAACGACGGTTCAACTCTTCGGCTATCCCCTTGGCCGACGTGATCCCCGATGCCTGGATGGATTCGACAAGGGACCGAAGCCCCTGCGCCCGTGCGTCGGCGTTCAGCTTCACGGCTTCCACTCCGGCGGCGTTGCCGTACTGCCGGAGGTGAGACGCCCCGGTGGGGCACCCCAGCTTGACCCCTCGCTCTTTGGCTGCGGCAAGGGCGGCCTTGGTCCGGGATGAGATGGCCTTCCGTTCCTCCCGTGCGACGAGGGCCATGATGCCCACGGTCAACTCGTTGGCGTTCGGCATGTCGGCAGCCACGAAGGGCACTCCGGCTTCCTGAAGCCCGATCAGGAAGTGGGCATTGCGGGACAGGCGGTCTAGCTTGGCAATGACCAGCTTCGCTCCGGTCAGGCGGCAGTGTTCCAGCGCCTTGAGCAGTTCGGGGCGGTCGTTCTTTCGTCCGCTCTCCACCTCCACATACTCGCCCAGCAGGGTCCAGTCCCCGCCGTTCAGGTAGTCGGCTACCGCCTTCCGCTGTGCCTCAAGGCCAAGGCCGGATGCGCCTTGCTTGGTCGTCGATACTCGCAGGTAGGAAACAAAGAGGTCTCGTCCCATCGTGGTCTCCGTGCTTACAGAACTCGCTAATGAACGTTAGGAGGTTTTGTAAACAAAGAAGAGGCAGGGCGTCAATCGGGAAGTGGTGGTCAGTGGTCGTGGCTGTTCCCGGCCAGCGTCCCGGCCAAGGCAGCGCACGAGGATGGCCGGAGAGCGGCGGAACGGTGATGGTCGGGGATGTTTGGGGTATGGTGGTAGCGGGGTTCCTACGATGGAAAACGGCCCGCTGTGTTACGGTGGGCAGGTGGACGACCACCCCATATGGATTGACCCCTCGGTATGGGGGGGAATGGGTCGTTGTCGGTATAGGAGATGGGCTGTCAGATTTTTGTGCCAGAAACATCTGGGGTGTCCTGCGCCACGAGCACGGCCCGCGCCAGGATCACTTCGGGGGACTCGTCCGGGCGGGCGACGATGTAGCCG
>NZ_AGFG01000061.1 GCF_000226255.1 Desulfovibrio sp. A2
GGAACAGATATGCAGATGCCAGATCTTTTAAAAAGCGCCTGTTAGGGTGCTGCTGGAAACAGAGCCTTACAGGCGCATATGAAATACCCCCGGCTATGCCGGGGGATTTTTATTTTCGTGCCGCCCCTTCCGTGCAGTCCGGCCTTCCGCGCAGCCCGCGTGGACGGGCCCTGCGGGGGAGGGGGGGATGGCCGCACGGACGGTTGCGCGCCCGCGCGCCTTGAATATCGCCGTTTCGGCCTTATGTTCTGGGACGAGACACCACCGCGCCAAGCGCGAGGGAGGTGATGCGCATGTTCACCGGTATAGCACGCGTGCCGAAGCACGTATGGGATAGCGACCCGGCCGTCCGGGACGACTTTGAACGGTTGATCGAACGGCTGGAAGGACTGGCGCTGGACGTGGGCCTGGACCCCGACCGCAACATCTGCCTTACCGACAACAAGGAGGATGTGCGGGTGGGCATAAGCGAGGAGATGGACGAGTTTCTTCGCGAAGCGCCCGGCACCTGGCGCATGTGACAAGTACGGCGCGTCGGCCGGGAACCGGCCGAGAAACGCGCGAACGGCAATGGGAAGGGGCGCTCCGCCTGTGGCGGAACGCCCCGTTTTCGTGGGCTTTTTTGGCGTGCCCCGCCCTACGAGCAGGACGACGACACCGAGTTGGGCGGAAACACCCGGATGGCCCAGGTCAGCGCCAGCGCGAACAGCGCCGAGACGATGCCCACGGCGGCGTCCCAGAACGGCGGCGCGCCAAGGGCTATGCGCATGAGCAGGGTGGCGATGACGTAGCCCGAGTTGCGGAACACCGCGTGGAACGAGGGCATGAAGGTCTGCGCCACCAGCACCATCAGGATGTCGGCGAAGATGAGCACCGTGTAGATGGTTTCGAAGAAGTCGAACGACTGGCCGGTGGTGGCGAACATCCAGCCGTCCCACAGGGCCACGCCGATGAACGCCACGAACAGGCCGAGCGCAAGGAGCTTCTTGGCCATGACGTAGTGCATGCGGTCCATGGCCGAGGTGATGTACCCCTGCGGCCGCTGTACCTTGTAGTAGAGGCCCAGGCACAAAAAGATCACCAGCGCGGCGCTGGCCGATACGATGATGTGCAGCACGGGTTGCAGGTCGAGCGAAAGGCTGATGGGCTCGTGCATGTGCGAAAGTTCCTTGAAGGAGTTTCGCAGCAGGATCAGCGCGAGAATCTCGAACTGTTTGCCGACGGAGCGCGACAGCGAGCAGGACAGCACCAGGATCAGGCTCATCACTTCCAGCACCAGCAGCATGGTGAAGGCGAAGTTGACGGCCTGGAAATGGTTGGCGGGAACGAAGCGGGTCAGTTCTATCGGCAGCCCGGCCAGCAGGCCGCGCCGGTTCAGTTCTATGGCGATGATGCCGCCGATGAACGCGAAGATGAGACCAAGCGCCACCCGGCGCTGGGTGCGCGGGTGTTCCCAGTAATGGTGCAGCAGGTCGAAGAGATTGGTGAGTGGTTCTAGGCGGAACATGGTCGTGCCCGGGCGCGGGGCCTGTGGATGGTTTCGTGTCTTTCGCGGCTACGCGGAATGCGAGCCGCGTGCGCATGTGACCAGTAGCATCCGCCTATAACAGGAAATAACGACAAACAGAAAGGGATTTGCCTGAATTTTCCGAACCGTCGGTTGGTCCGCCCCGGCATTGCCGTATGGGCTAGGGACCAGGTTCACCGGCAAATCCCTTTCTTCGGGAAGTGTTCCGTGGGCATTATTCCTTCGCATCCTCCGTCGGGGTTCATGCGGAGGGCCTCTGCCATGTCCGCCGGGGCGGCTTGGGCCTTCCCGCGCGTCCATGACGTTTCCCTTGCTATATGAATAAGGCCGCGTGGCAGGGCGTCAAGCGTGGCGGGGGGCGGCTGGCGTTATTTTGTGACGGGGCAGGGAAGGGTGGCGGGGAGGCGGCGTGATGAGGGGAGCGAGACGGGGAAAAGGCAGGAAGAGAGGCGCTTCGGAGGCGTGTCGGCACGGGTGCATGGGCGGGTGCGGCAGGCCATGCCTGATTGGCCTGTCGGCTGACCTGCCCCCACCTTTCGCCCCGGCGAGACGGCATGACTTGGCGCGCCGTTTCTGCGAGGGCACGCGGCCCCGGCGGCCTGCCCCGGCCCACCGCGCCCGCCGTACCCGGCGAAAAAACAGTTGACGCGCCGCCTTCCCGTTGGCTATTGAACGCTCCGCGCCATTGGCGCGCCAGCGCGTCCCCATCGTCTAGCTGGCCCAGGACAACGGCCTTTCACGCCGTCGACAGGGGTTCAAATCCCCTTGGGGACGCCAAATTTCGAGAGCCACCGGAAATTCCGGTGGCTCTTTTTGCGTCTGGGGGCGGGGTGGGCATGGCCCATCATGCGCGATGATTGTTCGGCGGGTTCGCCAGCAGGATGCGCTTCCGTTTCCCTTTCGTGATGATCATGCCCGCACGTTCATCCGAAACCATCCGATTCGCGAACCCATAAATTCATCCATTTTCATCCGATACTGGCCATCGGCGCACCATGTAGCCACCAGCGGGTGGACCGGGGCTGGCTGCCCCTTGGACGTTGCATGATACTGCTTGCCCGGCGGCGGAATGCGGGTGCACAATGGGTCTAGGGTCGGCACGCCCCGCGCGCCGCGCCCATCCCGTTCCGCCGCGAGGAGTGCCGATGTCCCGCTGGGTTCCGTTCCGTCTGACGGCCTGTCTTCTGTGCCTCCTGCTGCCCGGCGTGGCCGGGGCAACGTCCGGGACCGCCCCCTTCACCCCGGCGGAACAACGCTTCATCCGCGAGTCCGGCCCCGTCACCCTGTGCGTTGACCCGGACTGGCCGCCCTTCGAACATGTGGAGGTGCGGAACGGGCAGGCCCGCCATGTGGGCATCGCGGCCGACATCATTGAACTGGTGGCCCGGCGCACCGGCCTTTCCTTCGAACTGCTGCCCACGTCCACGTGGGAGGAAAGCATTGCCGCCGCCCGCGCGGGGCGGTGCCAGGCGCTCAGCTTCCTGAACCAGACGCCGCAGCGCGAGGCGTGGCTGGGCTTCACCGACCCCCTGCTGACCGACCCCAACGTGTTCATCACCCGCGTGGAGCATCCGGACATCACCGACCCGGCGGCGCTGGTGGGCGAGACCATCGTTTTTCCGCAGGGCACGGCCATGGAGGAACTGATCCGCAAGGACTACCCCAACCTGAAGGTGCTGGTGGCGGAGTCTGAGGCGCAGGCCATCCGCATGGTGGAGGAACGCAAGGCCGACATGACCATGCGCTCGCTCATCGTGGCGGCCTACACCATACGCCAGCAGGGGCTGTTCAACCTGAAGATTGCCGGAAACCTTCCGGAATACCAGAACAAGCTGCGCATGGGCGTGGTGCGGGCCAATCCCTTGCTGCGCACGGTGCTGAACCGGGGCATCCGGTCGCTGACGGACGAGGAGCGGCGACAGATCGTCAACCGGCACGTGCCCATCACGGCGCAGACGGCGGTGGATTACTGGCTGGTGGGGCGCGTGGCGGCGGTGTTCGCGCTGCTGGCCGGGGTGGTGCTGTGGTCCAACCGCAGGCTGAAGCGGATGAACGCGGTGCTGGAACGCCTGGCCCGCACCGACCCGCTCACGGACCTGCCCAACCGCACCCGGCTGAATGACCTGTTCCGGCGCGAGGTGGACCGGGCCAAACGCTACCGGCGGCCGTTCTCCATCGTCATCCTGGACATCGACAACTTCAAGCGCGTCAACGATGAGTACGGGCACCTGGCGGGCGACAGGACCTTGCAGGCCTTTGCCGTGGTGGTGCGCGACAACGTGCGCGGGGCGGACACCGTGGGCCGCTGGGGCGGCGAGGAGTTTCTGGTGCTGTGCCCGGAAACCACGGCGGAAGAGGCGGCGCAATTGGCCGAGCGGTTGCGCGCGGCCACGCGCGCCACGCCCTTCGAGGGGGGGCGCACCCACACCGTCAGCGCCGGGGTGGCCGCCTTTCATGAGGGCGACGACCTGGACGCCCTGCTGAACCGGGCGGACGCCGCCCTGTACCGCGCCAAGAACGCGGGGCGCGACCGGGTGGAGATGGCCTAGCCGCGCGCGGGTCGCCCCGCGACTGCGCCCGCGCTGCTTGCCCGGCGCGCTGTTGCCGCCTAGGCCCGGAATTCGGCGTGCGGGGGCAGCAGCGGGACAAGGCCGGTCATGAACCGGTCCAGCGCAAGGGTGATGCGCTCCGAGGCGTGCCCGTCGCCGGGGGCGGCGCAGGCCGCCGCCATGGCCGCGTGGCGCGCGGCGTCATCAAGCAGGGCCGCCGTTTCGCGCAGAATGGCGGCCTTTTCCGTTCCCACCAGCTTCGCGCGCCCGGCGTGCACTGCCTCCGGCAGGTGCGGCGTGGCGCGCAGGGCCAGCACCGGCACGCCCAGCGCGGCGGCCTGTTCCAGCACGTCGGCGGCGTCGGTCAGCACCAGACAGGCGGCGCGCAGGCAGCCCACGAATTCCGGCAGCGGCGGCACCGGCATCAGGTGCACGTTGGGCACCGCGCCCAGCAGGGGGATGGCCGCGTCGCGCAGGGGGCGGTGACTGCCCAGCGGCACCAGGAAGCCCGTGTCGCGATGCGACAGGGCCAGTTCGCGCACGGCCGCGCAGATGTCCTTGAGGGCCGCGGGGTGCGCCTGCATGCCCGTCAGGCTGACGAGCACGGTGCGCCCCTCGGGAAAGCGCCCTCCGGCAATGGCCCGGTCCGGTCCGTGGCCGGGGTGGGGCGGCGGGGCGGCGTTTTGGGTGGCGGCGGCGTCCGTTGTCGTGGAGTCCGCCGCGCCCCGCGCCTTCCGTAGGGACACCGGGCGGATGTCCGGCACCCTTGGAGCGGGCGTCTCCGATGCGCGGGCCGCGAACTGCCCGTCATCATTGTCGTCCGGCCCGGCGGATGCGTTGTCGGGGGCCGCGCCTTTCTCCTGCCCGCCTTCCGCGAAGCGGCGCAGGCTTTCCACCACGGTGGCCCCGGTGACGGCGATACGCGCGCCGTCCACGCCGTCGTGCAGCAGGGCCGCGCGCGCCTCCGCCGTGGCGGCGAAGTGCAGCGAGGCCACGGCCGCGATGCAGCGGCGGTTGCCCTCCTCGGGCGACGGGGTGCCGGGCAGGTCGCCATGCGGGCCTGCGTCGATGTGGGCCACGGGAATGTTGTTGTGAAAGGCGGTAAGCGCCACGGACAGCGCCAGGGTGGAGGCCCCCTGCACCAGCACGATGTCCGGCCGCAGGCGCGAGACCACCAGCCCGAAGCGCAGCACCGCGTTGCCCGCCAGCAGGTGGAACTGCCCTTCGTCGATGTCGCCGGGCAGGCTGAGGTCGATGTCGCACTCCATGCCAAGGTCGTGCAGGGTGCGCACGAAGTGGTCGCGGTGCAGGCCCGCGCTGACCACGATGGTATGGAAGCGCGCGGCCCCCTCGTGCAGGGCGCGCACCACCGGCGCGCAGGCGATGGCCTGGGCGCGCGTGCCCACCACCACCATGACCTTGGCCCGGCGCTGGGCGGGAATGTGAACGACGTTGTCTGCCATGGGGGCCTCCGTTCCGACAGCACTGTCCGCTGGCGCGCGGCCCGCCCCACCGGCATGATCCGGCTGGTGCGCGGACAGGCCGCGTCGCGCCAGCGCCTTCGCCGCGCGGCACTTTGCCCAAGGCATAGCAGAGGCGCGTGACGCGGAAAGGGGGCGGTAGGCATATTTACGCGCGGTTAACACTATTTAACGGTTCTGTTTGCCGTGGGGTTGCCCTTGCGGCGAGGAGCGGTTAGCCAGAAAGGCAGGATCCGCGACCACCAGAACCCGCGAACCCCGCTTTCGTCCGCCCATGCCCATGCCGAACGCCGAGCCCATGGCCCACCCCGCCGCCTGCCGCCGTCCACAGGGCGGTCACGCCTCGCATCCCCATGCGCGGGGCCGTGCCGCCGCGCACGCCGCATGTCCCCGCTGCGGGCGGCCCACCCCTCTCGCTTCTCCCGCCATGCGGGGCGCGCCGGAAGAGGGGACTCTCGCCAGCCTGCTGCGGCGGGGGCTGGCCGCACCCATGCGCTATCTGCGGGCCGCGCCGCTGCCGCACGCCACGGGCGGCGTTTCGGCGCTCATCGGCGTGGGATGGGTCCGCGCGGCGCTGGAGGCGCTGGCGGAAGAAGCCCTGGCCGCCGGGGTGCTGTTGTGCATGCCCGCGTCCGGCTGGTTCGGTCTGGCCCTGTTGTGCGGGGCCGACGGCTTGAGCCGCTACCGCGAATACCTGAGGGTGCGCCGCATGCTGCGCCGTTGGGGGTTCACCCCCCGGCTGCTGCGGCCCCTGGCCGCCTCGCGCTGCCAGCGCGACGCGGCCATGCAGGCCGCGCGCGAGGCAGGCTGCGCCGAGATGGCCCGCACCTACTATCGCGAACTGGGCTATCGCTGGTACCATCTGCTGCCCGACAGGGTGGCGGCCAACCCGTTGGCCTTTCTCGACGCGCGGTTCCTGCGCGCCACGTTCCTGCCAGGCAAACGCTAGGGTGGGGCGGTCGGCGTTGCGAGCGCCACGGCAACTTCCTGTCGCGCGGGGTCGCGCTCTGGTGTAAGCTCTCGCAGAGCGGGCGCCGGGCACGGCGGCGCTTGCCCGGAAGGCGTGGGAATCATTGCCCAGGGTGGGGGCGGATCAAGAGGACGGCGGGCACGCGCGGCGTAAGGCTCGGCCGCAGGGGGACGACACGCATGGCAGCCGACGACCGGCACCACGAACACGAAAACGCCAAAGCCAGCCCCGGCGCGGAGTCCGGGCCACAGCCCGGCGAACGCCCGAACGCCAAGCCCGACGCCAAACCAGCCGTCGGGCCCGGCGAAGGGCCGGATGCGGCGCACGACGACGTGGCCGAGCGCCATCGCCTGCTGCTCGATCACCTGCCAAGCGGCTACGCCCTGTGCGAGATGTTGTGGGACGAACACGGCGAACCCCGCGACTTCCGGTTTCTGGACATCAATCCCGCCTTCGAGCGCATGACCGGCCTTTTCCGTGACAGGGTGGTGGGGCGCACGCTGTATGAGGTGTTGCCCGCCATAGACCGCCACTGGGTGGATGCCTATGGCCGCGTGGTGCGCACCGGTGAAAGCGTCGGCTTCGAGCACCGCGACGCGCAGATGGGCAGGCACTGGGATGTGCGGGCCTGGCGCGCCGCGCCGGGCCGGTTCGCGGTGGTGTTCACCGACGCCACCCGTTGCCGGGTCATGGAGGATGAATTGCGGCGCTCTTCGGCGTTGCAACGGGCCATGATCCGCAACCTCCCCTTCGACCTGTGGGCGCGCGACGCCAGTGGCCGCGTGGTCATGCAGAGCGACATTTCGGTGGGCATGTGGGGCGACCTGACCGCCGCGCCAGACCGTGAACTGGCCGTGCCGGAAGCGACCCGCGCCGGGTGGGCGGGCGTCAACGCCCTGGCCATGGCGGGCGAGACGGTGCGCCACGAGCACGAGGCGCAACTGCCCGATGGCTCGCGCCGGGTCTTCTCCAGCATGGTGGCCCCCATCCGCGACGAGTCGGGCGAAGGCTTTCTCGGCATCCTCGGCATCAACATCGACATCACCGAGCAGCGCGCCGCCGAACAGGCCCTGCGCACCAGCGAAACCCGCTTCCGGTCGCTGATCGAGAACGCCCTGAACCTGCCGGTGCAGGGCTACGGCCGCGACCGGCGGGTGTTCTTCTGGAACGCCGCCAGCGAACGGCTGTACGGCTTCACCCGCGAAGAGGCCGTGGGCAGGCGGCTTGAGGAACTGGTCATCCCCGAGGACATGGCCGACGAGGTGCGGCGCGACGTGGCCCGCTGGGTGGAGACCGGCGTGCCGCCCCAGGCGGGCGAACTGCGGCTGCGTCACAAGGACGGCAGCCCGGTGGCGGTGTTCTCGTCGCACGTCTCGCTGCCGGGGGCGGGCGGCGAACCCGAGATGTACTGCATCGACGTGGACCTCAACGACCTGCGCCGCGCCGAACTGGCCCTGCGCGCCAGCGAGCAGCGCTTCCGCAGCCTGGTGGCCAACCTGCCGGGCGTGGTCTACCGCTGCGAGGCCGAAGCGCCGTGGCGGGCGCTGTTCGTTTCCGACCAGGTGGAGCAGTTGACCGGGCACCCGGCGGCGGCGTTCAGCGAAGGGCGCATGGACCTTGAGCAGATCATCCATCCGGACGACCGCGCCCGGATCAGGGTGGAGGCGGCAACGGATGATCCGGACGGACATTTTTCGCTGGAATATCGGGTGCTGCACGTGGACGGCACGTTGCGCGCCGTGCTGGAGGAAGGGCGGCGGGTGCGCGACGAGTCGGGCGTGGAATTTCTGGACGGGGTGATCCTGGACGTCACCCCCTTGCGCGAGGCGTTGCGGGAACTAGCCGTTGCGCGCGATTTTCTGGACGCGGTGATGGAGTCCATGCCCTCGGCGCTTGTCGGCGTGGGGCCGGACGGGCGCATCATCCACTGGAATCGCGCGGCCGAGGAGGCGTCCGGCCTGCCGCGCGACGAGGCGCGCGGAAGGCTTGCCGCAGAGGTGCTCTCCCGGCTGGTGGGCGGCGCGCCGGAGGTGCACGCGGCCGTGGCCCTGAGGCAGGCGGCCCGGTTCGAAAGCCTGCCCCGCGTGGTGGGCGGTCGGTTGCGCCATCTGGACGTGATGCTCTTCCCCCTGGCGAGACCCGGCGAAGACGATGCGGCGGACGGGCCAGATAACGGGTCAGGGGCCGGAGCAGGGGCCGTGGTCGTGCGGGTGGACGACGTCACCGAGCGCACCCGCATGGCGGACATGCTGGTGCAGACCGAAAAAATGCTGTCG
Organism: Desulfovibrio sp. A2; assembly: GCF_000226255.1. Lineage (GTDB taxonomy): Bacteria > Desulfobacterota > Desulfovibrionia > Desulfovibrionales > Desulfovibrionaceae > Cupidesulfovibrio. The sequence goes on from NZ_AGFG01000061.1 coordinate 8,805, forward strand.
GTGGGCGGCCTTGCGGGCGGCATGGCGCATGAGCTGAACAACCCGCTGGGCGCGGTGCTGCAAGGGGTGCAGAACATCATGCGCCGCCTGGACCCGGAAATGCCCGCCAACCAGCAGGCCGCGCGCGATGCCGGGGTGTCGCTGCAGGCCATGCGCGCCTACATGCAGGCCCGGCGCATCTCCGAAATGCTGGAGGGCATCCGCGACGCGGGCGCACGCGCGGCGGACATCATCTCCACCATGCTGGAATTCACGCGGCCCGGACAGGGGCGGCGCACCACGGCGCGGGCGCACGCGCTGGTCGAACGGGCGCTGTCGCTGGCTGGCAGCGACTACGACCTGCGCCGCCAGTATGATTTCCGCAAGCTGCCCGTGTTGCGCGAATATGCCGAAGCCGAAGACTCCCTGACCTGCGTGCCCACCGAGATCGAGCAGGTGCTGCTGAACCTGCTCAAGAACGCGGCCCACGCCATGGCGGAAAAGCGCTACCCCGAAGGGCAGGCCCCCGCCCTGCGGGTGGCCACCCGGCGCGAAGGGGACGAGGTGGTCATCGTGGTGGAGGACAACGGGCCGGGCATGGAGCCCGAGGTGCGCCGCCGGGTGTTCGAGCCGTTCTTCACCACCAAGCCGCCGGGAGTGGGTACGGGGCTTGGCCTTGCGGTGAGCTATTTCATCGTGACGCGCACCCACGGCGGCAGCATCACCTGCGACGAGGTGCCCGGCGAGGGGGCCCGGTTCACGGTGCGGTTGCCCGCGAAGCAGGCCGTGGACGGCTAGGATCATTTGGCGACAGCCCCTGCAGATCGCCTCCCATTGTTTTTCGAGAATCCACTGGCGGGCTCACGGCCGATGTGGCGCACGAGCCGTGTCCGTTTGTGCAGGTTGTCCGCACAATGCGCGGAAAGATTGCACAAGTTGGCGCAGATGGCCGGTTGGGCGTATGAGGCCGCATGCGCGTGCGGTGTCGGAAGCGTGTTCCGGCATGCACCGCGCGCGGCGGGCGGAACTCTTGCGCGCACCATGCGCCGGAACGGGTGGAAAACATGATCGGAGAACTGTTCCAGCCGATGCATCTGCTGGTGGTCGGCATCGTGGCGCTGTTCGTGTTCGGGCCGGACAAGCTGCCCCAGTTGGGCAGAACGTTGGGCAAGGCCGTGCGTGAACTGCGCGGGGCCATGAACGAGCCGGACGAAGTGACCAAGGACTCCACCAGGTAGGTGGGCATTCCGGCCGCCGGGCCGGAGGGGCCACCCGGCCCCATGCGGGATTTCGGGCGGGGCGGATGCGGCGGTTGCCGTGTCCGCCCCGTTCGCGTTGCTTTCAGTGGGGGGGCGTTGCCGCGCTAGTGCGCGGCCCACCACCATGCGGCGGTCACGGCGGCCAGGCTGGCCACGCGGAACACCTGGCTCTGCACCAGCAGCGAAAGGCCCAGCCGGGGAGTGAAGATGCCGGTGTGTGAGGGAAGCTGGTGGCGCAGCGCCCGGATGGGCGTGGCGATGATGGTGCCCAGCACCAGGGCCAGGGCGGTCTGGGCCGTGTCCAGCGAGCCCGCGTCCAGCAGGGCCGCCGCTGCGGCGACCCCGGCCGAGAATTCGGCGGCGGCGGAAAACACCACCACCCCGGCGGCCTGCACCGGCAGGATGGCCAGGCCAAGGCCCCCTGTCACCCCTGTCGCCCCTATTGCAAGGTCGCGCAGGGCGTCGAACACCCCGGCCTGATGCAGGGCGTACATGGCAAGGTAGGTGGGCGCGGTGAACAGCGCCATCCTGCCTATGCGCTTGCGGAACCGCGACCTCATCAGCGCCAGCGCCGCCCGCAGGCGCTCCGCCAGGGTGGCGGGCGCGGCCAGACCGGGGGATGCGGCCGGAGCGGGGGATGCGGCGCGGGTATCGCCGGACGGCATGCCCCCGTCTGCTCCCCCGTTCGTGCGGCCGTTTGTGCGCCCCTTAGTGCGTCTGGTGAGCAGCAGCACCAGCGCCGTGCGCAACAGGGCCGCCACGCCGTTCAGCGCCAGGTAGATGATGCCCGCCGTGCGCGCCAGCGGCCCCACCACGAAGAAGGTGGTGGGCAGGTGCAGCAGGAACACCGGCAGGCCGGAATTGAGCAGGTACGACAGGCGCAGCTGGCGTGCGGAAAGCCGCCCGGCCGTGTGGGCCTCCATGAGCAGGGAGTTGGACGCGGCGGCGGACAGGAAGGCCGTGGCGAAGGCCGCGCCGCTGTCGTCGGGCAGGCGGCCCCAGCGGGTTACCGGGCGGGCCAGCCGCGCCAGCAGCGGCGTCCAGCCGAAGGCTTCCACGGCCAGGCCCATGGCCAGCCCCACGCCCATGGTCACCAGCATGTGCAGCAGGGGGCGCACCAGCCCCGGCCATGCCGTGCGCCAGGCCAGCAGGCCGGGATCGCGGGCCAGGATGGCCCCCAGGGCCACGGCGCAGGCCAGCAGCGGCAACGCCAGCCCCATGCGCGAAACCCGGCGTCCGCCCCTTTCCCGTCGGCTCCGTCCGCCCTGCCCGCGAACCGGCCCATGCTCCTGCAAGGTCGCGGAAGACGAGGGAACGCCTTGCGCGGCGGGCGGCAGGGACGGAGTGGATGGGTCGTGATGGCGAGGGGGCTGGGTGGTCATGCTCGGCTGGGGGATGCGTTGCGGGTTGTACCGACGCGGCAGGGCGCGGCAGGGCGCGGCAGGGCGCGGCAGGGCGCGGCAGGGCGCGGCGGATGCCGGGGGACGGTCAGGTGGGGACGCTGCGGGGGTTGTAGGCCCGGCGGCGGCCGCGCGCAAGGAAAAACCGTGTCCGTCTGCTTCCGTTTGGGCCCGCTGCGCGTGCGGCCCGCACGGCATGCACGGGCGGTTCGCCTTTGTCCGTCGCGGTTCCGCAGGCTGCTCCGGAATCCACGTCCGTCGCCGCGCGCGGTCCACCCGGCAACGCCCCGAACCCTTGGCCGGGGCGGGTGGCCCTTTGCCGGGAAAGGCGCTATATTCCGCCCGTCGACAGGGCGCGGGCCGGGATGAACACGTTCGCCGCCGCGCCGACACTCGGGCGTCATCATCCGGGTGCGGTTGCGACATCGCATGCTCCACGTGGCCGGAATACGGCCGGGACGGCATGCGCGGCATCTCTATCAGGGCCACAGGGGACGGCGGCTACGCTGGCGTCCGGCCGGGAGGGATCAATGGGGCAGACCGGCATTCTTCTGGAATCCGGCACCAACGAGCTCGAAATCGTCGAGTTCTATGTGGACGAGGCCACGCCCGGTGGTTCCGCCAATGGCGGGACGGACGGCGGGACCGCCGGCGGGGCGTGCGGGGATGCACCCGGCGGGATGCCGGCCTTCGGCATTGCCGGTGCGCCGCCCTGCGGTTCGCTGCGGCGGCGGTACGGCGTCAACGTGGCCAAGGTGCTGGAAATCATCCGCATGCAGCCGGTCACCGCGCTGCCGCAGATGCCCCACCCGGCGGTGATGGGGGCCTTTCCGCACCGCGACGGCCGGGTCATCCCGCTGGTGGACCTGGCGACGTACCTGGGCATAGAGCGCGACCCGCACGGCGAGCCCAAGATCATCGTCACGGAATTCAACACGGTCATCACCGGGTTCCTCGTTTCCGGGGTGAACCGCATCCACCGCATCAGCTGGACCTCCGTGGAGGCTCCCGGCCGTTTCCTGCAGGAGGCTAGCCGCAACTCCATCACCGGCATGGTGCGGCTGGACGAGTTGGTGGTGTTTCTGCTGGACATGGAAAGCATCGTGGCCGAGATGCACCCGGAGCTGTCCATCCGCATGGAACGGCCGTTCGCGGCATCGCCCGCCGGTTCGCTGCAAACATCTGACGCCGCCCCGGATGACGCGGCCAGCCAGCCCCCGCGCCGCTATCGCATCCTGCATGCCGACGATTCCGGCAGCGTGCGCCGTCTGGTGCGCAGCCTGATGGAGGCTGGCGGCCGGTTCGAACTGCTTCAGGCCAACGATGGGCAGGAGGCGTGGGAGATGCTGGACGGGCTGCGGCGCGAGGCAGACGCCAAGGGCGCTCCCCTGTCCGATCTGGTGCAGGCGGTGATCTCGGACATCGAGATGCCCCGCATGGACGGCCTGACCCTGTGCCGCCGCATCAAGGAAGACCCGGCCCTGCGCGCGCTGCCGGTGGCGCTGTTCTCGTCGCTGGTGTCGGAACGGCTGGGCCACAAGGGCGAATCCGTGGGCGCGGACGCCCAGTTCGCCAAGCCGGACCTGCAATCGCTCAGCCAGAAGATGCTGGAATTGCTGGGCGAGCAGGTTTAGAAAGCTGCCGTTGGGAATGCCGGGGCGGGCGCGTTTTTTACTCGCCCAGGCCGCCCGTTTTTTCCGTCCCGCCGCTGTTTCTTTCGTGCCCCGAGGGCTTGGCCTTGGGGCGCTTTTGCGTCGTCCCCGGCACGGTTTCCCGCGCGCGCCCTCGTCCCGCGTTCGCTGTCTGCCGCCCCGCCGTTGCGCCCTCCTGTCTGATCTTCTGCCCGGAATGCGTGCAGGGCGCGTCGTTCCTTCCGGAACGACGCGCCCTGATTTCGCCCGCGACGCACCGACTGCGCCACGGACCCCTGCGATGGAATGCGTCCGACGCATTCCCCCGTACCGGCTGGCCTTGTCCAACCGCCCTCCGGCACGGATCGGGCATCGACCGACATGCCCGTTGTCTGTTGCCATATACTTACCAAGAAGCGTGCCACCCGCGTCGCGAGTCTGTGTCTTTTGCGTATGGGCAATAATTGCACATAATTATGTGCATTATGGCGCGTTGATGCAGAGGGCGGTGTTGCGCTGGGCATGGAGTGTCCGTGATCGCGGACACAATCAAAGAGGTGTTCGTCCGTGATCGTGGATAGGCGTGCGCGCGGTGTTGTCCGGGATGGCGGACAGTGTTGGTCACCCAAGGTGGGAGCGGCACGAGAAGTGGGTGGAAACGGGCCGGTGAGGCGGTGATGCTGCGCGGCTGCCCGGAGCAGACAGCAAGCGGCGCATCAGCGCGGCGATACGCCGTGCTTGCGCAACAGGTCGTACAGATGCGAGCGGGAAAGCCCCGAAAGGTCGCAGGCGGCGCGGATGTCGCCCCCGGCCCGGCGCATCAGTTCGCGCAGGTAGGTGGCGAACTGGGCGTCGCGGAAGTCGAAGAAGCGGGGCAGTTCGCCGGGGAAACTGGGGGGCTGCGCCGCCTGCCGGGCGTCGGGCATGTCGCCGTCCGTACCGTGCTGTGGATGGGCGGCCAGTGCCGCGCCGTTGCCGCCCGTGCTGGCATGGGGCGCTGCGGCGCGTTCCGGGGGCGGTGCGTAATGGGGCGAGGTGTAGATGGCGTAGGGCGCGCGCGGCCCCCATCCGGGTGAGGCGCCCGTCCCGTCCTTCGCTCCCGTACCGGCAGCTCGCCCGGTAGGGGCGGTGTGGGAAGTCTGGGCGGCCGGTTCGTTCCCGCTCGTTCCGGGCGTTTCCCCCAGGCTGTCCAGCGGTCGCCGTGCATCGTCCGTGGCGTGCCGGGGCAGTTCCGGTCCCGCCATGTCAAGGACTGCGGTGTGCGGCCCCGTCGTGCCCGTCGTGCCAGTCAAGTCGGTCGTGTCGGTAGCGGCCTTGCCAGCGGGGGCCTGCCCGGCCCCGTACAGGCAGGATGGTCCGCCCAATCCCGCCAGTCCCGCCGGTCTGGCCAATCCTGCCGTTGCCACCGCGCCGTTGCGTGCGGCGGCGCGTGCCAGGCAGATGCGCAGGTAGTCGGGCAGGTGGCGGGCGAACAGCTTGGGCGCGTCCTGCGAGGCCAGCACCGCGCGTTCCAGGGTGTGGATGAGTTCGCGCACGTTGCCCGGCCAGTGGTAGGCCAGCAGCGTTTCATGGAAGTCCGGCGAGATGTCCTTTTCCGGCAGGGCGAAGCGCGCCCAGATGCGCGGCAGGTAGTGCCCGGCGAGAGCGGTGACGTCTTCGCACCGCTCGCGCAGCGGGGGGATGTTCACCACCACGGTGCGCATGCGGTACAACAGGTCGCTGCGAAAGGTGCTGCGCTCGGCCATGTCTTCCAGGTCGCGGTTGGTGGCGGCGATCAGGCGGAAATCGCTGGTGATTTCCGTGCGCCCGCCCACCGGGCGAAAGCGGTGTTCCTGCAGCACGCGCAAAAACATCTTCTGCATCGACAGCGGCAGTTCACCCACCTCGTCCAGGAACAGCGTGCCCCTATCGGCTTGCAGCACCAGCCCGTCGCGGTTGGAATCCGCCCCGGTGAAGGCCCCCTTGCGATGGCCGAACAGGATGGACCCGGCCAGCGAGCGCGGCAGCGAGGCGCAGTCCACGGCCACGAAAGGCGCGGCGGCGCGGGGGCTGTTGTCGTGGATGGCCCGGGCGAACAGTTCCTTGCCCACGCCCGTCTCGCCGGTGACCAGCGCGGCGGCGTCGCTGCCCGCCGCCTCTGCCACCACGTCCAGGCAGCGGCGGATGGCCGTGCTCACCCCCACGATGGAATGCTTCAGGCGCGACGAGGGGCGCTGGGCGGGCAGCCGGGCGCGGTAGTCCAGGGCGCGCAACAGCGGCAGCACCACGCGGTCGGCGGGCAAGGGCTTGCGCAGCCATTCCCAGGCCCCGTGGCGGATGGCCCGCTCCGCGCCGTCCGGGTCGCCCCCTTCGGCGGTGACGATGATCTCCGGCTGGCCGGGCAGGGCGCGCAGGCCGGGCATGGCCTCCACGCCGTTGCCGTCGGGCAGGGTGGCGGCCAGGAATACCACGTCGGCGTCGTCGGCCAGCAGGCGGCCCTCGGCCAGCCCGCCCGCGCGCGAGGCCCGGTGCCCCAGCCCCTCTGCAATGCCCGCCACCAGTTGGGCGAAGGCGGCGTCGGCGTCGATGATCAGCACGTGGGCCATGGGTGTTCCGTGGGTGTCGGGACCGGTTGCGGGGCCTGCTTGCGGGAGTTTCAGTGGGGTCAGGATGCCGGGGGAGGCTGGCCCGATCAGGCCCGCACGAACAGGCCGGGGGCAAGGCCTTCGTGGGTGCAGTGCAGCACCCCCGCCATGCCGGGGTGCAGCTGGTCCACCAGTTCGCCCTTGTGGTTTTCCAGCCTGAAATCGCCGGGGAAAAGTTCCGGGCGGCGCAGGCCGGGCAGCAGGATTTCCATGGGCTTTGCCGCGCGCCACGGGGCGCGCACGGAAACGTGCCACGCGCCGTCCCCAGCGGGCTGCTCGATGCGCGCCACCACCGGGCGGCGCATGGCGTCGTGCGGCAGCCCCCGGTTCAGCCGCTTGCCGCCGGGCAGGAAAAAGCCCGTGGACAGCGGCCTGCTGGCGGTGTTCAGCAGTTCGTACAAATAGTCTTCATGCCGGAACGTGCGCCGGGCAAGGTCGTCCAGGGCGGTGCGGTAGGCGTCCGTCACCTGGGCCACGTAGCCCGCGCTCTTCACCCGGCCCTCGATTTTCAGCGAGGCCACGCCCACGGCGGCGAACCAACGCACGTACTTCACCAGGCACAGGTCGTTGGGGGCCCAGAAGCTGGAATGGAACGGGCCGTCCTGCACCGCCTCCCACGCGATTTCTCCGGGGCGGGTCTTTTCCTCCACGGCCAGGGCCATGCCCTGGTACTCGAAGCGGCAGGGGTGGGTGCACTGGCCGAGGTTGGCCGGGCGGTTGTTCATCCACGCGGAAAGCAGGCAGTGGCCGGACACGGCCAGGCACACGGCCCCGTGCACGAAGGCCTCGAATTCCAGGCCGGGGCAGGCCCGGAGCAGGGCGCGGATGGAGGGGACATCCAGTTCGCGCGCCATGTTCACGCGGGTGGCCCCCATGTCCTGCCAGAACAGGGCGGCCTCGGCGTTGGCGGTGTTGGCCTGGGTGGAGATGTGCAGCGGCAGGCGCGGGGCGCGGCGGCAGGCCATGCGGACAACGCCGGGGTCGGCCACGATCAGGGCGTCCATGCCGGCGGCGTCGGCCTCTTCGATGGCGGCTTCCACGTCGCGCAGGTGGCGCTGGTGGGGCAGGCTGTTCAGGCAGTAGTAGGCGCGCGCCCCTGCGGCATGGGCGCGCCGGGCCGCTTCCGGCAGTTCGTCGGGCGAAAAGCCCTGCGCGCCCGCGCGCAGGTTGGGGCCGCGCCCGCCCAGGTAGACGGCGCTTGCGCCATAGCGCAGGGCCGCGTCCAGCTTTTCCATGTCGCCCGTCGGGGCGAGCAGTTCTGGCAGTGCGGGGTGGGCGGGAGTGTTCGTGCCGTTGCCGATGGTCATGTCTTCGGTTTCGATATGGTTTGGCGGCGGGCGGCCCGCCGGGTTTCGCGAAATCAGGGATCGTGCGGCCAGCGAGGTCCGCGGGATCGATTCCGGTGGACGCGGCGCGCCTACACCGGCAGGCCCTGGCGGAGCCGGCGCGCCTTCAGGTCGTCGAGCACGGCGGTGGTCACGCGCAGGCCGCCGCGCCCCCGCCCCAGCGAGATGCCGGGCTTGCCCGCGCCGTGGTAGTCCGAGCCGCCGGTAAGCGCCAGCCCGTGCCGGGCGGCCATGTCCACGCAGCGGCGGGTGTCGGCCTGGGAATGTTCGCTGTGGTAGGCCTCTATGGCGTCCAGTCCGTGGCGCTTCAGGTCGGCCACGGTGTCGTCCAGCCATTCGGCAAAGCCGTTGCCGGGGTAGCGGAACAGCATGGGGTGGGCCAGGGCCACGGTGGCCCCCACGGAATGCAGCAGGCGCACCCCGTCCGCCGGGGACAGGGTTTCCTTGGCCACGTAGGCGCGGCCGCCGGGGCCGATATACCGGTCGAAGGCCGTCTGCGGCGTGGGCACGTAGCCCTTCTGGTGCAGGATGCGCGCGAAGTGCAGGCGGCTTACCGATTCGCCGCCGGAAATGGCCTCCACCTCGGCGTACTCGATGTCCACGCCGCACTGGCGCAATTGCGCCGCGATGCGGCGGTTGCGGGCGGCCCGGTGGTCGCGCAGTTGGGCCAGGGTGGCGTCCAGCGCGGTGGGGCCGCCGTCGCCTTCGGGCAGCCACAGCCCCAGGATGTGCAGTTCGCCGTGTTCGCAGCGCACGCCAAGTTCGCAACCCCGGATGACCTCCAGGCCGCGTTGGCGTCCTTCGCGCACGGCTTCGTCGAGGCCGGACGTGGTGTCGTGGTCGGTGAGGGCGATGGCCGCCAGTTTGGCGGCGGCCGCCTTGCGCACCAGTTCGGCCGGGCTGTCGCTGCCGTCGGAGGCGGTGGAGTGGGAATGCAGGTCTATGAAACGGATGGACATGTCTGCTCCGGGTGCCTGAAGCCCCGCGTCCGCCATGCGACGCGGCTGGCGTTGCGGCGCGGGACGGAATGCGGGGTACGGGACGATGCTACGTTTCGCCCCGGTGGGTGTCAACAAAGCCGTCCGCCATCCCGGACGGGTGAGGACGGGCGCGAAAGGGCGGCAGGGCGGACGGAACCGGCGGCGTCCCGCGCCCGCCCCGCTTGAGCACGCGGCGGCTTCGGGCTATGGTGCGCGCACAATGCAACCAAGGAGTGCGCCGTGTCGCTGAACAAGGAACTGCTGGAAATCCTCGCCTGTCCCAAATGCCGCCAGCCCGTGGAACCCGTGGACAACGAGCGCGGCCTTAAGTGCGCCCAGTGCAAGGTGGTCTACCCGGTGCGCGACGAGATTCCCGTGATGCTGGTTGAAGAGGCCGTGCCCGCCGAGTTGTGGGAACAGGGGCAGCGCAGCGTGAAGTAGCGCGAGGCGCGCCGCCGTCGCGCGCGCATTGACAGCGCCGCCGGGCGTGTTAGCTATGCTGGTGTGGCCTTTGCGGGCGCCCCGCAGCCACTCCGGCATCCTGTCATTCCCGGCCAGCAACGCCCATATCCGGCCAGTCACGAAGAGGTGCGCATGGTCATCGACTTCAGCGCGTTCTATGAATTTCCCAACCTGCTCGACCGTCTCGCGGGCGACGCGGGCCGCGCCCTGCCCGCCACGCGCGGGCGGGCCCAGTTTCCGCCGCTGAACATCGGCGAGGACGACGCGGCCATCCGCGTGCGGGCGTTGGTGCCCGGCGTGGACATGGACGGGCTGGACATCACCCTCACCGACAAGACGCTGGTGCTGAAGGGCGAACTGCCCGTGGTGCGCGGCCGGTATTACCGGCAGGAACGGCCCACCGGCCCCTTTCAGCGCGTGGTGACCCTGAACGTGCCCATCGACCGCGACCGGGCCACGGCCACCATGAAGGACGGGGTGCTGGAGATCGTGCTGCCCAAGGCGCAGGCCGTGCGGCCACGCACTGTTCATATAGATGTTCGATAGGAGGCTGCCATGACGCCCCCAGACCGTCGCCCCCGCTTTCCGCACCCCGCGTCCCGTCCCGCCCGTCATAACGAACGCGGCGGACAGGGCGGACAGGCAGGTCAGGGCGGGCCGGAAGGCCGCGCCCGGCAGGGCCGCTTTGCCCAGTCCCCGCAGCCGCCGCGCATGCGTCCTCAGGCAGATCTGGTGGAACGCGAGGACGGCTTTCACCTGTATCTGGACATGCCCGGCGTGGCCCACGACGACCTGGTGCTGGACGTGGAGGGCGACGAACTGACGGTGCGCGGCGTGACCCGCTTCGGCGACTGCCGAGACATGGGGCGAGACATGGGGCGGGACATGGGGCGCGATGCAGGCCGCGACGACGCGGGCGAGCCCGCCCCCGGCGCGAAGGATTCCCCGGCGCAAGCCAGCTGCGCTTGCGGCGCGGCGGGCGGACCCCGGGTGCACGCCATGGAATTCGGCGACGTGGAGTACCACGCCGTGTTCACCCTGTCGGACATGGTGGACGCCGCGCGCATTTCGGCCCAGCTGACCAGCGGCGTGCTGACCATCCGCATGCCCAAGCGCGAGGCTGCCGCGCCCCGGCGCATCGCGGTGGAGCGCTTGTAGTCCGCAGCCCGTCGGCGTATTGCCGCCGACAGTTCACCTTTCCGAACATGCCAACGTACCGGGCCACCGCCGCAGGGCGGCGGCCCTTTCCCTTCCCCGGCGCGGCCCGCATGCCTGCCGCGCACCGCACACCATCAGGAACCATCAGACCATGAAGCTGCTCATCGCCTCCGACCTGCACGGCTCGCTGCCGCGCACCGAACTGGTGCTCGAACTGGCCCGCACCCACCACCCCGACGCCCTCGTCCTGCTGGGCGACCTGCTGTACCACGGCCCGCGCAACCCCGTGCCGGAAGGCTACGCCCCGCGTGAAGTGGCGTCCCTGCTCAACGACTGGGCCCCGCGCATCATCGCCGTGCGCGGCAATTGCGACGCGGAAGTGGACACCATGGTCTTGCGCTTTCCCCTGCCCGAGGCGGCGTGGATATTCGCGGACGGGCTGCGGATCTGGGCCAACCACGGGCACCATCATCAACTGCCCGACCGCTTCCCGGACCTTGCCCCCGGCGACGTGTTTCTGTGCGGGCACACCCACATCCCCCGCGCGGAAACCGTGGACGGCCTGCACATCTGGAACGTGGGCTCCACCACCCTGCCCAAGGACGGCTACGTGGCCTCCTACGGGCTGTTTGATGCGGGCACCCTGTCCATCCGCGACCTGGACGGCAACGAAGTGCTGCGCCACACCCCCGGCGCGTAGCGCCCGGACATGCCCGTGCCCAACTTCCCTCCGTCCGACATGCCTGCCGGGTCCACCCCGGAATCCGCCCCCGGCGTTGCGCCCGGAACCCATCCCGTCGATGCCCCGGCCGCCAGTCCCGCCGCCGTATCCCCGCCGGGGCACGACGTCGCCCTTGCCGCGCGCCTGCGCGCGCCGCTGACCGTGGGCGGGCGCACCGTGCCGGGACGGCTGTGGCTGGCCCCCATGGCCGGGCTGGGCCACGCCGCCTTCCGCGAGGTGGTGGAAGGTTACGGCGGCTGCGGGCTGCTGTTCACCGGCATGTGCAACGCCCGCGCCGTGCCCACGGAGCGGCCGGACAAGTCCGAGGCGTTCTCGTGGCGCGAGGGTGAACCACCCCGGCTGGTCTGCCAGCTGTTCGGGGCCGAGCCGGGACTGATGGCCGATGCCGCCCGGCGGGTGCAGGCCGAGGGCTTCTTCGGCGTGGACCTGAACATGGGCTGTTCGGTGTCGGCCATCGTCAAGCGCGGCTGCGGGGCAGACCTGCTGCGCGACCCGGAGCGCGCCGTGCGCATGGTGGCGGCGGTGCGCCGCACGGTGGACATACCGGTGTTCGTCAAGTTTCGCACCGGCTGGTCGCCGGACCCGCAGCCCGCCGTGGACCTAGCCCGGCGCTTCGAGGATGCCGGGGCCGACTGCCTGGTCTTTCATCCCCGCGTGGCCCCGGACCGGCGCACCCAGCCGCCCCGGCACGCCCACATCGGGCTGGTGAAGGCGGCGGTGTCCATCCCGGTCATGGGCAATGGCGACGTGTTCACGCCGGAGGACTGCGCCAGCCTGCTGGACGACACCGGCTGCGACGGCGTGTCGCTAGGCCGCATCGCCGTGGCCCGTCCGTGGGTGTTCGCGGCCTGGACGGGTGTGCTGACCGGTGGATTCCCCGGCGCGTCAGACGACCCGGACCACAACCCCGCCCCGTGGCGCGAGGCCCCGTTGGCCCTGCTGGACGCGCTGGCCCGCCGCCATGGCCCGGTCCGCGCCGTGCGCATGTTCGGCAAGTTCCTGGTCTACCTCACGGCCAACTACACTTACGGCAATACCCTGCGCGGGCGGTTGCTGCGGGTGATGGGGCAGCCCCCCGCCTCTTTTGGAGCGGACGACCCCGGCGGCCTGCGCGCCCTGCGCGAAACCCTGCGGGCCGAACTGGACCCGCTGCCCGCCGTGCTGCGTCGCCCCAGCGCCCTGCTGTTCGGCATGTAGGGGGCTTCCTCCCGCACCGCTTCGTGTGCGTGTTTTCTCTTCTCGTTCATGTACTCGCGCCCGGCCCGTCTTGTGATGGTTCGGGCGTGTTTTTTTGCGCGGCCCGCGAAACCGCTTGACTTCGAGCGTACTCCAACTTGTAGGCTCCGGAAAAAGGAGGAAGGCCCATGCGCATTCGCGACGTGGCGAAAGCCACCGGGCTTACCGCCCACACCCTGCGCTGGTACGAAAAGATCGGCCTGCTGCGGTCCGTGGAGCGCGACCGGGGCGGGCGCAGGCTGTTCACGCAGGACGACCTGCGCTGGCTGGAATTCATTGGCAGGCTGCGCGAGATGGATATGCCGGTGCGTGAAATGGTGCGCTACGCGGAACTGCGAGAGCAAGGCGATGCCACTCTGGCCGCCCGGCGGAAACTGCTGGAAGCGCACCGCCAGCGCGTGCGTGAGCGCATGGAACGGCTGGCGGCGTGCCTGACCCATCTGGATGACAAGATTGCCTGGTATCGCGGGCAGGAGGACGACCATGCATGACGGCGTGAAGACGACTGTGCGGACAGGGCGGACAGGGCGGACGGGGCAGACGGGGCAGACGACGCAAGCGGACGCGGCGGAAGCCCGCTACCAGCGCGGCCTGCGGGTGCTTTCGCAGGTGGACGGCACGGCGGGCGAGCAGGTGGTGGCGAAACTGGCGGAATTCGTGCCGGATTTCGCGCGGCTGCTGGTGGAGTTTCCCTTTGGCGACGTGTACGCGCGGCCGCAGCTTGGCCTGCGTGAGCGCGAGATCGCCACCATTGCCGCGCTGACGGCCATGGGCACGGCGCGGCCGCAACTGGAGGTGCACATCGCCGCCGGGCTGCACGTGGGTTTGACCCGCGAGGAGATACTGGAGGTGATCATGCAGATGGCGGTGTACGCGGGCTTTCCCGCCGCGCTCAACGGCATTGCCGCCGCGCGCGAGGTGTTCGGGCGGCATGACGCGGCACGGGGCGAAGGCGGGGCGAGCGAGGCCCGGCAGGGGGGTGGACGATGATCACCCGCCGCTCCGTACTGCTTTCGACGTTGATGCTGTTAGGTTCGGCGTTCGCCGCGGCCTTCGTACCCCGCGTTGTGGCGGCGGGGGCACTCCGGGGGCATGCGGAGCGATTGTGGAGCGGCTTCGGCTCTCCGGTGGGGATGGCGTTCGACACGGCAGGGAACCTGTACGTGGCGGAGTGGGGGGCGGGGCGGGTTTCGCGCGTGGCCCCCGACGGAGGGCGCACGACCTTTGCTGATGGCCTGGCTGGTCCATCGGGGCTTGCCATCGACGCCGAGGGGCGGGTCTACGTGGCCTCCTATTCACGGGACGAAGTCTATCGCTTCACTCCCGATGGCGCACGCGAGACGTACCTTGTCGGCCTTGCGACGCCGGCGGGACTCGGCTTCGACCGGTCAGGCCGGCTGCTGGTGGCGAACCGGCGCACCAACGAGATCCTGGCATTTGGGGCGGACAGGGCGCGCACCGTGGTGGTGTCGGGCTTGCGGACCCCGGTGGGGGCCGTGCAACGGCCCGACGGTGGTTTCATCGTTTCGAACATCGCCGGTGGCATCACGATTCTGCGCGGCGACGGGCGGCGGCTGGAAACCGGCGAAGCCCTGCGCTCTCCCGGAGCGGGCATTGCCCAGACCCGCGATGGGCGCGTTTTCGTGGTGGATTACGGCGGAACGGCGGTCCACGAGGTGTTCGATGATGGCCGGACCGAGTTGTTCGCCGATGGCCTGTCCAGCCCCGTGGGGCTTACGGTGTCCGCATCGGGCGACCTGTACGCGGCCGATTGGGGCAACGGCGCGATCTATCGCATCAGGCTGTAGCCCTGGCCGTGCCGGCAGCCGGTGGCGAGGCGGACGCGCGCGGATGAGGGAGGGGCAGCCTTCGGGCTTCCCCCCCGTCCCCTACCCCCTACCGTGGCCAGGCCAGCAGCACGTCCTCGCGGCGCAGGGGCAGGTCCAGCGCGTCCTCCGGGACAGCCGGAGACGCATCGCCTGCCCCCAGACCCGCAACGTACCCCGGCGGCAGCGCCCACACCCCGATGGCCGGGCCGCCGTCCATGCGGATGGCCAGCGCCACGGCCTCGTCGTTCAGGCCCAGGATGCGCGCGGGCCTGCGGCACCACGGCATCCGCGCCACGGCGGGCAGGGGCGGCGCGCCCCTCTTTCGCTTGGGCATGGAAGGTTCGCCGCGCAGGCGGAAGGACAGCAGCACGCTGGTCCAGTCCCCTTCGGTGCCGTCAGACCGGGCGGGCGCCAGCGTGTCGTCCCGCCGCGCGAACAGACGGAACACCTCCACCCGTGCCCGGTGGTAGGTGTCCGTGCGGCGGCAGCGCACCCCGCTGCGGTGGATGGCGAAACAGGTTTCGTTGATGGCGAGTAGACGGCGGGTTCCCGTGCAGGTGACGCCGGGAATGGTGACCATGGAATCGGCAAGTAACTGGAACGGCATGTCGGTTCCTCCTGCTGATAGCCTACTTTTCCGGTAGGCTATTCGAAAGCGGAAGGCAAGGAAAATCGGACGAAAATCATTCCGTCTGTTTCATTCCGATACAAGCGGTTCCAGCATGCGTGAATCTGAAATGCGTATCCTCGTGAAAGAAAACGGGTCCCGTGCCGGATGTGCGCGGGACCCGTGGTCGTTGTACGGGGCAGGAGAGGCGGAGATCAGGACGCAGCCGGTCAGCCGAGGATGATCCGCCCCGCCTCGTCCAGTTGCAGCGAAGGCACGTGGGCAACCTCCCACGGGTGGCCGTCCGGGTCGGCGAAGTAGCCGGTGTAGCCCCACGGCTTGTCGCGCGGGGCGTCCAGCACCGTGCCGCCCGCCGCCACGGCCTCGGCCATCAGCGCATCCACCATGGCCCGCTCGGCCACGTTGTGGGCCAGGGTGATGCCCCCCGGCTCGGGTTTGGCCCCGGCCATGCCGCAGTCTTCCAGCAGTTCGTCGCGCGGGTACAGGGCCACGGCCAGTTCGCCCACCTGGAAGAACACGATCTTGTCACAGTCCGGGTAGGCGGGCTTCCAGCCCAGGGCTTCGTAAAAGGTCCGGCTGCGGGCAAGGTCCGCCACGCCGAGCGTCAGCAGGCAGATGCGGGGGATGGGCATGAGGCCTCCTTTGCGGTGGACGTCGAACACGGGGGTGCAAAGGGCAGACTACCCCCATGCGCCGCGCGCGTACAGCAGGGCGCGCGACACGGGACGCCCCGCGCGCGCCTACTTGCGCCCCACCAGTTCCTCGTCGGGCTTGGGCTTGGCCGAACGCTGCTGCACGATCTTGGAGCCGGGCGGCACGTCGTGGGTCACCCACACGTTGCCGCCGACCATGGACCCCGCGCCGATGGTCACCCGGCCAAGGATGGTGGCCCCGGCGTACACCGTGACGTTGTCTTCCAGTATGGGGTGGCGCGGGTTGCCCTTGATCAGCACGCCGTCGCCGTCCTTGGGGAACGACAGCGCGCCCAGGGTCACGCCCTGGTACAGGCGGCAGCCACGCCCGATGATGCACGTTTCGCCAATGACCACGCCGGTGCCGTGGTCGATGAAGAATTCCTCGCCGATTTGCGCGCCGGGGTGGATGTCGATGCCCGTGCGCGAGTGGGCCATCTCGCTGATGATGCGCGGGATCAGCGGCACCTCCATGCGGTACAGCTCGTGCGCGATGCGGTGGTTGATCATGGCCGCGATGGACGGGTAGCAGAACACCGTTTCACCGGGGCTTTTGGCGGCGGGGTCGCCCTCGTAGGCGGCCTTGACGTCGCTGGCCAGCATGCGGCGGATTTCCGGCAGCCGTTGCAGGAACTGGATGGCCTTGTCGCGCGAGTGCAGTTCGCAGCTGCCGCATTCACGGGCGAAGTCGGCACAGGTGAAACACGCCCCACGACGGATCTGCTCGGACAGGATGCGGAAGATGGAATCGAGGTTGGCGGCCAGATGATAGCGCATCGATTCCAGGTGCACGGTGGCGGTGCCGAAAAAGCCGGGCAGCAGCGCTGCGCGCAGGCGGCTGACCATTTCGGCCAGCGCCTCCAGCGAGGGCATGGGCGCGTCGTGCAGCGAGCGGTGGTAGACCGCTTCGTACGATTCCGGCGCGCACAGCTCGGCCGCGATGCGTTCCAGTTCGGGCATGCCTTGCAGCGAGCGGGCGTCGAGGTCGTCGAGTTTCTTCATGCGCGTGCGATCCGTCTGGGGTTGGGGTGGTGGGGGAAAACGTAGCCTGTGCATGTGCCCGGTACGGGTTTCGTTCCGTATCAAGGGGAGCGTGCGGCAGCCGTTACACGAGCAACGCGAGTGTTACGGATGGCGACCGCAGCGCGCTTTTATTGTACGTGACCCGATGCCGCAGCTTCATCTGACGAAGCCGGAGGGCGAAAGGCGCATCAGGCGGGGCTAGTCCGGCATTTCCGTGAACAAGGGAGTGGACAGATACCGCTCGCCGGTGTCGCACACCACGAACACCACGCGCTTGCCCGCCATTTCCGGGCGGCGCGCCACGGCCATGGCGGCAAAGGCGTTGGCCCCGGACGAGACGCCGCACAAAATGCCTTCTTCGCGCAGCAGCCGCCGGGCCGTGGCCAGGGCGTCCTTGCCGGGCACGCGGATGATCTCGTCATACACCTTGGTGTCCAGCACCGGGGGCACGAAGCCCGCGCCAATGCCCTGGATGGCGTGCGGGCCGGGCGCGCCGCCCGATAGCACGGGCGATTCGTCCGGCTCCACGGCGAATACCTTGATGGCGGGATTCAGTTCGCGCAGCCGCCTGCCGGTGCCGGTGATGGTGCCGCCGGTGCCCACGCCCGCCACGAAGGCGTCCACCTTGCCGCCGGTGTCGGCCCAGATTTCCTCGGCCGTGGTCTTGCGGTGCACCATGGGGTTGTCCGGGTTAACGAACTGGCCCAGCATCACCGCGCCGGGCGTTTCGGCCACGATGCGTTCGGCCTCTTCAATGGCCCCGCGCATGCCCTTGGAGGCCGGGGTAAGCACCAGCCGCGCGCCAAAGCCGCGCAGCAGCGCCTTGCGCTCGTTGCTCATGCTTTCGGGCATGGTCAGCACCAGGGTAAGGCCGCGTACCGCCGCCACGAAGGCCAAGCCCACACCGGTGTTGCCGCTGGTGGGTTCCACCAGCATGCCGCCGGGGGCCAGTTCGCCGCGCTCCATGGCCCCGTCGATCATGGCCAGGGCAATGCGGTCCTTCACCGAGGCGCAGGGGTTGTTGAATTCCAGCTTCGCCACCACCTCGGCCGCGCAGCCTTCGCTGACGCGGTTCAGGCGCACCAGCGGGGTGCGGCCTACCAGTTCCGTCATGTCGCGGGCGATCTTCATGCGAGCCTCCTGTGGGTGTCCGGTGCGGATGGCCATGGGCGCGTGGTGCTGCGTGCGCCCTGCTGGTTGCGAAACGGGGGAAGGTCGCCCTTCCCCCGGAATGTTCGTCGGCCCTGGCCGGAAGCATGGCGATGTTCCCGGATGCCACAAACGCCCCCGCGCGTACAGGGGCGGGGGCAGGCTATCGAGTGAGATGGGCAATACATCCAGGGGCTGCTGCCGAATTAGGATTTTCGTCCGTTGGCTAGGAAAACGAGCCTGCCATGAGGGAGTATACTCTTATTGTATTTGACCGAGCCTTAGCCGTTGGTGAGCGAAGCGAACCCTACGGATAAGGACAGCAAAGCCATGGCAGGCGAAGCTTGACCTCGTTGCGCACGATGTCCGTAGGGCTCACAAGTTCGCCCAACGGCCACGCTTCGCGCCCTTCGGGTCGGACGCCAACGGGCGAAAGGACAATTCGGAACAGCCCCTAGCAGCTGCACCCGGGCTTCTTGCCCAACGCCGCCTCCGCCTCGCTGCCAGCCCGGAAGGGCGACATTTCGCGCAGGCGGGCGATGACGCGGGGCAGTTCGCGCACCACGTGGTCCACCTCTTCCTGCGTGTTGAAGCGCGAAAGGCTGAACCGGATGGAGCCGTGCGCGTAGGTGAACGGCACGCCCATGGCCCGCAGCACGTGCGAGGGTTCCAGACTGCCCGAGGTGCAGGCGGAACCGGAACTGGCGCATACCCCCAACTGGTCCAGCAGCAGCAGGATGGCCTCGCCCTCCACGTACTTGAACGAGATGTTGGTGGTGTTGGGCAGGCGGTTGGCCGCATCGCCGTTGACGATGGCGTCGGGGATGGCGGCCAGCAGGCCCGATTCCAGCCTGTCGCGCAGGGCGCGCACGCGGGTGTTCTCTTCCGCCATGTTGGCGGCGGCCAGGTCGCAGGCCACGCCCAGGCCGATGATGGCGGGCACGTTCTCGGTGCCGCCCCGGCGTCCGCGCTCCTGGTGGCCGCCGCGCAGGAAGGGCCGGTAGGCCGCCCCGCGCCGCACGTACAGCGCGCCGACGCCCTTGGGGGCATGCAGCTTGTGGCCGGACAGCACCAGATAGTCCACGGGCATCTCGCGCACGTCGATGGCCAGCTTGCCCACGGCCTGCACCGCGTCGGTGTGGAAGGGCACGCCGCGCTCCTTGCAGATGGCGGCGGCTTCCGCCACCGGGAAGATGGTGCCCGTCTCGTTGTTGGCGAACATGATGGACACGATGGCCGTGTCCTTGCGGATGGCCTCGCGCAGTTCGTCCAGGTCCATGCGGCCCTTGTCGTCCACGCCCAACAGGGTCAGTTCGTACCCGTTCTTTTCCAGGTGCTGCGACAGGCTGAGCACGGCAGGGTGCTCCACACGGGTGGTGATGATGTGCTTCTTCTCGGGCTGGGCGGCCAGCGCGGCGCGGATGGCGGTGTTGTCGCCCTCCGTCCCGCACGAGGTGAACACGATCTCTTCCGGCGTGGCCCCGATGAGCCGGGCCACCTGCTCGCGCGCCTCGCGCACGGCGCGGCCCACCTGCCCGCCAAAGGTGTGCATGGACGACGGGTTGCCGTACAGTTCGCCGAAATAGGGCAGCATGGCCGCAAGCACGGCCGGGTCCACGCGGGTGGTGGCGTTGTTGTCGAAGTACACGGTGTTCACGCTGCCGCCTCCTTGACCACGATGTTCTCGTCCACATGGTCGCGCAGGGTCTTTTCCACAAAGCCTTCCAGCGTCAGGCGGCTGGAGGGACAGCTGGTGCACATGCCGCGCAGGGCCACGTAGACGGTGGTGCTGTCCATGTCCACGAGTTCGATGTCGCCGCCGTCCTGTTGCAGGCGCGGGCGGATTTCGCCTTCCAGCACCTTCAGGACCAGCTGCATGCGCTGCACGTTGGTGAGCTTTTTCGGCGCGGCGGCAAGCGGGGTTTCGCACACCGGGGCCTTGCCCAGTTCCGCGTCCAGCAGCTTCTGCAACTCGCCCACGCATTCTCCGCAGCCGCCGCCGGCCTTGGTGTAGTGGGTGATTTCCTCCACGGTCTTCAGGCCGTTCTCGCGGATGGCGCGCACGATCTGCTCGTCGGTGACGCCAAAGCACTTGCAGACCAGCTGACCCTCGTGCTCGTGTTCCACGGCGGGCTCGCCGCGCCAGTTGCGGATGGCGGCCTCCAGCGCTTCCTGCCCCATGACCGAGCAGTGCATCTTTTCCTTGGGCAGGCCGCCCAGAAATTCGGCGATGTCGCGGTTGGTCAGCTTCAGGGCTTCTTCCACCGTCATGCCCTTGATCAGTTCGGTGAGGGCCGAACTGGAGGCGATGGCGCTGGCGCAGCCGAAGGTCTGGAATTTGGCGTCCACGATGCGGTCGCCGTCGATCTTGAGATAAAGCTTGAGGGCGTCGCCACAGGCAAGGCTGCCTACCTCGCCGATGGCGTTGGCGTCGTCAAGGGAGCCCACGTTGCGCGGGTTCAGGAAGTGCTCACGCACCTTGTCGGTATACTCCCACATCTTGTTGTTCCTCCGGGGGGCGTTAGCGCGTCTGGCAGGGCCGTTGGCACTTCATGGCGCGTCATTATCGGGCATATAACAACGCGCGTCCGGCCGGGGAAGGGGCGGAGCGGATTTTTCCGGTCAGGATTGGATGGAAAGGTGTAGGCATTGCCCGGAGTTTCAGGATGTGGGATGGTCTGTCTCGTATGGAACGATGCGGTATATGTAGTAATATCCTTAAATTATAGGTGTTGCTTGTGAAGAGGAATAAAGAGCACTCATTGTCGGAAGAAAAGTTGGCACGTATGGCAACGCATGTCTCATACGAATGGGAAATGATGAACAAGGCGTATGTACGTTTCAGGTCGATGCAGGGGTGTCTTTGTTGTGACTTGTATCTTAAGAATATGGTTTTTGAATCAATGTGTATTCATATCAGAAATATGATACACTTTTTTTATCATGAAGAAGTAGGTAGTAAGGTTCGAGCTAATGATGTTACCCATGATAAGTATGTAAAATTTTGGAAGCCAGAAAAGCCACTGTTTGATGTCGCTGATTGTTGGAGAAGGTGCAATAAGCAGATATCTCACATAGCTACTGAGCGTCTTGACTTTGAAAGTGATAAGGAGATTAAGGAGCTTGATTTGATAGTAGATGTGTTTAATGCGCAATGGACTAGTTTTTGCGGTGTCTTAGAAGCGCATGGGAAGATGTATTTTGCTGAAATGAAGCTGGCGTGCGAAGGAACGAGAAATCCCCTCTAGCAGCTTGTGCGAGGGGATGATTTTACCGGACATGGAAAGCTGGGTGATTTGCTTCTACACCACGTTGGCCCCGGAAAGGATCATCACGAAGCGCTTGAAGATATCGAGGTCGATCTGGTCGCGCATCTCGTTCATCATCAGGCGCAGCACCTGGAAGGCGTTCATGGCGGGGGCGTAGGGGCGGTTGGACGTGAGGGCGTCGTAGATGTCGGCGATGGTGATGGCCCGCACCGGCAAGGGGATTTCACCGGCGGTGAGCCCGCAGGGGTAGCCGGAGCCGTCCAGCTTCTCGTGGTGGAACAGGATGCAGTTGATGGCGTCTTGCGACAGGGGCATCAGCGTGCACGCGCCCACGCCGAACACCGGGTGGCGGTTGACCTCGGTGCGCTCGTCCGGCGAAAGGGTGCCCGGCTTGGCGAGAATCTCGGGGTTCACGTAGGTCTTGCCGATGTCGTGCAGCATGGCCCCCAGGCCGAACTGCACCAAGCTTTCCTCGTCAAAGCCGTAGCTTTGCAGGATGGCCTGCGAATACACGAAGACGTGCAGCGAATGGGAATAGGTGTGGTAGTCGTGCGCCACCAGTGATGCCACGGTCTTCAGCGAATTCTCCAGCGTCAGGAAGCTGATGCCTTCGGTGACCAGGGCCAGGATGCGGTCGAAGGTGGCGCGTTTCAGGCTGCGGGGCAGCTTGCGCTCGAACACCTCCTGCACGATTTCCGTGGAGGTGGAGTAGAACAGGCGCGCCCGCTCGGGCAGGGGAATGGTTTCGTCGGAAAGGATGGTGCCAAGGTACAGCTCGCGGTGCTCGCGGTACAGCGGGTGCTGCGCCTTGTGCACGTAGATGTGCTCCACCCCGTGCGCACGCAGTTGCAGGCGATGGCGCGGCGTGAACTGCTCGCCTTCGTGGGCGTAAAGGACAAACCCCTTCTCCTGCCTGATGTACACGCCGAAAGAACCCGACATGTCAGGCAGAAGCATCGTGGTGGGCACCGCGAAGAATTCCGAGGGGTCCTGTTGCGCAGCCGATGCCTGTGTCATTTCCAAGAATTTCCTGGATGTTGCAGTGGTGCCGGGCCGTTGAGGACGCACCTCTCCCCTCGCAAAGGCATGACGGAAAGCATAAGCATTGTCAACTTTTTCTAGACTTTCTCTTCAGTCGAGGGGGCGATGGTGGCGCGAACGGGGGGGTAAAGCGCCGATGCGGTGCGTTGGGGCGTTGCTGGCGCGCCATGGCGTGCGGCTGCGCACGCATGCGCCGGACGCGTCCGGGTGCGTCCGGGTACGTCCGGGGAACTCGGGGCGATAGGGTACGCCCCGTGCGGCCTGCCATGTGTTCCCGGCTGCCCGTCCTGGTCCGTCGGCCCGCCCTGTCCGCTTGTCGGTCAGTCCATCTCCGCGCCGAAGCCGCCGTCCAGCATGGCCCCGGACAGCACCAGCACGAAGCGCCGGAACATCTCCATGTCCAGCGAGGACGCCATTTCGGCGCGCATGCGGTTCAGCACCTCGAAGGCGGACGTGGCCGCGGGCAGCCCGCTGCGCGTGGAGGTGAGCGTGTCGAAGGTGTCGGCCACGGCCAGCGCGCGCACCACGGGCGGAATCTGGTCGCCCGAAAGCCCGGTGGGGTAGCCGGAACCGTCCATGCGCTCGTGGTGGAACAGGATGCAGTTGATGGCCTCTTGCGTCAGGGGCACCTGGGCGATGGTGGCCACGCCCTGCGCTGGGTGGGTGCGGTACACGGCGTCTTCGTCCGGGGTCAGCCGCCCGGCGCGCTCGATGATCTGCTTGGGCACGCGGGTCATGCCCACGTCGTGCAGCAGGGTGCCTATGCCCACGCGGATCAGCGCCGCCTCGTCCAGCCCCAGCGTCTGCGCGAGGGGCATGGTGTAGATGAACACGTTGATGGAGTGGGTGTAGGTCTTGAAGTCGTGCGCGATGAATTCGCCGAGGGCCTTCAGTGAATCGGCGCTGGTCAGAAAGCGGATGGACTGTGTGACGAAGTGCTGCAGCCGCCGAAAGGTTTCGCTATCCAGCGGCACGGGCATGCGCGCCTCGAAGGCGTCGCGCAGTATCTCGGTGGATGCGCGGTAGAAGGTGCCCGCCCGTTCCGGCAGGGGGATGGATTCGTTCCGCAATATGGCGCCCAGGTTCTCTTCCACATAACGGGTGTAGTTCTCGCGCTGCTCAAGGCGCACGTACACTTCGCGCACGCCATTCTCGAACAGGTTGGTGCGATGCCGTTCGGTGAAGGCTTCACCCGCCGCGGCATACAACACCAGGGTGTTGCCCTGTCGCAGATACACGCTGAACGACCCCACGGCCTTGGGAAAGATCATCAGGGGCGAAACCGGAAAGAAGCGCGGGTCGCCCGCCGGAGTATGTGAGGGAATGGTTTCTTTCATGGGATGTTACGGAACGGAAGGCAAAGCCCTCCGGAAAGGAGTGTGTTGTCGCGTGGCGAACATACCGTTGTCGCGCCGTGAAGGAAAGGGCCTGCGGCATGCATCCGGAAGACAGGGGCGATAGAGGAGGAATGCCGGGAATTTCTTGAAAGCATGCGGTTGCTCGGCTAACGTTTGCTCCGGTTGCGCCGATAGGCAGTAACGTGATGCATGCCGCCAAATGCATCCGTTGCGGGCGCACGCAGCACATGCTCCCGGCGCGGGGCGGCGCCGCCAGACTCGTACCGCCATTTTGCCGTGCCTTGTCACAAAGGAGATGCCTCGATGATGCAAGGGTTGCGCATCCGGACACTTATCTTCCTTCTCTCGCTCGTTCCCCTGGTCTGTCTGGGCGGCTTCGCCTGGCTTGGCTCCGTCGGGGCGGGGTCCATCACCACCGGCACCATATGGCTGGCCGGGGGCATCACCGTGGGGTGCGCGGTGGCGCTGGCCATTGCCCTCGCCCTGCTGCTCAATGCCAAGGTGGTCAAACCCCTTGCCGAAATAACCTGGCGGCTCGACCGCCTGAAGGCCGGGGATCATTCCATCTGTTTCACCTGTGACGGCGGCGACGAACTGGTCGAGATGCGCATCGCCCTTGATGGGCTTATCGGCCAGTTGCGCAGAAACCTATCCTTTGCGCAGGGCGTGCTGAAGGGCATCGACACCCCCTTCGTGGTGGTGGACCCCAAGGAGGTGCTCACCTACACCAACGCCAACCTGCTGCACATCCTGGAACACGACGGCAAGCCGGAAAGCTTCTACGGCCAGAACGTGGCCCAGTTCTTCTACGGCGACGCCACGCGGCGCACGGTGCTGCGCGACTGCATCGAGAACGGCACCATCGCCCGGCGCGAGGTGGACCTGATGGGCCGCAAGGGCGGCAAGCGGCGCATATTCATCAATGCCTCGCCCCTGTACGACATCGAGGGCAAGCTGATGGGCGCGCTGTGCATCTACCAGGACCTCACCGACCTGCGCGCCCGCGAGGCCGAACTGGAGGCCACCAACAAACGCATCGCCGAAGCGGCCCGCCAGTCGGAGGAAATTTCCGGCGAGGTGGCCCGCACCTCGACCACTCTGGCAGGGCAGATGCGCAACGCCGGAAACCTGACCGACCGTCAGTCCAGCCGCATCGGCGAGACGGCCGCCGCCATGGACGAGATGAACAGCGCGGTGCTGGCGGTTGCCCGCAGCGCCTCTGACGCCGCGCGCCAGGCCACCGACGCCCGCGCCAAGGCAGAAGCCGGGGCGGGCGTGGTGGAGAAGGCCATGGCCGCCATCGACGAGGTGAGTTCCATGGCCGCGCGGCTGAAAGCCGACCTTGGCGCGCTGGGCACCCGGGCCGAGGGCATTGGCCGGGTCATGGAGGTCATCAGCGACATTGCCGACCAGACCAACCTGCTGGCGCTGAACGCGGCCATCGAGGCGGCGCGCGCCGGCGACGCCGGGCGCGGCTTCGCCGTGGTGGCCGACGAGGTGCGCAAGCTGGCCGAAAAGACCATGAACGCCACCCGCGAGGTGGGCGAGGCCATCCGGGCCATCCAGGAAGGCACCCGCGATTCGGTGGCGGGCATGGAGGCGGCGGTGCACGCCGTGGAACGCTCGCGCGGGCTGTCCGCCGAATCGGGCGCGGCCCTGTCCGAAATAGTCACGCTGGTGGTTGCCACCAACGACCAGGTGCACGCCATCGCCACGGCGGCGGAGCAGCAGTCGTCCACCAGCGAGCACATCAGCAGTTCCGTGGCCGAGGTGCGCGACATCTCATCCAAGGTCACCTCCGAGGTGGAACAGGCCGGGCGGGCGGTGAGCGCGCTGGCCGACATGGCCGGGCAGTTGCGGGGGATTATTCACGACATGACCGCATAGGACGCACCCAAATGGTCCTTTCGCCCGTTGGCATCGTCAAACTTCGCCCGCCATGCGCTGCTGTCCTCATCCGTAGGGTTCGCTTCGCTCACCTGACGGCTGAGGCTCCGGTCGAATACGATAAGAGCGCGCTGCGGTCCTCATCCGTACGGCTCGCAAGCTCGCCTAACGGCTGAGGCATACTCCCGTCATGGCGGGCTTGTTTTCCTTGCCAACGAACGAAAATCCTCATTTGGGAACAGCCCTTGAAGTGCCGCAGGCCGACACTTCGAAATGAAAAGGCCGCCCGTCGGAATGTTCCGGCGGGCGGCCTTCGTGTCTGTTGCGGCTGGTTTGGCGCGGGGCTACTTGCCGCCGGGCTTGGGGGCGTCCTTGGGCGCATCGGGCTTGCCTGCTTCAGGCTTGGCCGGGGCGGCGGGCTTGGCGGGCTCGGCCTTGCCGTAGCTCACCGTGGACGCGGGGGCCGAAGGGCCGGGCTTGGCCGGGGTTGCGGCGGGCCTGGCTTCGGCGGGCTTGGCTGCTCCCGCCGGGGCGGTGGTGGGGCAGCCCTTGTCGCAGGGCTTCGCCTCGTCCGTCTTGGGCAGGTCGGCGGAGATGGTCAGCGGGTCTTCGACAACGGCCGGGGCCGCGCTCCATTCCAGCTCCAGCGAGAACTTCTGCTTGTCGCCCTTGCGGCGCGCCTCGATCTCCACGTTTACGCTCTGGGGCGGGGTAAGCACCACGGACTCGCCGCCGCGCTCCACCACGATGCGCCCTTCCTTGAAGCCCTTCAGCAGGGCTTCCAGGTAGGCCACCGCGTCGGTGTAGGCCATCTGCTGTTCAATGCTCACCTTCTGCTTTTCACCGTCCATGGGAAACCTCCATTCGGTTGGTAGCGGTTGTTGCCGGTGCGTCGCCCTTCCCGTGGCGGGGGGTGCCCGCGCGGGTCCGTCAGCACAGCGAGAGCAGCACCGGGTTGAGCAGGCGTTCGTCGATGTACGGGGCCGACTGGCGGCTCACCAGCGGGCAGTCCAGCACGCGGATGCCCAGTTCGCCCAGACGCTGCAACATGGCCCTGGGAATGCCGCCGGGGTAGCGGCCGCCCTTGGTGTCCACCAGCACGAAGTCCAGCACGTCGCGCGGGGCGATGGCATCGGGCGCGTCGCCGCGCAGGTGGCGCAGCAGCCGCTCCACCTGCAATTCCAGGGTGTGGCCCAGCAGTTCCGGGTCGGTGCCGGTGTTGGGCACGAAGACCTTGGGGCAGCGGGTGGCGGCCAGGGCCGCGCCCACGCCCGAGGGCAGCAGGTTGGCGATGACGCTGGAATAGAAGCTGCCCACGGGATAGCACACCAGCTCGGCCGTGGCGATGAGCTCGCGTACCTTGGCCCGCAGGCGCAGGTCGGCCGGGGCGGTGTCGTCGGGCGACTTGCACAGCCAGATGTCGTCAATGCGCGCGGTGAGCGGCGGCGTGCCGTTCTTGCCGGTAAAGCGGTGCTGCCCGCCGATGATTCGGCCATCGGCCAGCTTCACGGCCAGGTGCAGGTCTGCGTTGGCGATGGGCCGCACCACCCCGCGCACCTGCACCAGCTTGGAGAAGATGAAGATCACCGGGTCCAGGTGGCGGCGGTTCTGCAAGTATCCCGATGCCAGCACGATGTTGCCAAGGCTTGCCCCGCGCGGGTCGAAGCCGCCGTCCTTGTCCAGCCCGGCATGCTCGATGAACGTGCCGATGTGCGAACGCACGATCTTGCGCAGCGGGTCGGGTATGGCGCGCACCAGGGGGTGCCTGCCCTGGGCCAGCGCGACAAGGGTGTCGGCCAGCTCGCCGCGGTCGCCCTCCGGGGGCAGGCGGAAGGCGAACAGCCGGAACACCGCCGGGTTGCCGTGCAGGCTGCGGTCGGCCAGGGCCATCAGCCGGTTGCGCAGGTCCCCCACGGCGGGCATGCCGAAGGCCTGGCGCAGTCGGGCGGAACTGCCGCCGGAATCGAACGGGGTGATCAGATGCACCGAGTTGTGCGTGTACCGCGCAAGGTCGGTGGAGGCGTCGCGCAGGGCCGTGCCCCCGCTGAAGAACAGGATGCGCGGCCCAAGGTCGGGCGCGCGGGTGAACCGCTCCACCTTCACCGGGTCGGGCAGGGTGACCTGCCGGGTAAGCAGCAGCCGGGCCATGCGGCGCAAGCCTCTACACGGTTCCGGTGGCCAGGAAGTGCATGCACGCATCCGCCGCCGCGTCGAAGTCCACCCCGCCGGACAGTTCGATGATGGGCACTCCGGCCAGCCCGCGCGCGTACTCCGCGTGTCCGGGGTCCTCGTCCCAGCCGCCGGGGCCGGGCAGGTAGAACACCCCGGTGGATTTCATGAACGCGGGCAGCAGATCGGGGCGGTTCTCGGCGCTGTCCATGCGCACCCGCAGCGGCTCGCCGGTATTGCGTCGCCAGTTCAGGATCACCAGCGCGTCCAGCGGGGCCTGCGGCACGAAGCGCCCCGGCCCGAAGCAGTCGGCGATGATGGCGTCGTACTTGCGCTCCAGGTGCCACAGGTCGTCGGGGGGCAGGGCGGAAAGGGTGATGCGCTCTTCTTCGGTCAGCACCGGGGCAAGGTCCGGGTTGGCCAGGATGGTGCCGGGGTTGATGCGCGGCTGCTTGGGAATGCCCAGACAGCGCGGGGCGGCCACGTCATTGCCCCGTTCAACCAGCACCCGGTCGTTGCTGACGAAGGTGGCCCCTCGGCTCATGAGCCGCAAGGAGAGGGTGGACTTGCCCATGCCGGAAAAGCCCGCCACGGCAAGACCGCGCCCGGCGTGGGTCACGGCGGCGGCGTGGCCCAGCAGGCAGCCCCGGTTCAGCATCAGTTCCAGGTAGCGGTTGTTGATGAAGTTGACCACCTGGTTGTCATTGGCGGTGCACGGGCCCACGGCCATGTTGTCGCCGTGGCCGAAGGCGAAGAGCATGCCCGTCAGCCGCTTGTGCACCATGCGCCCGTCGGGCAGGTCCAGGTATTCTTCCTTGATCTTGCGTTTGCCCGCGTCGGGCTGCTTGGCGGTGAAGGGCAGCCCCCAGTCGCGGCGCGGTGCCTCGTGCGCGGTGACCCGGATGACCTCCGCCCCGGCGGGCACGCCGCGCGACAGCACGTCTTCGGCCAGGAACTCGCCGAAGTAGCGGGTCAGCTTGTGGTGCAGCTCCGGCGCGTTGGTGGCCACGCGCACGTA
This sequence comes from Desulfovibrio sp. A2, assembly GCF_000226255.1. Taxonomy (GTDB): domain Bacteria; phylum Desulfobacterota; class Desulfovibrionia; order Desulfovibrionales; family Desulfovibrionaceae; genus Cupidesulfovibrio. Next base: position 37,685 of record NZ_AGFG01000061.1, read on the forward strand.
CACGTCGTTGATGCGCAGGGCCAGTTCGTGGCTGGCGGGGTACCAGCCGCGCACATCGGCGGCCAGGGTGGCGCGGGTAAGGTGCTGGGCAAGGGAACGGGCTGCGGTGGCGTTCATGCGGCGGGCTCCATGATGGTGGGGGCGGTGCCGCAGCCGCCCGTTCCCAGGCAGCGCTGCACATGATCCAGCAGCAGTTGCGCGGCGTCGAGCCCGCTGGTTTCCAGAATGCCCCGGAACCCGCCGAAGGCCGACACTTCGAAGACGTACGGGCCGGCATCGGTCAGGGCCACGTCCACGCAGGTGAAGTCCAGCCCGAACAGCGCCTGGGCCTTTTCGGCCATGGCGATGACCTCGGCCGGGGGCTCGAACGGGGCATACTTGCCGCCGTTGACCGTGGTGGTGTTCCAGCTGCCGTTGGTGCGGCAGCGGGCATAGGTGGTCAGGTACTTTCCCCCCAGGAACACCACGCCAAGGTCCTTGCCGCCTTCCAACTCTATGGTCTTCTGGATGTACAGGATGGAGTTGTTCGCCTTGTAGGCCGCTACCCTGTCTCGCAGGTCGGGGCCGTCCTCCATGATGGTCATGCCCCGCGCCTTGGTGGAGTACAGCGGCTTGAACACCGCGCGGCCATAGTCGCGCACGGCCGCAACCGCGTGGTCCACGTCCTCGGTGATGGTGGTTTCCGGCATGGGAATGCCGCCTGCCTGCAAGGTGATGGTGCAGCTCAGCCGGTCCAGCACCCGCAGCACCCGCAGCGGGCTGGAGAACATGGGCAAGCCCCGCTCGTTGAGCAGGCGCAGCACTTCCAGCCGGTCCAGCAGGTCCGGCGAGTACCACGCGCCGATCTTCTTGATGATCAGCGCGTCCAGCGTGGACAGGTCGGTGCCTTCGTACAGGCAGCGGCCCGACGGCAGATCCAGCCGCACCTTGTCCATTTCGATGAGCAGGCGGTGCCCGGTGGCCCTGCCCACGGTGTCGGCCAGCAGTTCCGACGACCAGCCGCCCTTGGTTCCTACGACGCCAATGCGCACGGCGTTTCCTCCCTGATGATGGCGTTGCAGCCGCAGTCCAGCACCTCCGCCGGCAGGCGGAAGGTTTCCCACGGCCCCTCATGGGCCACCATGCGCTCCATGAGATAGTGCGAACGCAGGTACATGTCCTTGGCGAAGTGGTGGTTCAGCTCGAACCGGGTGGATGTGTACAGCGAGCGGGCCAGCGCAAGCGCCAGCCGCGCCTCGAAGGTGGCGTCGCCGCGCGCGGCGGCCACGCCCCTGGCGAAGAGCAGGAATTCGCGCATCACCCAGCGGATGCGCTGGCGCAGGGCGGGCTCGAACACCGGCAGCCGGTAGTTGGAGACCAGGAACACCGAAATGTCCTGCACGTTGTCGCAGTCGCGCGAGCGGTACAGATCGATGAAGCGCACCGCCTGCCGGGTGTGGTCGTAGACCAGGTTGTTCACGTTGAAGTCGCCGTGGATGAACACGGTGAACGGCGCGGGCAGGGTCTTTTCGATGGCCTCGCAGCGGTCCATGAGCTGCTCGGTGGACAGGGCCCCCGCGCCGCACAGGTCCACCCCGTCGCGCCGCAGCCCCGGGTGCACCTGCAACACGGCCTCCATGCGCGAGCGCATCTGGCGCATGTAGTCGGTGGGAACCGGGCCGGGCGCGGCCGTCTTTTCCCATATCTCGTGCAGGGTCTGGAGCAGCACGAACATGGCGTTCTGCAGGATTTCGCCGTCGCCGGTCAGGACGATCTCGTCCAGGGTGCACCCCTGCAGGAACTCCACCAGCAGCGCGGCGGAGTCGTCGTCCTCGTGGTAGCCGAAGATTTCCGGCACCAGGTTGGGGAACAGGGTGGACCAGCGGGCGATGTTGTCCCGCTCCTTGATGATCTTTTTCTTGTTGCCCTGCTTGTAGATGGATCCGAGGCCGCCGGGCGCGGGCCTGGGCTGGCCGTCCGGCCCCGTCTGCGCCGGATTGCCGTTGCCGCCGGTGTCGCAGGCGGGACCGCCCCCGCCTTCCGCGTCTCCGGTGGAATTGCGCGCGCCCCGCACCCGCTCCACCCGGCCGATGCGACAGCCGGACCGGGTGCCCCAGATGGAGCGGAAGTCGATGTCCGACAGCGAATCGCCAAAGCCGGACGTGGACAGCGTCTTCTGCAATGCCTCGAACTGCTTGATTTTTATCTTCTCGCCCAGCACGCTGAAGATCAGCGCCTCGCCCACGTTCAGCAGGCTGTCGCCGATGCGCTCCAGATACCGGAAGATGAAGATGGTGGTGATGCGGTCATGCACGCTGCGGCCGTCGGACATCTCGGCCAGGGTGCGGTGGAACACCGCCTCGTACAGCTTGTCCAGTTCGTACTCGCTGCGGCAAATGGCCAGGGCTGCGGGCAGGTCTTCCTTTTCCAGCGCGGGGATGATGCGGTTGAGGCTGGCCTCTATCTCCGCGAAGATGGGATCGTACTCGTCCGAACGCAGCCTGTTCGGGTCGGAAAGATGGGCCATCTGCCCCAGGATGTTCACGCAGAAGTCGGCGATGCGTTCCAGGTTCACGGCAATGGTGTGGATGGCCCGGATGCGGTGTATCTCGCGCCGGTCCAGCGAATTGTCCGTGTGGATGCGCGAGAAGCACTTGTTCTCGATGATGGTCTTCAGGTTGTCGATGTAGTCGTCGCGCCCGGTGATGCGGTCGAACAGCTCACGGGTGGGGGCACGCATGAATTCGTGCGTGGCGCGCAGCTGGCCCGAAACCTCGAGCACGAGAAACCTGAAGTTCTCGCTGAGTCCTTCGAAGGTGATCATGCGGAAGCATCTTGCCCTTGGAAGTATCCGTTGAAAAAAGCGGGCAGCGGAAAGGGGCCGCCCGTCCCACGGCGCTGGCATGACCGCGCCGTGCCGTATTCGCCGGGGGATGCGGTGTGCGAACGCCCTGCGTCAGTTGGTGCTGACGGACAGCGTCCGGTCCGTGGTCTCCACGCGGGGGGCGTCCTTCCATTCCAGCTTCAGGCTGACCTTGCTCGAACCGCCCTTGCGCCGGGCCTTCACTTCCACCTGCAACAGGCCCTGCGGAAACAGCTCGATGCGCTCGCCGCCCGAAGACAGCACCAGATGCTTGCTGCCCACGCCCTCGGTAAGGGCTTCCAGAAACGCGCGGATGGATTCGCAGTCCTGCATCGATTCGAAGACAAACTTTTCTTCGGAACTCATGGGTGCCTCCTGTCTGCGTTGTGTATGCCGCCCGCCTGGGGCGGCGGCGTGCCGCGCGGGTGAAGGTCGGGTGACGCCGGGGGAGCCCTAGCCCGCCAGGCGCGCCCGGTAGTCTTTGATGACGCTGCTGCGGCTCACCCCTGTCAGCGAAAGGCGCTTGCGCACGGCCGGGTCGTCCCAGGCCGGTTGCAGGCCCACCTCGCGCGCGGCCTTTTCCGTATCCTGCTGCTCGCGCGGGCGGGTCTTTTCGCCCAGGTGGCAATCGTCGCCCATGAACACCAGTATCTCGCGGCGCGAAAGGCCCGGCCCTCGGTTCTTGCGGTTGGCCACGGAAATGAGGAACTCGGTGTACCGGCTGGACTGCGGGTTCCACACCTCGTAGCCGTCCACGTCGTACTCGGCGAGCAGGATGGGCCAGAACTGCTCCGGGTGCGGAATGACCACGCAGCCGCCAAGGGCGTGCGCCTCTTCGATGAATTCCGTGGCCCGGTAGAAGTAGTCGAGCGGAAAGCGCCGCTTCACCTGTTCCTTCACCGCCTTCAGGTAGGCCTGCACCCGGTCGATGAAGGTGGCTTCCCAATCGCCGCGCAAACCGTCGATGAAGTTGCGCAACAGCTTGTTCTTGATCATGTCCTCGGGCAGGTCCGCGCCGTGCGTTTCCAGTAGGCGCGAGAACTTGCCGGTCATCACTCTGGCGAAGGCCAGCACGTCGTCGTCGGCCCCGGTCTCGCGCACGGCGGGCCCGGCCACGTCGTCGTCGGGGCGCACCACGGCGTGCACGTAGTCGTACAACTGCGAGGCCCGGTATTTGCGGGTGTGGGCCAGCATGGAGCGCAGGGTATGGGCCTTGTCGCCAAGCGCCGTCGTGGCGGGGGCAGGCGCGCCGGGCGCGAAGGGGGCCACGGCGTGGTCGCAGGCCACGCGGCCGCTTTCGAAATGCAACAGCAGCTGGACCTTCTGGTTGAAGCCGCTGGAGTAGCAGTCCACCTCCACCCCGGTGTAGCCGTCCCAACTGGTCAGTTCGTTGTGTTGGGTGGGGATGATCAGTTCTTCCTCGCGGCCGGGGAACATGGCCTCCATGCGCTGGCGGATGAGGCCCATGGGCACGAATTCCGGGTGCCAGTGGGTGGCCAGCACTTCGCGCTGGGCCTCGTGGACCGCCGAGGGGGTGGCTACCTGCTCGGCCTGCCACGGGGCTAGGTCGGTGACGATCAGCGAGCGGAACAGGGCGTCCTCCTGCTCGGTGACGTCTTCGGGAAGGGCGCTCAGGCGTTCTTCCAGGTCGGCGCACTGGCGCGCCACGGGCTTGACGATCTTCATGACGGGCGGGCCTATTTGTAGCGGTCATGGCAGAGCACCATGAGCCGGTAGAGCTCTTCCACGGCGTGGCGGACGTCTGGCGTGATTGGGGGGGCGGCGGCGGGCGTGGAAGCATCGTGCGGGGCGTCGGCCCCGGCGTCGGCGGAAGGGCCGGGTTGCGCCCCCGCTGCCTGCCGCGCGGCTTCCAGCGCCGCGCGCAGGGCCTCGGTGGCCGTGCGGTAGGCCGCGTAGTGCTCGTCGCCGTAGCCGGGGTATTCCACCATCAGCAGCGAATCGGCCAGGAACGAGGCGGCGGCCTCGGGATGGGGCATGGTCCCGGCCTGCACGGCCTGGCGCAGCGCCTTGAACGACGAGCGCATGCGCTTCTTCAGCGACTTGTACGAGGGGCGGCCCGCGAGGTGAGGGGGGCGGGACATGCGCACGCCGCCTGGGGCGTCGCCTGTCGCCGCCGCTTCGGCGGCAGTGGGGGCGAAGGCTGGCGCGTCGGGCGTCTTGACCTTGAGTACCACCTCCATGTGGCCGAAGGCGTGCTTGGCGTTGAGCTTGAACTTGCGGAATTCGCCCAGCCCGGCGGCCAGCAGCGGGTCGGTTTCGCCGCCGGTTTCGCCACCGGCCGGGGCATCGGCCGCGTCGGCCCGTTCCAGTGCGTCGGCAATGCGCCGCAGCACGGCGGGCAGTTCCTGCCGGGTGATGGAGAAGGATGTCTTTCTGCTGCCCATGATGGATACCCCGGTGCGGGCGCGCCGCCCCGTTCCTGCGCGGAACATGTCGGGCGTGCCGCCAGTTGCCACAGTTGTCACAGCTGTCACCGCTGCCGTTGTCGTCGCCTGGCGCGCGGCGCGGGCGAAGTCGTATCCTTCGCGCCGTGTGACGGTTCCGGAACGCGATCTTTCGGTCATGTACACGCGGGCAAGGCGGGCCTTGATGGCTGGAGGGTGGCGGTAGCGTTACAATGATATTCCGGATGTTACGTTTGCATGACACGCGGTTGCGCGCCCCGCAGCCGTGCGTTCGCGGCGCAATGCCGACGTTCCTTCCGCCGATGCGGCGCAGACTGTCGCCAGCATAACATGTCGTGCGCGTTGCGGGAACGCGCGGGGCACATGCTGGCGCGCGGAAATGCCATGCCTTGGCGCGGGGTGGCGGGCATGCGCACCTGTTGCGGTGCCTGCTTGCAAGGCACGGCGTTTGCTTCATGTGCCGGGATGGTTCTGGGCGGCATGTTCTGCCGTATTACGATGTGATGTCGCGGTGCGGTTGTGCTGTCCGGTCCGATATTCCACGGAAGACTTGCATGAACTGCCGTGACACGGTATGCGGCGACAGCGGGGCGGTTGTTCCGTGTTGAAAATGTCTCGCAGCGGACGGGGAAAAAGCCGCCCGAGCGTGAATATGCACGGGAATGGAGGTGGCATGGCGATATTCCGGGGAAGGATGCAGTGGGTTTCGGGCTTCGCGTCGCTGTTTGCGGTTGCCCTTGCGGCAGTGCTGCTGATGCTGGCGTTGTCCGGATGCGGCCGCAAGGTCGTGGCCCCGGCCCCCGTCGTAGAGGCCAGAAAGGAACAGTGCCCCCAGCCTGTCGCTTCCGTGGAGCGGCGGATGTGCCAGCGCGAGCGGCTGTGGAACGTGGGCTACGCCCTGCGTGAATCCAACGCGCCGCTGTGCGCGGGTCGCACCGTGCTGGACGACGGCGTGATGGTGGTGAGCACCGACACGCTGGACGACATGCTGTCTTCGGTGCGCTGGGGCGACCTGGGGGCCTTCGTGGAAATGCGCCGTTGGCGCGAGGCCTACGCGCGCGAGTACGGTCTGGACGCGCGCCATCGGGTCATCAGCGTGCTGCGCGGCAGTGGCGGCGAGGAGGCGGGCATCCGCCCCGGCGACGTGCTGGTCGCCGTCAACGGCCAGCCCCTGCCCACGGGCAAGCTGGCGGCGCGCACCCTGCGCTGGCAGGTTACCAAGGCCCTGGGCGCGGGCGACACCGTGACCTACACCGTGGAGCGGGACGACCTGCGCATGGACGTGCCGGTGCGCTTTCATCGCGTGTGCGACACCGTCATGGACGTGGAGGTGCGCGACAGCGTGGACGCCTTCACCACGGGCCAGTCCATTCACGTGACCATCGGGTTTCTGGAACACTTTTCCGACGACGCGGACTTGGCCGCCGTGCTGAGCCGCGAGATGGCCCGGCACATCCGCCAGCCCAAGGGCGGCGGGGCCACGTCCGCCGCACCGGGCGTGCACGGGTATTACGGCATGCCCCCGGCGGGCGAACTGGCCCGGCCGGAAGTATCGGGCACGGCCATGCTGCCGCGCGAATACGACATCGACCGGCTGGCCCTGTTTTGCATGGCCCGCGCGGGCTACGACCACCGCAGGGCCGGGGCCGCGTTCGAGGCGCTGGCGGCGCTGCCGCCGTCGCGCCGGGCCGTGTTGCAGGGCGAGGCGCGGCCCGCTTCGCAACGTGTCCAGCCCGATGCGGAGGTCGCGCAGGGCGCGCAGGCCGCGCAGGTCGCGCAGGCCGATGCCCAGTCCCGCGCCGCCCGGCTGGCCCGGGCCGTGGCCGAGATCGACGCCCGGCTGGCGGAAGGGCAGCCGCTCATTCCATAGGGTGCGCCGTGAAAAGCGGCGGCCTGCCATGCCGCACGCAAGACGGGGCGGAACCTGCACGGTTTCCGCCCCGTTTCATTGTCGTGCCGCGCGGTGCGGCGCGGTGGCGCTAGCCCTTCAGGATGGCCCTGGCGAACTCGTCCTGCACGTCGGTGATGAACGGGATGCCGGTCTCGCGCTCGGTCTCGCGGTTGCCCGAGGCGATGTCCTCGCGGCGGATCTGGTCCAGCGAGAAGCGGCGCGCGCCCGCCATCAGTTGCTGCACGCCCGCGCCCAGCTTGTCCAGCAGGGTCCACATGGCGATGGCCCCGTAGGGCAGGTCCTTCATGGCCTCGCGCCCGATCCTGGCCTGCACGTCGTGGTACCCGGCGAAGATTTCTTCGGCCGTGCTGCCGTGCTCGGTCACCGTCTTGGGCAGCGTGTCCCAGTTGCCGCTGACGCGGGCGCGGTTTTCCGGCTTCAGCACGCCCTCGATGTTGGACCCGAGGAAGCCGGGAATCATCATGGCCCGGCCCATGCAAATCATCTTGGCGTAGGGCGCGCCAAGGGCCAGCGCCTTGAATATCTGGCTGGGCTTGGCGAAGCCGCCCGCGAAGGACATGTCCACCACCTTGCGGCCGCTGGCGGCCAGCAGGGCCGCGTATTCCGCGGCCTTGGCGTGCAGCAGGATGGACGGCACGCCCCAGGTTTCCATCATGTCCCACGGGCTCATGCCGGTGCCGCCGCCCGCGCCGTCGATGGTCAGCAGGTCGAGCTCGCACTCGGAGGCCAGGCGGATGGACATGGCCAGCGCCTCCATGCCGTAGGCGCCGGTCTTCAGCGAGATGCGGCCAAAGCCCAGCGAGCGCAGGTAGGCCACCTGGGTCATGAAGTTCTCGCGCACCTGCTCGTAGCCGGAAAGGTCGGTGTAGCCCAGGCGGCTGTGCCGGGCGAAGCCCTTCACCGCGCCGCTGCGGTAGCCTTCCTGCACTTCGGGCCGGGTGGGGTCGGGGTCCACCAGGTAGCCGCGCTGCTTCAGGAACTGGGCGTACTCCAGGCTCTTCACCTCGATTTCGCCGCCGATGTCCTTGGCGCCCTGGCCCCACTTCAGCTCGATGATCACCTTGTTGCCGTACTTGCCCGCCACGTATTCGGCCACGCCGTTGCGGGTGTCCTCCACGTTCAGCTGCACGATGATGGCGCCGTGCCCGTCGTAGTAGCGCAGGTAGTTGTCGATGCGGCGTTCCAGTTCGGGGGCCTTGGTGATGCGCCCGTTCTGCAGCTCGGCCTCGCGGTCGATGCCCACCACGTTTTCGCCCACCACGATGGGCACGCCACAGATGGCGCAGCCGGTGGCGAAGGCGTCCCAGTACTTGGCGGCCACGAAGGTGGAGCCCAGCGCGCCGGTCATCAGGGGGTAGCGGCAGATGGTCTTGTGCTGCGCGCCGAAGGAGGCGGCTAGGGACACGTCGGTGAACAGGGCGTCGCCGGTGGCGGCCTTTTCGCCCGCGCCGCAGGCCCCGTAGTTGTAGCCCTGGATGCGCAGCGAATTGTACGATACGCCCACATGGGTGGTGTTGCCGCTGCCCGCGGTGACAATGCCGAAGTCGCGCGGGTACAGGGTTTCCCGCCCCTTCATGCACGACAGCCAGGTTTCGCACTTGCCCATGCAGTCCGCGCGGCACAGGGTGCACAGGCCCGATTCGGCCGTGTTGCCGCGGTTGGTGGTGCCGAGGACGTCATTGCTCTTGAGCCACTGGGACATGCTTCCTTCCTCCGGGATGGTCCGTGATTGTCCAGGTGATGGAAAACGGGCCATACCGCCCGGAACCGGGCAAGGCAACGCGGGCGTGCACGGGCGGGGCTTCGCTGCGTAGGGGGTGTTTCGCGGGCATGCATGGCGTTGCGGGCATGGAGCGCGCGGGTACGCATGCACCGCGCATGCGGCGGCGCGGCGGGGGCGGGCTGGTGGCGCCGTAGTGGCGTGTACGGGCATGGTGTGGCGGCCGATTTTGCGCGCACGCCCGTTTCTCCGGTGCGGAAGGCAGTGATGATGGGGTGGCGTCGCAGTGGTGCGCACACCCGTATTCCCAAGAGCAACCACGGGAGTGCGTGATTTTTACAATTTCGGCGTGATACATTTTTGTAGCAAAAAATGCCATAGAATGACATTTTTGTTGCAAAAAATTGACATGACGCACAGCCGATCAGCCGTATGGCGGGTCCGCGGGCATATTGCCTGAGGCTGGAGAGCGTATCTTTGATATGCTCAAAATGTAGAAAACTGCAAAACAGAAGACGGATCACGCCCAGGGAGGCTTCATGAAATCGTGGCGCAAGGAATTGTGGTTCAACGTGCCCACGCGGCGGGCGTTCATCAACATCACCCCGCAGGTGGACGAGGCGCTGGCGCAAAGCACCATCCGCGAGGGGCTGTGCCTGGTCAACGCCATGCACATCACGGCCAGCGTGTTCATCAACGACGACGAGAGCGGACTGCACCACGACTACGAGCAGTGGCTGGAGCGGCTGGCCCCGCACGAACCGGTGCGCCAGTACCGCCACAACGTGGGCGAAGACAACGCCGACGCGCACATGAAGCGTCAGATCATGGGCCGCGAGGTGGTGGTGGCCGTGACCGAGGGCGCGCTGGACCTGGGGCCGTGGGAACAGGTGTTCTACGGCGAGTTCGACGGCGGCCGCCGCAAGCGGGTGCTGGTGAAGATCATCGGGGAATGACGCGGACGCGCCGGTGAACCGGCAAGCCGGTGCCGCCGTGGGCAGGGGGGGCTGCGTCGGGGCCGAATCAGGGCCGGCTCATGGAAGTGTCAGCCAGTAGTACCCCACCCCCACCAGCGTGATGGACGCGGCGCGCAGGGCCTGGTTGACCACGATGAGTTCCGCCGCCAGTCCGGGCGTGAAGTATCCGGCATAGGACGGAAACTGGTGGCGAAAGGCGCGCATGGGCGTGGACAGCACATTGCCCGCCAGCAGGGCCAGCACGATCTCGCGCTCGGTCAGGCCGCCGCCGCCCATCACGGCCCCGGCGGCGGACACCGCCGCGCCGAATTCCGCCGCCAGGTGCAGCAGCACGATGCCCAGCGCCTCCGGCCGCAGGAAGGACAGCGCGCCCATGTGCCGGGCCATCCATGCCTCTGCCAGGGCGAACCAGCCCGCCTGCTGCATGAAGTACATGGCCGCGTAGGTGGGCACGGTGAAAAAGACCACCTTGGGCATGCGCTTGCGAAAGCGTTGCCACGCAGTGCGCAGCCCGGCCCGCCAGCCCTTCGCTTCATACCCGTCCAGGCGGCAGGTGACGCAGCCTTCGGGCAGGGGGGGCAGCAGCACCCGCCCGCAGGCCACGGTAAGCGTGGTGCGCAGGAAGGCGGCCAGCAGGGTGAGGCCCACGTAGACCACGGCGGGAAAGCCCAGCACCGGCCAGGTGATGAAGAACAGCGTGGGCAGGTGCACGAAGTAGCTGGGCAGGCTGTTGAACAGGTTGGCGAAGCGCAGTTCGCGCTTCGTCAGTTCGCCCTTTTCGTAGCTTTCGGCCAGCAGCGAGTTGGACGCCACGGACGAGAAGAACGCCAGCGAGAACGAGGCCCCGGCCACGTCGCGCAGGTGGCCCAGCCGCACCAGCGGCGCGGCCAGGCGCGCCACGCCCCGCGTCCAGTTCAGCGCCTCGATGCAGTTGGCCACGAACAGCCCGGCGGACATGGACAGCACGAGGCGCAGCAGGGGGCGGCCAAGGCCGTCCCAGAGGTGCCATGCGGTCTGGGCGTCGGTCATGCGGAACTCCGTGCGGCGGAATGGGCGTGGGGCGGATCGCGGAGCCGGGGCGCTGCGGTGCGCCCGCACGTCGAGGATTCAGGTAGTGGCCGGGGGGAGTTGCGTCAAGCGGCCAGGGCGGCGGAAGGCGGCCGGGCGAAAATCCGGTGCGGGGAATGCGGGGCTGATGCTGCCACGCCGGAAGCGGAATCTGGCCGGAAGCGGGCAACTGCGGGGCACGCGCGGCCGCGCCGGGCAAATGGCGCCGGCCGGAGTCGGCCCGCTCGACCGCCCGGCATCACACCAGGCAGGCCACGCTGTCGAGGTAGGTGGACAGTTCCAACTGCGTTTCGGTGCTGAGGTCGTTGAACTTCAGGCCCAATTGCACCCGCCCCCCGTCCATGGAGATGCTTTTCACCAGGCAGGACAGGGCGGTCTGGTTCAGCCCCTCGCCGCCGAAGAAGCCGCACTGCAACACCAGCATGTCGTCCACGGCGGTTTCGCGGAAGGGGTCGTCGCGCTGCAATTCCACCGCCACCTTGCAGCCGCCCTCGCTGAGGTCGAGCAGGATGCACTTGTACACGCCGTGGCGGCCATGCAGGGCGGCGGGCAACAGGCAGTTCACCCGGCGGTGCTGGCGCAGGTCCACCTGTTCCATGGCGTCGGGATATTCCACGAACAGCAGGAACCCCGGCTTCACGATGTGGTTCAGCACCTGGCTCTTGAAGCCGAAGATGGTGCCCCCCGATATGTAGCGCAGGGTCACCATCTCGCCGTTCAGCAGCCGGGCGCGGATGCCGGGCACCAGCGGCATTTTCAGGATCAGGTACTCGAAGTGCTGCAACCCCACCACTTCGCTGGACAGGTTTTCCTTGGTGCCCGCGATGTTCAGCAGCATGCGCGTGCCCAGGGGCAGATCCAGGGCCTGTGCGGTGCATGTTTTCGACACCATTGTTCGCTCCGTGGGGCGTCCGGCGGTTGCGGTATGGGGTGGCATGCGCGTTTCTATCCGGAATTCCGGGAAAAAAGAATGGGGAATAACCCTACCGGGGTATCCCCCTTGGTTGCGGAGCGCGAGGCGTCATTCCGTGTAGCCGGTGTCCGGGGGCAGACCGCGCCGGGAGGCCTGGGTGCGGGCCAGCACGTCGCAGCGCTCGTTCTCCGGGTGCCCGGAATGGCCGCGCACCCAGTGAAAACGCACCTTGTGCGTTTCCAGCAGGGGCAACAGCCGTTCCCACAGGTCGCGGTTCTTCACCGGCTTCTTGTCGCTGGTCTTCCAGCCGTTTCTGCGCCAACCCGCCAGCCATTTCTTTTCCACGGCGTTGCACACGTATTGAGAGTCGGTATGCATGTCGACGCTGCACGGCTCCTTCAGCGTCAGAAGCGCCTCTATCACGGCCAGGATTTCCATGCGGTTGTTGGTGGTGGGGGCGAAGCCGCCCGAAAGCTCGCGCTCCGCGCCGTTGCAGCGCAGCACGGCGGCCCAGCCGCCGGGGCCGGGGTTGCCGAGGCACGAGCCATCGGTGAAAGCCTGAACGTTCTTCATGGTCATGCAAAGATCCGGTGATTGAGGTTGCGGGTGATGCGGGGTGCCCATGTTCCGCCCGGCGGGGCCCGCCGGGGACCGGCGAGGACCGGCGAGGGAACGCGGGCGGACGGGTGGCGGTTGCCGTCGGCGGTCGGCCGCGCGGGGGCGGCTACGTTCCCGCCAGTTGGTCCCACAGGTGTTTCAGGGCGCGCACCAGCCCTTCGGGCCACTGGCCGGTGGCCAGGGCGGGCCGCAGCCAGTCGTTCTCCAGGGTGCGGGCCAGGTCGTCGCCCAGGGCCTTGCGGACCAGTGGCGGCAGCTCCACCACGGCCTGTCCCCGCGCCGGGCACAGCCCAACGAAAATGGTCTGGGCGTCCAGCTTGGGCAGGGTGGGGGTGTCGCGCCGGACGTGGATGACCAGCTTCACCCCGTGCACCTCGCGAAAGGCGTCCACCAGCTCGCGCAGGGCCTGTTCCTGCGCGTCGGTCAGCAGCTCCGCCTCGTCCCACACGGCAGAGGCCCCGCGCACGTCGGCCAGTCGGCGTTCGGTGTTGGCCCAGAAGGCCCACACCGTCACGGCGAATACGGCGATGAGCAGCATGGTGCGCAGAAAGAACTGCCCCGGCGAGTCGGCATGGATCAGCGGGTCGCGCGGTTCGCCGCGCCCGCGTTTGGGAAAGAAGTGGAACACCGCTGGGCCTCCCTACCCGGCCGTGGGGCCAGGGGCGTCCGCCATGCGGCGGATGGCGTCCACGTAGGCAAGGCGCAGCGCGTCCATGTAGGCGGTATCTATGGGGCCCTTCCAGGTGGTGATTTCGGTGAAGCGCTTCGGAATGGTCACTTCCTCGGGCCGATAGCCGGTTTGCAGCTTCAACCGCCAACGCGCGGCCTGCACGGCGCGGGCGGCCTGGGGCAGGTTGTCCGCCTCGGCCACAAGGCCGATGGCGGCCAGGGCCTCTTGCATGCGCTGCTGCGAATAGGCCTTGCGCGAGAACAGGCAGGCCACCATGCAGTTGATGGCGATGCGCTTCTGTTCGTCGTCGACCAGGAAGGCCACGGCCTTGTCCACGTCGGCCGCGATTTCTTCGGGCGCGCGGAAGCTGCCCGGCTCGCGCGGGGGCGCGGACTGGTCGTAGGAATAGCCGCCGCTGTCCAGGTGCGAGTGGCGAAAGCCCAGCGACTGCGCAACGAAGAACACCTCGCCCGTTGCGTAGCCCGCCATTTCCTGCCCCAGCACGCACGAGAACTCCTGCCCGCCGTAGGCGGCGGTGGCGGCGGGGGTGCCCCGGCCCAGGGTGCGCCAGAACTCGTTGGTTCCGTTGGCCAGGTGCTGCAGGGCGGTCACGTAGGAGGCCACGTTGCCGAAGGCCAGCGGGGTCAGGGTCTCGGCCTCGGTGACCACGCCGCGCTCCATGGCTTCCGTGGCCCAGGCCAGGGCCACTCCCGCGCTCATGCAGTCCAGCCCCAGCTTTTCCGTGTCGTCCAGCAGGGCCAGAACGTCCGAGGCGTTGGTCAGCCCCAGCATGGAACCCTGGGCGAAGATGGGCTCGTAGTCGTAGGACACCTGCTTGTACAGGAACTCGTGATCCCGCGCGAACTGCTGGCGCAGCAGGCCGATGTGGATGCATCCCACGGGGCAGCCCGCGCAGGCGGTCTGGCGCAGCAGCAGCTGTTCCGCGAACCGCTCGCCGGAAATGCCGTCGATGGCCGGGTCGGTGGTGGCCTGCAGGTTGCGCCACGGCAGGGCCTTCAGCTCGTTGAGCACCGAAAGGTTCTCCGCCGTGCCGAGGTCGTGGTACTTCTGCATCATGTCGGTGCCGGTGACGGCCCCGTAAATGTCGCGGAACAGCTTGGGGTAGTCCTTGCCCTCGGGCAGGGCCGCGCCGCCGTCGCCCAGCACCACGATGCCCTTCAGGTTCTTGGCCCCCATCACCGCGCCCGCGCCCAGCCGCCCGAAATGGCGGAAGGAATCCACGTTGGCGCAGGCGAAGGCCACGCCCTTCTCGCCCGCCGGGCCGATGCGCACCGTGGAGCGGTGCCCCGAACTGTCCTTGCCGAAGCGGCGCAGGTACTTGCCGGTGACGAACACGTCCTGCCCGCGCAGGTAGTGCACGTCGTGCACCTCCAGCCTGCGCGAGCCCACCACCAGGCAGGACAGGGTGCGCGACGCGCCGGTGATCATCAGCGCGTCGTACCCGGCAAAGCGCAGGGCCAGGGCCAGGCGGCCGCCGGCGTGGCTTTCGGCCCACTGGCCGTGGTAGGGCGAGCGGAAGCCGCACACCACCTTGCTCATGAGCGGGTAGTAGCCTGTCAGCGGGCCGATGGCGAAGATCAGCGGCTGGCGCGGGTCCGTGGCGGGGGCGGCGGGGTGGCCGTAGGCGTCGTACAGGGCGGCGGCCAGGCCGCTGCCGCCAAGATGCAGGGGGCGGCCCTCGAACAGGATGACCCGCGAGGCTCCGGTGGCCAGGTCCACATGGAGGACGCGAGAGGCGGTGGTGCTAGCGGGCATGGGGGGCCTCCTCTCCGGCGCCGCGGGCCGGGGCGTCCGCTACGTCCGCCACGTCTGGGGTTTCGCCCGGCGAGTCCTGCACATCCGGTTCATCCGGCAGGTCGGCCAGTTCGATGCAGGCGTGGGGGCAGAAGGGCACGCAGCGCCCGCAGTGGATGCACACGTAGGGCAGGCCGGTTTCGCCGTCCAGGTGGATGGCGTCCACGGGGCAGGCGGCGGCGCAGTTGCCGCAGCGGATGCATAGGTCGCGGTTTACCTTCACCCCGCCGCCCTTGCGCTGGGCATAGGCCCCGGTGGGGCAGGCCAGGGCGCACGGGGCGGGGTTGCAGGCAAGGCACAGGCGCGCCTCGAACCCGGTGGAAAGCCCCCCGGCCGAAGTGATGCGGATGCCCGCGGTGGACCACGACAGCCGCTTGTGCACCAGCCGGGCGCAAGCGAGCGAACAGCCGTGGCAGCCGATGCAGCGTTCCATGCGGTTGGCCTTGAGTATTTTCATGGCGAATCTCCCTGATTCCCTGGGTTCCCTTGCTTGCCTGGCCCCTGGTTTCCCCGTTCCCATGGCACGGGCGAACGCGGGGCCGCGCGCCGCCACCCCCCTTGGGGCTGGGCACGCGGGTCGGGCGTCTGCGGCGGGGCTAGGCGGTGGCGGCCGCGTCGGCTTGCGCCTCGGCGATCCATGCGGCCAGCGGGGTTTCCACCAACGCCCGGATTTCGGCCAGCCGTTCGGGCGTTTCCGCCTCGAAGCGCAGCACCAGCACCGGCTGGGTGTTGGAAGCCCGCACCAGCGCCCAGCCGTCGGGCCAGGTGATGCGCGCGCCGTCTGTCTCGTTCACGTCGTACAGGGCGCGGAAGTGTTCCTGCGCGCGGCGCACCACGGCGAACTTCACCCCGTCGGGGCAGGGCATGTGCAGTTCCGGCGTGGAGTGCGAGGGCGGCCAGCCGGGCAGTTCGGCGAGCGGCGCGGGCGATGCCGAAAGGATGCGCAGCAGCAGGGCGGCCGCGTAGATGGCGTCGTCGAAGCCGTACCAGCCTTCGTTGAAGAACATGTGACCGCTCATCTCGCCCGCCAGCGGCGTGCCGGTTTCCAGCATGCGGGCCTTCATCACCGAATGCCCGGTGATCCACATGACGCCCGTGCCGCCGTGGGCCTCTATGTCGCGGAACAGGCGGTGCGAGCACTTCACGTCGGCCATCACCGTGGCCCCGGGCAGGCGGGCCAGCAGGTCGCGCGCGTAGAGCGAGAGCAGTTCGTCCCCGTACAGCAGGCGGCCGGCGGCGTCCACCACGCCCAGGCGGTCGGCGTCGCCGTCCAGCCCTATGCCCAGGTCCGCGCCCTCGCTGGCCACGCGCGCCTGCAGGTCGCGCATGTTGGCCTCCACCACCGGGTCGGGGTGGTGGTTGGGGAAGGCCCCGTCCGGGTCGCAGTACTGTTCGATGACGGTGGCGCCCAGGCGGCGCAGCAGTTCGGCGCAGATATCGCCGCCCGCTCCGTTGCCGCCGTCCACCACCACCTTCAGAGGCCCCCCCGCGCGTGGGGCGAGGCGGATGCGCTGCGTCACCGCCTCCATGTAGGCGGGCACGATGTCCATGGAACAGCCCACGCCCTTGCCGGAGGCGAAGCGCCCGGCGGCGAGGATGTCGTAAATGCGGCGGATTTCGGTGGTGTGGATGGCGGTCTGCCCGGCCCAGACCTTGAACCCGTTGTATTCCGGCGGGTTGTGGCTGGCGGTGATCATGATGCCGCCCTGGCGTTCCAGATGGCGCACCGCGAAGTACAAGAGGGGCGTGGGCACCATGCCCACGCTGACCACATCGACGCCGCAGGCGATGAGCCCTGCGGCCAGCGCATCGTGGTAGGCCGGTGAGCTGTGGCGGCAGTCGTGCCCCACCACGGCGGCGTCGATGCCGCGTTCCAGCAGGTAGGTGCCGCAGGCCCGGCCCAGGCGTTCCACCCATTCGGCGTCGAAATCGGCATCCACGATGCCGCGTATGTCATAGGCCCGGAAAGGCCGGTCGGAAATCGGTTTCATGGGTGCTCCGGCAGCGGGGCGGAAGGCTGCAAATCGGCGTCATGCCTTGACCGCACGCCACATCTGCCCTATTTTTGAGGCATTATGAACTGGGATTGGGAAAAACTGCAAGAAAAACGGCAGCGGCACTCCGGGTGGCGCGGTGGTTCCGGCGGCTCCGGCGACGGGGACGACGGAGGCTCCGGCGGGTCCGGTGGTTCGGGCGGTTCCGGTGGACCGGGCGGCCCCGGCGGTTGGGACGACCCCTCCGGCCCGGACTTCGAGAAGCTCGGAGAAACCTTCCGCAAGTTCCGCGAATACCCCTTCCCCGCCGGGAAGGTGGTGGTGCTGGTGTTCGTCCTGTTGTGGGCGGCCTCCGGCATCTACATCGTGGAGCCCGACGAACTGGGCGTTGTGCTGCGCTTCGGCAAGTACGACCGAACCGTGGAATCAGGCCCGCACTATCACCTGCCCTTCCCGCTGGAGACGGTGTACACCCCCAAGGTGACCCAGGTGCAGCGGGCCGAGGTGGGCTTCCGTTCCGTGGCGCAGGGCGCCTCGTTCCAGCAGGGCGGCGGGCGCATCGTGCCCGAGGAAGCCGCCATGCTCACGGGCGACGAGAACATCGTCAACGTGCAGTTCAGCATCCAGTTCCAGATCAAGGACCCCGTCCAGTACCTGTTCAACGTCACCAACCCCACGGCGGTGGTGCGCAGCGCGGGCGAGGCCGCCATGCGCGAGGTGATCGGCAACAGCCGCATCGACGCCGCGCTTACCGACGGCAAGCAGCTTATCCAGAACGAGACCCTCACGCTGTTGCAGGACATCCTGGACATCTACCAGGTGGGCGTGCGCGTGCTGGCAGTGCAGATGCAGGACGTGCATCCGCCGAAAGAGGTCATCGACGCCTTCAAGGACGTGGCCAGCGCCCGCGAGGACAAGAGCCGCATCATCAACGAGGCCGAGGCCTACCAGAACGAGATACTTCCCCGTACCCGCGGCCTTGCCGCGGAGGTGATCAACCAGGCCGAGGCGTACCGCCAGGCCCGCGTGCGCGAGGCGGAAGGCCAGGCCAACCGCTTTCTGGCCGTGCTGAAGGAATACAACAAGGCCAAGGACGTGACCCGCAAGCGCCTGTACCTGGAGGCCATGGAAGAGGTGCTTTCCGCGCCCGGCATGGAAAAGATCATCATCCCCGGCGAGGCGGGCGCGCGCATGCTGCCCTACCTGCCGCTGGACGGGGCGCGGCCCCGTGGCGACGCGGGCGCGGCGCGCAAGGGGGGCGAATAGCATGGAACGCCGTACCATAACCCTGCTCATCGCCCTGGCGGCGCTGCTCGTGGTAGGCAGCCAGTGCCTGTTCACCGTGCACCAGACCCAGAAGGCCATCGTGCTGCAACTGGGCGAGCCGGTGGGCGGAGTGGTGGCGCCCGGCCTGCACTTCAAGCTGCCCTTCGTGCAGAACGTGGTGTATTTCGACGCGCGCATCCTGGACTACGACGCCCGCTCGGCCGAGGCCCTGACCAGCGACAAGAAGGCCATCGTGCTGGACAACTACGCCCGCTGGCGCATCACCGACCCGCTGACCTTCTACCGCAACGTGCGCACCATCCCCGGCGCGCAGGCCCGGCTGGACGACACGGTGTATTCGCAGTTGCGCGTCTTCGTGGGGCGCAACACCCTGACCGAGGTGGTCTCTTCCAAGCGCGCCGAAATCATGGGGGCCGTCACGGCCCGCACTTCGGAACTGCTGCGCGAGTACGGCATGGAGATCATCGACGTGCGCATCAAGCGCACCGACCTGCCCACGGAAAACCAGCGCGCCATCTTCGGCCGCATGCGCGCCGAGCGCGAACGCCAGGCCAAGCAGTACCGCTCGGAAGGGCAGGAGGAATCGACCAAGATCCGGTCGGCCGCCGACCGCGAACGCACCGTGTTGATGGCCGAGGCCAACCGCAAGGCCGAAATGCTGCGGGGCGAAGGCGACGCCGACGCCGCCCGTATCTTCTCGGAAGCCCTCTCGCAGTCGCCGGAGTTCTACGACTTCCAGCGCAGCCTGGACGCCTACCGCAAGGTGTTCCGCGACAATACGCGCATCATCCTTACCCCCGGCGACCCGTTCCTGAAACAGTTCCAAGGACGCTAGTGTAACATTGTTACATCCGTTGCGGAACGGTTGTGTAACATGTTACGCGCCGTCGGCACGATACCGGAAAGCGCGTTGCGCTATACAGACTGTTACCGCCGGAAATAATGGACCCTATCCAGTGGTGGCACCGTTCTTGTATTACCCTGATGCATAAAGACCCGGCCTGCGGGCGGTGATGAGCGGCGCATCGGTGCCAGTGGCGGTACACGTTTTTTTCAAGCGAGTATCTGCATCATGGCATTGACGTGTCGCTCGTTCCATGCAAGGCATTACTCTCGGAGCGCCTCAACCCTCCGGAATGTGAGGCGTACGTGTGCCGGGGACCGGTTTCCATCGCGCCGGATAGCGGCCGGGGGCCGTAATTCTTGAATGGGAGAATATCGTGTCCACCTTTGAAGAAGTTTTTGAACGCATCAAGCTTTCCACCAATACGCGCACGCAGGTGGAACTCGCCGAGGTGCTCGACATCCGGCAGTCCAGCATATCCGACGCCAAGCGCCGCAATTCGGTGCCCTCTGACTGGTACATGAAGCTGTTCGAGAAGTTCGGGCTGAACCCCGACTGGCTCAAGAAGGCCTCTGGCCCCATGTACCTGCGTACCGAGCAGGGCTACCAGCCGCTGGACGCCCCGGCGGCGGGCATGGTGCTGGAAGACCCTGCCCGCTACGGTGACCCGGACGCCAAGAGCAGCGTGGTCACCGTGCACTCCATGCACTGCGAGGTCACCGAGCAGGGCGGGGGACCGCTGAAGCCCATCGGCAAGCTGTCCGTGCCGCAGTCGTACTCCGGCCCCACCATGCAGGTGGTGCGCATGGACGCTTCGAGCATGGAGCCGCTGGTGCGCAAGGGCGCTTATGTAGGCATCGATACGGCGCAGAAGAACGTTGTTTCCGGCGAGCTCTATGGCGTGTACGTTCCCTATGAGGGCGTGGCGCTGAAGCGCATCTTCCTCGATGCGGAAAAGGGGCGTTTCGTGCTGCGTTCCGAAAATCCCGCTCATCCCGAACAATACCTGCCCGTGGACAAGCATGCCGAACGCATCGTGGGTCGCGTGTCCTGGGTGCTGCAACGGTTCTGATTCCCGTTTCCCGCGGTGTCGCAAGGCCCGCGGGAATGAAACATGACCAGGCCACTCCGAAGGGGCCGTGCCGTGAACGCGGCACGGCCCCTTTTTTTTGTTGCATGGGGGAAATCCGGTACGGGTTGGCCTGTTGCGGGTACGTCCCTTGCGTTGAACGGGGAAACACGGCATACGCTGTGGTGAACCCGATACATGCGGCGTCCCTCGCCGGTCCGATGCCCAGTCGCACCACCTTTCTTCCGCCGGACAGCGCGCCATGACGCAACAGCAGCAGCCCACTCACGAGTCTTCCCGCCCATCGGTGGTCATCGTCGACGACGAGCAGATCGTGGCGCTGGACATCCGGCGCACCCTGGAACGCCTGGGGTACGCCGTGCCCGCCATGGCCGCCGACGGCGAGGACGCCGTGCGCGTGGCGGGCGAACTGCGGCCCGACCTCGTGTTGATGGACATCCGCCTGCGCGGGGCCATGGACGGCATAGAGGCGGCCGGGCGCATATCCGGCGAGTTCGGCGTGCCCGTGGTGTTCCTGACGGCCTTTTCCGACGCGGCCACGCTGGAGCGGGCCAAGGCCTGCGGGCCGTTCGGCTTTCTGGTGAAGCCCTTCGAGGAGCGCGAACTGCACTCCACCATAGAGGTGGCCCTGCTCAAGCACCGCGCCGTGCGCGACCTGGACGAGGCCCGCCGCGCGGCGGAAAACGCCAGCATCGCCAAAAGCGCCTTTCTCGCGGGCATGAGCCACGAGATACGCAATTCGCTCAACGGCATCCTGGGCATGACCGACCTTGCGCTGGAAACGGCGGAGGACGAGGAGCAGCGCGACTACCTGGTGACGGTGCTGGAATCGGCCGAGACGTTGCTGGCCCTGCTGAACGACATGCTGGACTTCTCGCGGCTCGAGGCGCGGCAGATACGCCTGGTGGAGCGCCCCTTCGAGCCCGCCGCCGTGGTGCGCAAGGTGATGCGCTCCGTGCAGTCCGAGGCGGCCCGGCGCGGGTTGGCCCTGTCGTGGCGGGTGGCCCCGGAAATTCCGCCCGTGCTGGCGGGCGACCAGGTGCGGCTGACCCAGGTGCTGGCCAACCTGGTGGGCAACGCGGTGAAGTTCACCCACGCGGGCGTGGTTTCGGTGGAGGTGGCCCCGGTGCCCTCGCCGCCGAGCCTGTTCGAGTCGCTGTTTCCCCCCGGCGAGCCGGGCGGGGCCACGTTGCTGTTCACCGTGCGCGACACCGGCATCGGCATCGCCGAGGACCGGCTGGAATCCATCTTCGACCTGTACGCCCAGGCTTCGGACGACACAGGAACCACCTACGGGGGCTCGGGGCTGGGCCTGGCCATCTGTCGCCAACTGGTGGGCATGATGGGCGGCAGCATCTGGGCGCGCAGCACGCCGGGTGCGGGCAGTTCGTTTCATTTCACCTGCCGCCTGCGCCCCGCGCCCGTGGTGCACGGCGAGGTGGCGCCGACATCGCCGGTCCGCGTCCAGGCCGCGCCGCCCGCCGCATATCCGCTCCGGCCCGCGCCTCCGGGGGCCTTGCCGCAGCCGTCTGCGCCTTCCACAGCCAGTTCCGTTCATGCCACGGACGTTCCCCTTGCGGGCGACGACCAGCCCGCCCGTTCCCTGCACGTGCTGGTGGCCGACGACAGCGAGGTGGCCCGCACCATCGCCGCGCGCCTGTTGCAGCGGCGCGGGCACACCTGCGCCACGGTGCAGGACGGGGTGGCGGCCCTGACCCGGCTTGCGGCGGAGCGCTTCGACATGGTGCTGCTGAATGTGGAGATGCCGCGCATGAACGGCTTCGAAACGCTGCGCCGCATCCGCAATTCCATGCATCCCGGCGTCAGCCCGGTGCTGCCTGTGGTTGCCATGACCGCCCACGCCCTGGCGGGCGACAGGGAGCGCATGCTGGCCGCCGGCATGGACGGCTACATCGCCAAGCCCATCCAGCCCGCCGCCTTTCACGAGGAAATCGAGCGGGTGGCCCGTCTGGCGGGTCAGGCTCGGCCGGGGTAGGCGGCCTTTCGCCCGCACAGTGTTCCCTGCTTTTTCCCACCCTGGCCCGTTGGCTTCGCCCCCTTGCTGCCCGCGCCGCGGCATGGCGCTGGCGCATGCCGCGCGTTTCCGATCGGCACTGGGCGGCACTGGGCGGGGCGGGGCGGGACTAGCCGTGGAAAAGACTTTGACGCTGTGTGCGAAAAAGAACACTATGCCGCATCGCCATGCGCACACAGGACGATCATACGGCACCGCCCGCCCATTCCACGGGGGATGAAGCGCCCCTTTCACCGCACGTGCCCGGTGACGTACCCGGTGACGTGCCTGGTGACGTGCCTGGCGCAGCCGTCCCGCCCGGCGATGGGCTTGCCGGTCTGGCAACGGCGGGGCTGCCGTTGTCAGACCGGGTGATGCGCCTTCCGCGCCGCCTTCCCCCGCCCGTGGCCGCCCTGCTGGCCCAGATAGCCGACACCCCCGGCACGTGGCCGCCACAGGCCTCTCCGGGGGCGCCGTCCGCCGAACCGCCCGGTTCCGCACTCCCGCCCGGTTCTCCATATCCGCAGGACGCCGCCGCGCCGGGCGCGTTCTCGTATGCCGCGTCGGCCATCCTGCCCCAGACCGGCTGGCCCATGGCGGAATTCCTGCCCCGCCTGGTGGGCGAGCTTTCCTCGCCGGGCAATCTTTCCGTGCTGGAGCGCGAGATGCATCGCCAGGCAGGCGGCGCGCCCACCCCGTATTCCCTGTCGCTGCGCGGCGAAAACGGCACCCCGGTGGAGCTGCTGGTCACCCCGCGCCCCCTGCGTGCCCCCGGCGGGCCACGCGCGGGCGACGAAGCGCCGCTGTTCTGCGCCACGCTCACGGCCACCCCCCTGTCCAGCGAAGGCCCGGCCCCGGCCTGGACCGAACGCACCCGCCTGCTCAACCTGCTGGATCGCCTGCCCGCCTACGTGGTGCTGCTGGGGCCGGACTATTCCATCCGCTACGAGAACCGGGGCTTTCGCCAACTGTTCGGCCCCGGCGTGGGCCGCCCCTGCTACGAGGTGATCCGGGGCCAGAACCATCCCTGCGCGCTGTGCCCGCCCTTCGACGTGTTCGATTCGCGCACCCTGTGCGTGTGCGAATGGGCCTGCCCGGAGCGCCGGTCGGCCTTCCGCATCTATTCCTACCCCTTCGAGGACGTGGATGGATCGCCCCTGGTGCTTAAGCTGGGCATCGACATCACCTCCGGCGTGCGCGCGCAGGAGGCGTTGTCCATCAGCGAGGGGCGCTATCGCTCCATCACCGACAACCTGACCCTGGGCATCGCCGTGCTGGACCGGGCGCTGGGCGTCACCGCGTCCAACCCGCGCCTGCGCGAATGGTTCGGCGAATCTGCCGCGCCCGGCGGCCTGCTGTGCCACATGCTGGCCGAGCACTGCGGCGAGGACAACGCCCGCTGCCCCGGCTGCGCGTGCCTGGCCACCTTCCGCGACGGCCAGACCCACGAATGGCGACTGGAGGCCACGGCCCGTTCCGGCGGGCGGCGTTCGTACCGCCTGACCTCGTGCCCCATCCTGGCGGGCGACGGGGGGGTGGATTCGGTCATCGTCATGCTGGAGGACGAAACCGACCGCCTGCGGGTGGAAGAGCGGCTGCAACGCGCCCGCAAGCTGGAGGCCATGGGCACCCTGGCGGCGGGCATCGCCCACGAGATCAACCAGCCCCTTTCGGCCCTGCAACTGTATGCGGGCAGCCTGGAGATGCTGGCGGAAAAGGACCGCGCCCCGGAACGCGAAACCCTGCTGGCGCGCCTTTCGCTGATCCTTGGCGAGGCGGCGCGCATCCGCGACATCATCGACCACATGCGGGCGCTGGTGGCCCACGGCGACGCGGCGCTGGCGCCTACCCTGGTGGAGGCGGCGGTGGACCGCGCGCTCAGCCTGGTGGGGGCGCAACTGCGGGCCCATCGGGTGACCGTGGAACGCGCCCTGCCGCCGGACCTGCCCGCCGTGCGCGCCAACCCGGTGCAACTGGAGCAGGTGGTCATCAACCTGGTGGTGAACGCCATGCACGCGCTGGATGCCGGGGACGGCCCGGACCGGCGTATCCGCATCGAGGCGGCGTACCGGCCCGACAAGCCTGACAGGCCCGAGAGGGCGGACGCCACGCCCACCGGCGGCGAAGCGCCGACCGGGCGCGTGCTGCTGACCGTGGCCGACAACGGGCCGGGCCTGCAAGGGCTGGAGGAACGGGTGTTCGACCCCTTCTTCACCACCAAGGATCCGCACAAGGGCCTTGGCCTTGGCCTCGCCATCGTGCACAGCTTCGTGGAGTCGTGGGGCGGTGAGATTTCCGTGTCGGGCGGCGTGCCGCCCATGAGCGGGGCCGCGTTCACCCTGGCCCTGCGTCAGGCCTCGCCACCGGGGGGCGGCGACGAGGCGGAAGGGCGGACCCGCGACAGTCGCCATGGCCGCGCTGGGTGCGATGGCGCCGGGCTGCCGGAACACGGCGGTGGCGCGGGCGGCGTGTAGCCGGCCCAGAATGTCAACCGTCGCGCCGCCGGGGGGCGGCGCGGCTGGCGGCCAGCGTGGCCGCGTGCCCCTGCGGCCGGTTGTCGGCCGGTGGCGGGGCAAACGGAACAGATGCGAACCGGGGGGATGGATCGCTTGCGGCACGGCGCGCGCCATGGGGCGCGCCCTGACGCACGCGCCGGTGCACAGCATGGTGCAGACCAAGGCGCCAAAAGGACATCCCGCATGCGCATACTCATCGTCGACGACAACCTGCCGAGCCTCCAGAGCCTCAGCCTCGTCCTGCACGACCTGGGCCACGAGCCCACGCCCTTCGAAGACCCGCTGGCCGCGCTGGCAGAGGCCCGCACCACCTGGTTTCCGCTGATCATCACCGACATCCGCATGCCCGGCATGGACGGGCTGACGCTGCTCTCGCACCTCAAGGAGGACCCCTCCACCGTCGAGGCGGACGTGGTGCTCATCACCGGGCACGGCGACATGGAAACCGCCGTGGAGGCGCTGCGGCGCGGGGCCTACGATTACCTGAACAAGCCCATCAACGCCCGCGAACTGGCGGCGGTGGTGGAGCGCTGCGCCGAGCACCAGGCCCTGATCATGGAAAACCGCGAGCTGCGCGAGCATCTCGACGAGGCCGTGGAGGAGCGGGCCGACGCGTTGCGGCGCGAGCTGGAATCGGCCCGCACCCGGTTGCGCCAGGTGGCGGGCATCGGCGAGATCGTGGCGGCCTCGCCCACCATGTCCGCGCTGCTGGACGAAACGCGGGTGTTCCACGCCGAGCCTTCCGTGCCCGTGCTCATCGAGGGCGAAACTGGCACCGGCAAGGAAGTGGTGGCCCGGCTCATCCATTACGGCGAATCGGGCAACGACGCCCCGTTCATCGCCCTGAACTGCGCGGCCATTCCCCATGAACTGTTCGAATCGGAACTGTTCGGGCACGAGCCGGGGGCCTACACCGGCAGCCGCGCCGGGGGCGCGCCCGGCAAGCTGGAACTGGCGGCCGGGGGCACCCTGTTCCTGGACGAAGTGGCGGAAATGCCCCTGTCGTTGCAGCCCAAGCTGCTGCGGGTGCTGGAGGATCGTGGTTTCTACCGGCTGGGCGGGGTGAAGCGGCGCGAATTTCGGGCGCGGGTGGTCTGCGCGGGCAACCGCGACCTTTCGGCCATGGTGGAGGCCGGGCAGTTCCGGCGCGACCTGTACCACCGGCTGCGGGTGGGGCATTTGCGCATTCCTCCCCTGCGCGAACGGCCGGAGGACATCCCCGTGCTGGCCGGGCTGTTCCTGCAGCGCGAGGCGGTGCGCAAGAAGAAGCGCTTCACCGCGCTCTCGCCCGACGCCCTGCGCCTGCTGGGCCGCCACCCGTGGACCGGCAACGTGCGCGAACTGGAAAACGCCGTGGAGCGCGCCGTGCTGCTGCACGACGGTCCCGCGCTCACCGCGCGCCACCTGGGCTTTTTGGACGAGGACGCAAGCGGCGAGTCGGCCCTGGCCGTCCGGCGCAACGACGGCCAGCCCGGCGCGTGGCGGCTGGACCCCGGCAACCTGACCCTGCCCGATGCCCCCTTCGACGTGGAAGCGCTGGTGGACGCGCTGGTGCGCAAGGCCGTGGAACGGTTCGGCGGCAACAAGAGCCGCGCGGCGGCCCATTTGGGCATTTCGCGGTTTGCCCTGCACAGGCGGCTGGCCAAGTAGCGGTGAGGGCGTCCGGCTCGGTTCCGCGCAGCCCTACCTTTCGTATGGGTGCATTCCGTATATGTGCGGGAACGCCCTACCGTGCGAAATCGCGCGTGCGATTGCGCACGGTAGGGCTGCGCGCCGGATGATGGCGGGAGCCAGGATTCTTTTTCATCCATGCAATGCGCTGTTTTTGAACGGTATTTTTTTCTGCTAGTGATCGTTCACATCCTGGCACGCAGCTTGCTAAAATAAAAGACGACTGCGGGACACAAGCCGTATCGGCGGTCCCCCCCCGACCCCCGCAGTCGGACACAGGCTCTGATGTGCCGGACCCGGCGGATATCCCCCCCCATCCGCCCGAGGTTCCGGGGTGTTACTTCAGATCCCCCCTTTCGGAAGCCTTCTGCATGGACATCCCCCCCGTCCCGCAGGAGGCTTTCGACTTTTCCGGTGCGGGCGCGCGGCTCGGGATATTCCTCGGTTCGCGCGCCCGTCCCCGTTTCGTCCCTGTTCCCGCCCATGTTCCTACCCATGTCCCCGCACGCGCACCCGTGGCGCATGCGGCCAGCGCGCGCGGTTTCCCCACGGCCCCTCCGCCGTGCCCGGCCCGGATTGCCCCTTGCCTGCCGCGCTCGCCGGATGTAGCATCCGGCCCGTATCCTCAGGGCGGGGTGAAAGTCCCCACCGGCGGTATTCCCGCGCGGCCATGCCGCGCCGGAGAGCCCGCGAGCGCCCGCTCCGTCGTGGAGCGGGGTCAGCAGACCCGGTGAGATGCCGGGGCCGACGGTAACAGTCCGGATGAAAGAGGAAGCGGCGTAACGCCAGCCAACCCCGTGGGCATCCCGCGTGCGGTCGAGGCATGGCGTTTCGCGTGATGGCATGGCCGCCGTGCGGCGTGCCGGACCGCGTGCCTTCCGGCTGGCGCGACTGCGACGCGCGCACCGAAGGCCCGTGAACCGGCGCGTTGCGCGCCAGCGGGGCATGCCGTTCCGCCGCGTTTCCACACGCCCTGATTCTGGACCTCCAGCCAAGGAGATGCGCCATGAATCAGCCGTCCCCCTCTCCCCGTCAGGCCGGAACCCCCGGCCTCCCCATCACGCCCGTGCCGCAGGCCGGGCCCGTTCCGCCGCCGCACCTGGCCCCTCTGGCAACAGTCGAGCAGGCCCTGGACGCACTGCGCGCGGGGCGCGGCATTCTTGTCGTGGATGACGAGGACCGCGAGAACGAAGGCGACATGATCTTCGCCGCCGAAACCCTGACCGAGGCCCAGATGGCCCTGCTGATCCGCGAGGGCAGCGGCATCGTCTGCCTGTGCCTTACGGACGGCCACGCCGACGCGCTGGATCTGCCGCCCATGGTGGCGTGCAACACCAGCCGCACCGGCACGGCCTTCACCGTGACCATCGAGGCGGCGGAGGGCGTCACCACAGGCGTTTCCGCCGCCGACAGGGTGGCCACGGTGCGCGCCGCCGTGGCCTCCGGCGCGCGCCCGGAACACCTGCGCCGCCCCGGCCACGTCTTTCCGCTGCGCGCCCGCCCCGGCGGCGTGCTGGAGCGGCGCGGCCACACCGAGGCCACGGTGGACCTGATGCGCCTGGCCGGGTTCGCCCCCTGCGGCGTGCTGTGCGAACTGACCAACCCCGACGGCACCATGGCCCGCCTGCCGGAAATCCTGGCCTTCGCGGAGGAACGGGACATGCCCGTGCTCACCGTGCAGGCGCTGGCGGAGTGGCGCGCCGCCCATGATGCGGGCGGCGGAAACGGCCGCCCCCGCAATACCGTGGAGGTGGGCATGGCGTAACCCCCGCGCCGTCCCTGCCAGCGGGCCACGGACCCCGGCGACTGCGACGCCGGGTCCGGCGGAAACGCTGCATGCGGTTCGGGATCACTCCGCCGGAGACGCACCCGAGGGCGACTGCGACGCCTGTGGGACGCACCGGCGTGCCAGCCCCGGCCACCAAAGGCGACAGCAACGGAACGACAAACGGCGCGGCGGGATGCTTCCCGCCGCGCCGTCATCATTTTCCGCAAGGTCCGTTCCCGCGCCTCGCCCGTGTCGCCTCGCCCGGCGCACCCGCGCGCCGGGGGCGCGTTTCCGTACCCGCTGCGTCATTCCCTGCCGCCGCCGGGCAGACCGCGCGGCAACGGGGGCAGCCCATCGGCATCGAACCCGGCCTGGGGCAGGGCGGGGCCGTCCCCGTCGCCGCCATCGTCCGCATCATCCCCAGGCTCCTCGCCCCCCGCGTCGGCCGGGGCCGCGTCGAACCAGTCGGGCAGGGCCGTGTCGTGGTAGGCGCGCAGGGTCAGGTTGGCCGGGCTGGCGGCCATGTCTCCGGCCAGCCGGGCCATGGTGTCGTTGATGAATTCGAAGGCCGTGGCCACCCGCTCCTCGCCCTCGCCGCGCGTGCGCCCGGCCAGGGCCAGCAGCACGTCGGCGATGCGCAGGCTGTCGGGCGGCGCGCCCAGCACCCAGGCCGGGGAATCCTCGCACACCCGCACCACCATGGCCTCGCGGGCCAGGCGGTCCAGCACGTCGTCCAGCACGTGGTCCGGGGCGTCCAGCAGGGCGGCCATGCGGTGGCCGGGCACCGCGCCCGTGCCGCGCACGAAGGCGCGGGTGAGCAGCAGCATGGCCAGCACGGCCAGCCGGTCGCGCTCGAGGCGGCTCACCCGTCCGGCCCGCAGGTGCTTTTCGAAGGTGGGCGCGTTCTGCACCGCGTGGCATACCTCGACGCCGAACAGCACCACCGCCCACGAGACGTACAGCCACATCAGGAACAGCGGCACCTGGGCGAAGCTGCCGTAAATCAGCCCGTACCCGGCGAAGCGGGCCTGCCAGAGCATGTAGGCCGATTCCGCGCCCTGCCAGGCCAGCGCCGCCAGCAGCGCCCCGGCCATGGCCGCGCGCGGCCGCACTTTGGTGTTGGGAATGTACGAGTACAGGAACAGCAGCACCACGAAGACCATGAACAGCGGCAGCAGCCTGAGCAGCAGCAGGTACGCCTCGCCCACCGGGGCCACCTCCAGCAGCCGTCCCATCACGTCGGCGCGCCGTAGGGAGGCCCCAAGGGTGACCGCAGCGCCCATCAGCAGCGGGCAGACCAGCATCACCGAGAAGAAATCGGTGAACTTGCGCCACGGGCTGCGGCCCCGCCGCACCTTCCAGATGGCATTGAACGAGCGCTCGATGTTGGCCATCAGCATGCCCGCCGTCACCAGCAGAAAGGCGGCGCTCACCGCGCCCATGCGGCCCGCGCTGGTGCGCTCGACGTATTCGACGATACGCGTCACCGTGTCCTGGTTGCCTGCGGCAAGCCGCAGCAGGAACATCTGGGTGACCTCGGCGTTTTGCACGCCGAGCCCCTTGGTGATGGAAAAGATCACGGCCAGAAAGGGCACCATGGACAGCACGAAGGTCATGGTCAGGGCCGAGGCGCGCAGCAGGCACTGGTCGTCCACGAAGCCCAGTGCCGCCAGAAAGGCGCGCCGCACCATCCAGATCACGCCGCGCCGGGCGGGCGGCCCGGTTTCCGCGCGTTCCAGCCATACGTCGCTGGTCACGTAGCGCCGCACGCGACGGGCGCGGTCGCGCAGGGTATGTCCGTGCATCCGGCCTCCTGTGGGTTGCGGGCAGCCTCTTGCCATGAGCCGGGACTGTTCGTACCATGGCCCCATGCAAGCGTATCAGACCGGGCCCGATGCAGGCAATCGCGCGCCGCGCGAGCGGTGCGCGCCCCAAGCTGCCCATGTAGCGGACACGAGGGACAGTGCGTCCACCACCGGGGGCCGCCGTCTTCGCGCGGCATGGCGCGCGCTGGCTTCCGCCACGCTGTGCGCCCTGCTGCTGACGGGGTGCAGCGGCACCCGCCAGGCGTCCGCCCCCACCGTTTCCGAAAGCGCGGCCACGCCGCCAGCCGTCGGCGAGGTGCGCGTGGAATCCGCAGCCTCCGCCACCGGCGCGTCCCACGCCCCCGGCAGCCCCGCCGCCTGCTGGAGCCCCCTGCTGGGGCGGCTGGCATCGGACGGCGTGTCCGGCGGCAGGGTGGACGCCCTGTTCGCCCGGCTGGGCGACGAGGTTTCGCCAGACCCCATGGGCCGCAAGGTCAAGGAACTGTACACCACCAAGTTCCTGCGGCCCGAGCCGCAGCCCACGCCGCCCGGGCAGAAGCCCAAGCCCGCGCGTCCGCCCATGTACCCCGGCGTGGTCACCGAGGAAAACGCGGCCAGGTGTCGCGCCTTCCTGGCCGACAACGCACGCTGGTTCTCGCTGGCGGAATCGCGCTTCGGCGTGCCGCGCGAGGTGGCCGTGTCGCTGCTGTTCGTAGAGACGCGCCTGGGCACGGCCCTTGGCAAGGGCAACGCCTTCCGCAACCTGGCCTCCATGGCGGCGGCCGACAGGCCGGACATGGTGCCCGGCTACATCGCCGCGCTGCCCGGCGCGAACGCCAACCTGGACTGGATTTCGCTGCGCATGCGCCAGAAGTCGGACTGGGCCTACGAGGAACTGAAGGCCCTCATCCGCCACGCCGACGCGCTGGGGCAGGACCCGCTGACCATGCCCGGCTCCATCTACGGGGCAGTGGGCATATGCCAGTTCATGCCCACCAACATTCCGGCCTACGGGGTGGACGGCGACGGCGACGGCAAGGTGGACCTGTATTCGGTGGGCGACGCGGTGTTCAGCCTGTCCAACTATCTCGACAGGCACGGCTGGCAGCCCGGCATGCGGCGTGACGCGCGCTACAACGTGCTGAAGCGCTACAACAACAGCGCGGCCTACGCCAACACCATCCTGGCCCTGGCGGACAAGGTGGCGGGCAAGCCCGCCCAGGCCGCCCCGGCCAAGACGCAGTCGGCCTCTGCCAAGACGAAGTCGGCCCCCGTAAAGATATCCACGGCCCCCGCGAAGCCCGCCGCACCGGCCAAGCCCGGCACTGCCGACGCCCCCAGGGCCAAGCACCCGGACGGGCAGGCCGCCGGGACGGGCGGGGGCACGGTGTCGGCCGCCCGGTAGCCGCCGCCTGCCTGCGGTTTCCGCAGCGTTCCCCGCCGAGTTTGCCACGGCATTCCTTCCTGCCGTCCCTTGCGCCAGCCGCGCCGCCATGCGGCGTGCGCGGTCATGCGCGCGGGCATGGCCAGACCGGCAGAGTAATAATTGTGGACCGATTTTCCGGGGGCTAGCTTCGGGCATTGCCGCCCGAAGGAGGCCCGATGTCCGTCACGCCATCCGCCGCTCCGCCTGTTCCCGGTTCCCCCTCCGAACCCGGCATCACGCCGTCATTCGGCAAAGCCCCTCCCGTGTCGCCGTACGGGCTGCTGGCGGCCCTGGCCATTCCGCTTGCGGCCCTCGCCCTGCAGTGGGCGCTGTGGCCCTACATCAGGCCCTATGTGTGGTTTCTGTTCTACCCGGCGGTATTCTTCAGTTCCTGGGTGGGGGGCATGGCCGGGGGCATCATGGCCACCGTGCTTTCGGCGGGCTTCGTGGTGTTCTTCTTCATTCCGCCCGTGCTCTCCTTCGCCGTGCCGGAGCCCATGAGCCTGGTCGCCGTGGTCATGTTCATGTTCATGGGGTTTCTGTTCAGCCTGTTCCAGCAGCGGCTGCGCGAATCCACCCACCGGGCCGCCAAGGCCCTGGAGGCGCAGCGCGCCGCGCATGACCACCTGCGCGAGGCCAACACCAGCCTCGTGGAGGCCAACGCCGAACTGGCCACCCTGTACGAGAAGACGCGCGAACTCGACGCGCTGAAGACCCGCTTCTTCGCCAACATCAGCCACGAATTGCGCACGCCGCTCACGCTGTTGCTGGGCCCGCTGGAACGCCTGCTGGGCGAAACGCCCGAGGACGACGACCGCCAGCGCCTGTTCGGAACCATGATGCGCAACGCCCGGCTGCTGCACCGCCACGTGGACGACCTGCTCGACCTCTCGCGCGTCGACGCCGGTTCCATGCTGATGCGCTACGCCGAGGTCGATCTCGCGGCCCTGGTGCGCTCCACCTGCGCCTACTTCGAAACCATGGCCGCCCAGCGGGGCATGCGGTACGCGGTGCAGGTGCCGCTGCGTCTGCACGCGCAGGTGGACCCGGACAAGTTCCGCCGCATCCTGCTCAACCTGCTCGCCAACGCCTTCAAGTTCACGCCGGACGGCGGCAGCGTGGCCGTATCGCTCGAACTGGGCGACGGCCAGGCGATGCTTGCGGTGAGCGACGATGGTCCGGGGGTTCCGGAAAGCCTGCGCAGCGCCGTCTTCGAGAGGTTCCAGCAGAGCGGGGAAGGTGAGCGGGGGCTGCATGGCGGGACGGGGCTTGGTCTCGCCATCGTCAAGGAATTTTCGGAACTGCACGGCGGGCAGGCAAGCGTGGGGCAGGGCGCGGAAGGGGGGGCGCTGTTCCGGGTGCGGCTGCCGCTCGCCGCTCCGCCGGACGCCGAGGTGGCAGCGGCGGATTCGCCGGGGGTTTCCGCGGCCCTGCATGCCTCCGTGGCGGGGTGGACCGGCGTGGCGACGGCCGAGGCGGATGCCCCGCCTGCCAGGCGCGGCGGCGCGTTGGTGCTGGTGGTGGAGGACAACCACGACATGAACGATCACATCGCGGGCATCCTGCGGCCGCAGTATGACGTGGCCAGGGCCTACGACGGCGAGGAGGGGCTGCGCAAGGCGCTGGACCTGCGGCCCGACCTCATCGTGTGCGACGTGATGATGCCCCGCGTGGACGGCAGGCGCATGGTGGAACAGATGCGCCGCTACCCCGGAATGGCCGACGTGCCGGTGCTGATGCTGACCGCCAAGGCCGATGACGAACTGCGCGCGCACCTGTTGCGCGGGGTGGTGCAGGGCTTCATCCAGAAGCCCTTCACGGCGGGGGAACTGCTGGCCAACGTGCAGGGCCAGCTCAAGGAACGGGCCCGCCACAAGGCGGAACTGGATGAGCTTGAGGCGCGGTTTCGCGCCACCTTCGAGCAGGCGGCCGTGGGCATCGCCATGGTGGCCCCGGATGGACACTGGCTGCGCGTCAACGGCAAGCTGTGCGCCATCGTGGGCTACAGCGCGGAGGAACTGCTTGCGCTGAGTTTTCAGGACATCACCCACCCCGAGCACCTCGACACCGACCTCGCGCAGATGCGCCGGGTGCTGGATGGCGAGATCGACACCTACACCCTGGAAAAGCGGTACCTGCGCAAGGGCGGCGAGCCGGTGTGGGTAAACCTGACCGTGGCGCTGGTGCGCAAGCCGGATGGCGCGCCAGACTATTTCATCTCGGTGGTCGAGGACATTCAGGACCGCAAGACCTCGGAGCGCCGGTTGGCGGAAAGCGAAGCGCGTTTCCGGCTGGTGGTGGAGAACGCGCCCGAGGCCATATTCCTGCAGAAGGAGGGCCGGTTCGCCTACGCCAATCCGGCCGCCCTGGCGCTGTTCGGGGTGGACGACCCCAAGGAGATCATGGGGCGGGGCGTGCTGGAGTTCATCCACCCCGGCGACCGCGACAGGGTGGCCGAGCGCATCCGCCTGCTGAACCAGGAGCGCCGCGCGGTGGCGCAGGGGCATGTGCGCATCCGGCGCAGGGACGGCGTCATCGTGGACGCAGAGACATCCGCCGTCCCCTTCCGCATGGGGACGCAGGACGGGGCGCTGGTCTTCGTGCGCGACATCGGCGAACGGCTGCGGGCGGAACGCGAGATCCGCGACCTGGCCCGCTTTCCGGGCGAGAATCCGCACCCCGTCATGCGCGTGGACCCGAACCTGGTGCTGCTGCATGCCAACAAATCCAGCGGCGCCTTTCTCGACTGTTTCGGGGCCGAGGTGGGGCGGCCCTTTCCCGCCCAGTTCGTGGAATTCGTGGCCGAGGCGCTGCGCACCTGGGTCATGCAGACCTTCGAGGTCGAATGCAGCGGGCGTGTTTACGCCATGACCGTGAACCCCATCGCCGACGGCGGCTACGTCAACATCTACGGCATGGACATCACCGAGCGGAAGCGCGCCGAGCGCGAACTGATCCAGGCGCGCGAGGCGGCGGAAACCGCCACCAAGGCCAAAAGCGCCTTCCTCGCCAACATGAGCCACGAACTGCGCACCCCCATGAACGGGGTGCTCGGCATGCTGCAACTGCTGGACGCCACCCCCCTGGACCCCGAGCAGCGCGGGTACGTGCAGGTGGCCCACGCTGCGGGCAGCAACCTGACGCGCCTGCTGGGCGATCTGCTGGACCTGGCCAAGGTGGAATCGGGCAGGCTGGTCATCCGCGAGGAGCCGTTCGACTTCGCGGCCTTGGCGCGCGAAGTGCTGGCCGTGCTGCGGCCAGAGGCCGACCGCAAGGGCATCCTGCTGGAGGCGGCTGTGGAAGGGGTGCCGCCGAGCCTGATGGGCGACCCGCTGCGCATCCGCCAGATGTTGCTGAACGTGGTGGGCAACTCCGTGAAGTTCACCGACGTGGGGCGGGTGCTGCTGCAGGCGCGGCATGAAACGGGGGCGGCACGGCCCGCGCCCGGCCCGGGCGGCCCGGGCGGCCCGGGCGGCAAGGACGGCGATGACGGCGAAGGCCCGACCAACAATCCCGGCGTCGGTACCAGTTCCGGCATGCCCGGCAAGTCGGGCACGTCCGGCATGCTGGTCATCGAGGTGCGGGATACCGGCATAGGCATTCCCGAATCCATGCTGGCCACTATCTTCGAGCCGTTCACCCAGGTGGAGGATGCCGCGTCGCGCAGGCACGGCGGGGCGGGCCTGGGGCTGTCCATCGTGCGGCGCATCATGGCCCTGATGGGCGGTGTGGTGTCCATGACCAGCGTGGAGGGGGAGGGCACCACGCTCACGTTGCGCGTGCCCGCCGCAACGGCGGAGGGGGCCCCCCGGTCCGGAACGGAGGAAGGAGGGCTGACCGGAACGGCCGTTTCCGGCGGTCGCCTGCTGCTGGCCGAGGACGATCACGTGAACCGGCTGACGGTGACCTGGCTGTTGGAAAAGATGGGCTACCAGGCGCTGGCCGTGGGCGACGGCGCGGCGGCGCTGGCGGCGTTGCGGACGGAGCGGTTCGACGCGGTGCTGATGGACGTGCAGATGCCGGTCATGGATGGCATGCAGGCCACGGCGGCCATCCGGGCATCCACCGACCTGGCCGGAGGGCCGCATGTGCCGGTCATCGCACTGACCGCCTATGCCATGGACGGCGACCGCGAGCGGCTGTTGGCGGCAGGCATGGACGACTACGTGGAGAAGCCGGTGGACGCGGCCGTGTTGCGCCGGGTGCTGGCCCGGTTCGTTGACGGGGACGGGGAGGGCGCCGGGGGGCGAGCGCCGCTCGTGCCGGATGCGGCTGCGTCCCGTGCCGGGATGGACGCTGGCACGGAAGAGGGCGCGGAAGAAGGCGCGGAAGAAGGAGAAATTCCGGCCGCCGGGGTAAGCAGGGAAATGGCGTAGCCCGCCGGAAGGGGGCGAGCGGCGGCCGGAGGCTACATGGTCCGGCGCAGTCGGCGTTCCACGTGCCGCGCCGCCAGCGAGCAGGCGACGGTCAGCATCAGGTACAGGGCCGCCACCGTGAGCCAGATTTCGAAGGTCAGGTAGGTGGCGGCCATCAGTTCCATGCCCTGGAAGGTCAGTTCGCGGATGGAGATTACCGACAGGATCGCGGAATCCTTGATGGTGGAGATGAACTGCCCGGCCAGCGGGGGGATGATCAGCCGGAAGGCCTGCGGCAGGATGACGTGGCGCAGTTGCTGGCGGCGGGTAAGGCCCATGGATGCGGAAGCCTCCCACTGGCCGCGCCCCACGCCTTCCAGCCCGGCGCGCACGATTTCGGTGATGTAGGCCCCCTCGTACAGCCCCAGGATGACCACCCCGGAAAGGAACACCGGCAACTGGTCGGGCGGGGCCAGCAGCACGGCCGAGGCACTGGCCAGCCAGGTCAGGGCGGCGGGGGGCAGCAGCGCGGTCGCGTCCCCTATCAGGGAGACCAGGGGGGCTGCCAGCGCGCCCAACTGGGAACTCACGAAGAAGTGAAAGATGAACACCAGCACTAGCGGCGGCAGATTGCGCACCCCTTCCACATAGGTGCGCGCCACCATGCGCCGGAACAGGCGCGGGCTGGCCCGCAACAGGCCCATGCCCGTGCCGATGGCCAGCGCCAGCAGCGTGGACCACAGGCCCAGGCGCAGCGTGACCAGCAACCCCTGCGCCAGCATGCCGGGCACCCAGCCTGCCTGCGCCCCCTGCTCCGTGTCGTGGCGGAGCAGGTATTGACCCACCAGGTCCCAGTTCCAACGGTAGTCCAGCTGTCCAGCCCCCCGCCAGACCAGCCATGCCCCGGCGGCCAGCAGCAGCGCCAGCAGGGCCATGTCCACCCGCAGCGCGGCGGCGGGCGACAGAAAGTCCTCCACGGCCGGGGGAGCGCCGTCGGAGCCTGACGCACCGGACGCGCGGGACCGCCGCGTGCCGTCGCCGTCTCGCGGGGGAAAGGCCGGTACATTGTGTTCCGGCGGCAGGGCGGGAAACGGCTTGGGGACCATGCAACTCCTGACCGCGGCTGGCGGCTGCCGGGCGCGGCCCGCGCCTCGGCGGGGCGGGACGCCATCGGCGGAACGGGGGGGGGGCGCGCCGCCCGGACCCCCATGGGAGCCCGGCGCGACGCGAACGATGACCGGGGCGGCCGCGTCTGGCTGCGCGCGTCGCCGCGTGGCGGCTACTTCAGCCGCGCCTCCCACTCGTTGGTCTCGAACCAGTAATGCTTGCGCTCCTTCAGCCAGCCTTCGGCCTCCACCAGGCGTATCCAGTTGTCGAACACGTTCAGGGTATCCACGTCGCCCTTGCGCACGGCAAAGCCCACCGGTTCGCTGGTGAACGTGCCGGGCACGGGCAGGAACAGCTTGTCCGGGTTCTTCAGCACCTCGAAGGCGGGCAGCGGCGCGCTGGAAACCATGGCGTGGGCGCGGCCGGCCAGCACTTCCTGGATGGCCGGGGCCTCGTCGTCGAACAGGCGCAGGGTGGCCCTGGGCAGGCGTTTCTTCACCGCCGCCGCGGCGGTGCTGCCGGTGCGCGCGGCAATGGTCACTTCCGGCTTGTCGAAGTCATCCAGGGTGGCGAAGCCCCTGGCCGTGGCGCGGTTGGCCATCAGGGCCATGCCCGCGTAATCGTAGGGCACGGTGAAATTCACTTTCAGATTGCGGTCCGGCTTCACGCTCATGCCGCCGATGATCACGTCGAACTTGCCGGTGAGCAGGGCGGGGATGATGCCCGACCACTTGGTGGGTACGAATTCCACCTTCACGCCCAGGTCCTCGGCCAGGCGGGTGGCCACGTCCACCTCGAAGCCGATGAACTTGCCGGTCTTGTCCTGCATGGCCCACGGCACGAAGGTGGAAAAGCCCACGCGCAGCACGCCGCGTTCAAGCACGTCGGCGATGACGCTTTCCTCGGACAGTTTCTGGCGCACGGATGCGTCGGCGGCCCAGGCATGGGCGTGCGTCGCCAGCAAAGCCGCCAGCAGCAGGATGGCCGCCAGCACGGGCCGCAGGGCGGCCGGGCCGTGGAGCCGGGTGGGGGAAGTGGACATATGCATGGTGTGCCTCCGTTGCGTGGCCGCCGCGTGGTCGTGCGTGGGCAGTGCCATGGGCGGCGGCCTGGCCGCGTCCGGCCGGGCCCGGTCCGTGCGGGCGTTGTTCCGGACGCGTCAGAATTCGTAGCGCAGACGCCGTTCCAGCAACTGCGCCAAGGCCGAAAGGGCCAGCGTGAGGGCAAGGTACATGCCCGCCACGAGGAACCATACCTCGAACACCAGAAACGTGTCGGCGGCCACCGCCTGGGCCTGCATGGCCAGGTCGTGCAGGGCGATGGTGCTGACGAGGGACGAGTCCTTGACCAGCGAGACCAGTTGTCCGGTCAGGGGGGGCAGGGCGGTGCGGGCCGCCTGGGGCAACACCACCTCCATATAGGTTCCGGGCACGTCCATGCCAAGGCTGCGCGCGGCCTCCCACTGCCCGATGGGCACGGAAAATATGCCCGCCCGCAGGATTTCGGCGATGTACGCCCCCTCGAACAGCGAAAGGGCCAGCACCCCGGCCGTGTAGCGGCCCATGCCCAGCATGGGCGCGAACACGAAATAGACCACGAACAGCTGGATGAGCAGCGGGGTGTTGCGCACCGTTTCCACGTAGCCCACGGCCAGCGCCCGGCCCACGCGCGACCCGGACTGGCGCAGCAGCGCCGCCAGCAGCCCCGCCAGCAGCGCCAAGGCAAGGCTGGCCGCCACAATCCGCAACGTCACCCCAAGACCTTCCAGCAGCGGCCCGGCGCGGAATGCGCCGTCGGCCGAGACCGTGTACAGGTGCCGCCACAGCCGGTTCCATTGCCAGACATAGCCCGAGGCGGCGGTGCCGCGCAGGGTAACCCAGGCCAGCGCCCCCATGACGCAGCAGTACTGCGCCACGTCGCGGGCCACGGCCCACCGGGCGGAGCCGGAGCGGGCCGGTGGCGTCTGGCCGGGAGCATGGCCGGGTGA
This sequence comes from Desulfovibrio sp. A2, assembly GCF_000226255.1. Taxonomy (GTDB): domain Bacteria; phylum Desulfobacterota; class Desulfovibrionia; order Desulfovibrionales; family Desulfovibrionaceae; genus Cupidesulfovibrio. Next base: position 76,510 of record NZ_AGFG01000061.1, read on the forward strand.
CTGGCCAGACGCTGGGCCGGGCACCGACCCGGAAGCCGGACCAGACGCCAGGGCAGAAGGGGGCTGCGTGCCGGAGAAAGAAGGGGACGCGCCGCCCCCGCCGTGTCGGGATTTTTCCATTCTGGGGCGCAGCATACGCCGCAACACGCCCCCTGCCAAGGTGGGCGGCGCATCCGGGACGGCGTGTGGGCATGAAAAAAGGCGGGACAGGTTGTCCTGTCCCGCCCGGGAAGGCGGTGGCGCATGGCCTTGCGGCCGTGAGCCTACTTGTTCAGCTTCACTTCCTGCGGGAACACCGGCAGGTAGCGGTACGACAGGCTCAGGATCAGGGCCGCGTAGGCCATGATCATGGCGCTGGCGCCCCATTCCGCCCAGTTGGGGGCGTAGGTTTCCCAGCTGTCGAAGGGCATGACCGGCGCGGCCAGGGCCTGCACGGTCATGACGTAGCGATTGATGGTCACGCCGATGCAGTCCAGGATCGCCGCCGTGTAGAACAGCGCGCGGTTGTTGCGCGTGGACGGCACGATCAGGATGATGGCGGGCAGCACGCCGCAGGCGAACAGTTCCGCCCACAGCAGCCACTTGCCGTAGATCCAGCCGTAGAAGACCTGGTCGAAGGTCAGGCCGGAGCGGGGCAGGATGTCGTTGGCCCACGCCCAGGTGTCCGCCAGCTTGAAGACCATGTACACGGTCAGCATGGTGCCGGCGATCTTGCCCATCAGGCTCTTGATCTCCCAGCTTACCAGCTGCTTGCCGGACATCTTTTCCATGATGGTGCACACGAGCACGGTGAACACCGGCCCGGAGCCCACGGCGGAGAGGACGTACAGGAAGAACGTCCAGGGCCAGATGAAGAAGCCGTCACGTGCGATGTACGGGCGGGCGAAGAGCACGCCGTACATGCCGCCCAGCGACCCCTGGTGGAACGTGGACAGGAAGGCGCCGATACCCGCGAAGAGGGGCATCATCAGGTGGAAGTTGTGGGCGATGGCATGCACCAGCTTGTTGCGGTTCAGCTGCTTCTGCTCAAGGATCAGCGGGACGTACTCGATGACCAGCACGAGGCAGTAGCAGGTGATGCAGAAGATCACTTCCGTCAGCATGGAGTGCACGTTGGCGTGCCAGTAGCCGAACCATGCGCGCAGCGGCTGGCCCACGTCGAGCACCAGGACGAGCATGGCGCCCGAGTAGCACAGAAAGCCCACGATGACCGTGAGGTTGATGATGTTCTTCAGCGGGTCGATGTTCAGGATGTAGCGCAAGAGGCCCGTGAAGAACGCGCCCGCGCCCAGCGCGATGACCGCGAGGTCGAAGGTGATCCACAGGCCGAACCCGAAGTAGTCGTCCAGCCCGGTAACGCCGAGGCCCTCGGCCAGAACCCGGTACGCGGCGTACAGGCCCCACCCGAACACGGCCATGACGGCCGCGATCCAGACCAGGAACTTGGACAGCGAGCAGCGCGTGCAGCCTTCGGGGAACAGCGCGGCGTCGATGGGAAGGTCGTAGTTCTTATCCATGGCCGCCCCCTACCCTTTGACCTTTTCGTTTTCGAGATAGTTGTCGCCAAGGCGCCGCACCCACTCGCGACGGCTGATGTAGTACACCTGCGGGTCGGTGCCCAGGCGCTCCAGCAGCCGGAAGGCGTACTTGCCCTTAACGAGGTCGTGCACCTTGTGCGCGGGGTTGTTCACGTCGCCGAACACGATGGCCCCGTTGGGGCAGGCCTCGGTGCACGAGGTCACGTAGTCGCCGTCGTTGAGCGCGTTGGGGTCACGGCCTTCCACGCGGGCCTTGTCCTTGGCCTGCATGAAGCGGTGGTGGCAGAACGAGCACTTTTCCACCACGCCGCGCGGACGCACCGACACGTCGGGGGTGAGGGTCTTGTCCATGCCTTCGGGCCAGGTCGGGTCGAACCAGTTGAAGTACCGGGCATGGTAGGGACAAGAGGCCATGCAGTACCGGCACCCGATGCACCGGGGGTAGACCTGGCTGACGATGCCGCCTTCCTCGTTCTTGTCGGTGGCGATGACGGGGCACACCGACACGCACGAGGGCTTGCCGCACTGCATGCAGGGGCGGGGCAGGTAGGCCACTTCATGTTCGGGGAAGGGCTTGCCGTTGGTCAGTTCGTATACGACCAGCCAGTTCAGCGACTTCAGCTTGTTGCTGGCGTCCGGCTGGGGGGCGATGTTGTTCTCGGCCTGGCAGGCGACCATGCACGCGCCGCAACCCGTACATTTGTCCAGGTCGATGGCCATTCCCCACTTGATCTTGAATTCCTTGAATGAGGACATGACGTACGTTCCTTATGCTTTGGCGATGTTTACGCCGGCGCTGTTCCAGACCGAAAGGCCCGTGCCGGGTTCCGCACCAGCTGCGAGCAGGCGCATGACGTTTTCGCCCTTGCCCTTGCTGAACTCGTCGAAGGCGGTGTGCCCATGCCCGGCGGGCACGGCCACGGTGTCGTTGATGACGCCTTCGAACAGGTTCACCCGCGCCGTGAACTTGCCGGCGGGGTTCGAGAGCTCGATGCGGTCGTGCTTCTGCAGGCCCAGCTTGGCGGCCGTGGCCCCATTCATCATCACGTAGAGGTCCGCGCCCTGGATTTCCCAGCGGCGGACGGTCTTGGTGTTGAAGGGCGGGGTGGCGGTCTTGCTGGTGCCCACGTTCAGCTTGGCGACCGGGGCGAGGGCGACGGGGAAGGCCGGGGCCTTCACGTCGATGGCCTTGGAAAGTACGTCGGCGCGCAGGGCGATGCCGTTGACCGGCAGCACTGCGCTGCTTACGTGCGCGTTGGTGGCCGAAGGCTCGGTGAAGCTCGCGCCGCGGGCTTCGGCCTTGGCCTTCAGGGCGTCGGCGAAGGCGGCGACGCCAAGGTCGGCGCCCAGCTTCTTCGCGATGCCGATAACCACGTCGCCAGCCGGGCGGGCATCCACCAGGGGAGCCAGCGCGGGCACGGCAAGCGCGTACACCACCTGGCCGGAGCCGTAGGGGGTGTCCACGTCGTCGAAGCGTTCAAGGCCCATGGGCACCGGCAACACGAGGTCGCAGGCCATGGCCGTTTCGTCGAGGAAACTGGTGAAGGCCACCTTGAAGGGCACCTTGGCCAGCGTGGCCTTCATGGCGTCGGTCTGGGGCAGCGCGTAGACGGGGTTGGCTTCGTAGAAGACAATCGCCTGCGGGGCCGCGGCCTTGCCGGAGGCCACCTTGCCGAGCCAGCCCACCAGGTCGTTCTGCAGCAGGGCCTTGCGGTCCATGGCGGCAGGAACCACCTTGCGGGCGTATGGCAGGGCGCGGATGCCGCCTTCGCGGTTCATGGAGCCAAGCAGCGCGTTCAGCGCAAGGCCCGCCAGCACGGGGGCAGCGCCGCCGCCCTGGCCGAACTCGGACCCGGCGATGACCAGCGGCCGCTTGGCCTTGGCCAGTTCCTGGGCCACGGCGGCAAGACGCTTGGCGTCCACGCCGGTCTGCGCCGCCACCTGTTCGGGGGTGAACTTCGCGGCCAGGGCCTTGAAGTCGGCGAAGTCGGCGGCGGGGCTGGATGCGCCCGCCTTGATCAGCAGGTTGGCAAGGCCCAGGGCCAGCACCGTTTCGGCGCCGGGACGGATGGGCAGCCACACGTCCGCGCCGGCGGCGGTGTTGTTCTGCACCGGGCCCGCGTAGGCGAAGCGCACCGAAGGCGTTTCGCCATGGGGGCGGCCCGCCTTGAAGGCGCGGCGGTTGCGGATGACCGGGCCCCACGTTTCGAGCACGTTGGCGCCGATGGCCAGCACGTAGTCGCTCTTCTCGATGTCGTAGCCCACCTGGCCTTCGCCGCCCATCAGTTCCCACGCCTTGGCGGCGGGCTGGGCCTCGCCGGGCATCAGGAAGCAGGACTTCGAACCCATCTCGGCGGCCAGCGCCGTGAACAGTTCGTTGATGGTGCCGGTTTCGTCGCCGGTGATGACGGCAAGCTTGTCGCCGCCCTTGGCCTTCTTCAGGCCTTCCACCAGCATGGTTTCGGCCTCTTCCCAGGTGATGCCCACGTACGCGCCGTCGGCGGTACGCTTCAGCGGGCGCTTCATGCGGGAGGGGCTGTAGAGCAGCTGCACTTCCGCCGCGGCGATGGACGAAAGGCCGCCGCCGAGGGGGTGATCGTTGTTGGTCAGCACGCGCACCGGGCGGCCGTCAACCAGCCGCACCCGCACGCCCACACCGGACGGACACAGCTTGCTGACGGTGGGCACGTAGGAGTTGGCGCCGTCGATGTTACGCGGAATCCACGACCAGTTCTGCGTCCAGATGGAGACGTCGTCCAGGCTTTTCCAGACGACGGGGGTGGCGAGAATGCCCGCGGTGGCGCCGCCGATGAACTTCAGGAAACCTCTTCTGTCCAGAGCCATAGCACCACCCCTTTACTTGTGGCAGACGAAGCAGGCATTGCTGGAGCTCGTCACGCCGTAGTGGTTCTCATTGGCGTGACAGCGTTCGCATTGCCACATCTTCATGGTTTGCTTGCTGTAACCGGTCAGCTTGTTTTCAAAGTGGGTCGGAGCGCTGTCGGAATTGGCCACGTCGGGGTGGCACTGGGCGCAGAGTTCCGATTCCTTGAATTCATGACACTGGTTGCAGCCGTCAAGGGAATGGGCGGCATGGCTGAAGAAGACGTTGTCGGGCTGGATCTGGTAGACCAGCCACTTAACTTCCTTGCCGGTTTTCACGTACTCGTTGACGAAGCGGGCTTCCTCGGGGTCGGAACCCATGACGTCGGAATGGCAGTCGGCACAGCTGGCGGTGGAGGGCAGACCCGCGAAGGTCCCGTCCTCACGCAGCACGTGACACTGCTTGCATTCCATGCCCGCGCCTTCCATGTGCACCTTGTGGCTGAAGCGTATCGGTTGTTCCTTCTTGCTGTAGATCATGTCCGGGAACACCCACCAGCCGAAGATGAGCGACACGACCAGGCCGACGAGGAACGGTGTGATGCCGCCGCCGCAGCATTTGCCGCCGTCCGTCCCGCAGCCTGAACTGTTTAACTGCCTGTCCTCCATACCCTTCGCCTCATTAGCTGATTTGAGAGATGAATAACGAATGCCCACACTTGCCACGACAACCTTACTAGGCGACAGTTTGAAAGCCTGTCAAGGTGAAATATTTCACGAATCCGCTTCCATTTCGCGCAACTAGGTGAAATTCCACAGCGCCTGAGCGGCCGCTCAGCCCTCCTTGCGGCGTCCGTACACGTCGTCAAAGCGGACGATGTCGTCTTCGCCCAAATACGGACCGCTTTGTATTTCGATGAGTTCGAGAGGAATGCGCCCCGGATTGGTTAACCGATGAAGGGTGGCTTTGGGGATGTCCACCCACTCATTTTCCGTCAAAGTGCGTTCCTCGTTGCCAACCTGCACAAGCGCGGCCCCTTTGGCCACCACCCAGTGCTCGCTGCGGTGATGGTGCATCTGCAATGAGAGGCGCGCGCCGGGGTTTACCTCTATGCGCTTCACCTTGCGGCCGGGGCCCTCGTCTAGCACCGTGTAGTTGCCCCACGGGCGGCGCACGGTAAGGTGCACGTCCACCAGGGGGCTCTTTTCGGCCTTCAGGCGCTCCACCACGTCTTTCACCCGCTGCACCTGGTCCTTGGCGCAGATGAGGGTGGCGTCGCGGGTCTGCACGGCGATGACGCCGGAAAGCCCGATGGCCACCAGCTTGCCCCCGCGCGAAAGCAGCAGGCAGTCGTCGCAGTCCATGGCCAGGGTGTCGCCCTGCACCACGCAGCCGCGCTCGTCCTTGGCCCCCAGGCGGTACAGCGCCTCCCAGCTGCCCAGGTCGTCCCAGCCGAAGTCGGCTTCCACCACGGCAATGCGGTCCACGTGCTCCATGATGCCATAGTCTATGGATATGGACGGCAGGGTGGAGTAGCCGTGCGTAAGCGGTATGGCCGGGGCCAGGGGGGTGTCCTGCCTGGTCGCCCACCACGCGTCCAGCGCGGGTTGGAAGCGCTGCACGGCGGCCAGCAGCACGCCGCCGTTGAACACGAACATGCCGCTGTTCCAGAAATGCATGCCCTGGCGCAGAAAGCCGCGCGCGGTTTCCAGATCGGGCTTTTCCACAAAGCCGTCCACGGCGAAGGCCGCGCCTTTCGCGGCGGCATCGGGGGCCGCCAGGGGGGCTCCCCGGCGGATATAGCCGTAGCCCGTTTCCGGCGTGGTGGGCGGCACCCCGAAGGTGACGGACCAGCCCTCTGCGGCCAGCCCGGCCCCGCGCGTGACCGCGGCGCGCCAGCGGCCCTCGTCGTGCAGCAGGTGGTCGGACGGGAACACCGCCAGCAGGGGGGCGTCATCGGCCTGCGCGCCGTTGGGCGCGTCGCTTTCGGCTGCGCCCGCGTGGCGCAGGGCCGCGTCCAGCCCCAGCAGGATGGCGGGCAGGGTGTTGCGGCCCACGGGTTCGGCCAGCACCTGCGAATCGAGCCGTTCGTCCAGCGCGCGCGCCTGCGCCCGCACCTCGAACACGTGCTCCTCGTTGGTGACGATGTGCACCCGTTCTGGCGGGAACAGCGACAGCACGCGGCGCACCGTCTGTTGCAGCAGCGAAAGGTCGCCGTTCAGGGCCAGCAGCTGCTTGGGAAACAGCGCGCGCGAAAGGGGCCACAGCCGGGTGCCCGAGCCGCCCGCCAGGATGATGGCGTGGCAGCGGCCAAGCGCTGCTGCGGCGGCATCCGCCGGGGAATGGGCGACGGCGGCGGTGAGGTTGGCGGGGGATATGCTCATGCGGGCCTTGCCTGTGGGGCGGGCTCGAAGGTGAAGGGCGAAGCAAGGTCGCGCAGCCGGGGCAGGCAGCGGTCCTTCTCCGAAAGAATGGGCGCGATGCCGGGCCAGGGGATGGCCAGGTCCGGATCGTCCCAGGCGATGCCCGCCTCCATCTCGGGGGCGTAGTACGCATCGACCTTGTACTGGAATTCGGTGCCGGGTTCGAGGGTCATGTACCCGTGGGCGAAGCCGCGCGGCACGAACAGCCGTACGAAGTTGCGCTCGCTCAGTTCGCACCCGTACCACTGGCCGTAAGTGGGCGACCCCGCACGCAGGTCCACGGCCACGTCGTAGACGGAGCCGCGCGTGGCCCACACCAGCTTGGCCTGAGCGGCGGGCGGCAACTGGTAGTGCAGGCCGCGCAGCACGCCGGGCTGTTCCGACCGGGCGTGGTTGTCCTGCACGAACCCGGCGTCAACGCCAAGGCGCTCGAACAGTTCGCGGCGGTAGGTTTCGAGAAAGAAGCCGCGTTCGTCGCGGAATACGCGCGGTTCAAGGCGAAGAAGGCCGGGAATGCCGGTTTCGATGATCTGCACGAACCCTCCGGTGCCGATGTGCTGTGGAATCCCCCAAGCGCTTACCCAATCGCGCGGGTTTTTTGAAGCCCAAAGGCGCACCCGCGCGGCGGCGGGTTGGGGGGTGATGCTGCCCGCGCCGTGTCGGTGCGGGGCGCGTCCGATGGCCGCCAGACGGCGGACCGGCGATGCCCGCCTTGCGCCGCACGGGCATGCGGCCGCCGCAGCGCCGCGCGGCGCGTTACGGGCGCGGATTGGCAAAACCGTTGCTCATGTCCGCGGAAATGGGGTAAGGGAGCGCAATTGTGGTGCGGTACATGTTTCGGGGCTTTTACTTTCCGGGTTGGCCATGAGCGAGCAAGAGACGGCGTGGAAAGCGCCCGCACAGGGGATGGGGATGGTGTTCGATGAAGCCGGAGCGGCGCGCGAGGCCGCGCTGGAGGCGGAAATCGCAAGGCTGCGGGCCGAGCGCGACGCGGCGCTTGCGGCCGAACGCACGCTGCGCGACATCCTGACCTCGATCCCCGACCTGCTGACCGTGCACGACCGCGCGGAGCAGGTGGTGTTCAGCAACTGGCAGGGCGACAACGTGCGCTGGGAGACCCAGGGCGGCGAGCAGCACGGCAGAAGCTGCTTCGGCTGCTACTTCCGGGGCGAGAAATCGTGCGATGCCTGCCAGATAGCCGAGGTGTTCGACACCGGCCGCCAGAAGGTCATCGAGCTGTACAACCCGGACCTGCGCACCTTCCGGTCCATCACCGTGTTTCCGGTGCGCAACGCGGCCGGGCAGGTGGCCATGGTGGCGGAATACGTGCGCGACGTGACCGAAACCCGCCGCATGGAACGCGAACTGCGCGTGGCCAAGGAGGCCGCCGAGGCGGCGGACAAGGCCAAGAGCGAATTTCTGGCATCCATGAGCCACGAGATACGCACCCCCATGAACGGGGTGCTCGGCATGCTCGACCTTGCGCTGGACACCCCGCTGGACGAGGAGCAGCGCGAATACCTGGAGGCGGCGCAGAATTCCGCCGAATCGCTGCTGGCGCTCATCAACGACATTCTCGACTTCTCCAAGATAGAGGCGGGCATGGTGGAACTGGACAGCCAGGTGTTCCGCCTGCGCAAGCGCCTGTCCACCCTGCACACCATGTTCGTGCACCGGGCCGAGGAAAAGGGCCTGGGCTTCGCCTTCCTTGTGCCGGAAGACGTGCCCGACGGCCTGGTGGGCGACCCCATGCGGCTGCGCCAGGTGCTGGTGAACCTGCTGGACAACGCGCTGAAGTTCACCGAGGCGGGCCGCGTATCCCTTGCCGTGCGCGCCGTGGATGCCACGCCCGAATCGGTGATGCTGGAATTTTCCGTTACCGACTCCGGCCCCGGCATTCTGGACAAGCACCGCGAACACATCTTCGAGCGGTTCGTGCAGGCCGATGGTTCGCTGTCGCGCCGCCACAAGGGCACCGGCCTTGGGCTGGCCATCTGCAAGCGGCTGTCGCTGCTCATGGGCGGGGACATCCGCGTGGAAAGCGCGCCGGGGCAGGGCAGCACCTTCCTCTTCACCGCCCGCTTCGAAACGGCGCGACTGGAAGGCGAGGAAGCCGCCCGCACGCCGGTGCAGACGCCGGAGCCGCAGTGCCGGGCGCGCATCCTGGTGGCGGAAGACCACCCCATGAACCTGATGTTCATCGAAAAATTTTTGCAGAAGCAGGGCTACGAGGTGCAGTCCGTGACGGACGGCAGCGAAGTGGTGCCCGCGCTGCGCAGGCAGGAATTCGACCTTGTGCTGATGGACATCGCCATGCCGGTGATGGACGGCATGGAGGCCACGCGCATGGTGCGCAAGGCGCAGGGCATGGCCACCAGCAGCAGCGTGCCCATCATCGCCATGACCGCCCACGCCATGAAGGGCGACCGCGAACAGTTTCTGGAAGCGGGCATGGACGACTACATCGGCAAGCCCATCAATTCCGACAACCTGCGCAGCCTGCTGCTGAAGCACATCCAGAAGTGCCGCCGAGGCGGGGCGACGGGCGCGGGGAGCGGGGCCGGGTAGCGGCGGACGCGAGAGCGGATAGCGGATGACGAGGGGTGTGTCGGCGCAGAGCCGGGGCTGGGTAGCAGACAGGCGGCAGGGCGATGGGGCGTGGCCCGCGACCGGGATAGCAGGGCCGGGCGACGGGGGCGGATGCCAGGGCCGCAAGGCCGCCGAGAGGATGCCACGCCGGACGGACATTTTCATGCCGCAGGCATGTGCGACCTCGCCAGCTTGACCGCCACGGGCGGTCAGGGCATAACCGCCCGGCAAGGCAGGGTAGTGGCGTATCGGTTCTGGTACGGCCTGCCCCGCACCACCTGCGGAAGGGTGGCAGAGTCCGGTTTATTGCGGCGGTCTTGAAAACCGTTGTGGGGGGAACCCCACCGGGGGTTCGAATCCCTCCCCTTCCGCCAGAAATGTTGATATTGGTACGCCGTGCCTGTGGCAAGTCTACAGGCCGGCGTCTTTATTTATGTATGGGCAGGATCAAAAGCGAACGAGAGGCATATCGATGGAATTTTCCAATGTGCTTGGCGTGTTCGGTGGTCTTGGTGTCGGTAGTGTTCTGACGCTGTTAATTAAGGAATATTTCGATAACAAGAAGAGTGTTGCGCGGAGGATGTTTGAGGAAAAGCGCGAAGCCTATGTCAGTTTTCTTGATATAGCTGCGCGCTCGCAAACAATGAAGCCTCAAGAAGCCATATGGGCGAGAACGGCTGCGATAGAGCGGATTCGTCTTTGTGGAAGCTTGGAAGTGATACGGGCCTTGGACATAGTAACCAAGGCACCGCCGAATTCGCCTCGTGATGCTGTTGATGACCTTGTACGAGCCATGAGATTTGACCTCTTTCCTGGTTTTAAAGGGTAGTCGGGGCGTTACCCTCCCCCCGCAACGCCCCGCACCAGCCAGTCAATAGACCTTCCCGTCCGTAGCCCCGCATCAATGAGCCAGTCCGGCGGAATGCGCCCGTTCTTGCGCGCGTTGGAGATGGACGCCGCCGACACGTTCAGGAACAGCGCCAGTTCCCGGTCGGTGCGCGCCCCAGCCGCCTCCTTCAGGCGTTCCAGCACCATGGGGGCCTGACGCAGCCCCACCTCGCCGGATACGTCGCGCGCCACCACGTACACGCGCGGTTCGCCGTAGATGGTGTCGTTGTACACCAGCCGGGCGTGCACCGTGGAATAGCTGCCCGACAGGTTGCGGATGCGGCATTCGAAGTGCTGTTCGCGGTGTTCGCGCATGGCCCGCAGCAGGGCCTGGCGCACGGCGGGCAGGTCGTCCGCGTGCAGCAGGTCCAGCACCGGCCCCATGTCCAGGGTGTAGGCGTCGTACGGTTCCTGCCGCCCGAAGATGGCCGGGGTCAGCGTCTGGCGAGACCGCCGCAGTATCCGCCCCTGGTCGTCGGTCACCACCACCACGTCGCCGTGGTGGGCGTGCAACTGCTCGATGAAGGCGTTTTCCTGCACTACCTTGGCGGAAATGTCCTGCGCAATGCCCAGCAGGCCGATGACCTCTTGCCGGTTGTCGTCGAAGATGGGCCGCCGGATCACCCGGTACCACACCGACGGGTCCAGCAGGTGTGGCACCGCCGGGTGTTCCAGTTCCTGCTTTTCCTCGAACACCTTCAGCGCCGCCTCCACGGGGTAGCGGGCCAGTTCCGGCGGCAGAAAGTCGTATTCGGTGCGGCCCATCACCTCGTCGCGTGTGCGGCGGTAGGCGGCAAGGTAGGCGTCGTTGACGGCCACGATGCGCAGGTCGCGTCCGCACACCCAGGCAAGGCCGGGCAGGGCGTCCACCACGCGCGAAAAATCGCTGGCCAGCTTGGATGAAAAGGCGAACGGCCGCTCCTGAAAGTAGCCGCTGTAAGCCACCATGCGGCCCGCTGCGTCGCGGATGGATTCCGCCGTGTACCACAGGGTGAGGGGCGAACCGTCCTTGCGGCGCAGGGTGACCTCGCCGTTTTCCACCTCTGCCCGCTTGATCAGCTGGCTGACGATGCGCTTGCGCGCCGTGGAGGTGAAGTAGAACTCCCGCGCGGATCGGCCCACCAGTTCGTCCCGCGTGTAGCCGCAGATGGCGCACAGCGCCGGGCTTACCGCCTGGATGACCCCGTTGGGCTGGATGGTGAAGCCCATCTCCTGTCCGCCCTCGGTGGTGCGCAACCGGCCCCAGGCCAGATACGCGGCGTGAAGGTGGCGGGGGCTTGGGCTGGTGATGTGCGCGGCCTGACCGGCATGCGCGGCCTGACCGGCATGCGCGGCATGTCCGGCATGTCCGGTGGGGCAGGGGGCAGGGCCGGTGTCCGCCTGTCCGTCTTCCCATCCGCGCAGGGGCAGGGGCACGGCCACGCAGGTCCAGCTTATCTGGCGAATGCCCGCGCCGTCCGGCAGGGTGATGCGGGTGCGGCTTTCGCGCACCGGCGCGCCGTCCATGGGCACGGGGGGCACTTCCTGATGCCGCCAGCCGTGGGCGGGTGCGGCGCTGCCCGTGTTGCCCGATTCGCTCGTCCCGCCCGCCCCGCTCGTCCCGCCCGTCCCATAGTCGTCATCGCTTCCTTCCCCCGCGCTGTCTTCTTCCCCCGCATCGCCCCCGCTCCGGTGCAGCCGCCGGGCGGGTTCGTTGGCGTACAGCACCGCGCCGCCGCCATCCAGCAGCAGGGCGGGGCCGTCCATGGCATCCAGGCGGGGAGCATAGAACCGCAAGAGATCGTTGACGGTCATGGGTTCACCACGGTTGAACGGCGGGCGCGCCGATTCATGAAAAATGAATGTAATTTTATGTTTCGTTCATTGACGCTGTATTTCTGCCTGCTACACTCCCGTCGGCCTGTCAATACGGAGCGCACCCGCATGCTCCCGGCGGGCACATTCTGCGAATACGGGAAGTTGTCATGCGCAAGTTGTTGATCGTGCTGTGTCTTGTTCTCGTTCCCCTTCAGGCCCGCGCCTCTGGCTATGCCGTCTACGAATGGAGCGCCCGGGGCAACGCCCTTGGCGGGGCCATGGTTGCCCGCGACGCCGACCCCTCGGCCGTGGCTTACAACCCGGCCAACATCACCGACCTGCCGGGGGCACAGGTGCAGGTGGGGGCCACGGCTATCAAGCCTACGGCCACAATGAACTTCAAGGACCCCTCCACGACAGACCGCGACTTTTCCGACGCCATCTGGGGCCTGCCCACCGCCTACTACACCCAGCAGTTGAACGACCACTACTGGTTCGGGTTCGGCATGTTCTCTCGCGTGGGCCTGGGCACCGACTATGCGGGCGGCGACGGCTGGGCCGGGCGCTACAACTGCTCGTACGCTGGCATCCAGTCCATGTCCTTCACCCCTAACCTGGCCATGAAGTTTTCCGACCAGTTCTCGCTGGCCGTGGGGGTGGAAGCCACCTACCTGCGCTTCATGTACGACAACACCATCGCCCCGGTGGACGTGAAGCAGGAAATCGACGCCGACGGCTGGGCCTACGGGCTCAACGCCGGGGCACGCTACAAGCCTTATGACTGGCTGGCCTTCGGCCTTGCCTGGCGCAGCCAGATCGACATGACCGTGGACGGGCATTCGGAATTCACCAAGAAGGGCGTGTTCCCCGCCCCCGCCCGGGCCGATATTTCCGGCACCGAGCCCATCCCAGAATCGATCACCTTCGGGGTGATGGTGAAGCCCATCGACCGCCTGAGCCTTGAGGCCGACGTGGTGTGGACCCACTGGAGCGCCTACCAGGCCCTGACCATGAACTACGACCCCAAGCTGCTGGGCATGTACTCTTCTGTCAGCAGCCCCAAGAACTGGAACAACACCTGGCGCTTCCAGTTCGGGGCGGAATACGCCCTGACCGACAGCGTGGATCTGCGCGCGGGCTACGTCTACGACCAGAGCCCCATCAACGACGAGTACGAGGACTTCGCCGTGCCCTGCTCGGACAGGCAGATCGTCACGCTGGGCCTGGGCTGGAAGGTGGACCAGAACTGGGTGCTGGACCTTTTCTACGGGTACCTGTGGATGGTCGACCGCCATTACGACGCCCGCAGCGCCGACCACATCGACGAACTGGACCGCGAGGACGCCCATGCCCACATGGCGGGCATGAGCCTTACCTACAAGTTCTAGGGGCTGCCTCCCAATCTGGAAACAGCCCCCCACGTTCCATATCAGTTCCGGAGGTTGCTCCGGCTTCTCACGAATCCGCGAACAGCTTCTGGTTCTCCCCAGCCGCCCGCCGTTCCCTCCGGCGGGCGGTCAGTTTTTGGGCCAGCCCACGGTCTGGCTGATGACGATGCGCCGGTCGGCGGGCAGGCGCAGGGCCGCGTGCAGGGCCGCTTCGTCGTAGCTGGCGCGCACCACGTTGCCGAGCCCGGCCGCCGCGCAGTACAGCCCCACGTTCTGGTACATGGAGCCCGCGTGCATGGCCGCGTAGGCCGGGTCTTCGGACGCCGGGGCGGTGAACACCAGGGTGAGCGGGGCCGTGGCCACGAACGACTGGCGCGCCAGCAGGGGGCGCAGGTCTTCGGATGCGGCGCGTTCCAGGGCGTGGGCCTTGCCGTCGTATCGCCACGCGCCGTCGGCGCGCGCCACATACACCTCCATGCCCTGCCGGTTCTTGGCCGTGGGCACGGTGCGGCGGCCGTCCGGCCTGTTGATGCCCCAGGCCGCCCACAGCAGGTCGCCCAGCATCTGGTCGGGGATGGCGTCCTCGCGGAAGGCGCGGGTGGATGCGCGCGCCGCCAGGGCCTGCATCAGCGTCTTGCTTCCTGCCCCGCCCTCCATGCCCCCCGCGCCCCCCGGGCTGGCGCCATCCGGCGGCGGCAGGGGCAGCGTATCCTGCGCCGCGCGGGCCTCGCCGGTCAGCAACGCGCGCGGGACCAGCCCCGCCAATCCTTTCTTCCCATGCATGGTTCCCGCCTGACGCATCCCCGCCGGGGCGGGCAGACCGGTCACGGCCAGCGTGCCGCCCAGCAGGGTCAGCACCGCCAGCACGGCGCGCCGCGTCAGGCGGACAGGGTGGTCGGTGTGGCCGGTATGGTCAGTGTGGTCAGTGTGGTCGGGGCGTCCCCCGGTATTCAGAGCGTGTGGCATGTGCAGCCTCCGTGTGTCTCGCGGCGCGTGCGCGCCCGTTTGGCCTTTTCGGCTCATGGCGCAGGGTGGCGCGGCATGTCGTTTCCGTCAAGCAGGCGGTGTCGCCGCTGCCGGCGATTCCGAATGTACGGGAATGTGCGAGGGGGCGAGGACGCGCGGGGCAGCGGAGGGTGGTGGCCGCTTGTATAGTTGCGTGCGCGCGCGGCATGGCGAAAAGAATCTAATTCCGAATAACCACGGCCCTTGTCAGTATGAAAAATGGAAATGTCTCCGCCGGGGGCATGTTGCCGCTTCGCGGGAGGGCCTTTGGCAAGCCGCGTGGTGAAGGTGGCCGCTGGCGGACGAAACATGTTGCATGAGCAGGCAAGGAGCACTGGCCATGAAATTATCGGTCAAGCTTTCCGGAGCATTCGGAGCACTTCTCGTGCTCATGCTCGTACTTGGTCTGTATGGAAACTACATGTTCGGGGAAATCCTTGGCGACGTGAAGGATGTGACTACAAATTGGCTGCCCAGCGTCAAGCAGCTTGGCGAGATACAGGTGGCGCTGAACAATGTTCGGCGTGCGGAGCTGCAACACATCATCGCCAGTACGGAAGCCCAGATGGTCGAGCAGGAACAGACCATGGACAAGGGCAAGGCAGAAATGCAGGACAAGATGCGCGGCTACGAACGCATGCTCTCCAGCGATGAAGAGCGCCGCCAGTTCGTGAAGTTGGGCGAGCAGGTGAACGCCTACTTCGCCGTGCTGCCGGCGATATTGCCCCTGTCGCGCGCCATGAAGACGGAGGAAGCGGCCAAGCTGTCCGTGGAAAAGGCCCGTCCCGCGTTCCGCGGTGCGTTGGGGACGCTGAGCGAACTTGTGGCGGTGAACGACAAGGGGTCCAAGGCGTCGGGCGTGAAGGCGGAAGACACCGCCTCCACGGCGCGTACCGCCAGCCTGGTGCTTGTGGTCGTTTCGCTGGGCCTGGGGGTTGCGGCGGCGTTCTTCATCATCCGCTCCACGCTGGCCCAACTGGGTGAAGACCCCGGCTACCTGTACGCCGTGTCGCGCGAGATCGCGGCGGGCAACCTTGCGGTGCAGTTCAGGCCCAGCAGGTACAAGGGCGTGTACGACGCCATGCAGCAGATGGTGGCCACGCTGAAGGCCAAGATCGCCGAGGCGGAGGAAAAGACCCGTCAGGCCGCCGTGAAGGAACAGGAGGCCCTGGCCGCCATGCGCGAGGCTGAGGAAGCCCGTCGCCAGGCCGAAAGCGCCAAGCGCGAGGGCATGCTGCAGGCCGCGCAGAGGCTGGAGGGCGTGGTGGAGGTGGTGTCGTCCGCGTCCGAAGAGCTTTCCGCCCAGATCGAGCAGTCCGACCGGGGGGCCGAGGAACAGTCGCGCCGGGTGGCGGAAACCGCCACGGCCATGGAGGAAATGAACGCCAGCGTGCTCGAGGTGGCCCGCAACGCGGGTGGCGCGGCCGACGTTTCGGAAAACGCCCGGCGCATGGCCGACGAGGGCGCGTCCATCGTGGGGCAGGTGGTGGACGGCATCGGGCAGGTGCAGCAGCAGTCGCTGGCGCTGAAGCGCGACATGGAGGAACTGGGGCGGCAGGCGGAATCCATCGGCCAGATCATGAACGTCATTTCGGACATTGCCGACCAGACCAACCTGCTGGCCCTGAACGCGGCCATCGAGGCGGCCCGCGCCGGGGATGCCGGGCGCGGCTTCGCCGTCGTCGCCGACGAGGTGCGCAAACTGGCGGAAAAGACCATGCACGCCACGCAAGAGGTGGGCGCGGCCATCCGGGGCATCCAGCAGGGCACCCGCACCAACATGGAGCACGTGGACCGTTCCGTTGGCACCATCGAGGGCGCCACGGAGCTCGCCAGGCGCTCGGGCACGGCCCTGCACGAGATCGTGCGGCTGGTGGACGCGGCGGCCGACCAGGTGCGGGGCATCGCCACCGCGTCGGAGCAGCAGTCCGCCGCCAGCGAGGAAATCAACCGGGCCGTGGAGCAGGTAAGCGCCATTTCGGCGGAAACGGCCCAGGCCATGCGCGAGGCGGCCACCGCCGTGAGCGAACTGGCCAACCAGTCGCAGGTGCTGAAACGCCTGGTGGATGAACTGAAGCAGGCGTAAGCCCGCACCCATCACCCCCGTGCGTCACGACAACGCGCGGCCCGCCGGACAGGCGCGCCGCGCGTCTTTTGGTCTGGTTCCGGGGTGTGCGCCGTTATAAAGAAAGGTGGCACCACAACATTGACGCGTGGCGGCGATTCCCCTAGTACGGGTCCACATTGTCTGTTCCATTTTTCACAAAATGGCGGGGCAGCGCAAGAGGGGTGCCCCGCGCCTTTCAGGGGAGCTGCATGTTTCGTCCGATCATCGCCATCTGTCTTGCGGCGGCCGTCACGGGGGTGATGCTGGCCGCCGCTCCCGCGCGCGCCGCGCAGCCCTACGTGGGCAGCGCCGCGTGCCAGCCCTGCCACGCCGGGGAATACGAGAAGTTCCAGAAGTATTCCAAGAAGGCCAAGTCGTGGAAGAGCGTGGCCACCATGGCCCCCAAGCTGACGCCCGAGGAATTGCGCGGTTGCTACGAATGCCACGTGACCGGGTACGGCAAGGGCGGCTTCGTGGATTACGCCACCACGCCGCAATTCGCCGACGTGGGCTGCGAAACCTGCCACGGGCCCGGCGCGGCGCACGCCGACGCGGGCGACCCGTCGCTGATAGGCAAGCCCACCATGGCCACCTGCGAAGGCTGCCACAATGAAAGCCGGGTGCGCTCGTTCGGCTTCAAGCCGCTGCTTCACAGCGGCGCGCACTAGGAGGCACCATGGGGGGAACCCTCTCGCGGTCGCTCAGCCTGCGCACATCCCTTCTGGTGACGGTCATCGCCGTCACCGTGTTCGCGGTCATCATCGGCATGGGTGCGTGGCGGCAACGCCACGCGGCCCTGGAAGAACTGGAGTCGGTGGTCACCCGCGAATCGGCCATGATCAAGACGGCCATCGACCGGCCCATGCTGCTCGGCAACGACGCGGGCACCCGCGCTGAATTCGCCGAACTGGCGCGCCATTACGCCGACACCACGGTGCACCTGGCCAGCTACACCGGCAATGTCACCTATTCCACCCGGCCCGAGGCCGAACGGCGGGACATCGCCGACGTGCTGCCCGACCCTGGCCTGCGCGACCTGGCCGGACGCGCCCGGCGCGAGGCGCTGGAACGTTCGCTGCTGTTCGAGCAGGGTGGGCGTTCCGTATTCGCGCACGTGATCAGCATCCGCAACGAGCCGTCGTGCCACCATTGCCACGGCGCATCCCAGCCGCTGCTGGGCCAGCTGGTGGTGATGCAGGACGTCACCCCGGTGCTGGCGGGCGTGCACGGGCGCATCATGGAAAGCGCGGGCATTTCGGCGGCCGGGCTGG
Organism: Desulfovibrio sp. A2; assembly: GCF_000226255.1. Classification (GTDB taxonomy): domain Bacteria; phylum Desulfobacterota; class Desulfovibrionia; order Desulfovibrionales; family Desulfovibrionaceae; genus Cupidesulfovibrio. The sequence goes on from NZ_AGFG01000061.1 coordinate 94,340, forward strand.
TGGCCCTGCTGGCCGGGGTGATCCTGTTCATCCGGCGGGCCATCGTGCAGCGGGTGCACCGCATCACCGAGGCCAGCACCGCCATTGCCGCGGGCGACCTGAATGCCGATCTTGCCGTGGACGGACACGACGAACTGGCCCGCCTGGCCGCCAACCTGCATGGCATGGTGGGCGGGCTGAAGAAGGAACTGGGCTTTTCCAAGGGCATCCTGAACGGCATGACCCTGCCCTTTCTGGTGGCCGACATCGAAGGCCGCGTCAGCTACTGCAACGCTGCCCTGCTGGGCATGGTGGGGGCGGATGGCCGCCCGGACGACCACGCCGGGCGCATGGTTGGCGAACTTTTCTACAACGATGCCGGGCGCGACACCGTGACCGCGCGTGTGCTGCGCGAACGCGCCGCCCTGACCGGCCAGCGGGTGGCGCTGACCAACCGCAAGGGCGCGCAGGTGCACATGGTGGTCGATTCCGCGCCGCTGCTGGACCTGGACGGCAACCTCATCGGCGCGTTCAGCGTGTACACCGATGTCACCGAAATGCAGCGCCAGCAGGCCAGCATCGAAGAGCAGCATGCCCGCATCGCCCGCGCCGCCGACGCCGCGCGGCAGGTTTCCGCGCAGGTGGCCTCGGCATCCGGTGAACTGTCCGCCCAGGTGGAGGAGGCCAGCACCGGGGCCGACGAGCAGCGCATGCTGGCCGTGGAAAGCGCCTCGGCCATGGAACAGATGAACGCCTCGGTCATGGAAGTGGCCAGTAGCGCGGGGTCCGCCGCCGACCTTGCCGGGACGGCCCACGATCAGGCCCGGCAGGGTTCGGCCGTGGTGGAGGAGGCCGTGGCGTGCATCAACCGCGTGGCCGAGCAGGCCCGCGTGCTGGAGCGCGACATGGCAGAACTGGGCGTTCAGGCCGAGGGCGTGGGGCGCATCATCGGGGTCATCGAGGACATTGCCGACCAGACCAACCTGCTGGCATTGAACGCTGCCATCGAGGCGGCCCGCGCCGGTGACGCCGGGCGCGGTTTCGCCGTGGTGGCCGACGAGGTGCGCAAGCTGGCCGAAAAGACCATGCAGGCCACCCGAGAGGTGGTGGGCTTCGTGGAGGCCATCCAGACCGGGGTGGGGCGCAGCCGGGCCGCCACCGACGAGGCGGTGCGCCTGGTCGAGGAATCCACCGGCCTTGCCGGGCGCAGCGGCGAGGCGCTGCTGGCCATCGTGGGCACCGTGGACCGCACGGCGGACCAGGTGCGGGCCATCGCCACGGCGGCGGAGCAGCAGTCCGCCGCCAGCGAGCAGATCACCCGCGCGGTGGACCGCATCAGCTCCATTTCCGGGCACACGGCGGACTCCATGCGCCACTCCGCCGGGGCCGTGAGCGACCTTGCCCGGCTGGCGCAGGAACTGGATGGGATCATCGACGACATGCGCTGAGGGATGGGGCGCGGTTGCGCGGTCCCGGACACAGTTGCGTCACGGAACATCGGATACCATCGGGGCCGTCGGAGAAAACCGACGGCCCTTTGCTTTCGCGAGGAGGGGTGGCGCGTACCGCCCCCCTTGGGCTGCGGGTTCGGCTTTCCCATAAATTGGACAATTGGCAAAATGGCGGATACATTTCCGCGCATGGAGGCAGCATGAGCGATCGAAACAACCACGGCGAGCCGGGCGAACACCCGCGACCGGGCGCGCCCCGCCGGACCATCCTGTACCTGTGCACGGGCAACTCGTGCCGCAGCCAGATGGCCGAAGGCTTCACGCGGGCCTTGCGTGGCGACCTGTTCGATGTGTATTCGGCGGGAATCGAGGCGCACGGGCTGAATGCGCGCGCCGTGCGCGTCATGGCGGAGGCCGGGGTGGACATTTCCGGCCAGCGGTCCAAGGCGGTGGCGGATCTGCCGGACATTCCCTTCGATTACGTGGTCACCGTGTGCGGCCACGCGGCGGAGAACTGCCCCTGGTTCCCGGCCCGCACGGCGCGGGTGCATGCCGGGTTCGATGATCCGCCCCTGCTGGCCCGCGACGCGCCGGACGAAGAGGCCGCCCTGGCTCACTACCGCCGCGTGCGCGACGAAATACGCGCCTTCGTCCTGGCCCTGCCCGGCAACCTGCCGGAAGCCTAACCGTCTCCCCGGCCATGGCGGCCGCGCCCGGCCGCCGCACCACACCGGAACGCACCCCACGGATACGCCGCCATGCCCACTTCGTTTCCCGCCCGCCTGTACGTAGAGGTCACCACCCGCTGCAACCTGCGCTGCCGCATGTGCGTCAAGCAGGCCGAGGGCTGCCGCATCCCGGAAGGCGACATGCCGCTGGCCGTGTTCGACCGGCTGGCCTCGTGCCTGCCGCATCTTGACGCGCTGGTGCTGAACGGCGTGGGCGAACCCCTGCTGCACCCCGACCTGCCCGCCATGGTGCGCCTGGCCCGGCGGCACATGCGACCGGACGCCGACATCGGCTTCCAGACCAACGGCCTGCCTCTGACGCCGGACATGGCCCGCGCCCTGACGGACGGCGGGGTGGACCGGGTGTGCCTGTCGGTGGACGCGCTGGCGACGACCGCGCGCGAAGAGTTGCCCGGCTGCCTGCACGGCGGCATGGACGCCGGGTCGGTGGCCCGGGCCATGGACATGCTGCGCGCGGCGGCGCGGGGGCGCGCCCGGCCGCTGCGGCTTGGGGTGGAGTTCGTGCTCATGCGCGACAACGCGGAGGAACTGCCGGGCGTGGTGCGCTGGGCCGCCGCGCGTGGGGCGGAATTCTGCATCGTCACCCACGTGCTGCCGTATGACGCGGCGGCAGCCGCGCAGTCGCTGTTCGTGCCCGACACGGACGAGGCCCGGGCCTTCTTCGACCGGCGCGCGGCGGATGCTGCCCGGCTGGGGCTGGACCTGCGCCGCTATTTCGACGTGGTGTGGAAGTTCGCCAAGTCGCCGGAAGAAAAGGCCCTGGTCGACTTCGTGCTGCACATGCGGCAGGACGCGGCGGAGCAGGGCATCTCGCTGCACGTCAAACGTCTGGTGAACGGCATGGACGCCCCCGTGCCCGATCTCGGGCCGTTGTTCGAGGCGGCCCGCGCGGCGGCCGCCGAAACCGGCATGGATCTGCGCCTGCCGCGCACCGGCCCCAGCGTGGAGCGCCGCTGCGACTTCGTGGAAGACGGCGCGGCCTTCGTCACCGCCGACGGCAGCGCCCATCCCTGCTACTTTCTGTGGCACCGCTACGCCTGCTTCCTGGACGGAGAACCCAAGCAGGTCTTTCCGCGCACCTTCGGCAGCCTTGCCGACGCAACGCTGGAAGAGTTGTGGAATGGTGCTGAATGGCGGGAGTTCCGCGACGAGGTGCGCGCCTATCGCTACCCGGACTGCACCAACTGCCCCACGGGGCCGTGCGACGACATCACCGGGGCCATGGGCGAATTCGACATCGACTGCCACGGCGTGGCCGTGCCCTGCGGGCATTGCCCGTGGTGTCTGGGCGGGGTGCAGTGTCTGCGCTAGGCTTCACGGACTGCGAAGTCACTCGGTGAAGCCTGGCGGCAGCCCGCCGGGTGCCGGCCCCGTATCCGCACCCGGCGACGGGTCCTGCGCGTCGCTGCCTGTTGGTGGCGCGCCTTCCGTTCCATATCCTTCCCCCGGCTTTTTCGGCGTGAACACCAGCCGCAGCCCGCGCGCCTCGGCCGCCGCGCGCATGCTGCCGGTGGCGATGCGCAGGGCGTCGCGCGGCCGGATGACGATGGCCTTCTCGCCGCTGGCCAGCACCGTTTCCGGGCAGTGCTTCTCGCAAAAGCCGCACCCGGCGCAGCGGGCCGGGTCCACGTGGGGCACGCCCACGGTGTAGCCGGGTTCCGGCTTCAGGGCGATGGCGTCGTAGGGGCACACCTCGTCGCACACCAGGCAGCGCTTCTTTTTCGCCCAGGCCAGACAGTGGTCGCGCAGCACCTCGGCCGTGCCGATCTTGGCGAAGGTGCGCTCATGGGCCAGCCCGCGTATGGCCGTGGTGGGGCAGCCTTGGGCGCAGGCATGGCAGGCCGGGTCGCAGAAGCCGCGCGCCGGGGTGACCACCGGGCTGAACATGCCCAGCGCGCCGGACGCCAGCCATGCCGGCTGCAGGGTGTTGGTGGGGCAGGCGGCGGCGCACAGTCCGCAGCGCACGCAGCGGGCAAGGAATTCCGGTTCCGGCAGCGCGCCGGGCGGGCGCAGCACCCCTTCCGGTCTGCCCAGGGCCGGGGCGGCATGCCCCAGCGCGGCGGCGCAGGTTCCCACGGCCAGGCCCGCCAGCAGGGCGCGGCGCTGGGAGCGGGCATGGGGCGGCAACGCCCCGGGAGTGGTCACGGGGGTGGACTGCGAGGCCGCAGTGGCCGCGTCCGTTCCCGCAGATTCCCGGAAGGCGAAGCGCACCGCCCCGACGGGGCAGACATCCGCGCAGCGCAGGCATTTCAGGCATTCGGCGTGGTCCGTGGCCAGCGGCGCGTCGGCGGCGATTGCCCCGGCCGGGCAGTGGAGCGCGCAGGCTCCGCATGCGGTGCAGGCCCCGGAGGCCCCGTATGCGACCACACGCCTGCGCCACGGGGCCATGCGCCCCGCAAGGCCCAGCGCGGCCCCGGCGGGGCAGAGCATGCGGCACCACAGGCGCGGGGCCAGCAGCCCGCCCGCCAGCACCAGCGCTAAAAACCCGATGACGTAGCCGGTGGCCGCGTAGCCCGGCACGGCGATTTCCGCGAAAGAGAGGCCGGTGGCCCCCGTCTGGCGGGCCAGGGGAGCCAGCAGCGCAAGGCCCCATTCGGCCAGCCGGGCCAGGGGCGGCCATGCGGCCAGCGCCCAGAACCGCGCGGCCAGCGGCAGCGGGGCTGCCCAGAACACCAGGTCCAGGCCCGCCAGCGCGGCCGCCAGCACCGCGGCCAGCACCCCGTACTTGAGCATGCGCGGCACGGCGCGGCGGCGAGCGTCCTGCCTGCGGCGCGCGGGGCGTCGCCGGGCCTTCATCAGGCGGTTCCACGCGGCGTCCCCGGCGTCCACCATGGCCCCGAACGGACAGACCCACCCGCAGAACGCCCGGCCGAACAGCATGGCGGAAGCCAGCACCACCAGCCCCGGAACGGCGGCGGCGATGAACGCCCGGCCCGCCACGCTGGCGGCCAAGGCCACGGCCGGGTCCAGGCGCACGAACAGGTCGCGTCCGGGCGTCCACCCGTCGCCGGGCAGGGCCTGCCCCGTCCCCCATGCCAGCAGCACGAAGGCCGTAAGGCACAGCCACCGGCTGGCCCGGCGCGCGCGTTGCCGATTCATGCCGCGCGTTTCCCGGTCCTACAGCGTTACCCGCGCGATGGCGCGCGCGGCCAGATCCATGGACCCCAGGCCCCGCTCGTGGGCCAGGCGGATGTGGCTGACCTGCCGCGCCGCGAAGCGCCGTCCGTACCACTCGAACGATTCCACGGCGCAGGCGTCGGCGGCCACCGGGTCGGCCGAGGCGATCACCGTGTTCTCCTGCAGCACCTTGCCCGGTCCGCCGGGGCCGCCCGTGGTCAGCACGTAGGTGCCGTCGATGACGGTGAGCGCGGCGCGCAGCCTGGTGTTCAGGTCCACGATGGCGGTGTCGAGGTCGTAGCGCGAATGCATCATCCCGCGTTGGCGGATAAGCCCCATCATGCCCTTCAGCCCCAGCGACACGCCGGTGGAACTGTGCGACTTGGCCGTGGGCGCGGCGATGAGCACGTCTGCCTCCAGCGCGTCGCGCAGGAAGGTGTTGGTGGTCATCTGGGCCGCGCCCGCGATTTCCAGTTCGCGGTAGAAGCGTTCGGCGGTGGGGGCCTGCACGATGTCGCCGAATTCGCTGCACGCGGCGCGGATGCCCGAACGTTCGATGCACTGCTCCGCCGGGGCCAGCGGGTTGTCCAGCACCAGCACCGAGGCCGCCCCCGCGTCGCGGCACATGCGCGCCAGTGCGGCCACCACCTCCGGGTGGGTGTTGGTGCCCATGCTGGCGTCGGCCGCGAAGGACATGTTGGGCTTGATGACCACCTTCTGCCCGGTCTTCACGAAGCGGCCCATGCCGCCCAGCATGCCTACGCAGGCATGGGTGGCGGCGGCGGGCGAACCCTTGGCCACCACGATGTCGGGGGAGCCGCCGGACTGTGCCGACGCGGCCCGCGCCTCGCCCGCAAGCGGCGGAAAGATGGAGGACCCGGCGGGCAGGCCCGCCCCGGCGGCCAGCCACAGCGCACCGGAAATCTGCCATTTCAGGAAGTCCCTGCGACGCATGATGCCTCCTTGCGCCGGATGGCGCGGCTGCGGGCGGGGGAAGGGGGCCGCTTCGGGCTGGTGCCGGGCGCGGGAGGGAAGCGGCGGGTGATGGCGCGCGGGTCTGGGCGGGCAAGGATTGTCCGGCGGCGGGCACGGCGCGCACCCTGACCGTGCGTATAGCACCTCCGGCCACCGGGGAGCAACGGCTGACGCGCGCGCCGGCACGGTTGCGTGCCGGAGGCGTGGCGGTCATGCCCGCTCCTGGCCGTGCACGACGCAACGCGCCCCCGGTGAAGGGGGCGCGTCCGTAGGGGCGAAACCGCCATTCAGGCGGCGGGCGGTGCGGCCGCGAAAGGTTTCGCGTCGCACGCCGTCCGAAATCGTCTGGGGGTGGGCTACTTGCCCGCGCTCAGGCCCAGCATGGGCGTGGAGGACAGGCCGGTGGCGCCAGCCGTGCCGGTCGTGCCGGTCGCGCTGGCGGCGGCGCCGGGCATGGCGCTGTTCATGGAATTGGTCATGGGGCTGGCCATGGGGCCGGACATCATGTGCTGGCCGCCGTTGCGCATCATGTGCTGGCCGTTCTGCATCCTCTGGCCCATGCCGCCATTCATGCCGACCATGCCGGGCATGTTGGCGTGACGGGACTGCATGGTGGCGGATCCGGGGCAGGACCGGGAACCCATGGCGGTGGCGGGACCGTTCTGCGCGGCAAGGGCGGCACCGGCGGTGATGGCGACCAGGGCGAGGGCGGCGGGAAGGATGCGGGTAATCTTCATGATGGACTCCTGTGGGTGATGTTCCGTTTTCGGATGTATGCCCTGCATAAGGCAATGGCCGTGCCAACGCTGCAACATGGTGCAATTGTTTGAAACAGTTTGCCGCCGTCCCGTATGGCCGGGCCAGGCTGCATGATTGTTGGACGGTGCCCCGCGTTCACCTGTCCAACCTTGGGACAGGGCGTACGTTTTTTGGACAGGTGCCCCGACGGGCGGGCGCGGGCGACGGCGCGCGGAAGAAACGCAAACGCCAGCCGGGCGCGCCTGTCCGTCGGGCGTGCGTTGCTGCGGACGGGGGGCCGATGCGCGGCCACGTGGCCACGAAACGCAACGCGCCCCCGGTGAAGGGGGCGCGTACGCCGCTAGGCGGAACCGTGGGGCCTGCGCGAGGAGGAGGTGGCGGCCCCACGGAGGAATCCTGACGTCTGCCGTGGGAAGCGGTCTTTCCGGATGCCGTTGCCAGAGAGGTGGGCAACGGAGGGGAGAACGACCGGGCGATGAGCCCCTAGCTGTGACGGACCTGGGCCTTGCCGTCGTTGCCCGGCATCATGTGGCCCGCGCCGCCGGGCTTGCCGTCCATGTTCCCCATGCCGCCGTGGCCTTCCTGCATCATCTTGCAGCAGCCGCACCCCTTCATGGGGGCGGGCTGGGCGTCGCCGGGCGCCTTGTCGGCGGGGGCGGCAGGCGCGGCCGGGGCCGCGGGGTGGGTATCGTGCCCGCCCGTGCTGCCCGCCGCGAAGGCCGAACCGACGGTGATGGCGAAAATGGCCAGGGCGGCCGGGAGAATGCGGGTAATCTTCATGAAATGCTCCTGCGTGTTGTTTCCCTTACCGGGTGTGTGCAGTGCATAAGGCAAGGCCCGTGCCATGTTGTGCATGTTCCGCAACATTATGAAATAAAATGGATATGCGCGCGAATGGCGCCCGCCTGTCATCCGGCGTGTGTATGATTATTGGACATATGGATGTGCAGGATGTGCAAATTGGAGTGAAGGTGTCCGATTTTTGGACAGTGGGGGGCAGGCACAGGCAAGGCCAGACATGGGCAGGCAGTGTCCGCCAGGGGCGCGCGAAGGCCGGAGAACGGGCCGAGGGGTTGCCAGCCGGAATCTGCTCGGCGGCGCGGCGAACGTGGCACGCCGGGCATCCGCTGGCCGCCGGGGCGGTGCGCTGCGGGGCCGTTGGACTTCCGGCCCTGAATGCAGTATGAAAGCCGATTCGAATGGTACGGCGATGCGCGCCGGATCGTGATGCCGCCCCGTGGCTTCTTCGTGATCCCCCCGTGACCCCGGGGGCCACCCGCTGGCCGGTCCGCGCGCAAGGGACCATCGGCGCATGCGGCGGCCACGGCCCGCCGCGCACCGCGTCCCCGGCGTTCCGGGGCGTCTTGCCCAAAGCCCGCTTCCGTACCCATCCCGCACACATTTCAGGAGGCGCGCCGCCGCACGGCGGCACCCACGCTATGCCCAGACAGGAACACATCCGCAATTTCAGCATCATCGCGCACATCGACCATGGCAAATCCACCCTGGCCGACCGCATCCTTGAGGTTACCGGGCTGGTCAGCGACCGCGAAAAGCGCGACCAGTACCTTGACCGCATGGAGCTTGAGCGCGAGCGCGGCATCACCATCAAGGCTCAGTCGGTGCGCATTCCGTACACGGCCAAGGATGGCCGCAAGTATGTGCTGAACCTCATCGACACGCCCGGCCACGTGGACTTCAACTACGAGGTCTCGCGGTCGCTTGCCGCGTGCGAAGGGGCGCTGCTGGTGGTGGACGCCTCGCAGGGCGTGGAGGCCCAGACCCTGGCCAACGTGTACCTTGCGCTGGACCACAACCTGGAAGTCATCCCGGTCCTGAACAAGGTCGACCTGCCCAGCGCCGACGCCGACCGCGTGAAGCACGAGATCGAGGAAAGCATCGGCCTCGACTGCACCGACGCCGTGGCCGTCAGCGCCAAGACCGGCCTGAACGTGGACAAGGTGCTGGAAGCCATCGTCGAGCGCCTGCCCGCGCCCGAAGGCAACCTGAACGCCCCGCTGAAGGCCCTTATTTTCGACTCGTGGTACGATTCGTACCAGGGCGTGGTGGTGCTGTTCCGCGTCGTGGACGGCGTGCTGCGCAAGGGCGACCGCATCAAGTTGTTCGCCACCGAGCGCACCTACGAGGTCATCCGCCTTGGCGTGTTCTCGCCCGAAATCGTGGACATGACCGAACTGGGTGCGGGCGAAGTGGGCTTTCTGTGCGCCAACATCAAGGAACTGGGCGACGCCAAGGTGGGCGACACCATCACCCATGTGGACCGCCCCGCCGAAGTGCCCGTGGAAGGCTTCAAGGAAGTGCAGCCCATGGTGTTCTGCGGGCTGTACCCCACCGATTCCGCAGACTACGAGCAGCTCAAGTACGCGCTGGAAAAGCTGCAGCTCAACGACGCCGCCTTCTCGTACGAGCCGGAAACCTCGCAGGCCCTGGGCTTCGGTTTCCGCTGCGGGTTCCTGGGCCTGTTGCACATGGAGATCATCCAGGAACGGCTGGAGCGCGAATTCCAGGTGGAGCTCATCGCCACCGCCCCCTCGGTGATCTACAAGATCGACACCGTGGACGGGAAGAGCAGCGACATCGACAACCCCTCCAAGCTCCCCGACCCCACCAAGATCGCCTCGCTGTACGAACCCTTCGTGCGCATGGACATCCACGTGCCCAACGACTATGTGGGCAACGTGCTGAAGCTGTGCGAGGAAAAGCGCGGCATCCAGAAGAACATGGGGTACATCGCGGCCAACCGCGTGGTGATCACCTACGAACTGCCCTTCGCCGAAATCGTGTTCGACTTCTTCGACCGGCTGAAGTCCGGCACCAAGGGCTACGCCTCCATGGACTACGAGTTCATCGACTACCGGCAGTCGGCCCTGGTGAAGCTGGACATCCTGATCAACGGCGACCCCGTGGACGCGCTGGCCGTCATCGTGCACCGCGACAAGGCCTACCACTACGGCCGCGCGCTGGCGCTGAAGCTCAAGCGCACCATTCCACGCCAGATGTTCGAGGTGGCCATCCAGGCGGCCATCGGGCAGAAGATCATCGCCCGCGAATCCATTTCCGCGCTGCGCAAGAACGTGACCGCCAAGTGCTACGGCGGCGACATCACGCGAAAGCGCAAGCTGTTGGAAAAGCAGAAGGAAGGCAAGAAGCGCATGAAGCGCATGGGCAACGTGGAGTTGCCGCAGGAGGCCTTCCTTGCCGCTCTTCAGGTGGGCGACGAGTAATTTCGCGGCAGGGGGCGGCAATGGCTGCGTCATGCGCCGTTGCCGCTCGGGTCACGTACCAAAGAGTACGCTCCCCTCGCGGACAACGTCACTTTCCTTGCCCTTGCCGCCCCTGCCGCGAAATTGCGGCGGTCAGGCGAGGGAATGAGTTCCGCGTGGCGCATGTGTGCGTCAGCGGTTTGAAAAGAGAATGACGTGAACAATGCCGGGCGGCAGGTGCAACATGCGCCGCAGCCCGGCGGTTTCAGCGCGCCGTCCCCGGCATTCCCCACGGTGCGGGGCGCGGCGCAGGGCATGCCCCTGCGGCCTCCGCACCAGCGGTGGCGCGCACCGGCCCCGCCTTGGGCGTCAGCCCCTGGCGGGTTTTCGATGAACCGCAAATCCCCGTCCCCGCGCGGCCGCGCGAACGGACGGCGGAGGCACCCGCATGCAACAGAAAAGCCTGCTGTTGGAATACGTGGAGGCGCTTGTCGTCGCCTTTGCGCTGGCCATGCTCATCCGCACCTTCGTGGTGCAGGCGTACAAGATTCCCTCCGGCTCCATGCTCGAAACCTTGCAGATCGGCGACCACCTGCTGGTGAACAAGTTCAGCTACGGGGTCAAGCTGCCTTTCACCCACAAGGTGCTGTTGCCCGTGGGCGATCCGCAGCGCGGCGACATCATCGTGTTCGAGTACCCCGGCGATCCGTCCATCGACTACATCAAGCGCATCGTGGGCGTGCCCGGCGACGTGCTGGAGGTGCGCAACAAGCAACTGTACCGCAACGGCGAAGCAGTGCAGGAAGCGTACATCCGCCATTCGCAGCCCGGCATCGTCATGCCCGTGCGCGACAACTTCGGGCCGGTCACCGTGCCCGAGGGCCATTACTTCGCCATGGGCGACAACCGCGACGATTCGCAGGATTCCCGCTTCTGGGGCTTCGTCTCGCGCGGGGCCATCCGTGGCAAGGCGTGGGTCATCTACTGGTCGTGGGAAGGGCTTGGCAACGTGCGGTGGGACCGCATCGGCAACGCCGTGCACTAACCGGCGCGCGTCCCCGTGCCGCTGGCCGGGTGAGAACATCGCGCCGGGGCGGACAGCCGCTTCGCATTCGCATCACATTCGTCCCGTCCCGCGCGCCGTTGCGGGGCGGGGCGTTTTGCTTTAGTGGTTGTGCGGTATCGCAGGACGCATGCAATGGCCTTGCGCCGCGTCCCGGCCGCGCCGCACCCTGCCATGTCTTGGCATGTCCCGTCGTGTCCGCGCCGTCCGCATCCGGTTCCGCCCGCTCCTCACTCTTTCCGCGCAGGGGGCTTGATGATCGTTCGCGTGGCCTGCGCCGCCCTGCAAGGGGTGGACGCCTTCCGGGTGGACCTGGAGGTGGACCTTGCCCGCCAGGGCATGCCCGCCTTCGTCATGGTGGGCCTGGCCGAAGGGGCGCTACGCGAATCGCGCGAGCGCGTGTTCGCCGCCATGCGGGCTTGCAACCTGCGTCTGCCGCCCGCGCGCATCACCGTCAATCTCGCCCCCGCCGACCGCCGCAAGAGCGGCAGCGGCTTCGACCTTCCCCTTGCCATCGGCCTGCTGGCCGCCGCCGAGATATTGCCCCAGGGCTGTACCGCCGGGTGGTTTCTGCTGGGCGAACTTTCCCTGACCGGCGAACTGAAGCCCGTGCCGGGCGTTCTGCCCGTGGCCGTGCGCGCCCGCGCCGAAGGGGCGCGCGGCATGCTGGTGGCGGCGGACAACGCCGCCGAGGCCGCCGTGGTGGAAGGGCTGCCGGTGTACCCGGTGCGCTCGCTGGGCGAGGCGGCCGCCTTCCTGGCCGGGCAGGCGGACATTGCGGCCGTGCCCTCGGGCGGGCGCGCCGCGTGGGAGCGCGGCCCGGACTGGCACGTGGACTTCGCCGAGGTGAAGGGGCAGGAGCACGCCAAGCGGGCCATCGAGATCGCGGCGGCGGGCGCGCACAACCTGCTGTTCATCGGCCCGCCCGGCAGCGGCAAGACCATGCTGGCCCAGCGCATACCCACGGTGCTGCCGCCGCTCTCCTTCGAGGAGGCGCTGGACGTGACCACCATCTACAGCGTGGCGGGCCTGCTGGACGGGCAGGGGCTGATCACCCGCCGCCCTTTTCGCGCGCCGCACCATACCGTGTCGGACTATGGCCTGGTGGGCGGCGGGGCCAACCCGCGCCCCGGAGAGATTTCCCTGGCCCATCGCGGGGTGCTGTTTCTGGACGAGCTGCCGGAATTCCGCAAGACCGCGCTGGAGGTGATGCGCCAGCCGCTGGAAGACGGGGTGGTGACCATCGCCCGCGCCGCCGTCTCGCTGACCTACCCGGCGGACAGCATGCTGGTGGCGGCCATGAACCCCTGCCCATGTGGCTTGAGTTCTTGCAGACAGGAATGCTGTACCGCGTGACCCCTTCGGTGGTGATCCAGAATTCGGGCCGTTGAATTTTCAGGAACTCTCGGCGCTCCGCCTTGGACCAGAAAGGGAACTCGGTGAACGCGGCGGCCAGGGCCTCCACGGCCTCTCGGTAGTCCTCCGGCCGCTCGGGTTCAGTGGGCACGGCCAGAGCTTCCAGGCGCGCCTCAAGCTGCCCGATCTCCTCTTGCATGGCCTTGGCCTTTCCGGCCACATCCTCCAGCGTGAACACCCCATCCACCACCAAGGCGGCCAGCTTCGCCTTCTTCTGCTTGAGCGCGACAAGACGCCGGTCGAGATCGGCGCGCTCGTGTTCGACATGACATCCGTCGCGCGACTCAAACAAGGCAACCAGCCCGGCAAGTACGAAGTCGGGGTTCGAGAGGTTCTTGGCAATGAAGCTGGCGAGCATTTCTTCGACGGGTTCACGGCGGAGGTAGGAGGATGGGCACGGCGGTGCGCCTTTCTGCCTCCAGTGATGGGCCTTGTTCCGGCAGTAGTAATAGTCCTTGTTGGGGCCAGCCTTCCCGCCTGGCACCGTGTACATGGGACTGCCGCATATCCCGCAGCGCAACAGGCCCGCATAGAGAAAGAGGTGCTTGCTCGCGCCTTTTCTGTCTGTGAAGTCGTTCCGCCTGTTGTGGATGATGTCCTGGACTTCCCAAAACACCTCTTCGGGCACCAGAGGGTTATCGATCACCTTCACGCGGATGATCTCTCCCGGCGCGCGGGGCACCTTCCGTTTGTCCTTCTGTCGCCCGTCTTCCCGCACTTTCCGTTCGGGGGCGCGCTTCTGCTTGTAGTGGCGGTATCCGATGTAGATTTCGTTCGAGAGCAGGTTCCGCACGGTGACGTTCGAGGAGAACCCAAGCCGCCGGGCCAACTCGGTATAGTTGTGCACCCGGTGGTCGTGGAACTGATCGAACAGTTGCCGGACCTTCTCCGCGTCGTCGGTGTAGAAATACCGTTCGGCCTTCCTGTCGTAGCCCACGCCGAAGGGGAGGGAGAGGTGGTTGCCGGGGTGTTTGCCCTGACGCCGTTTTTCCTCCTTGGCCCCGTGCATGCGCTTCTTGATCTGGGCGAGCTCGTTCCCGGCGATGATCGAGTTGATGCCGGAAATGAGGTAGCCGCTCTGGGTGTTCAGGTCGATGATCTGGTCGGGCAGGTAGATGAGCGCCCCTGCCTCCCGGATGTCTTGCAGAATGGCGAGGGAGCGGAAGTCGTCCGGTCGCAGCAGTCGGTCAAAGTCGGCGCACACGATGCCCTGCGCCCGGCCAGTACGGAGCAGGGAGAGCATCTCGCCGATCTCAGGGGCGTGCATGACGGATGCCCCGGACACGTCGATGAGACGAATCGTGCTGAGGACGTTCAGGCCGCAGCGTTCGACCGTCCGGCGGTTAGCCTCGATCTGGCGGGGAATCCCCGCGCGGTCCTCGCCCCCCTGCTCAAGGGTCGAGACGCGCAGGAGTTCAACGACGGGGATCATTGCTCGGTCACTTCCTTCTCTTCGATGCCGCAGAGCTCACGCGCGATGGACAACGCCCGCATGGTGTCTCCGGTCTTGAACGCCGCGCGCAGGGCTTTGAGCTTTCGTTGGCGCTCCTGCCCCACTCGCAGGGCCAGGGCCGCAACCTTGGTCATGTCGTGGTGTTGGGCAGTCGGCTTCATGTCCTGCATCTCCTTGCTGAGGGCTATTGGCAAGCTGCTTGGGTGGCCTGGTCCCCGTCCGACCACACCGGAGCGGTGTGGCCGGAGTGCCCGCAGCGACGGAGGAGGGAGGTTTTGTCGCTGCGGGTGTTGGGGGGGAGGGAACTATTTCCTGCGGTGGCAGAACGGGCACGTCCTGAGCTTGGAGTTGGTGCCGCAATGGGGGCATGCCCTGGGCCTGCTGCCGTCGGTCAGCCGGGCCATCTTGCAGGCCCCGTTGATGGCGGCGAAGTTCTTGGTGGGGCGGGGCTTCTTGGCCGGTGCGGCCTCATTGCCTTCATGCATTCAGGTGACCTCCTTTGCCGGGGGGCTTGCACCCCCCGGCGGGCTCCTCAAGCCCGGACAGCGAGACAGGCCCTGCTAGTTGCATGTGATCGCTGCCCGGTTGGCCGTGACGACCTGGCACGGAAGGGGGGATGCCCGGTCGCCACGGCTGCGCTGGATCAGGAGGCTTTCACCATGTCGGGGAACCACAGGGCGGCCCAGGGGCACACCGTTCCCGAGACTTCCTTGTCCCCGTCCAACTTGAGGACAAACGCCCGCTGGCCTCCATCAACGGGGTGCATGTACACGGCCGTGGTGAGGTCTTCGTCCTGGTTGCCGAACATCACGATCTCGCCGGGCTTGAGCGTGGCGATGCGCTTGGCGTAGGCAAGGGCCTCGCTTTCGTTCTCGAACTTCGGGAAGTTGGCGCGCTTTCTCTCGCAGGCGCAGTCCTCCATCCCCATCTTGGCCAGAATCCCCAGAAAACCAGCTTCACGAGTCATGTCTTGCTCCTTGGTCAGGGGTGGTCGGTTACTGCACCGCTTCGGCGTCGGCGTGTGCGGCCATGGGCGGAACCGGGTGAGGGTAGTCGGGATCAAGGTCGGAATCATCCGGCCCGCCATCGTCCGGCTCGTGATCCCCGGTCACCTCGGCGTCGTGGGCATCGAAGCCGGGGGCGTCCTCGGGCAGTTCCTCGCCGTTGTCGGCCACATCGTCCGCAGGCTGGTCCGCCGGGGCCGGCCGGGTGTTCATGGTCAGGGGAAGTTGCCGTTCCTCGGCAGTCATCTTGCGGCGGCGCACTTCTTCGTGGGGCGGGTGGGCGTCGGTCCAGACCATTTCGCAGGTGTTGTAGTCGGCCACCAGGTCGCAGAAGATTTCGCGCGTCTCGGTGCCTTCGCGCACGACCTTGGACAGGGCGCGGCGTTCGTCTTCCTTGGCGTCGATCTGCTTCTTCAACGCCTTGCTCACCCGGTCGCGTTCGGTTTCCAATTCCTCGATCTCGTCATCAAGGCGGGCCATCTCGTCGGCGTACTCGGCCTTCTCGGCCTGCGTCAGTTCCTGCGTGACGGTGATCGTTTCCTGCCGCAGCCAGTTCTGGTCGTTGGCGACCACCGACGCGCCGGGTTCTTCGGTTGCCGCGTCGTCTTCGCTGGCGGCGTCGTCCTGCTCGGCATCGGTCGGAGCCGGGGCCGCGCCCATGCCGTCGGTCAGGCCCTTCTCGTCGCCCAGCCACTCGGGCAGGTCGATGACCACGCCGGTGTCGCCCTTGGTGCCGGTGAATTCGATCTGACTGAGGGGCAACCAGTCCTCGACCTCGCCGCAGCGGATCAGGATTGCGGCGTCGGTCTCCTGGAGGATGTCGGCGGTGATGGTGATGAAGACGGTGTTCTCGGGGAGATCGGCCTGAACCGGGGCCTTTTCCTTCTTCTTGCGGGCCATGGGGCCTCCTTTCCGGCTACGCGGCGCGCATGCCGGGGATGCGGGTGAACGACGCGCAGAGGCTTTCGAGATGCCGGAGCGAGGCCAATACAGCGGGCTCGCGCATGGCGTCGTATTCGAGTGTGATGGTCAGCGTCTTGCGCAAGGGGCGTCCGGGCGCGGCGGTGGGGACCACGGGCTGAAGCACATGCGCGGACCGGGGCGGGGTGGCGGCGGGAGCCGCCGGGTCGATGCGCATGGCCTGCGCCCGCGCCGAATAGGCCTGCTCGATCTGGGTCAGGGCCTCGGCCAAGGGCACCTGCAAGTCCTGCAAGCGCAGGAAGGATGAGGCCGGGAGGGAGAAACCGTAGATTTCGGCCAGTGCTTCGACCTTCTGTTCGATGGCCACGGCCCGATCCTGCCGCGCCTGTTCGAGGGCGGCACGTTCCCGCTCCTGCTGGATGTGGCGCAGGATGATCGCCTCGACCTCGGCCTTGATGGTCTTGAGGGGCTTGGTCTTGTTCAGCCAGCCGTCCTGAATGGGGATGTCGAGGCCGGGCAGCCCGTGTTCATCAAGGGTGGCCGTGATGAGGAACTGGACCTCCCGGCGCTTGTCCGCGCGCTGGAGTTCCTCGAACGCCTTCACCTGCGCATCGAGCCCGGCACGGGCTTCCACGATGATGGCGGTGACCGCCTTGATCCGGTCCTCGAACTCCCTGATCGGGGCGCTGACCCGGCGCACTGCTTCCTTGCGGGCCGCTTCGAGCCGGTCACGCACCTTGTTCAGGCCAGCCATTTCGGACTTGATGGCAGGCACCATGTCCTCGGTGACCACGAGCCCCTCGTAGTTGGCCACGATGGCCCGCACCCACGCTTCGAGTTCCTCGGCGTTGAACGAGATGGCGGGCAGGGTTTCGGTGATCTTCGGTTCGGTCATGGCTAGAACCCCGAGGGCATGTCGCCCATCTGCTGGTTGGCATCGGGCGGGATGTTGAGCAGCGCGCCGGACTTGATGCCGTCGATCATCTGCGTGGTTTCGGGCTTGGTGAGTTGGTCGATGCTCTGGATCGAGTCGTCGCCGGTCATGTGGCGCGCGAGGGAGACCAGGGCCACCTCATCGAGCCCGGCCTTCTTGCCTTCGTTGCGCAGCATGGCGAGTTGCGCGGCAGAGGGGGCCGGGGGCTGGTCCGGGTTGTGGATGGGCTGCTGGTTGCCCTGCTGCGGCGCGGTGGTCTTCTTGCCCGCGCCCTGGGGCTTCGGCTGCTGCGTGGAGGTGGCGGCACCGGCACCGGGAATGACCTCGGGCATGTCCTCGATGTCCTGCGTGAAGATGTCGGAGGCGGCGGTGGAGGTGAGAACCGCGTCCACGAGGGCGCGCTTCTTCGCCATCTTGAGCACCGTGTTGTAGTAGTCGGCGGGGTTGTCGTGCTCGACGCGCTCGCCGTGGGTGCTGATCATCCAGCGGCCTTCCGCGTCCTTCTTGGTGCCGAACTTGGAGCCGGGCAGACCGGCCTTGTTGGCGGTCTCGCGCAGGATGCGGGCGGCGGCGGTGGGGTCGCTGCGGCGAGTGTCCCAGTAGTTCTTGGGCACGGGGACGGAGGTGATCTCGCCATCACCGGCGCGGTAGCGGTACTTGCCCTCCATGGTGGAGCACAGGCCCACGCCAGCGCCGACCATGACGCCGGTAAGGATGGACACGAGCCGGACCATGACCCGGTACTCGCGGTGCCCGCCGGGCATCTCGCGCTCCTGAATGTCGTATTCGGGCGCGAGCCGGAACGTCATGGCCAGCTTCTCGGCCCCGGCCTTGAGCAGGGTGGGCTTGTCGCCGCAGCCGGGGATTTTCCCGAAGTGTTCGCCGTCCTTCATGACGGCGTGCATCACCTGCTGGATGTGCCCCACCTGCGCCACAAGGTCGGTCACCGGCATGTAGTTGGCCGGAGCCGGGGCGTGAGGCGAGATGGGCGCAAGAGTCTGTGCCTGGTTCATGCTGTCCTCCCGTGACAGGGATGTGGGAAAGGTGCGGCGCTGGGCCGCGCGGTTGCCGTGTGCTAGGCCGCGCCTGCCGGGAACATCTGTTTCAGGCGTTCGCGGGCTGCGAGCCCCTTGTGGTGCCAGTTGACCGCATCGGCGCGGGCGCTGGCGTCCCTGACTTCGCGCCGGAAGCTGTGGCCGTGGTACGAGGGGATGCAGAAGTAGTGGGGCATGATCTCGACCTCGCAACCGGTGTCGGCCATGTCCACGGCGTAGCCCCATGCTTCGGTTTCGTTGGGGTGCTCGACCGTTTCGAGGTGGATGCGGTCCGCGCCCTCGCGGGTGTAGGCGATGGTGAACCACTGCATGGCTACAGCCCCCCGTCGATGAGGATGGTGCCCACGTGTGCTGCCACGGCCAAGGCCGCGATGATGGCGCAGGCCACGCCCATGCCGGTAAGCGCTGGCACGACGGCGGCGGTGAGGAGGTCTTTGAAGGTTGGCATCGCCTCTACCTCCATCCCTGCGCGCGCTGCCACGTGCGGGCCTGCGCGCTGAACGCCTCGATCTGCATGGCCACGATGAGCAGGGCCAGCATGTCGGCGCTGTTCGCCCAGACGGGCTTGCCGTTCACTCTGGTGATGATGGTCGCCATGTTCCCTCCGCCGGTAATGAATCAGGTTCGATACCGTGGCCCATTCCCTGCCGTCGCGTGCTTTCCCGCTCCCAAGGGCTTGCGGCTTGCCGTGCTCGGTACTTGCTGGGCACCACCCTCCTCGGCTCCTTCCGTTCGCTCTGCCGGGATGGCGCTGCTCGCGGGGTGTTCCTCGGTGGTGGTGAAGAGATAGTAGCCATATGTAGAATTTTGCGCAAGGAGATATTGCCATGTGTAGAAAATGTAGGGCAAAAAATCACCGCCCGGTGAGGGGCGGTGATGAGGGGTAATATCCTAGAAGGCTATTGGCCTATTGCTTGTTACACACGGGGTCGTAGCCGTTGATAAGATCGGTTTCGGCAGCTAGGCGGGCCTTTTCTCCTTTGATCGCCATTACAGAGATATGGGTGCAGCCATTTTTGTCGGCGCATGGCCATTTTTCGTGTGAGGCTATTCGTGTCCCCAGTTGCTCTGATTCTCCTATATACAAAGGAGTTTGAGTGTATCCGCCAGTAGTATTTTTGAAGCGTTTTACAAAGGAATATACTGCGCTTATGTCATTAAATGCGGTGTCCTTTGTGTATGTGTCGAATGCATACTCTGTTCCACTTTTTCCTTTGAAGGTGACGGACGTTACCTTGGCCATTTATCCCTCCGACGGTTGTGGATGATTGTTTCTGGCTAATGTGCAAAGTGTCTTGGGTAGATTTCGCTGATTTTGCAGACGATAAGGTCGTCGTTTCCGTCGATGTCCATGCGGATCACGTCATGGATAACGCTTGCAGGACTGCTGCTTTCGATGATCCACACAGATTCAAGCAGCTTTTGTGCGCTTGGGAATTTCTTTTTGATTGCCAGATGTACTTGTGGGTAGTCTTGCCCAGGCGTGTGGAGGTCGTACGTGACAAGATAAGTGGATTTCATGGTGGCGCCGGTAATCAAATTGTAGGCGGCGTTGGCCTGCTTTCGGCCTGGCAGCCACATGTCGGGCTGAGGCTACCATCGCAGCATTGCGCGCGACCATTCGAGCAGCCGCAAACGCCGCCATGCCAAGAGCAGCAACCACGCCTGGCTTGTAGCTCGGCTGGGAGATCAGAGGGCGTTGAGGGAGCGGAGGGAAGGGAGAGGCAAGGTTGGTCGGCAGGAGTAGTGGGATCGGCGGCGAACGCCGACGAGACTGTTGTCAGCGACAACAAAAGGACTATCACCAGGAGCAGTCGGTTCATGGAACCTCCTTGGCCAGTATCGGCCATGCGGGTGAAAGCCCTTCCCCAAGGGTTGGTATCCTATATCAGGGGGGCGAGGGGGGGGCAATGATGAGTGGGGTGGTCGGAAAAAGAAAAGCCCCGCCGGAGCGGGGCAAGTGAGAATTGTTGTGTGATTCATGTCGTGTCAGCCAATAATGCTGACGTATGCAAATTTTTGCTTTTGTTTTAGCTGGTTAGCTACCTTTCCGCTTGGCCAGGACTCTCCCTGTTCTCATCATTAATTTTGTCTCCTTTTTGATTTCAAAATGCGCTCTTTGTTCCATTGAGGGGGAATTGCGCTTTGCTGTCAAGTTTTTTTTATGTGTGCCGGTCTCGTGAGCTCACCGTCTAATTCGTAGCCGTGGGGCTGTCAAGTGGGGTAGGCGGTGGGGTCTCCTGCCAATCGATGCTGAAGGCGGGGCCTGGCAGCACCCACCCTTGCATGTGGACCGTGCACGAGTTCTCATCGTCGTCGAACGAAACTTGTGTGTTTTTTAGTAATTCTTCGCTTTGCTGTGTGGTTGGGAGCCCCATGAATATGCAGTGGTTTGATGTTAAGACAGATCTGTTGAATGTGTACTCTTTTGGAAGGATTATTGTGTATTTTACTGTGTAGTATGGTTCGTATACGGAAAATGTAAATGTCTTATCGCGGGATGGCGTTATGCTGATTTCTTTGATGGATACATCTGTCCACTCTTTTTTTAGAAGGATATTTTTTTTGAAAAAGTACGTAGAGAACGATCCTTTGTGTTCGACTTGATATCCTTCTTCGTTTTTATCAATCGTTTCAACAGAGGTGGCTCTTTGTTTTTTTGACAGTATCTTTGCGTTGTCAACAGCAACGCTTAATGCAATTGGCTTTGGTTCGTTTCCATCTATTGTGTTGATGTTTGTCAATTCTGTGGTTAATGCGTAATATGTGGACAATTTAGATGTGTTGAATTCTGGGTGATGTATTTTGAATGATGTTTCGTCCGTCCATTTTACTGTATCACTGTCTATAAATTCTATTTTTATTGTTGATTCGTACTGTGATTTGTGGGGAGATCTACAGAATGGCTCCATTATGTTCTTTCGCAGGTAGTTATACAAACTTGCACTTCGCGTAGAATGATTTCCAAGCTGAAGTGCTACAATGTTATTCTCTGTATTTTGCGTGTTGGCGTCAAGATATTCTTTTAGTTGCGGTTCTGTTATGAACTTAGATATAAGTGCAGTGTGGTCTGGAATTTTCCCCTTTATGTCGTCGGTAATGTTTTTATAGCTTTCATATATTGGTTTTGTTATAAACTCAAGAAAGTATTTTATGGGAATCTGTAATGCTTTGTAGAGTGCAACATAGATGACACCTGCCGTAATGAGTATGCTGCCTGTTGAATCAAAGAATTTGTATGCTGATTCGAATAGTTCAATGCCGAAAATGTTAGTGTGCACTGCTTCTAGGATTCTTGCCATGATCACAAAGGCACATCCCATAAGAATAGGGATGCAAAGGTTATAGTAGAATTTTATCTTTTCCATGTTGGCGTCCTTGTTGTTTATGTTTGTATCATTTAGAACTCACATCACTCCATGCCCAGATAACCCGGCCCACGATGGCTCGGTGCCAGTCCCCCTCGAAATCACGCCTGAGGCTGTACACCTCTGGCGGGTATACCGCCGCGTTATCCGAGTAGTAGGTGAGACGGTAGTCCTTCTCTTCCGGCAGGTGTTGCGCGTGCACGCGCTTCACCTTGCCCGCCCCATCCGGGTCCATCACCAGCATGATGCGCCCCGGCCTGTCCGCGTTCTTGTCCTGCCTGTCCACGAGCACGATGTCTCCCGGTGCCAGCGTCGGGGCCATCGAGTCCGACCCCTTGGCAATCCGCACGGCGATCAGGTCTGACCTGTGGCGGATCGTCTCCTGGTGCCTCCAAACGAGGAACCAAGAGATCAGTTGCCCTTGGGGGATGATGCCTGGCCCGGCTCCGGCTTCGTCCACCAGCGGGACGGCGTAATAGTCCTCATGCTCTGGCGAGGGGAGGTCGTTCCCGGCTGCAACCACCTTAGCATCCACCCAGCAGACTTCGCGAGGGGACGGGCTTTCTCCTCTGTCTATGAGGGTTAAACCTGCGCTATCCGCTAGGCGGGCAATTTGGTTGAGCCATTGGGAACGTTCTTTGTCCAGAAGGCGCGACAAAGTGGAGGTGTGGGTCTCCGCGGCCTTGGCCAGCCGAGACTTCTTTCCCTCGAACCGTTCATCGATCGCTCGGTTTAATCCCGAGATGAAGTCTTCGTAGAATCCCATATTCCTATTGAACATGTTGGTCGGCGCTTGGCTACTAGCCATGTTGAGATTTTGTGTTGCCGTGTTTTCTACGTTTGGCTACTATTCGGTCATGGACATCAAGCAGGACATAGACCGGTTTCTGGCTGAGTCTGGTTGGACGCCGTACCGCCTTGCCAAGGAATCTGGCGTCAACATTAACATTATTCGGCGGATTCAACTCGGAAGGCGGCAGGGTATGAGTTCGCGTACTTTGGGTAAACTGGTGCCGTTTCTGTACCCTGACTTCCTCTCGTCTCCCCCCACCCCACCCCGCGACGCGGCCTGACGGCATGGCATGCCCATGCTGCCGGGCCGCGTTGTCGCTTCAACCCGCCTGCGGGCGGAACCAGGAGGCAGCATGTCCCGATCTCTCATGACCGAGGCCACGGCCCAGCAACTGCTCACCGAGCTCCGGGCCATCCGGGAAGAGGTGGAGGCGGTCAGGCGGCACCTGACCACCTCCTCGGATGCAGAGGGTGCCCTGCGGACTTGGCTCACGGCGTTTGAGCGCTTGGCGCGTAAGCCTGGCGTCGTGCAGCAAGACGCCACAATCGTGCCACCTTTTGAAGCCTAGTTGCCATGTGGGGATGGTTGAGCACGTTCGACTAATGGTTGGCTTTATCCAAGTCCAACAGGTCAGCGATTGTGTCTGCCGAGCGTTGTGTAAGGCGCTCGACCAGTTTGGCGTACTTGTCGAGAAGTTGCTCGTCAGCAGCTTGAAGTTCTTCCGTTGTGGGCTCTCGGTTGAGTTTGGACTCAAGACGCATAGCCGCAATCTGTTTGTTGAGAAGGAGAATTCCAGCATTCAACCGGCTCATCTCCGCACTGAAGTGGCCAAGGGCTGCGCCTAGTATCTTGTCGCTCATCACAATCTCCTCGGTGAAGGTTGGAGTGGCTACCGCCTCCATACCGAGGATTCGTGGCTGGGGGCAACTACGCCCCCGGCCCAACCGGCAACCGTAGCTGGTACTCGGCGCGCAGGCGCGCCCCATGCCCTCCCGCGTGGTGACGCAGGGCAGTTGCAACCACGGCATCAAGCAACGAGCCGGACAATGCAGGGGAGGGGAGCAGAACGGATCGCCAGTCCACGTCCCTCGGCGAGGTCAGGCGGACCAGGGCGACGTGGTTGCCGTTCAGGCACCGGCGGCTGGTGACGTGGACATGCACCTTCTTTTCCATGCTTACACGTTACCCCGGCATGCGCCAAGGGAAAATGAAACTTGTCAGGAGGTTGTTTAATGCGCGCGTTGGAAGATGTGATCGCGGACATGGTGGAGAACTCGGGGCGGACCCTGACGGCCATCGCCGCCGAGATCGGCAAGCACAAGTCCACGCTCTCGCGCGAGCTTTCCCCCTATGACGCGGGCGCGAAGCTCGGCGTCGAATCGCTGGTGCCGCTGATGCGCGCCTGCGGCTCCGTGGCCCCGCTGGAGGCGCTGGCCGGGTTCATGGGCTACGGACTGCGTCCTCTTGGTGGCGAGCCGGATGGCCGGAGCATGGAGGACGAGTGCCTGCAAGGCTACGAGGCCGTGACCGACTTCATCAAGGCCGCGCGGGCCGGGCGGCACTACACTGACCTCATGCCCAGGCTCCGCGCCGCGCTCAAGGAATTGGAGGACGTGGTTGTGCGCGCCAGGGACCGGGACAGCGGCGCAGGGTAGGTGCTCTCCGTGGCGCGTGGTGTGGCTGCGGACTGTGGAACCACTTTGGCTGTGACGCAGTGGTGCTTGGCCCGAAAAGAGAGAAGCCCCCGTGGTGCAGACGGAGGCTCCTCAGAGAGGGAGTACATCGGAGGTGATGTGCTCTCAAGAGATGTAGTGTCCACTTCTGATGCGGTCAACATGAATTGCTGATGTTGCGCAATAACCCCAAAGGGATACGCAAGGTGGGATAACGCGGCGGTGCCGCCGTGTGCCGTGCATGAAGGGGGCGCGTGTGACGGGACAGTACAGGCAGCGTGAAGTCCCATTGGCGGGCGGTTCCCGGCACTGTGATGCAGGGGTGGCAAGCCTGCGTGCGTCCGGGGGTGGTCGTTCCCCTGCGCGGGGCGGTGATCAGGTCGAACCCTGCGGATGCCCCTACCGCCCCAAGTCGCCCGAGCAGATCGGCTACATGACGCCGGAGGCTGCCCGCGCCGCGTACCTCCGATATCCCCACCTGCGCCCGTGCCCCTTCACCAAGCCACCCTGGCAGTGGCTGCACGTCGAGTGGTGCAAGACCCGTTGCTGGGGGAGGAGGGGGCAGGAGCCGGAGGGGAGGGGGAGAGGGGGGAGTCCGGCTCGATAGGTAGGCCCTTTTTTCGCCGACGCTAAAAGACGTGCGGCGCGGTCACAGCTATTCGGGTGTGAAGGGCAGGGTATGTTTTTGATGATTTCGTATGTTAGCTAAAACAATGACGAAACTTGAAAATATGCTATAGCCCGAGAGATTGCCTTTTGCCTGGGGTCTTCGACGGTGAAGCGCGATTCGTTTGCATAGCTTGCGCTGGTTCCGGAAATCCGGGGACGGACATGCGAGGGTGGCGTCAACGCCGCTTGAGTGGAGGACGTGATGAATTGGTTCCGCTGGTACACAGGGGCCGCTAGTGACCCGAAGTTTCAGGTCGTGGCCCGCAAGTCGCGTCAAAACGTGGCCGCCGTCGTGGCCGTCTGGGCGATGCTTCTGGAAAGGGCCTGCGAGTCCAGGGACAGGGGTATGGTCGATGGTTTCGACTGCGAGGGGGCAGACGCCATCCTTGGTCTTGATGACGGGGCAGCATGTGCCATCGTCGAGGCCATGCGTGCCAAGGGGATGATCCTGAACGAGCGCATCGCAAAGTGGGACGAGCGACAGCCGAAACGCGAGGACGTCACCGCCACCGACCGCAAACGCGCCCAGCGTATGCGGCAGCGTGACGCGGCGACCTGTCACGACATGTCACGCGATGTCACGCACGGTCACGAAGAGTCACGCGCCGTCACGCATGGTCACGACAGAGGAGAAGAGAAGAGAGAAGAGAAGAATAAAGGCACCCCCCCTACCCCCCCGTTGGGGGGTGGAGACGGGTTGGGGCCGGTCGATTCTCTCCCTCCCGAAGAGCCTGATGCGCCAGAGCCGCCCAGCCATGTCCCGGACATCGAGCTTGAGCAGTTCCTCGACGCCTACCCCGAGCGCGCCCGGCAGCCGATCTACGCCGTCTTGCCCGCATGGTTGGCCATGAAGAAGGCCAGGGCGTACCCCGGCCTCCCCCGGCTCTTCGATGCCCTGTCCGAGTGGGAGGGCAGCGAGCAATGGGCCAAGGAGGGCGGGCGGTTCATCCCGTCGCCCCAGAAGTTCCTCTCCGGCCGGTATTGGCTCAACCATCCGCCTCGTTCGCCGGACCCGTACGCCAACCTGCGGGGCAAGTCGTTCCACGAGATCAACACCGCCGACTATGAGGCCAGGATGGCCAGAGAAGCAGAGCAGACGGAGGCACGGGCATGAGCAAGGCAACTCCACGGAACATGGGCCGGACGGCATTCGAGGCGCTGGTCAGCGATGTCTACGCGGGGTTTGGGTGCAACCCGCCGGGCGAGCGTTCCCGCGACATCTGGTTTGAGCAGTGCGGGCATGTCCCGTCGGGGCCGCCGCTGGAGTGGATTCGGCAACGCCTGCTCGACGGAGCCACTCTACCGCGCAACCTCGGCCAGGCCATCCGCGTGTTGTGGGAGGAGTGGCAGGCCAACCACCCCGAGCAGGTGGTCAGCGATTCTCGTTGCTGCCCCGAGTGCGATGAGCCGGGCGTGATCTTCGCCTGGGCACCGGCCCGCGATCCGCGCACCGGGGCGGACACATGGCAGCGCCTGGTCCGCCGGTGCCGGTGCCATCCCGGCGGCAACGGGGAAACCCGGCGCGACATCGAGGCGCTGGGCCTCATGGTCATGCCGCGCGGCTACGTGGGTGGCACCGTCGCCTTCGAGCGCGAACGCCTCGGGCTCTATCCGGACAGGAGCAACCATGGCGGGCCGGTGCCGCGCGCAGTGCGGGCTTTCGAGCGTGGCGGCGTGGACTGGCAGGAGCGGCCGGAGCACGAGCGGGCGCGCGCCGAGGCCCTGGCGGGGGCTGCACGATGAGCACGGTCAGCGCAGCGGAGATCAAGGCGGCTGGGGGGCTGGAGAAGTGGATGCGCAACCGTGCGCCGGTGCAGGCTGCGCCATCCGTGCAGCGCCCGGCAGGAGTCCCGGCACCGGTGAAGGCCAAGGGGCGGTTTCCCGCGCCCGGCCGCACCTACCGCAACGAGGGGATGAACCAGACCGAGGCCCGATACGCCGAGCATCTGGCCGCCCTCGAACGGGCGGGCAAGATCGTGGGCTGGGACTACGAGGGGCTCAAGCTGCGGCTCGCCGACAAGACGTTCTACACGCCCGACTTCCTCGTCATCCGGGCGAGTGGCGTTGTGGAGTTCCACGAGGTGAAGGGGCACTGGGAGGATGATGCCCGTGTGAAGATCAAGGTCGCGGCCAAGCAGAAGCCCTGGTTCACGTTCGTGGCCGTGAAGCCAGGCAAGCGCGGCGAGTGGGAAGTGGAGAGGTTCTGATGGGAGAAAAAACTGGCGACGTAAAAGCGCGCGCGAGCGCCGGGAGGAAGTGCTGATGGCGAGGCCGAGGAACGGCGTGCGCTGCCCCGAATGCGGGGAGGTTATGACCATGCTTCGGTCGTATCCGGCCGGGCCTGATGATCGTGATGTGCGCTATCTGTGCCCAGCTTGTGGGGGGACAGGCACGCGTCGCGAACGTGTCGATGGGGAATGGATACGCTGGGGGGTGCATTCCGGTCCCATTAACAAAGAAAAAACTGCTAGCAGTGCGTGATCGTCGTGTTTGTGGGATAAATTAATTTGTTACCATGACTTTGGTTTTTCGATTGGCTGTCCATCTGCGTCGAATATGACGTTGGGGAATTGTGCAGATGATAAGTGTTGCTTGCGTACATGCTTGCAAAAAGTAGATACGTTTCCTAGCTGAGAAGGAAGGTTCTCGTCAGGACATACTATACCAACTTTCTTTCCCATATTTTGTGTTACAATGCGTATTGGTTCAACAAGATCTGTGTCTTTTGATACGACAATGGCAACATCATATTTATCTAGGCAACCATCATAGATAAGGTGAGTTGCTATGTTAACATCACTTCCTTTCTCTTCTTGAGAAAGTACTTCAACATGACTTGGAAGCCCTGGTACAGGAACTGCGAGGGGGCGTTTTATAGTTTTTGTGATGAATGATCCAAAAAATATTTCAACTTGCGGTATTGTTTTCAGGGCCTTGAAGTATATTTGCTGTCGCCGTGGTTGGTCGGGGTCTTTAGCGCCAGATACACGCGCAGTGTAGTAGTTGATTTTAGCTATATCGTTTGTTGGTTGCAAAATTAATTGCATAAGGTTGTAGAAATTTAGCCATTTAAAGGGCCCCTTCCGAAGGGCGCGATAGTAGAAATTGAAGCCATCAATATAAACGAAAGTACGATGCATGGCTGGCACCAGTTTCTCCTTCAAAAAAGCAAGGGCCGAGGGCATCGCCCTCGGCCCTGAACCGACAGCATGCTGTCGGCGGGTAATCTTGGCTATGTAAATATAGCAGCAAGCTATTTGCGTCAACGGAAACTTGTGCAAAATGAGACAAAGTGGTGGAAACCCTTGTTTCCACCACTCATTTTCTTGCCTCTCTCCCGCCCCCCCGCGCTACGCTTCTCCCAAACAGGAGCGTAGCCATGGCTATCCCGCGCGGCATCCGCAACAACAACCCCGGCAACATCCGGCACGGTGACAAGTGGAAGGGCCTCGCCCCGACCCAGGGCGATCCCGACTTCTGCACGTTCGTCACGCCCGAAGACGGCATCCGTGCGATGGCCGTCATCCTGCTCAACTACCAGCGCAAGCACGGGCTCAAGACGGTCCGGCAGATCATCTCGCGCTGGGCACCCCCGACCGAGAACAACACCGAAGCCTACATCCGCCACGTCGCGGAGCGCCTCGGCGTCGGCCCTGACGAGCCCATCGTCGTCGCCGATGTGCTGCCCACCCTCGTCGCCTGCATCATCCGGCACGAGAACGGCCAGCACCCCTACGACACGGCCACCATCGGGCGCGGGATCGACATGGCTCGGGGGCAGGCATGATTCCGGGCCTGCTCGAAGCGATCACCACGGTCGGCGGCATGATCCTGCCGCCGGTCGTGGACCTCGTGCGCAAGAAGGTGCTCGGCAAGGACGACGACAGCCCCGAGCGCACCCTAGCCACCCTCGCCACCACCAAGCCCGAAGTCATGGCCGACTATGTGCGAGCCACCGCCGAGTCCCAGCGCGCCCAAGCCGAGTTCTTCAACCGTGACGTGTCCGGCACCCCCTCGCAGTGGGTGGTCGATCTTCGCGCCGCCATCCGGCCCGCCGTTACCGTGGCGGCCGTGGTCGTGCTCGCCGTCGGCTATTTCCTGCCGGACGCCATCGACGAGGGCACCCGCGTGACCTTCTGCGGCATCGCGGGCTCGTGGTTCGGGGATCGGATCAGCATCGGCCGCCGGGCCGCCCGGTAGGTGCAGGGGGCGCGATGACCGCACGTGACGCAAGCTGCTGGATGATCGAGCGCCGATGGGGCCTCGCCCTCATCTTCGCCATCCTCCTCCAGGCTGCCTCCTCGATCTGGTGGGCGGCGGACCTCTCGGCCCGCGTCCGGGCCATCGAAATCGAGCAGGCGCGCCAGCAGTCGGCCATGGAGCGGCTTGCCGCCATCGAAACCGACGTGCGCTGGATTCGCCAGACCCTCGACAGGAAGGAACGCTAGTTCTCGGGTCGCCGCCACGGGCTGCGTTGGTGCGCGGAGCCGTGGGGCACAGGGGCGGGGCCACGCCCGAAGGCACCAACAACCCGCCCCTGCCAACATGACGAGCGAACGCCCATGCACAGACACCTTCGCACTCCAACGCCGCATCCTTGCGGCAGCCCTGACGCCCACCGAACGGCTCGTCGGGCTCGTGCTGGCGCTCTCGCTCGATGCGCGCTCCGGGCGCGCACGCATTTCCCAAGCCAAGCTGGCGGAACTCTGCGGGGTCACCGTCAGGACCGTCCGGCGCGCCGTGGCCACCCTCGTGGACTCCGGGCTCTTCGTCTCCCAGCGCACCGGGCGCTCCTCCGTGCTGAGGGCTGCAAGCCCTCCGGAGGGTGGAAAGAGAGGTGGAATAGTGGAGAGGACACCCGTGTCCGCTCTGATAGGACACCAGTGTCCTATCGGCCCTCATCCCTGGGGCCTCGACACCACCTACAGCACCCTCGCCGAAGAGCGATGCAAGCGGGAGGCTAGGAGGCGCACATGAGTACCCTCCGGCCCCTCAAGCCCTGTCGGCATCCCGGTTGCCGGGCCTTGACCCGCGACGCCTCGGGCTACTGCCCACCGCACGCCGATGCCGCGCGAGCCCGAGCGGCCGAGCGCGAGGCCCGGCAAGACAAGGCAAGGGGAAGCGCCGCCGCACGTGGCTATGGCCGGGCATGGCGGGACCTCCGCGCCCAGGTGCTCAGCGAGGAGCCGCTGTGCCGCGCCTGTGCAGCCCAGGGCCAACTCGTACCGGCCACCGACGTTGACCACATCGTGAGTAGGGCACGCGGTGGAACAGACGACAGGGCGAACCTCCAACCCCTTTGCCACCGGTGCCACACCGCCAAGACCAACCGCGAGGACGGCGGGCGGCCAAGGGGAGGGGGAGGGTAAATTTTTGAGTGGGCAACCGGTGGACCGGGATGGTCTCCCGATTTCGCGCGATGTCAAAACTGAGGACCAAAAGTGGCGACAGGACGGAAGCAGAAACCACGCACTCTGAAGGTGCTCCAGGGCACGTTCCGCAAGGACCGGGCAAACGAGGCCGCTCCTGAACCGTCGGGGGTGGTGGCGAACGCCCCTGCGTTCCTCTCGGACCGGGCGCTGGTGTGGTTCGGCGTGCTCTGCGCCAAGCTCTCACCGCTTGGGCTGGCCTCTGAGACCTTCGAGGAAGCGCTGGGCCTGCTGGCCGCCCGTCTTGCCGAGATCGAGGAGCTTGAGCGGTTCATCCGCGAAAACGGTCGCTCGTACACCACGACCACCGCGCAGGGCGACGTGATGTGTCGGCCTTATCCGGAGGTGGCCATGCTGAACGAGGCGCGCAGGCATGCGCAGTCGCTGGCCGCCGAGTTCGGGCTCACCCCCGCGTCGATTGGCCGCGTGGGCCGCCCGCAGAAGGGCCAGAGCGACGAGAACCCGTGGGGGGCATTCGGTGGGTAGGCAGCGCGCCAAGAGCTACGCGGAGCGGGTGCACGCATACGCGCATGCAGTGGTGGCAGGGAAGGCCATCGCGGGCAGGCGGGTTGTGCTGGCCTGCAAGCGGCACCTGTCCGACCTCGCAGCGGTCGAGGGAGGCGGAAGCCCCTATGCGTTCTCTGCCGAGAAGGCCAACCGGGTCTGCGCCTTCGCCGAGAATATGGTCCACGTCAAAGGAAAGTGGGCTGGGCAGCGGGTGCGCCTGGAGGAGTGGCAAGTCTTCCTGCTGGGATGCCTGTTCGGGTGGGTCCGGGAGGATGGCTTGCGCCGGTTCCGCGAACTCTACGCCGAAATCCCGCGCAAGAACGGCAAGTCGATGCTCGGGGCCATCATCGGCAACTACCTGCTGGTAGCCGACGCAGAACCCGGTGCTGAGGTCTACTCGGGGGCTACCACGCTCGACCAGGCGCTGGAGGTCTTCCGGCCCGCGTGGATGATGACCCTGCGGAACCACGCCTACCGGGAGCATTTCGGGATCGACCTTGGTGGCACGGAGAAGAACCCCGGCACCATCTACCAGTTGGCGACCGCCAGCCGTTTCGAGGCCGTGGTGGGCAAGCCCGGTGATGGGGCCAGCCCTCACGGGGCTCTCGTGGACGAGTTCCACGAGCACAAGACGCCGGACCTCTACGACACCATGAAGACCGGCATGGGCGCGCGTACGCAGCCCCTGCTGGTGGTCATCACCACGGCGGGGGTGGATACCTCCGCGCCCTGCTACGAACACCGGGACCGACTGGCCAAGGAGTTGGAGGCAGGCGCGCTCGATCCGACCGTGCTGGTGATCATGTTCGGCGTGGACGAGTCCGACGACTGGAAGGACTTTGCGGTGTGGCGCAAGGCCAACCCAAACTTTGGCGTGAGCCTGCACGAGGACTACCTGCGCGACCGCTACCGGGAAGCCATGACCAGCCCGGCGCGCCGCAACATCATCCTGTGCAAGCACCTGAACAAGTGGATGAACGCGGGGCAGGCGTGGACCGACATGGTGAAGTGGGCAGAGTGTGCGGACCCCTGCATGCGCATCGAGGACTTCGCCGGGCACCGGGCCTGGCTCGGGCTCGATCTCGCCAGCCGTACCGACGTGGCTTCCCTCCTGGCCGTGATCGAGGATGGCGAACTGCTACGGGTGTTCGCCCGGCACTACCTGCCGAGCGATACCGTGGAGAAGCCGCAGAACGCCCATTACCGGAGCTTCCGCGATGTGGGTGCGCTCACCGTGTCCGACGGGGCACGTACCGACTTCGGCCAGATCGAGGACGACATGCGCGCATGGGCCGACCTGCTGGACGTGCAGGCCATCGGCTACGACCCGCGCGAAGCGACGTTCCTCATGGACCGGGTAGCCCGCTGGGCCGCGTTCGACATCGTGGAAGTCACACAGGGGCCGGGCAACCTGAGCGAACCCATGAAGGAACTTGAAGCGCGCATCGCCGCCTGCACCATCCGGCATGCCGATGATCCGGTGCTCACGTGGATGATGGGCAACGTGGTGCTCAAGCAGGCGCGCGGCGGCGGGCCGGTGAAATACTTCTACCCGACCAAGGAGCGCGAGAGCTCCAAGATCGACGGCGCCGTTGCCCTGATCATGGCGGTCGGGCGTGCCCTTGCCGCCCCCGCCGAGGAACCGGAAATCTTCGCGGAGGTCTGGTGATGGGCTGGTTGTCCCGCTTGTTCCGGCGCGAAGGGAAGGGCACCCGCATGACCTCCTACGACCTGTTGGCGGAGGTGCTGGGTGGGGTTTTGGCCAAGAGCGGCGTCCACGTGACGGCGGCGACAGCCATCCAATGCACTGCGGTGCTCGCCTGCGCCCGCGTCATCGCCAACGGCCTCGCACAGGTGCCGTTCAAGCTCTACCGGGCGGATGGCCGGACCCGGATGGAGGCGTCGGCCCACCCGCTGTTCTCCCTCGTGGCCCATGGCCCCAATGAGTACCAGACCAGCTTCGAATTCCGGCACATGCTCGGACTGCATCTTAGCCTGACAGGCAACGCCTTCGTCTGGCTGAACCGCGTGGGCGACCGCATCGTCGAGATGCTGCCGTACCAGCCGGGTTCCGTGACCGTCACGCGCAACGGATGGGAGATCACCTACGACCTCTCGACCAGGGATGGAAAGCGGGTGCGGGTACCTGCGGAGGACATGTGGCATCTCCGCTGGTTGTCCTGGGATGGGGTGTGCGGACTTGATGGTGTGCGGCAGGCGCGCGAGGCCATCGGGCTTGCCCTGGCCACGGAAGAGCACGGTGCCCGCCTGTTCAAGAACGGAGCCCGGATGTCGGGCCTGCTCACGACGGAAATCAACCTGACGCAGGAGCAGCGCAAGGAACTGCGCGAGGCCTGGCAGTCGGCCCACGGTGGGAACGAGAACGCCTTCAAGACCGCGATCCTCGGCGGCGGCATGAAGTGGTTTCCCCTCGTGTCGCCCAACGATCAGGCCCAGTTCCTCGAAACCCGACGGCACCAGGTCGAGGAGGTCTGCCGGGCCTTCGGCGTGCTGCCCATCATGGTCGGCCACTACGACAAGGCCAGCACCTACGCCAGCGCCGAGCAGATGTTCCTCCAGCACGGCGTGCATACCCTTGGCCCCTGGTACGCCTGCATCGAGCAGAGCGGCACGCAGAAGCTGCTGACACCGGAGGAAAGAGCAAAGGGCTACTACCTGCGGTTCAATGCCAACGGTCTCATGCGCGGGGCCGCGCGAGACCGGGCGGAATTCTACACGCGGCTTTACGGGGTGGGGGCTCTGTCCCCCAACGACATTCGGGAGCTTGAAGACATGAATCCCTATGAGGGCGGCGACGAATACCGGGTGCCGCTGAACATGGTGGAACCCGGCTCCGCGCCGGAACGCACGGAGGGAAGCGATGGAAAGGCTTAGCTTCGGCCTGCTCGACCTGAAACTCGCCGAGGGCGCTGGCCAGGATGCCGCCTCCATGACGTTCACCGGGTATGGCGCGGTGTTCGGGAACATGGACGCCTATGGCGATGTGATCGCCAAGGGAGCGTTCACTAAGACCATCGCGGAGTTCAAGACCTCGGGCGTGTGGCCCGCCATGCTCCTCCAGCACGGCGGGTGGGGCATCGGGGCCGACGACTACACGCCGGTCGGCGTGTGGACCGAAATCCGCGAGGACGGGCACGGCCTCTACGTGGAGGGCAAGCTGGCCGACACGCCGCGCGGGCTGGAAATCTACACGCTGATGAAGATGAAGCCGCGCCCGGCCATCAACGGGATGAGCATCGGCTACATCGCCAAGGAATGGGTTGCGCGGTCGAAGCCGGAGGAGCCGCGGCGCACCCTCACCGCCATCGAACTCGTTGAGGTGTCCCTCGTGACCTTCCCGGCCAACGGAAAGGCTCGGGTCACCGGGGTCAAGAGTGACGGCGAGTGCCCCACCATCCGGGAAGCGGAATTTGCCCTGCGAGAAGCCGGGTTTTCGAGGAAACAGGCGAAGCTCATCCTTGCGGATGGCTTCAAGGGCTTGCCTCTGCGGGACGCTGAGGAAGGCGACGTTGACGAACTTGCCGCCATGGTGCGGCGGAACATCGACGCCCTCCGGGCGTAGCGGAGACACAGCATGAGCGAGGAAATCAAGCGCCTGCTCGAACAGCAGGGGACGGCCTTCGAGGAGTTCAAGAAGGCCAACGATGAACGGCTGAAGGCCATGGCGGAAGGCAAGGCCGTCTCGGAACTCGAAGCCAAGGTCGAGAAGGCCAACGCCGAACTTTCCCGTCTGGGTAAGGAACTGGACGACCTGGCCAAGAAGGCCAACCGCCCCGGCGCAGGCGGTGACGAGGACGCCCAGCTTCACGCCGAGCACAAGGCGGCATGGAACCGTTGGGCGCGCAAGGGTGACGAGACCGGTCTGGCCGAGATCGAGGCCAAGGCCATCAGCGTCGGCACCCCGGCCGATGGCGGCTACGCGCTGCCCATCGAGCAGGACAAGGAGATCACGCGCCTCCTGCGCGACGAGTCCCCCATGCGCCAGGTGTGCCGCGTCGTGACCATCGGGACCGAGGAGTACCGCAAGCTGGTGAACCTCGGCGGTACGGCTTCGGGCTGGGTGGGCGAGAAGGCCGCCCGTCCGGAAACCGGCACGCCGACGCTGGCCGAACTCAAGCCCGTGATGGGCGAAGTCTACGCCAATCCGGCTGTTACCCAGAAGGCTCTTGATGACCTGTTCTACAACGTCGAGGCCGAACTGGGCGCGGACATCGTGACCGAGTTCGCGGAGCAGGAAGGTGCAGCCTTCATCCACGGTGACGGTGCCAACAAGCCCAAGGGGCTTCTGGCCTACCCCCAGAGCGCGGACCCCGACGGTGAACGCGAATTCGGCACCATCCAGTTCCTGACCACGGGCGTTGCCGGTGGCTTCAAGGCCCGCACCGCCGACGTGAACCCCGCCGATGACCTGATCGACCTCATCTATACCCTCAAGAAGGGGTACCGGGCCGGGGCCACGTTCATGATGAACGGGAAGACGCAGGCCACGGTGCGGAAGTGGAAGGACGCCGAAGGCAACTACATCTGGTCGCCGAGCCTTCAGGCTGGCCAGCCCGCCATGCTGCTCGGCTACGGGGTCACCGAGAACGAGGACATGCCCGACATCGGGGCCGGGGCCATCCCCATCGCTTTCGGCAACTACTGGCGCGGCTTCTGGATCATCGACCGCATCGGCATCCGCAGCTTGCGCGATCCGTTCACCAACAAGCCCTACGTGCATTTCTACACCACGAAGCGCGTGGGGAGCATGCTGGCGGATTCCCAGGCCGTGAAGCTCTTGAAGCTGGCCGCGTAACGGTAACGGCCGGGGTCGAGAGGCTCCGGCCGCACAGGAGACCCCATGCAGAAGATCACGCTGAAAGAGTCGTTTCGCTACTGGCGCAACGGTTGCTGGCCCGAGGACTACCCGGCTGGTGTCGTGAAGGTAGACGACGAGGTTGCCGCGCAGGCCAAGGCCGCCGGTGTCGTGGCCGAAGACGTCAAGAACAGCAAGCCCGCCGGGGGGCAGGAGCAGAAATGATCGTCCGCCGTGTCGCCGCACCCCGCATCGAGCCCGTCACCCTCGGTGAGGCCAAGGCCCATTGCCGGGTGGAGGTCTCCGAGGATGACGCGCTGTTGACCGCGCTCATCATCGCGGTGCGGGAGCAGGGCGAGACGCTCACCGGGCGGGTCTTCGTTGACTCGCTCTGGACGATCACCATGCCCGGCCCGCTGGTGAACCCGGTGCTCCTGCCTCTTGCTCCCGTGCGTGAGGTGGAGGCCGTGACCGTGGACGGGGCGGAGGTGGACCGGGGGCTCTATTCCCTAGTCCCCTCCGGTCTGTCCCCGCAGGAGCATCCCGTGCGGGGGACGTTCACGCCACTGCCGGGCTTTCCCGATGGGGCCGAGGTGACGGTACGCGTGAAAGCGGGCTGGCCGGTGGAAGGAGATGAGGAGAACGCTCGGGCCACGACGCCCCACGCAATCCGGCAGTGGATGCTGGTGCGCATCGGTGGACTGTATGCCCAGCGCGAAACCTTCATCACCGGGACGCTGGTGACCCGCATGACCCGCGACTTCGTGGACTGCCTGCTCGACCCCTACGTGATGGTGGGAGCCTGACCATGCGCGCCGGACTGCTGCGTCACCGCATCACGCTCCAGGCCCCCATGCACCAGCCGGGGGAATGGGGCGGGGCGGACGCCACGGAATGGCAGGACGTGGCCACCGTGTGGGCCGCTGTGGAGCCGATTGCCGGGCGTGAGTTCTTTGCGACGGCGCAGGCGCAATCCGAGGTGACGCACCGGGTGCGCATCCGGAGCCGGAGCGACGTGCGGGCCGACATGCGGGTGTCGTTCGGCGAGCGGGTGCTGACCATCGACGTGGTGCTGTCCCTTGATGGGGGCGAGATGCACCTGATGTGCAAGGAGATGAACTGATGCCGCTCATTCCCGTGAGTTCCGTGACCGTGGACATCCCGGACGATGCCGTGGCCGAGCAGGTGCGCGCGATGCTCGATCCCGAGCTTGCGATGCTTGCAGAGCTCATCGCGTCCGACGCCCGAAACACGGCGGCATTCGCCGACAAGACCGGGAAACTGCGCAAGTCGATCAAGGCCCAGAAGTCCAAGTTCGAGGGAGGCGGCTACATCGTTGTCGCTCGCGCGCCGCATGCGCACCTCGTGGAGTTCGGACACGCCATGATCGACGCGAACGGCCGGACCGTGGGGCATGTCCCGGCGCATCCCTTCCTGCGTCCGGCGCGGGACAGGCGT
This sequence comes from Desulfovibrio sp. A2, assembly GCF_000226255.1. Taxonomy (GTDB): domain Bacteria; phylum Desulfobacterota; class Desulfovibrionia; order Desulfovibrionales; family Desulfovibrionaceae; genus Cupidesulfovibrio. The sequence continues at coordinate 131,153 of NZ_AGFG01000061.1, forward strand.
ATGCGGGCCGCCCTGCATGAGATTCAGGCCCGTCTCGGGGGTGCCTACGATGAGCGGGGTTGATTTCGAGCAGGTGATGCAGGCCGCCCTTGCGGCGGATGCGGGCGTGGCCGGGATCGTGTCCCGGCGCATCTTCCCGCTGTCCGCGCCCAAGGGCGCGCCGCTGCCGTTCATCACCTACCAGCGGGTGAGCGGAGCACCGGAGGCGGTTCTGGACGGGGACGCGCCGTGCGAGCGCATCAGCATCCAGATCGACGCCTGGGCCAAGACCTATCCCGAGGCAAAGCGGCTGGCGAAGGCGGTGCGCGGCGTGATGACCAGTGCCGAGTTTGCCGCCGAATTGGACGAGGACCGCGACCTCTCGGACGAGGAGGCGCGTGTTTGCCGTGTTTCCATGGACTTCATCGTGTGGGCGTAGCCCGGAGGATTCACCATGGCCAAGAAGTACACGCTGTCGAAGGGCTCCGTGCTCAAGCTCGGGGACGGTGCCGAACCGGAGGTGTTCACTACCGTCCCGCAACTGTCCAAGCTCTCCATCGACGGCATTTCCAAAGACGACATCGACGTGACCGACCTTGAGTCGGACGGCAAGGAGTACGCGCCGGGCCTAGCCGATTACGGCTCGTTCAGCGCCGAGGGTATCTGGGACGACACCAACGCCCAGCATCTGGCTCTGCTCGATCTGCTGGGTAGCGGCGAGGTGCAGAACTGGCAGGTGGTCACGTCGGCCGGAACCAAGTGGGGTTTCTCTGGCTACGTGAAGTCGCTGCCCCTCAACTGGGAAACCAACAACGTGCAGCGGTTCTCCCTGACCATCAAGGTTTCCGGCAAGGTGACGCGCCTCGCCGCCTAAGGAGCAGATCATGGGCCTGACGAGAGATGACATCCTGAAAGCGCAGGACTTGCCCACGGCAGTCGTGGACGTGCCGGAGTGGGGCGGCCAGGTGACGCTGCGCGGGTTCAGCGCTGCCGCCCGCGACAACCTCGCCAAGCGCGGGACCGACGAGAACGGCGGCGTGGAGATCAGCAACGCCGAGTTCCTCGCGCTCTGCTTGGTGGATGACGAGGGCGCGCCGCTGTTCGCGCCCGAGGACGCGGACACCACCCTTGGCCGCAAGAACCCCGAAGTGATCGACCGGCTGTTGCAGGAGGCCATCCGGCTCAACGGTCTGCACGCCGGGGCCGTGGAGGAGGCCGAAAAAAACTCCTAGCGCGCGGGGAGAGGGCATTCGCCTTCTCCCTCGCGCTTGAACTGGGGATGACGGTCGGTGAGATGCTGCGGCGCATGAGCAGTGCCGAGTTCACCGAATGGATGGCGTTCTGCGCCATTCGGCGGCGTCGGGAGGAAACCGGCTTCGCCAACGACGACGAAGCGATCGAGAAGCTGTTCTCGGAATGACCCCGGCTGGTGCCGGGCTTGATCACTGACAAGCAAATAGGGTGCTGGTGGAAATGAGAGGGGGCCGGGATGGCCCGGCCCCCTTGGGGTTATATGTCGTCTAGATGCAATTGTTGTCCCTGCTTTGGGAAAACACGGTCAACAAGCGTCAAAAACGCTTTCCATGTGGTTGCAGCTTTCATTAGGGCTATGACTTGCAAGATGTGGTTCTTGAGGTCCGGTTGTCCCAGATCCTCGGACAAAAATTGTGTGTGCTTCCATTTCCTGCGCCCAGTCTTCTCATGGATGGGATTAAGTTCTTTTAGTTTGTCGAGAACACCAGAGGGAAGACGTTCATAAACGACCTCATTTGTGTACTTCCCGATGAGTGGTGTTCTTTTTGATTTATTTGCTGGAGGCCAATTCCATTTATTTAGTCTGTATACTTGTTTGTAAAATTCATCTGGGAACATTTTCGCCCACTTTAAGCGTTCTTCTGAGAGATATACAGCGAGTAGTTTTGCAAGAGCGTCTTTTTCTCTTTCGCGTTGATACCCTGTCGCTTCATCAACAAGTGCAACAATGCCGACTTTGGCAAATGATCTGATAAGAGATTCACACGCTATAGCGTACCGGCGTTCTTGCTCTGTTTTAAGTACACCTGCGTCCTTTGCGGAGAGAACAGCTTCGCAGATGTCATGCAAGATTGAAGCGTCGTATCCAGTCCCTCGAGGAACCCCACCCCCCCGAAAGTGGATAGGAGCTTCGATGGCAGTTGATAACTCATCGGAAATGTAAGGTTTTATGTTTTTGTGGGCGGCTATTCGGCTTGCGCCTTGGCCACGGCCTTTCATGCCGATTGCGTTTGTGAGGCCGCGACCAGAGATAACGCGTCGTCCGTTTTCCAAGACGAAGCAAGGTATCTCTGTGTCACCTAGTTGAAGCACTCCAGAGTGTGTAGCAAGGAAAGATTCCGGTGGCATACGAACTCCTGGCATGGCCAATGTTTCCAGAAAAACTACACAATAGTGGCCACATGTCAAGAAGGATATTTGGTGGTGGATCAAAAAGCCCCCTTGCGGGGGCTTCGGACGATGATTTTTTGAACATGCCTACCCTATTGCCGCCAAGCCCTCCATGAGGCGGGCGGTGAGGTAGAGGTTGTCGGCGCCGACCTCCATGGCGTGGACGCCGCGTGAGGCGAAGGTTGTCAGCGAATCGTGGACGCGCTCACGGGCCTGATAGCCGGGCATGGTGGTGGCGAACCGGGGTTCAAGGACGCTGTACACCTCGCGGGCCAGCAGGTTTCCTTCGGTGTTCAGCATGCGGGCCTTGGAGCAGGTGTCGCCCATGAAGTCGAGGCAGGCGCGGGTGTGCGCCTTGAGCCGGGTGCGCAGATCGTCGGGGACGGCGGGCAGGGCCGGGGCTGCGGCAGGCAGCACGACCGGTGCCGCCTGAATGGCGTCGATGCGGGCTTGCACCCACCCGATGGCGCGCTGGACCGTCTCCGGGGTCATTTCCTCGACCGAGGAAACGCCCATGGCCGCGTTGACCAGCCGGAACGCAGCGCCGTAGCCGAGCGGGGCCATGCTGACCCACATGCGCACAAGGTCCACGAGCGGACGGCGGTCGGCCTTGGTGGCAAGGTGTGGGGCGACGGGCTGACGGGCCTCGGCTTCGCCGAGGGTTTCGAGCACGTCGAGAACCCACGCGCGGAACGCCTTGGCCACCGGGGTGCGGGCGAACATGGCGAGGAGGTGGCAGCCGCGTAGGGAGAAAATGCGGGTCTCCTGCGGGCCGCCCGGCGTGGGCAGGGTGACCATCGCCGTCATGGAGTCGGTGAACTCGTCGGCGTGTTGGCGGTACAGCTTGGCCACTGATAGGTCTGGATTCTTGTAGTCCATGGCCAAACCGATTTGGTTTGACCTTAACCACGGCTGACCGTTTAGGTCGATGACATCAAATCGGTGGGACTGGAAGACGAGGGAAGTAGACATGTGGGCCTCCTGTGGAACTTTTCAGGTTCACGGAGGCAACTCCCGGCGTGGGAATTGCCGGGTGCTGAAAACAGCCACAGGAGCTGCGGGCTAGTTTCCCTTTCGGGTATTGTATTTCGCCCACACCCGGCAAATGAATGCAATTATGCCCAGACGTTGGGCAAAAGAAAAGGCCAATCTGTCGGGTGGCGGGTCCGCCTGTGGGTGTTTTCAGCACCGTGCGGACAACACGCCATGAAATGCGGTGGATGTCAAGGCTGGCAGAAGACGGCTACCACGGTGACATGGGGTGGCTTGTCCTCGTCCTCGTTGGGCTCAACGTCGGAAACAAAGGCATAGCAGGTGGCCCCATTTCCCTCGTGCTTCGCGTAAACGCGGGCATCAGCCTTGGAAAGCTTTCCGAATTCTTCCCAATCGCGGGCTACAGTATATTCTCCGTCTGCATCGCCCGATGTGATATCAACCCTGTCGCCGGGTTCGAGGCTTTGCGCTACTTCAACGCGGTCCCGTCCCCGAATGCCGCAAATTTTGAATTGTTCTGCGGGAGTGTTCGGGGGCTGCGTCAGCAGCATATCTATCTTGGCCCCGTATGGCTTCCCTTCCCCGCCATACAGGGCAGAGAGCTTGGCCATCGCTCCCCACCCATGGCGCATCCAGTCGGCAATTATTGCGGCTTGCTCTTTAGGAATGTAGCCGATCTGGCCCATACCGGCCATGATGCGCAGCGCGTTGGGGTCATGTGGGTTGTCCGGCTCAGGAATGATATCCACTGCTTCCCATTGCCGCATGTGCCGCAGGATGTTTTGGCGTCCCACTCCATCGTTGTTGACATGTGTCACGCCAGCAACAGGTAGGTCGGGAATGCCCAAGTGCACATCGTTCCGTTTGTTCCAGTCATTCCATTTTATTTCTGGACGGTTGAAAACTTCGGCAGGTTCAGTCCCTTCCTGCACGCTCGGTTCTTGCGCTGCTGTCGCCGTGTCTGCTGGCGGCTGTGCAGGGTCTTTCCTCTTGCCGAAAAGCCAGTCGAACAAGCCCATACAGACCTCCTTTTTGTCCGCCGTTACCAAAAGATGAGCGGCGTCTCAACGGCGAACGGAAGAAAAGAACCTCCACCAGCGCCCTGAATACCGAACGAGGAATTCATGGCGAGGAAGATACCCGGCATCTACGTGCCGATCCGTCTGACGTACGAGCAGTTAAAGACGGACCTGGACCGTGCGAAGGCCCTTGCGCGCGAGCAGGGACAGGCCATGTCGGACGCCATCAACGGGGCACTGTCTCCGCGCACGATGTCGAGCGGCCTGACAAGGCTGACCTCCGACCTTGCCACTGCGGGGCGCGCGGCAACGGCCTCTCGTGGGGCGTTCAAGGGCTTGGTGGACGAGTTCGGGGAAATAGCCAGCGCCGCCGGGGTCAGCCGCTCGCGCATGGATGAACTGGCCGCCTCCATGGTGCGCCAGTCCGCTTCGCAGGCTGCCGAGCGTGCTTTCGCCAATATCCAGCGCAGCACGGGTGCGAGTTCGCTGCAAATGGCCCGCCTGCGCCTTGAACTGGGCGACGCGAGTGGGGCGTTGCGCATGGCGGGCACTGCGGCCATGGCGTTTACCCCGTATGTGGCAGCGGCTGGCGTGGCGGCGGGTGCCGCAGCCATGGCCACCTTCAGGGCGGCCATGGAGGTGGAGAGGCTGAACCGGGCCTACAGTACCATCTACGGTTCCACGTCTGCCGCCCGCCAGCAACTTCAGTTCATCTACGAGACCACCCAGCGCCTCGGGCTTGAGTTCCGCTCCACTGCCGAATCGGCCAAGACCTTCTTCGCGTCGGGCAAGGGCACCGCCCTTGAAGCCGACATGAACGCAATCTTCACGGCCGTGTCCGAGGCAGGGGCCGCGCTGTCCCTGTCGCAGGCGGACATGCAGGGCATCTACCTCGCCATCGGGCAGATGATCTCGAAGGGCAAGGTGCAGGCCGAGGAATTGCGGGGCCAGCTTGGTGAACGGCTGCCCGGCGCGTTCCGTCTCGCGGCACAGGCCATGGGCTTGACCACCGCCGAGCTCGACAAGCTGCTGGAGCAGGGCCGGGTGACTGCCGACGATCTGCTGCCGAAGCTCGCCCGCGTGCTGCGGACCGAATACACCGGCGGGGCTTCCGAGGCGCAGAAGGCGACCAGCGGGCTCTCCACCGAATGGGAGCGGTTCAAGGCCAGCGCCAGCCAGACCGACGCCATGGTGGCCGGGATCAACGCCGTGAAAGAGGCCTTGAAGGGGGCGTCCGACGCGATGGAGGCTCACGCCCAACGGGCGGCCACTATCGCGGCCATGGAGAAAGCGGGCATCACCAAGCGCGTCAGTTACGACCCCATGACCGGGGATCGAACGGAGGGCTACGCGCAGGAGCAGATCGACGCCTACCTGGCTCGAATCGCCGCCGGGAACCGGCAGCGCGACGGGGCCTTTGCCGACCAGACGAACGCCGCCGAAGCGCTCGATGCCGCCCTGGGCAAGGCACGGCAGGCTGCCAACGCCTTTCTCAAGGACACGGACGCTGCGAAAATCCAGAAGATCAATGATTCCTACAACGAGACCGAGACCGCCATCACCCGTGTCATCGAACGTCTCCGTGATGCGGGGGAAAGCACGGACTATTGGGAGGGCAAGCTCACCGAGGCCGCCAGGGAACGCGACCGGCAGCTTGCCTCCGTGGGCAAGAACGAGGCTGCGGCGGCGGGGCGCGCGGCTGCTGCGCTGCGCGAGGTCAACGAGGCGCTGGCAGGCATCACCGGCGATGAGGCGCAGGCCGCGCAGCTTCGGTTCAGCAAGAATTTCGAGAAGTGGAAGAAGGACATCGGTTCGGTCACGCCGGAGATGGAACGCCTCAAGGCTGCGGCAGAGGAAGCGTTCGCCAAGGGCTTTGCCACGATTCAGGAGTACCGCAGCGCCCGCAAGGCGTTCCTTGACCAAGGGCGTGACCGGGAGACCGAGCTTTCGTTTCTGCGCGACGAGGTGGCGGCGCAGGCCGGGGGCAACCTCGACAAGTCCGAGATCGACCGCGCACGTGCCCTGGCCGAACTCGAAAACAAGCGCCGCGACTGGGAGAAGGTAGGCTCCCGCGAGGAGGTGGAAAAACAGGTGGCGCTTGAGGTCGAGCGCATCCACCTGACCACCGCCCAGCGCAACATGCAGGTGGAGCAGCAGTTCTACCAGATGGCAGCCGGGCTGCTGAAGAACAGGGAGGATTTGCAGGCCCGCATCCTCGACCGCGAAATGTCGAACTACCGGAAGGTGGTTCAGGACAAGACTCTGCTCGCGGAAGTGGAAACCCGGAAGATGCTCGAAATCTCGCAGGCCGGTAGCGACGGGGCCAAGCTGGCGTTCATCGAGTACGCCGAGGCTGCCAGCAACGCCGCGTCGCAGTGGAAGGAGGCCACCACCAAGGCTCTGGACGGCATGGCAGATGCCATCACCGATTGGGCCATGGGCGCACAGGCCAACATCGAGGCGGTGGGCGAGGCTTTCGCGCGGATGGTCATCAAGGCCCAGGTCGAGCAGAACATCACCGGGCCGCTCGCCAAGGCTTTCGGCAGCATCAATTGGGGCGGACTGTTCACCCCGTCGGCGCAGGGGAATGTGTTCAGCGGCCCCGGCATCTCGGCCTATCGCAACTCCGTCGTGAACAAGCCCACCCTGTTCCCCTTCGCCCATGGCATCGGCCTCATGGGCGAGGCGGGCGAGGAGGCCATCATGCCTCTTGGCCGTACCAGCCGGGGTGATCTCGGAGTGAAGGTGGCCGGAGGTACGGGCGGCATGCCCACGAAGTTCGAGGTCCGGGTGATCAACGAGGGCGGGCAGCCCGTGCAGGCCCGGCGCACGGAGATGCGCTTCGACCAGGCCGCCGCCGTGATGACCATCTGGCTCAAGGGCTGGGCCAACAACACCATGGGCGTCCGTGACGCCGTGGCCAGCGGAGCTTGAGCATGAACGTCTGGCCTGACATCGCCGCGCCTTCGTCCATGTCCGGGGGGATTTTCGACCCGCTGGACGAGGCGAACATGGAGACCGGGGACGATGCTGCCCGGCCGCGTTTCTCGGTGCCCCGGCAACAGCCCATGCGGCTGGAGTGGGTGGCCATGAGCTACGCCGACTTCGACACCCTTGTGGCATTCCATGCCAACCAGCGGTCTACACCGTTCCTGTGGATGCGTCCGCGCACCGGTGCGCAGTGGGAGGCCCGTTTCGTGTCCAACGCCATTACGCACAGCGAGTCGCGGGATATGCCCGGCAGGCTCGCCGTGCAGTGCACCATCCAGCCTATTCGGCGCGTGGAGTGATCATGGCCACGCTCGCCCAGATCATCGAACGCAACCGCCGCCACGGGGGAAGTCCTTACTTGCTGTTTCTGGAAGTAGGGCTGCCCACCGGACGCACCATGCGTTTCGCACGTGATCCTCTGTCGTGGGTATGGCCCTTGACCGATGCGCAGGTTGGCGACTTGGCCCAGCCCGGCGACGAAGTGGCCTTTGTCCTGCCGGAGGCGGGGGGGCTGACCTTCTCCGTGGGGGATGGTGAATGGAGCGGCTCGGTGGCTCTGGAGCGCGCCGACGGCGAGGCGTGGTTTGAGGTGGCGGTGTTCCATCGACGCAGCGAGGACACCCTCCAAGGGCAGCCCGCAGGCTCCTATCGACTAGTGGCCCGGCCGGACTTCGGCGGCAAGGTTCGCGCCATTCTGGGGCCGGAAGAAACGCGGCTCTGGCAGGCCATGAATTTCGAGCATGAGGATTGGGCGGAAGGCGAGGGCGCGCGTCGGGGCACGCTGACCCTCACGGTGTTCAACGCCGGTGGGGTGCCCCAGAAGTACGTCGAGGAGTTGGAGGACTGGCGGAAGCAGCATGGCCGGGTGTCGTGCAAGGTCCGGGTGCTGGTGGTCAACACGGCCCTGCTTGATGACCCGGAACCCACGCACGAGCTTGCCCTTGTTGACCTGGGCATTTCGATACCGGCCCCCGGCGACAAGGTGCACTTCACCCTCGGCACGCTCAACACCATGGGCCGCATGGTGCCGAGGCGGCGCATCATGCGGGACTATTGCAGTTGGCTGCGGTCGGATGAGTGCCCCCATGTGGCCACCTGCCGCCATACCGCCACCAACTGCAAGTTCATCGACCAGACGCTCGACCCTGGCCGGTTCGAGCGGTTCGGTGGGTTCCCGTTCATCGGGAAGGGGGCTCTCTTTGGCTAGCCTCGTGTTGCCCCAGGGGCAGGTCGAGCAGTTGCGGCATGTGCTGTCCGGGCAGTTCCGGCGGCGCGGCCGAGGTGAGATGTGCCCGGTGCGCCGGGTGCCCCTGTACGACTGCTGGGGCTTCGTGATGGCCCTGTCCGCTGTGTTCGGGTGTCGGGTGCCCAACATCGTTCCGCCTGCCTCTGCTGTGGATCGGCATGGCCTCTACGAGAGGGCGTTGCAAAGCGGCGAATGGAAGGAGTTGGCGGGGCCGGAGCCGGGGGCCGTCGTGGCCCTGCGCACCAGCCCCCGCCATCGGGATTTCGTGGACCATGTGGGCGTGGTGTTCGATTCCTGTCGGTTCGCGCACATCCAGCGCAACATGCAGGTGCATGCGGATCGGCTGGATACCTCGCCCTATGCCAGGCTCATCGCCGGGTTTTACGTATGGAACGGGTGACCCCTGCCAACAACGCCGCGCCGTTCTTTCCGCCCGCAATGAAGGTGCGGGAGGACGACGTGCTGCTCGTGCTACACCTGAATTGCCTCGATCTCACGCAGGTGGTGAGCGAGTGGGTGGAGTGGCGACCGGGGCTGACCATTGCCGACATCCTTGATGAGCGGTGGCCCGAGGGCATGCTCATCGAGGAGGGGCTGGACCTACTCTTTTCCGTGAGCGGGCGTCTCCTGTCCTTCGAGGAGGCGGAGCGCTACATCGTGCGGCCGGGTGACGGGTTATCCGTGGCCTTGGTGCCGGGCGACGGCGGCGGTGGGGGCTCGAACGCCATTGCCGTGGTTTCGATGATGGCGGTGATGATCGCGGCCCCGTATCTCGGGGGCATGATGGTTTCCGGAGCTTTGGGCATGCTCAGCGCCGAGACGGCCATCGGGCTTGCTGGTTCCGTGTCCACCCTGACGACGGTGGCCGCCGCAGGCATTGCCGTAGCGGGGGCCGTAGCCGTCAACGCCTTCATCCCCTCGGCCAAGCCGTCGCTGGGGCAAGGGTTGGGCCAGAATCCGATGGATAACTCGCCCACGTACGGGTTCAGCGCGCAGGCCAACCCCATGGAACCGGGGCGGCCGGTGCCCGTGCTCCAAGGCGAGAAGCGTAACCTCACTCTGACCAAGCTGACGCAGCACCTTTCGACCTCGGGCGATCGGCGGTTGTGGAACGGTCTTTTCCTCATCTCCGAGGGGCCGGTGGATGAGATTTTCGATGTCCGGATCGACGGGAACAAGGCTGACAACTATGAGGGGCTCGAAATCGACACCCGGCTCGGAACGGAAGGGCAGGACGTTCTCCCGTGGTTCAACGACGCGATCACCGAGCGGACCGAAGGGGTGACGGTCAAGCTCTCCACGGACTGGCACGAGGTGGTGCTGGACGGCACCGGCGTGCGCAAGTTGGGCTTCGGCGTGCAGTGCGCGTCCGGCCTCGGGTACGCCAATGACAAGGGCGGGCTGGACCCGGTGACGGTGAAGGTCCAGTTTCAGCACCGTCTCTACGGGGAGACGGAATGGGTGGACCTGGGCACGGTGTCGATTTCCGGGGCCAAGCGTGCCGCCATCATGCGCTACTACGAGTTCGAGGTGTCTGAGGGGCGGCATGAGGTGCGCTACCGGCACCCCACCACGCCGCCGACCGGTGACCGGTACATCTCAGACACCTGGCTTGAATACACACACGAGATAGTGCCGGACGACTTCCGGTTGCCGCACTGCGCCTTGCTGGCGATCAGGGCGCTTCCCACGGACAAGCTCAATGGCAGCGCGCCGAAGGTCACGTGCAGCGCGAAGCGCATGACAGCCATGCTGCCGGACGGACAGGGCGGGGCCGTCAGCCGCGACATCAGCAACATGGCGTGGGCAGCCCTGGAGTTGATCACCAACACCCGCTGGGGCGCGGGCGAGCCCGTGGAAAGCATCGACGTTCCGTCGTTCGCGGAGGCCGCCGAGTGGTGCGAGCTCAAGGGACTGAAAGGCTCGATGTACTGGGACACCCAGTGCACTCTGGAAACCGCGCTCGGGTATCAGGGGCAGTTCGGGCGGTTCCTCGTGGATCGGGTGGGCACGAAGATCGTGTGCATCAGCGACCGCCCCGTGGCCTTGCCGGATGCCGCGTTCCTGGTCACCTCCGCCGACATCCTGCAAGGGACGCTGGGCCTCGAATACCCAAACTCGGATGACTTGGCCGACGGGTGCGAGATCACCTGGTTCGATCCGGAACGGGGCAAGCAGGTGGCTTTCGCCCCCGGCGACTTCTTCAACGCGGTGGTGGACCGACCGCCGACGGTGGCGCAGATCACCCTGTACCCTTGCAACAGCGATGAGGCGGCGCAGCGGGCGGGAGAGTACATCAATCGGTGCAACCGTTACCTGAGTCGCCGCGTGGACCTCACGTTGCTCTGGCGTGCTCTGGGGCCACACATCCGGCGCGGTTCGGTGATCCAGGTTGCGGCCGACCGGCTCATGGCCACGCAATCAGGCGTGGTTCTGTCGGCTACCGAGACCACGGTGAGGTTGAGCCGTCCGGTGCAGCTTGAGCCCGGCACCGCCTATGAGGTGCGCTTGGCGCACGTGGACGCCGCAGGGCCGGAGGAGGGCGTGGAGAAGGTCGAGGTGCGGCCCCTCGCCCCCGTGGCCGATCCGACGCTGGCCTATACACTGATACTCGCGGCTCCGTGGGAGCACGTGCCGTCTCCCGGCTGTACCGCCGCCGTTGGTGAGGTGCAGCGCGTGACCCGTTGGTATCGGGTGCGCTCGCTGGGCCGCTCCAGCGATATGCGCGTGACGCTCAAGGCGTTGGAGTATGACGAGGCGGTTTATGTCGGCGAGGGCGTGGAGCCGCAGACCGACAGCGCGGCCAACCTGCCCGCCGTGGTGGGCCTCGTGGCCACGATCATCGACGCCAACGAAGACTTGGTGAGCAAGAAGCTCATCTCTCTGGCATGGCGAGGTACTGCTCTAGAGTGGCGGGTGTTCGTGCGCAGGCTGGGGGCCGATGCCGACGAGTGGGCATACCTCGGCAAGACTCCATACCCTTCGTTCCTCGCTCGCAATATCGAGGTCGGGCACATGTACCGCTTCGCGGTCACCCACACCGGCAGTGTGGCGGATGGTCTGACCGTTGACGTGGACTACCAACTCAACACGCCCTCCGGGGCTATCCGGCCAGTGACGGTGATCGAAAACGGCGTGGAGGTGCCGCTCTACGCGTTGGTGAATGGTGAACCGCAGCAGGTCATGGGGGTGTTCTGATGACGACGATGCACGGAGGGTTGAAAGGCCCTGACAACATGCACGTGCCCTATGCGTGGGAGTTCGCCAGCCAGGCGGCGCGCGAGACGGGTGTGGGCGTCGATGCCAGCGGTATCGGAAAGTTGGCTCGACAGTTGGACGACAATAGCCTGTGGATGCTGGTGGGCACGGACCCCATTACATGGAAAGCCGCCGGGGGAGGTTCGTCGTTTCCATCCGGTACGCGCATGCTGTTTCAACAGACCAGTGCGCCAACGGGGTGGACCAAGGACACGAGCCACAACGATAAGGCGTTGCGAGTGGTCAGCGGGGCTGTCGGCAGCGGGGGGAATGTTGATTTCTCCGTTGCGTTCGGCAGAACGTCTACTGACGCACATACTCTGACCCTAAGTCAGATTCCATCTCATGCGCATGGCGTGACATATACTGTGGAGGGTGGAGAAAGTGGGTCAGATACAAACAATCTATTTTGGCGATTTGGCCGGGGGACAAGCAGTAAAAGCACCGCAAATTCAGGCGGCGGAGGGGCGCACTCGCATGGCCTGGACATGCGTGTGAAGTTCGTGGACTTCATCATCGCCCAAAAGGACTAGCCATGAAGAAACAGGACAAGTGCCCGCTGAACGGATTCAAGGCCTGCCGGGAAACATGCCGCTGGTACATCCAGTTGCGGGGCAAGCATCCACAGACTGAACAGGAAATCGACGAGTGGGGCTGCGCGGTCTCTTGGCTGCCCATTCTGCTCATCGAGAACGCTCAGGAAGTGCGCCAGGGTGCGGCGGCCGTGGAGTCGTTCCGCAACGAGATGGTGAAAGCCAGCGGGGCGACCATGGCCGGGATCGGCGAGATCGTGCGCCTTGCCAGCATGAGCACCCGGGAGCGGGGGATTGCAGGACATCAGCAGCAGGTGGAGGGCTAATTCATGCGACTGACCATCATTCGGGACGACAACGTGGTGATCGTGGACGGGCGCGCCCTGGCCGTGGACCTGGCCGGGTTGCCTGACAACCTGCATGCCGTGCAGTGGGACGGGCAGGCGGGTCACGTGGAGTTCAACGACGGCACTCCCAATGAGAAGCTGGAGGACATCTCAGCTTGGCAGTCTGTGGTCGATGCGTGGGGGGCAGCGCGGCAAGCCGAGGATGCCCCCTCGCCGGAGCTGAATCTTGAAGAGGCCAAGGCGGCGAAGCTGGCAGAGATTGCCAAGGCTCATGACGCGGCCTTGGCGGGCCTTGTCGCATGGTCGAGCCCCACGCCATCCGTGGTGGCGGTGGAGGCGGCTCTGTTGGCCGTCAGCGACCCGGAAGGGCTCGACTATGCGCGGCAGCGGTTGGCAGAACAGCAGCGCGACCTTGCGGCGGCTGTGATGGCCGGCGGTGCTGTGGAAGATGTGAGGGCGGTGGAGGTGGGGTTTTTGGTGTGAATTTAAACCGCCCGCAGGGTTGTTATGCGAGCGGTTTCTTGTTTGCTTTTTAGTAGAGCGTTTTTATTTTTCCGGCTGTAGCCCTGTAAAAGCTATGACTGCTGGGTCTTTTTCTGAGACCTCTATTTCAATCGCCTTTCCAGTATTTTTCCCAAGATGGTTTTTTGATGCGACTACAAGGTAGGGAAAGACCCTTCGCAAATCTCCTGATGTTCCATGGCTTGTTGTTATAACTTTCCAGGCTTGTTTCCCAAGTTTTGCATCGCCATCGTTTTTGATGATTTCGCGTGCGTCGAAAATTATGACGCGTGTATAGTATGTGTGTGTTACTGTGACAGGTGTATACCCTGTTACCCCATATGATGGCGTGTAGTAAGTTGTGCCTTGATATGATCCTGAGTATGGATTGTAATTGCCATATGTATTTGCAGAAGAGTAACCTGTCTGCCCAAATGTTGGTATTACATCGGTTGTGGTTTCTTGTTTTGGTGTGCTTATTGCGTAGTCAAGAAATACCGCGATATCAGCTTTTTTCGGGTCGTCAGTGACTATGAATCCATTTTCTTGAAGTGCTTTGGAAGCCAAAACTGAATATTCACGGAATTCTAGGTCATCAATGCGTGTGTTTTCTTTTCCTGGTAGAACAATGCATGATACTCCAGGAGATGAATATTTGCTGTCACCAGATATCGCGTTGACAGATGTAGAGTAACGGGTCCCTGTAGAGGCGCACCCTGCGATCAGGGAAGATACTATGAGGAGTAAGAGAAGGCGAAAAGCCGTCATGCTATGCCCCTGTTTTTTCTCAGTGCAAAAATGTTATGTGGTGGTGAGTGGTGCTTCGCTGTTTATTCCCATAGAGTTTATGGCTTCTTCGTCCCAGCCTTCCCTGTGTACGGGTTGCGGTTGCCCTTGGTGCTCCAGTTGTTCGTTTTCGTGTGGTCGGCGGTGCTGCGTCGATGGCTTTGGACATAGGTGCCGTTCTTCTTGGTGTAGCCTTTGACCCGAGTGCTGGATGCCTTGCTGTGGCCAGTGGAATAAGTCCGGCTGCTGCCACTGCTGCGCGCCTCGGCTAGCCCGCCCAGGGAGAACGACATGAACAGCGCCACGATGAGAAGGATGATGAACTTGCGCATAACGTTTAGACTCCTCTGAGAAATACGGAGCCCCGCAAGAGCGGGGCGCGTCAGCGGCTGGTAATGACTACCAGCCGTTCTTCTTTTGCTGTTGCGTGCCGTAGGGGCTGTACCCGCCCGACCCGCCATAGGGGTTGGAGTTGTAGGAGGGCTGGGTCTTCGTGCCGGGCTGACCGGTGTACGGGTTGATGTTGCCCTTGGTGGACCAGTTGTTGTTGAAGTTCCCATCGGGGGCGGAACGTTGGTGCGGCTGCACATACGTGCCGTCTTGGCGGGTGTAGCCGTTTACGTGAACGTCCCGCGCAAATGCGGCTCCAGCGAGAGCCGTGATCGAGAGAATCAGAAATAAGGCTAGAAACTTACGCATTCCCCCCTCCTTTTGTAAATCCCGTATCAGTGATTCTTTACAAACGGCAGTGGGAGATATCCTACTTCCAGACGGGGGAGCGTTATTTTTCCAACAGCGCGCCTATGAGTTGGCGGTCCATACCTCCCTCGATCTGGGCCTCGATGTCATCGGGGAGCGCCCAGAAAAAGTCGAGCTTGGCCCGGCGTTCCACATCGTCCACGCTCACCGCATCGCTCTCGGCGGGCTTCCTGCCGGGCGTGTCCTGATCAAAGATGAACGCGGCAACCCTGATAGGGGTGGGGCTTCCCTCCGGCATGGGCACGGCGATGATGCGCCAATAGCCGCTGGGCACGGTGTGCTCTTCATCGGCCTTCGGCAGCTTCGGCATCTCTCGTTCGTACAGCGGGCCGGTCATGACGAAGATCGCGCCGCCATGCCTTACGACGTACTCGCGTTCATCCTCTTCCAACAGTCGCCATGCCTGCTGATTCAGTAGCGACTTCTGCGGGGTGATGTTGCTGAGATAGTTGGTGTCCGCCCAGTTGGGCGTGCCACGGAAGTTGGCGAGCGGGGCTTGATGCCCACGATCTACCTGGAGGGCTTCGTTGGCCCCGTCATAGTCCGGGGGTTCCAGGGTCTCCTCGGCAGGCAACCACGGGTCCGCCTTCCACTTGCGCGAGGTCTTGGCCTCGCCCGTGACCGTGGCCGCATCAAGCTGGTAGGCAACCCAGTCCGCCATCTTCGTGTCGCCATTGGGGGCCATCATGTAGATGTCCCGAATGAGGATGCGAGTGTGCGGTCCCGTGCCGCTGGGGACACCGAAGATGGTGTGACGCCGCTCGGTAGCGGTCATTTGGGAGGCGAAGTCGTTGGCGGGGGCCTGGGTTGGGATGAGGAGCAGCAAAAGCGTGGCCCAAAGCCAGGCATTGCGAGAGAGGCGAGGGGGCATGCGTGCCTCCGGGGTGGAAGTGTTCCCCGCGAGTAGCATGCCCCCCGAACTAGAGGAAGAGGTGTAGACCTCAACACGTCGCACGCAAGGGCGTAATTCTTCTAACGGAGGTGGGAGGATACGCTGCTAAGTTATGCTGTTCCGTATATGGACCCTGCTCATGCGTTGTAAATACAACTTGACGCAATTTGCAGGGTATACTTAAAAGAATAAGAAGAGGCGCACGACTGGTACTCGTGCGCCCCTCCGGGCCGTGGACACGCTTTCGCTGGTTTGCGACACCGGCCTTTTGCCAATCTACGCTGGTGGCCTCCTCGTTAACGCGGGGAGGCCGTCCGCGTTTTTGCGTTTAGGGAAATCTAGTCATTACGAGCCAGATGATCAGTGTGTGGGTGAAGTTGATGATCGCGATGATATCCTTTTTATGCATGGAATTTTCCGTTTGATGTTTATGTCCGGGTGTCGCGATAACCAATATATATCCAAGGACTAAATTTGTCGCAATGGTGTCTTAAAAGTTTGCAATTACGTGAAATGGGGTAACTTTTCGTGTAAAGTTGTAAATACAACATGAGTTTTTTGTTTATCGAGATCGTCCACCAACGGGTTGTACTGCTCAGGTTGTTGGGCTTAACTAAGGATGAGGGAATAGGCCACGGGAGAGAGCTTATGCGTATTGCGGCGCGGGCAGACTAAACGATTCCTGAGCTAAAGGTAGCGCACATAAATTCTTTGTTTCGCTGGCTCGTCTACCGGAGGCTTGTACTGCTGAGATGGCACTCGGTTTGTTGGGCTTGGCTCAAGGATAAGGTTTAGGCCGCTGGAGATGCTACGAGGCAGCCTAAGCGATTCCTGAGCAAGCAATAGGCACATGGGCGAAGTTTTTAGAGGCCATTCAAGCTGGACCTGCGGAGAAGAGCGATCTCCAACACCTCTTCGGTCGTGAACTGCCGACGGCCCCGTTCATCCCGGCACCTTGCGTCAGGGTATTGCCCGATAAGTGTTTTCCGTCTTAGTGTCGCAGGGTGCTCGCGGATGGCCGCAGCCAGTTCGGTGATCGAGTAGTAGCGTTTCTGCGGCATGCCCAGTTCCTCAAGAGTGGGCGGTGGCACCAAGGGGAACGGCGGCGAGACCTCGAATCCAACCCGTGCGCTACCGTGCGGGTTGTCTGCAAGAACGGAAGCCGTATCCCTGCGGGTACCGCACCGACGACAGGCACACCTGCACCTGCCTTGGCCCGGCGGTGCAGCGCTATCGGGCGCGGCTTTCCGGCCCGCTGCTGGACCGCATCGACCTGCACGTGGAGGTGCCCGCCGTGCCCTACGAGGACTTGCGCGGCGGCCTGACCGGGAGTACGTCGGCCGAAATGCGCGCCCGCATCGGGGCGGCCCGCGCCGTGCAGTCGGCCCGTTACGCGGGGACCAGTTGCCGCACCAACGCGGACCTGACCGGCAAGCTGCTGGAAGAGCACTGCGCCCTCGGCCCGGACGAGCACGCCTTTCTGGAAGGCGCGGTGCACGCCCTGGCCCTGTCGGCGCGGGCGTACACGCGCATCCTGCGCATCGCGCGGACCATCGCGGACCTTGAATGGGCGGAACGGGTGTTGGCCGACGGGCAGGACGCGCAGGCGCGCAGAGCGGACCCGTCGGGTGGCGATGTCCCTGACGCCCCATCCATGGGCGTCGCCGGTCCCATCCGGGTGGGCCATCTGGCCGAGGCCATCAACTGCCGCGCGCTGGACCGCGAACGGCTGTAGGCGCAAGACGCCGCGCCCCGCGCGGCATGGCGAGACACAATCAACGCGGAGCCGGTCCGTATCCTGGGGGGATACATGGACGAGAAACGGTATTGCGTACACGCCGCGCTGGGCAGCCGTGGCGAACGGCTGCGGCTGGTAAGGGTGCGCCCCGAACTTTGCGACTGCGCGCACGGGACCGGGGCGGACGGAGCGATGTCCGGCGCGCCCGGCGTATCCGGCGTATCCGGCACCATGCCGGGCGCGACCCCAGACCGCATGACGGACGAAGGCAACGGACCTTCCGCGTTTACTGGCGGTGCGTCTCCAATGGCCCTCCCGCATGACGACGCGCACATCCTGCCGTTGCCCGGCGCGCGACCGGTGGTGCTGGCCGAAGGGCTGACCGCCCCGCAGGCGGAGCGGTTGGCCGCGCTGCTGTCCGGCCTGGTGGACGCCGATGTTTCACGGGCCGTGGCTGCGCTCCCAGACGGCGCGGGAAACGGAGAGGTGGCCTGCATCGTTCCGCCGCATGGCGGAGCCAAGGGCATCGCCGTGCCGGAAGGCGCGCAGCGCAAGGCGCGGGCCGGGCTGGACCTGCTGCGCGAAGCGCTGCTTGCGGTAATGGGCTGCAATCCCGGCGGACTCACCTGCGCGAACATGGCCCGTGCGCTGGGGCTGGACAGCGGGCGCAGCGCTGGGGCAGGCCCGGCCGATGGCACGCCCGAGGGCGCGGAGCTTGTGGTGCGCGGCCTGCTGGAACTGCTGCGGGATGAGGGGGCGGTGCGCCACGGCGAGCCACTGTAGGCCGTTACTTTCGTGAAGCAGAACGAGCCCCTCCGCAATGGTCGGAAGGGCTCGTTTTTATCTGATGCGTCGTTGCGTGGGGCTATTTCGCGGTCATGTCCTTCTTGAGCACGGCCACGATTTCCTTGGCCACATCGTCGAACACGTACTTCCATGCCCCGATGGTGTAGCCTCCGCCAGCAGCGATGGAACGCTCCACCGGGATTTTTGCAAGCATGCTGCCATCGGGGGCGTATACTTCGCTTTCGGTGGACAGTTTCGTGGCCCCAGCGCCCGGCACCAGCCAGCGTGCAAAGGCGTTACCGGGCGCGTAGGCAAGGATGCGCGTCTTGATGACCAGCGGACCCTGGGCGCTTTCCATGGCTTCCTGTACCAGCGCGTTCTTGAGCGAAGCACTCATGGTATCGCAAAGAGAAAATTTTTCGTCCTGTTCGCCGAATTTGAAACTGCTGTCGTCAACAGTCTGGCCCACCGAGAAAGTGGAACCGGCAGGAATGTGGGCCGCATCGCCCATGGGCGTTATGCGTGATTTCGTGGAGCACCCGGCGGTGAACAGAACGCAGAAGAGAAGCAACAGAGAAAGAGTACGAAGCTGGCGCATGATGGTGTCCCTTACTTGAGAGTATGACGTGCTGCCGCGCCCGAAGCCGAGCCCTCGGGTCATTGTGCATACGGCAGATTGCCGAGTGCCGTTCGCGGAGGGCGTCACGCTATATCAGTAAGGGAATGCTGACAATGGGCAAGGTGCGTTGCGCACCGGGATATTCTCTGCGGCCCTTCGGGGCCTGCTAGCCCTTCCCGTTCTCCAGCCCCAGTTCGGACAGGGCGGCGGCAAGGTCGGCGCGCAGCAGCGGTTTCGCCAGCATCACCGACACCCCGGCCTCCTGGGCCGCGTCGCGCCCCAGTCCCTCGCTGAAGCCGGAACACAGCACCACCGGCAGGTCGGGCCGCAGGGCGCGCACCTGGCGGGTCAGTTCGGTGCCGGTCATGCCGGGCATGGTCTGGTCGGTCACCAGCAGCCGCCAGCTTGCCGGGTCGGCGCGAAAGCGTTCCAGCGCGTCCAGGGGGCTCGCCGTCACCACGGCCCGGTAGCCCAGCTTTTCCAGCATGGCCCCCATGATGGCCGCCAGCGGGGCCTCGTCGTCCACCACCAGCGCCGCGCCGCTGCCGCTGTGGGCGGAATCCGGCCCCGGCGTGGCCTCTTCGCCCGCCTGCGGGGCCAGCGGCAACAGCACCTCGAATTCCGTGCCCACCCCCACGGTGGACTGCACCGCCACGGCCCCGCCGTGGGCGGTGACGATGCCGTGCACCAGCGCAAGGCCCATGCCGGTGCCTTCGTCCGGCTTCTTGGTGGTGAAGAACGGGTCGAAGATGCTTTCCAGGATGTCGGCGGGAATGCCGTGGCCCGTGTCGCGCACGCGCAACCGGGCGTAGCCGCCGGGCGCGGGCAGCGAGCGGGCGGCGGCCTCGTCCTCGTCCAGGTCCACCGCGTCCAGCGAAAGGTGCAGCACGCCGCCGTGTTCCTTCATGGCGTGGGCCGCGTTGCCGCACAGGTTCATGATCACCTGTTGCAACTGGCTCAGGTTGGCCAGCAGGGGGCCGGTGTCGGCCAGGTCCAGCCGGATGTCCACGTTGGCGGGCAGGGTGGCGCGCAGCAAGCGCACGGTTTCCTTTATGGGCGACAGCGGCGGCAGCGGCAGACGCGAGGGTTCCTCCTGCCTGCTGAAGGTGAGGATTTGGCGGATCAGGTCGCGCGCGCGGCGTCCGGCGGCCAGCACCTCGGACAGGCGGCGATGCTGGGCGTCGCCCTCTTCCGTCTGGTCCAGGCTCATCTCGGTGTAACCCATCATCACGCCAAGGATGTTGTTGAAATCGTGGGCGATGCCCCCGGCCAGCGTGCCGATGGCCTCCATCTTCTGGGCCTGGCGCAGGCGGGCTTCCAGCTGCTTGCGGCTGCTGATGTCATGGGCCACCAGCACCGAGCCGGGCGCGGCCCCGGTGCGGTCCGATTCGCCCTCGTACTGCCCGTCGGTGAGGAAGGGCGACAGGGTGACCAGAAAGTGCCCGCCAAGGTTCGGCAGGTACAGTTCCTCGGTGCGGCTCTCGCCCCAGGGCATGGCGCGAATGGCCGCGCACACGTCGTCGGACAGCACGCCCGCGCCCAGCACCTCGTTGCAGTGGCGGCCCACCATGTCCTTGGGGTGCAGGCCCAGCAGCCTGCCCAGGGCCATGTTGCTGCGCCGCACGCGTTGCCCGGCGTCCATGATCATGATCACGTCGGGCACGCTGTCGAAGGTTTTCTCCCATTCCTGCTTGGCGCGGATGATCATGTTTTCCACGGCCTTGCGGCGGTCGATGTCCTCCACCGTGCCTTCGATGCCGGAAATTTCGCCGGTGCCGCCGCGCTGCACGCGGGCGTTCACCGCAATCCAGAACATGGAGCCGTCGGCCCTGCGTGCCCTGGTCTCGAAGTCGCGCACCTCGCCCTCGTCCCGCAGCATGTTCAGCATGCGGTCCAGGGTGGCGCGGTCCAGAAAGCCGCCCGGCAGGTAGCCGTCCGTGCCCACCGTACCTTCAGGGCCGACCGCGTCGTCAGGCCCGGCCGCCGGGTCGGCGGCGTCGGCGCCCCGGTCACGGCCCAGGCCCGCCCGGATGGCCGCGAACAGCGCGTCCGTGGAGGGGTAGCCAAAGATTGCGGCAAAGGCGGGGTTGGCGCTCATCAGTTCGCCCCAGGGGCGGCAGCGGAAGATGCCGAGCACGGTGCTTTCCACCATGCCGCGCCACTGGCGGGCGTCGCGGTTTATCTCGCGCCAGTGCACGGAGAGGGTGCGCCGCCGCTCCGCCTCGCGCACCAGACGCATGAAGGCTGGTCCCAGGTGCCAGTCGTCGGCGCAGAGCACCTCGTCCGCGCCCTCGCGCACGGCGTCCACGGCCGTGGCCTCGTCGGGCGTGGGGGTGACGAGCACGAAGGGCACATCCTCGCGCACGGAGCGCACCAGCATCAGCACTTCCTGCCAGGTCATGCCGGGGGCTTCGGATTCGGCCACCACCATGTCCCATGGCTCCTCGGTGATCAGGCGCGAAAGTTCGGGCGGCGTCTCGGCCAGCATGTACGAGGGCTCCAGGCCGCAGGCCGCGAGGCGGGCCACCAGCCCGCGCGCGAATTCCTCCCACTCGGAGACGATGAGCAGGCTGAGGCGCGCGGGGCGCGGCCCCGCCAGGAGCGGTTCGGCCGAGGTGGAGGAAGCGGGGGGAGGAGATGCGGACATGGCTTCCCTGGGGCTTTCGGGATGGTGGCGGAGGGTGGCGTGCACCGATTGCACCGATTGCGCGGACTGCCCCGACTGCATCGGGCGCACGAGGGTGGCTGGCCACTCCGGCGGCAGGGCGCACAGGGCGTCGCCCAAAGCGTCCGCCGTACGTCCCATGATAGCAGAACGGGCCACGCCCGCAAACCGGGGTGGCCCGCCGTGCGTCGGTCCGCGTGGCCCCGGAGCGGAAGGTGCGGCGGGCCGCGCCACCGGTTCCGCCAGTTCGGGATGTCCCGGAAGTGCCGGCTGGCCCGTTGACACGGGCCAGCCGGGTTCGCCGGGCCAGCCGGGTTCGCCGGGCCAGCCGGAGCATCCTGGACATCCAGAGCCGGTCACGGCGTCGTGCGCCTCGGGCGCGCAGTGCAGCGAAAGCCCCAGGCGCGGCATCATTTGCAGACGGCCCAGGGTTCGTTGACCATGCGTTCGCGCCCGGTAACGGTGATCTCCGGCGGCAGCAGGGAGCCCACCAGCGGGGTCAGCGGGGCGTAGCGATAGTCCACCTGCACCTCCACGGTCTGGCAGGGGTCGCCGCCGCTGTCCTCGGTGGCGGCGCCGCTGGTGCCGTTGGGGTAGCTGCGCACCTGGATGGTCACGCCCGTGCCCGTGGAGCCGGAAAGCACCTGGGTCAGCGGACGGGCCGCGTCCTTGATGAGCGCCACGCGGTTGCCGGTGTCGAAGCCTTCGCCGGTCACGGCGAAGCGCGCCCCCACCTGCGCCGCCTTTTCCACCGTGGAGCGGGCGAAGAGGTTGTAGCCGAATTCCACGAGGCCGAAGAGCATGGCCAGCAGCACGGGCAGGATGAACGCCACCTCGAGGGCGCTGGCCCCGGCTTCATCGCGCCACGGACGGTATTGCGATATGCGGCGTGCGCGCATGGTAGTCCTCCTTGCCGCGCTAGCGCAGCAGTCGCCAGCCGAGCTGCCGACCGATCTTTTTGAAGATCTCCTCGAGGTCGTAGGCCGAGGGGGCGTTGTAGTAGTGGTCGTCCGTGCCCGACTTGCTGGAGGCGATGGCCTTCATCAGGCTGATGTCCGTGGTGTCGGAATCGCCGTAGCGAATGGCGAAGATCTCGATGCCCTTGTCCTTGGCGATCTGCGCCTCGCTGAGCATGGCGGCGTTCAGCTTGCCGCCGTTCTCGCAGTGGGTGGTCATGTCGAACATGCCGTAGTAGGCGTTGGTCCAGTAGGCGTTGGGCGTGTAGCTGACGGCGTAGTTGCCGCCGCACTTGCCGTCTTCGGTGTCGCCGTCGGTGAGCACGATCATCACCTTGCGCATGTCCTTGTTGGACGAGCCCTGGGTGAACGGGGCCTCGGGGGTGAGCACGTGGCGTCCCCACTTGATGCCCTCCGAGATGACGGTGCCCGAGGCGTCGCCCAGGGCGTCCTGCTCGGCGATGGCGTTGACGATGGTGGCGCGGTCGCCGGTCAGGGCCTGCACGCGGGGAATGCTGTCGCAGGTGTTCTTGGGCACGTTGAGCGACGAGCCCGTGGGGTAGCGGTACTTGGACAGCTTGTATTCCTCGAGCATCCACGAGGGCGCGAGGGTGCCGTCGGCGTTGCGGCAGCCGTCGGCCAGGCCGTCCACGTTGGCGGGAATGTGCACCTTGCCCCGGAAGGGCACCAGGCCCACCTTGACCGACGTCTCCATGCCCTCGGGCATGATCAGTTCGGCAAGCTGGGTGGCGGCCGCGTTGGCCTGCTGGATGGCCGTGCCCTTCATGGAGCCGGTGTTGTCGATGACGAAGACCACTTCCAGATTGTTGTACCCGGCCGTGGCCTGGGCGCGCACCGTGGTGGAGCCGATGCCCAGCGCCCCCATGAAGATGGTGGGCACGGTGGCCTCGGCCTTCACGGTGACGCTGCGTTCCTCGGTGCCGGGGGTGACGCCCTTCAACTGGGCGGTGGGATAGTTGGCGGCCATGTATTCATTCACGGCGGCCTGTACCAGACCCTTGTCCAGTTGCGGGTCGTAGGGAAGTTGCAGACTGCCCGCCAGGGCCGCCGCGTCCACGGCGGATTGCAGGCGGTTGTGCGCGAGGTAGAGCATGCCCGAATCGATGCCAAGGCCGGCAAGGCCCAGCACCACGGGCAGCAGCACGGCCATCAGCATGGCCATGGAACCCCGCGTGCCACGCCACAGGCCGCGCACGCGGGCGCGAAAACCGGCAGGCCGGGCCGCGTTACGGCGTGGGCATGCTGGTGCTTGCGGAAAACGTGATGAGCGCGTCATGGGGGTCTCCGTTGTAGGGATTGCTCGTGAATACCGACTTGTAGGCGTACTGCACGGTCACCGTGACCATCTGCTTGCCCGTGTCCTTGACGGCGGTGGCCGTCAGGGCGTTGGGATCAAGCGTGGTGGCCAGCGAGCGGACGAAGTTCTGCACGCCCGCCACGTCGTCGTTCATGACCACGTGGCGCGCGCCCGCGCGGCTGGCCTCGGTCAGGGCGGAGTAGGCGCGGATGGTGTTGCCTCCCTCCACCAGCACGTAGAGCAGCGCGGCGATGACCGGCAGCATCAGGGCCACTTCCAGTGCGGCAAGGCCGCGCTGGGCCAGCGCCCGCGCGGGCGGAAGGCGGCGCAGCCCCCTGCGCGCCTCGCCGGGCGGGGCCGGTGGCGGGATGGTGCGTGTTTCGAACATGGTTTCACTCCTTGCGATGGGTCGCCCCCCGGCGAATCCATCAGCGGTGCCCCCAACGGACAATGGCGGGCGCGGTGCGCCCCAAATTTCGTGCGGCGGCTAGTTGCCGTCGCGCAGTTCGCCTTCGCGCACGGCGGCCGGGGTGGCGCGGGCCTTCAGCGGCGTGGATGCCGGGGGCAGCGTCACCGGGGTGGTCACCCCGGGCGCGCCCTGCACGGGACCGACGCCCTTGGCGCCCTTCACGTCCGGCGCGCCGATGGGGCCGGGCGCGCCGGTTGCGGGACCGGCCATGGGCAGCGGGGCGGCGCTGGTGGACGCCGGGCCCTGCCCCTGCGCGATGCGCGCGGCAAGGCGGGCGCGCTTCAGGTTTTCCGCGGCGCGGGCGTAGTAGCGCGGCTCCACTTCCAGCGCGCGCTGCAGGTGGTACAGCGCTAGGGTGTGTTCGCCCTGCTGCGAAAGGTACACGCCCAGGTTGTTGTGCGCGGCGGCCTCGCCCCCGGCGTTGCGGAAGGCCTCGTAGGCCTCGTCGTAGCGTCCCAGGCGGCACAGCGAGAGGCCCATGTTGTTCCATACCCGGCTGCCGGGCGCGCCGTAGGTGATGGCCGCGCGGAAGTGGTCCACGGCGGCGGCGTCGTTGCCCAGCATGGCCTGCGCGATGCCGGTGTTGTTGTGCAGTTCGCCCGAGCGGGGCATCTGCTCCAGCGCGCGCAGGAACAGGGTCAGGGCCTTGTCCGGCTGCCCCTGGTAGTTGTGGATGGCCCCCAGATGGCTGGCCGCCCCCGCAAGGCGCGGTTCCAGCGCCAGCGCACGCTCGAAGCGTTCCTTGGCCTCGGTGAAGTTGCCTTCGGCGAAGCTGAGCATGCCCGCCGTTTCCCAGGCGCGGGCGTTGGCCGGGGCCAGGGCCACGGCGGCATCGATGTCGGGCCTTGCCTCGGCGGTGACGCCCCGCGCCAGCAGCAGCGCGCCGCGCTGGTAGCGGGCCTCGGCCAGCTTGGGATCGAGCTGGCAGGCGCGGCTGAACTGCTCGAAGGCCAGTTCCGACCGGTTCTGGGAAAGGAAGGCCATGCCGCGTTGCAGGTGCTCTTGAGCGTTCATGGCATCGCCCTGCGGGGTGGGCTTTACCCCTTCGCCGTCGTGCAGCAGGTCCTTGCCGCTGTGGTAGCGTTCCATCAGCGAAAGGTTCGAGCCCCTGGTGGGCTGCTGCGCGCCGCAACCGGCAAGCAGCAGGGCGCAGAGCGCCAGCAGGGCGAGGGCGGGACGGGTGGCGGTGCGGGCGGTCATGGCGTTTTCCTTCATGTTTTCAAGCCGGGCGTCTTTCACTGTCCGCCCCGGCTGGGGATTTCGTTCGCTGCAATCATTGCCCCATCTGCGCGAAGACCTGCATCAGCTTGATGAACGCGGGCCCCATGATGGTCACGAACAGGGCCGGAAGAATGCAGAACACCAGCGGGAACAGCAGCTTCACCGGCATCTTGGCGGCGATTTCCTCGGCCCGCTGAAAGCGCGTGGTGCGCATGGTGTCGGAATAGACCCGCAGCGTGCTGGAAATGCTGGTGCCGAAGGCATCCGCCTGCACGATGAGCGTGACCAGGCTGTTCACGTCTTCCAGCGCCACGCGCGCGGCCAGGTTCTTCAGGGCCTCGGCGCGCGACTTGCCCGCGCGCAGTTCCAGGATGACCAGGTTCAGTTCCTCTGCCAGCACCGGGTTGGTGGCCATCATTTCGCGCGCCACGCGGGAGAAGGCCTGGTCCAGGCCCATGCCCGCCTCCACGCAGACCACAAGCAGGTCCAGCGCGTCGGGCAGCGAGTTGGTGATGTCCAGCCTGCGGGCCTTGATGCGCCGCGAAAGCCACACGTTGGGCGCGTACAGGCCCACCACCGCCGGGCAGATGAACAGCAGCGCCACCATGCCGAGGGGAATGTTGTCGCCCGCCAGCAGGCGGACGATGAGGCCCAGCAGCAGCCCGCCGACGGTCAGCCCGGCCTTCACGCCCCAGAACACCAGCGGGGCGCGGCGGTTGCGAAAGCCAGCGCGCACCAGCGACATGCCCGCTTCGTTCAGTTCCTCGTCGCCGCCCTTCACCACCTTCTGGCCCAGCCGTTCGGCCACCGCGTTCAGCGCGCCCTTCAGGGCGGCCAGCGGGGAATCGGGCAGGGCCGGTGCGGCCACGGCCACGGCGCGGGCGCCAACGGCATGCCGGGCAAGGCGGGTGTGCATGCGCTGCACCCGCTGGCGGCTGCCGAACACGTCGCGCAGGGCCTGCGCGGCCAGCAGCACCGCGCCGGATGCCAGCACGGCGGCCAGCAGGGGGATCATGGTTTCGTCGAACTGCATGGCGATTCCCCTATACCCGGATGGTGGTCATGCGCTTGAGCGCTATGCCGCCGATGGCCATCTGGAACAGCGAGCCGGTGAGCAGCATGTTGCCCTCGGGCGTGGCGTACAGCGCGCTCATGAAGTCGGGGTTCAGCAGGTTGATGATGAACCCGATGCCGAAGGGCAGCACGAACAGGATCCACGCGGTCAGGCGGCCTTCGGCCGAAAGCACGCGCACCCGGCCCGCCAGCTTGAAGCGCTCGCGGATCAGCCGGGCGATGCTGGTGACGATTTCGGCCAGGTTGCCGCCCGTCTCGCGCTGGATGTTCACCGACACCACGAAGAACTTCAGGTCCGGGCAATCCACCCGGTGGGTGAGGTTGTACAGGGCGGCGTCGGCGGGGATGCCGAAGTTGATCTCGTCCAGGGTCTTCTGAAATTCCGGGCCGATGGGGTCGGCGAATTCGTCGGCCACCATGCGCATGCCCTGGTTGAAGGCGTGGCCCGCCTTCAGCGCGCGGGCGATGAGGTCGAGCGCGTCGGGCAACTGGCGCTGAAAGCGGCCCATGCGGGCGTTGCGCTTGCGCTGCACCCATAGGAAGGGCGCGTAGCCCAGGGCCAGCGGGGGCATCACCAGCAGGAACAG
Organism: Desulfovibrio sp. A2; assembly: GCF_000226255.1. GTDB lineage: Bacteria > Desulfobacterota > Desulfovibrionia > Desulfovibrionales > Desulfovibrionaceae > Cupidesulfovibrio. The sequence continues at coordinate 158,314 of NZ_AGFG01000061.1, forward strand.
GTTGCCGACCAGCAGGTACATCACCAGGAAGCTCGCGGCCGCGCCCAGCACGGATGCCAGCAGCAGCACCCCCAGGGTGGCCCGCACCTGCGCCTGCTCCAGCGCGAGGTCCATCTTCCTGGTCCACGACTGGGCGGCCAGCAGGCGGTGCAGCCAGTCCACGTCGGACAGGGTGCGGCGGCGTTCCAGGTCCACCCGTTCCTGCCCGTCCTTGGCGCGCAGCAGATGCTCCATGCGCCGTCCCACGCGCTGCGCCGTGGCGCGGCGGCGGCCGTAGGCAAGGTCCAGCACGCCCATGACGAACACGAACATGGCGATGACCGAGAGCACGGCGATGACGAGCATCATGGCGAAATCCTTCCCGCCCTATTGGGCCAGGTCCGGGTCGAACAGCGCGCCGCCAAGCTCTATGCCCATGGCGGCCAGGCGCGGGGCGAAGCGCGGCCGGATGCCGCCGGAGCGGAACCGCCCCTGCACCTTGCCGTTCTCGTCCACGCCGGTCTGCTCGAAGGTGAAGATGTCCTGCATGGTGATGGCGTCGCCTTCCATGCCGGTGATTTCCGAAAGGCTGGTCATCTTGCGCGAGCCGTCGGACAGGCGCGAGACCTGGATGATCACGTCCACCGCCGACGCGATGTACCGCTTCAGCGAAAGGGTGCCGATGTTCAGCCCGGCCATGGCCACCATGGTTTCCAGACGCATCAGGCAGTCGCGGGGGGTGTTGGCGTGGATGGTGGTCAGCGAGCCATCGTGGCCGGTGTTCATGGCCTGCAGCATGTCCAGCACCTCGCCGCTGCGAACTTCGCCCACGATGATGCGGTCGGGCCGCATGCGCAGGCAGTTCTTGACCAGGTCGCGCGCGGTGACCTGGCCCTGGCCTTCGATGTTGGCGGGCCGGGTTTCCAGGCGCACCACGTGGTCCTGCTTGAGTTGCAGTTCCGCCGCGTCCTCGATGGTCACGATGCGCTCGTCGTGCGGCACGAAGCGCGACAGGCAGTTGAGCATGGTGGTCTTGCCCGAGCCGGTGCCGCCCGAGACGATGATGTTCAGCCGGGCCCGCACGATGCCGCGCAGCACCTCGCCCATTTCGGGGGTGAGCGCGCCGAAGCGGATCAGGTCTTCCAGTTCCAGCGGGTCCTTGGAAAAGCGGCGGATGGACAGGCTGGGGCCGTCCAGGGCCAGCGGCGGGATGATGGCGTTGACGCGCGAACCGTCGGCCAGGCGGGCGTCCACCATGGGGGATGCCTCGTCCACGCGGCGGCCGATGCGGGCCACGATGCGGTCGATGATCTTGCGCAGGTGGTCGTCGTCCAGGAAGCGGGTGTTGACCCGGATCAGCTTGCCGCGCCGTTCCACGTAGACCATGCGGTAGTTGTTCACCAGGATGTCGTTGACCGTGGGGTCGCGCAGCAGGGGTTCCAGCGGGCCAAGGCCCATGACCTCGTCGCGGATGTCCTCGACCAGTTGGCGTTGTTCCTGCGCGTTGAGCGGGGCCTGCCGGAATTCCTCGCGCAGCAGCTTTTCCACCAGGCGCGAAATTTCGGCGGCCAGCCTGTCGGGCGGCAGCGATTCTGCGGCGGCGAGGTCCATCATCTCCAGCAGGCGGTCCTGCAGGCGGGCGCGGATTTCGTAGTAGTGGTCGCCGTGCAGCGTCAGGGTGGTCACGTCGCACATCTGCTCCGCGCTGGCGGGGCGGGCGGCGGGCCGGGCCATGGGGCGGGACTTGCCAGGCTGGGAGGACTGGGAGGACAGGGCATCGGCGGTCTGGGCTTCCGCCGGGGGCTCGGCGCGGAATTCCACGCGAGATTCCGGAACGGACACGGGCGAGGGCGCGGCGGCCGGTGCGGACGCGGCCTGGGGACGCGAGGCGTGGAACAGGGTTGCGTCGTTCAGAGGCACGCGGGGAATGGCCTGGTCGGCGACATCCGCGTCGTCGTCGAGCGGGGCGGCCATGCCGAGTGCCGCGGGCGCGGCGGAAACATCGGCCAGATGGCTGAGGGAATTCAGGCCCGAGGCCCCCAGGCGCGGGGCATGCGCGTCCTGCCGTTCACGGATGAAGCCAGCGCCGTCGCGGCCAAGGTCGTCCAGTTCACGCTGGACATGGCCGTAGGCGTCGTCGTGCGCCTGCGCGACGGGGGCAGGCCCCATGGATTCGGGGGGCAGCGCGGGGGCGGGCTGCCGCCGCGTGGTGCGCATCAGTCGTTCGGCCAGTCTCATGGCTATCCCCTTGCGCCTTGCAACAGTGCGCCGTGCGGCAGCAGGCCGTCCCGGTCACGTTCCGGGCCGCGTTCCATGCCGCGCCGATTGGGTTCGTGCGTGTCGTCGCCCTTGCGGTGCAGCAGCCGGGCGAACAGGCCGCCCGCCTTCATGCCGGGGGCCGCGCCGCCGTTGCCGGAGGCGGGGGCGGCGGGGGCCAGGCGTTCGGCCAGCTTGGCCAGCGAGCGGGCGGCCACCGAGCGGGGCGCGGCCTCGCACAGGGGCACGCCCTGGTTGATGGCGGCCACGGCCGCGCCGTAGTCGTCGCCCACGGTGGCGAAGACCTTGCGTTCCAGCAGACGTTCGGCCTCGGTCAGGTCCACCCCGGCCTGGGCCGACATGCGGTTGACCACCAGTTGGATGCGCGCGGCCACGGAAGGCGCGACGGCGGCCACGTCGTCCAGCAGGCGGCGGGCCCCGGCCAGCGCGGGCAGGGCCAGGTCGGTGACCAGCAGGATGGTTTCCGCCTCCTGCATGGAAACCAGGGCCAGTTCGTCGGCGTAGGGGCCGCCGTCCACCACGGTGACGGCGTACTGCGCGCGGGCGATATCCAGCACGGCCTTCACCGCGCGGGGGCTGATGGCGTCCAGGTCGTCGCCCGCGTCGGGCGAGGCGTACACCTCGAGACCGCTGGCGTGCCGTTCGGCCAGGCTGCGCAGGAAGGTGGCGTCCAGGCGGCCGAGGTTGCGCGCGCCGTCGGCCCAGGTGCGGGAATATTCCATGTCCAGGAACAGCGGCACGTCGCCCTGGGGCAGGCGCATGTCCATCAGGGCGGCCAGGGGCTGGGTGGCGGGGGCCGGGGCCGGAGCGCCTGTGGCCAGGGCCAGGCCGCCCATGGCCTGCACGTCTCGCGCGGCATTGGCGTTGCGCCCGTTCAGTTTGGCCAATCCCTTGCCCGCCTTCTTGCCGTCGGCCTCGGGCACGCTGCCGGACAGGGCGCGCGCGGCCAGCACGGCCAGGTTGACGGCCACGGTGGTGGCGCCCACGCCGCCCTTGGCGCCCATGACGTGGATGATCCGGCCGCCGGCGGCGGGGGCGGCGCTTGCCGCCGGGCTTGCCGCGCGGGCGGTGCGGCGGCGGCGCGCGTAGCCTTCCAGCGCGGCCAGCACTTCTTCGGAACGGAACGGCTGGGACAGAAACTCGCTGACCCCCGCGCGCATGGCGCGGATGATCAGGTCCGGGTCCTTCTGGCGCGAGGTAACGAACACTTCACCCACGCGCGGGTCGGACACCAGCGAGGCGATGGACTCGAAGTCGTCCTCCAGGTCGTCGCCAAGTTCCAGAATGACGAGGCCGAGGTCGTCGGCTTCACCGGGGGTCACGAGGCGGAAGCCATCCTGCCGGGCGAGGACGCGGGTGAGTTCCTCGCGCGTGGCGAGGCGCTTGGTGACGAGGCAGACGGGATGGGTGATGTTCATGGCGGCCTCTTGCTACTTCGTGCCGATCTTGAGGCGAACGGTGTTGCTTTCGTCGGGCTTCTTCTCGCCGTCGCGCCAGTTCTTCATGGCGCGTGCGGCCACGCGGCCGTCCAGGCCCACCACGGGGTCGTCGTCCACCGGGCCGGGGTTCAGGATCTGGGCATCGCGCTGTGCCCGAAAGGCCTCGCCCTGCACGGTCTTCCATTCGGAGATGGGGGATTCCTTGGAAGGCCCGGCGCAGCCCGCAAGGGCCGCGCACACGGCCAGCAGCAGGGCCGGAAGCAGGGTGGCGGTACGTGAGGCGCGGATGCGTGTGGCGATCATGGCTTGCTCCCTTGCGCGTGGCCGGATCCGTAACCGGGAAGCACGTGCCCGAACTCGCCCTCCATGCCCGAGGGGGCATCGGCCGGGTTGCGGGCCGGGGTGTAGGCGGCGGGGGCGGTGATGGCCGGGGCTTCGCCCTCCATCTTGCCCTGCAGGAAGAATTCGAATTCCGTGGGCTCGCGAAAGCCGTCGGTGGGCAGCTTGGCCGTGGCGCCATCCAGCGGCTTGGCCAGGCGCGGGGTGACGATGATGACCAGTTCCGTCTCGTTCTTCTGCCAGTTGCTGGAGCGGAACAGCGTGCCCAGCAGGGGCACGTCGCCCAGCACCGGGTACTTCTTGATGTTCTCGCGCACTTCGTCGCGCAGCAGGCCCGCCACGGCAAAGCTCTGGCCGTCTGCCAGTTCCACGGTGGTGGCGGCGCGCCGGGTGGAGATGGCGGGAATGGTGAACCCGTTGATTTCGATGACGTTGGCGTAGTCCAGCTCCGACACTTCGGGGCTTACGCGCATGCTGATCAGCTTGTCCGAGACCACCGTGGGGGTGAAGCCCAGGGTCACGCCGTACTTCTTGTACTCGATGGCCACGGTGCCCAGGCCCTGCGGCACGGGGATGGGTATCTCGCCCCCGGCCAGGAAGTCGGCGTTCTCGCCGCTGCGGCAGATCAGGGTCGGTTCGGCCAGCACCTTGACCAGGCCGTTCTGCTTCAGCACGTCCAGGAAGCCCATCAGGTTCACCTGGCCGGAGGTGATGCGGAACATGCCGTTGACGTTGGTGCTGGGTATGGCCGCGCTGGGGCCCACGTCCACCACGCCTTTCTGACTGTCCAGGGTGAACAGCTGGCTGAGCATGGTGAAGGCGAAATCGTTGTTCCAGGCGTAGGTGAGGTCGATGCCCAGGCGCTCCAGCACCGTCTTGCGCATCTCGGCCACCTTCACTTCCAGCATCACCTGGTGCACGCCGCCCACCTGCATGAGGTTGGTCACCTTGTCCGGGGCATACAGCCGGGCCATGTCCAGGGCGGTGGTCATGCCCGCGCTGCTGCGCACGGTACCGGCCAGGGTGATGGATTCGCCCACGGCCATGACCATGATGTCCTTTTCGTCGGGCAGGACGCGGTGCAGCATTTCCTTCAGCTGGGCAAGGTCCGGGGTGACCTGGATGTCGTAGACCTGGGTGATGGCCCCGGCCGCGTTCCACAGGGTGAGAGTGGTGCCGCCCGCCTTCTTGCCGGTGATGTAGACCTGCTGCGGGGACAGCACGACCACACCCGCGATGCCCTCGTCGGCCACGGAAACACGGGCCGCGGGCTGCGCGGTGCGCACCACCATGGACTTGCCCACGGCCAGCGGCACGGCCTGGGGCGGGGCATCGGCCAGGGCGGCCTGCGCCGTGGCCAGCAGAAGCGCCAGCAGCAGGACGGCCAGAAGGGCGGGACCGGCGGGGGCCGCCGCGCGGGTGGGGGATGCGGGGCGGCTCATTGTTCGAACCTCAGCGTTGAACGTTCGGTGCCGGAGATCATTTCCACCGTGGTCTCGCGGGTCTTGCGCACCGGCTTGCCCTCGGGGGTGCTGGTGAGCAGGGCCAGGGTGCCGGGCACGTCGGTGCCGGGGGTGAGCACCTTGGTGTCGTCCGCCGGGTTGCGCAGGGCGAAATGCAGTTCGCCGCGCGAGGCGGCCAGGGCCAGCGGCTCGGCCTGCTGGGGGGTAATTTCGAGCGTGTACACGTCCACCGACGAGGTGGAGGTGTCGTCGCCCTCCTGCTTCAGCTCGTTGCCGGTGGCCAGCACCCGCACGTTCTCGAGCACCAGCTTGGTGCGCGACTTGGACTTCTCTCGGGTTTCGTCGTCGATGGTCACCAGCACGTCCACGTGGTTGCCGGGGCGGATGAACCCGGAAAGGCCCAGCACCTTGTTGCCCTTCACGGCCACGGCGCGCATGCCCGGGGCGATCAGCGTGCTGACGCCGCCGTGCGCCTCGCCGTCCTGCAGCAGGCGGGCTTCGGTGATGGGTTCTCCGGCGGCCACGGGGGCCGAGAGCACGCGGCCCACGGGCATGGCGTCCTTGCCGAAACCACCGGAGGGCGCGCTGGCCTTCAGGAAGGGGGCGAGCTTGAGTTGCTCGGCCTTCAGCTTGGCGCCGCGCGGCACGTCGGCGGCGGCCACCACCAGTTCGACCTGCTCTGGGGCGGCCACCTGGGGGGCGGCGGCGCGGTTCACCTGCATGAAGCGGAACACCAGCACACCGGCCACCAGGGCCAGCACCAGCGCGAGGGAAATCTGGATGAGGGAGGAAGCGCGCATGGCGGCACCCCCCTACAGGATGGCGGCCCAGGCGGGCAGCAGCGAAGCCATGGCCGTGGGGAAGGCGGCCTGCGCGGTGGCAAGGCCGGTGCCCAGCGCGATGGCCACGCCGTAGCACAGCCGGGGCAGGCGGGCATTGGCGGTGGCGGGCACGTAATCGAAGCGGCCGGTGACGGCCAGCAGTTCCACCGAGACGCGCAGCGAGCGCAGCACGGCGCGCAGTTGCGGCAGGTGGAAGGCCAGCACGCCGAGGGCGTACACGCCGCCCGCGAGGCTGGTCCAGATGAAGGCGCGGAACACGGTCTCGGCGCCCAGGAAGGCTCCGGCGGCCGCCAGCAGCTTCACGTCGCCCGCGCCCATGACGCGCAGCAGGAAGGGGATGAGCATCAGGCCAAGGCCCAGGCCGAAGCCGGACAGGGAGAAGAGCAGGCCGTCCCAGGCGCCGGAAAGGCCGCCCGCGTATGCGCCCAGCGCCGCGTTGCACACCACGCCCGCCAGCATGGCGGGAAAGGTGAGCCAGTTGGGAATGCGCATGGCGCGCAGGTCGGTGGCCACGGCCACCAGCAGTACGGCGGCGAGGGGGGCTGCAAGGATGGGGTTCATGGATGCTCTCCTCTTGTAACCTGGGGTGGCCGGGGAAACGGGGTGTCGTCGTTTCCGGGCGGACGGCCCTGGCGGCGTTGCCGTTTCGGGCGGGTTCTCCATCGCAAGGTCCGCGCTTTCGATGGCGAAGGGGCCGGGGGTTCGCCCCGGCCCCTCCGAGTGCAGCGGTGGCGGGAAGCCGATTCGCCGTCGCGGGGTGCTACGAGCCGGGGGTGGGCATCTTGGAGTCGATGTACGAGAAGGTGGAGCTCACCTTGGTGCCGAGGGCGGTGACGGCGGCAACGATGACGGCGGCGATGAGGGCGGCGATGAGGCCGTATTCCAGGGCGGTGGCGCCTTCTTCGTCACGGATGAGGGCGGTGATGGACTTCAGCATGATCTTACTCCTTTTGGGAATTTGCGCGATTATAAACGGGTGCTACGAGCCGGGGGTGGGCATCTTGGAATCGATGTACGAGAAGGTGGAGCTCACCTTGGTGCCCAGGGCGGTGACGGCGGCGACGATGACGGCGGCGATGAGGGCGGCGATGAGGCCGTATTCCAGGGCGGTGGCGCCTTCTTCGTCATTGATCAGGCGGGCGATGATCTTCGACATGGCTGTTCTCCTGTGATTCGTTCGTTGATGTTTGCTGCGGTCGCGCCGGGGGCTACGAGCCGGGGGTGGGCATCTTGGAGTCGATGTACGAGAAAGTTGCGCTGACCTTGGTGCCGAGGGCGGTGACGGCGGCGACGATGACGGCGGCGATGAGGGCGGCGATGAGGCCGTATTCCAGGGCGGTGGCGCCTTCTTCGTCATGGATCAGGGTGGCGATGCGATCAAACATGGTGTCTCTCCTGCGTGGGGGCTGTGGGTTGGCCGGGGGGCCGTTGTTGCTTCCCATTCAGCAACCCGCGTGCCAAGCTGCGTCATGCAGAACGTAATACGCGTTAACATTCTGAAACAGTGCGGAATATTTTTTAACATGCCCCTGAAAGGACAGTTAGAACGGGTGTAGCCGGGCTGGGCGTGGATGGGGCCGGGACCAGGGACGGGGGCAGGAATCCACGAATCGTAGAGTGGGGGATGCGGCGAAGCCGCGCGGGAGGGCGGGCAGGGGCGGGAAACGTAACGGCGGGGCCGGGATGGATGCGAATCTAGGAATTGTGGAGTGGGCAGGACATGAGGGCGCGCGGGAGTGACGAAGGGCGTGCGACACGGGGCGGAACGGGGGTTCCGTCGGCATGCGGGGAATGGTGGCGGGGGGATGGAGTGCGAATGGCGGTGGCCGGGTCTGGACGGCCTGCGGAAGGCGCGGCGGGCGGAATCTAGGATTCGTGGATCAGGGGCAGTCCGTTGCGCGGTTTGATGCCATGCTTCTGCAACTTGGCCCACAGGTTCTTGGGGGTCAGGCCCAGCAACACGGCGGCCTCGGTCTGGCGGCCCTCGGCGCGGCGCAGGGCGTCCAGCAGCAGGTTGCGCTCGACCATGCGCATGGTTTCGCGCAGGTCGATGGGGCCGGAAAGGGCCGCCCCCGCGAAGGCGTGGGTGGACGACGCGCCGAAGGAGGTCCCGTCGCCGTCCGCATTGTCGCCGTCCGCACCGGCGCTGGCGGGGCCGCCATTGTCTTCGGCCTGGGGTGGGGCTGCGGCGGGCTGGGCCGCGGCCACTTCCGGATGCGCGCCGGGCGCGCGGCCCAGGGCGCGGTCCACGTCGGGGGCGTCGATGGGGCCTTCGGCGGCGATGGCGGCGCGCTCGATGACGTTGGCCAACTGGCGCACGTTGCCCGGCCAGTCGTAGGCGCACAGGGCGGCCACGGCCGCCGGGGTCAGCCCGTGCACCGGCAGGCCCAGGGTGCCCTGCAGCCGCCGCACCACGTGCTGGGCCAGCAGGGGGATGTCCTCCTTGCGGTTACGCAGCGGGGGCAGGTGCACCACGGCCACGCCCAGCCGGTAGTACAGGTCTTCGCGGAAGGCCTTTTCGCGTACACGGTCGGCGAGGTTCTGGTTGGTGGCGGCGATGAGCCGCACGTCCAGCGAAACGGGCCTGCGGCCGCCCAGGCGCTCCACCTGCTTCTGCTCCACCACCCGCAGCAGCTTGGGCTGGATGGCCAGGGGCATGTCGCCTATTTCGTCCAGCAGCAGGGTGCCGCCCTGGGCCAGCTCGAACTTGCCGGGCTGGGCGGATGCCGCGCCGGTGAACGCGCCCTTCTCGTGGCCGAACAGTTCGTTTTCGAAGAGGTGCTCGGGAATGGCGGCGCAGTTCACCTTGATGAACGGGGCGGCCGCGCGGGGCGACAGCGCCCGGATGGTGTCCGACGCCAGTTCCTTGCCGGTGCCCGATTCGCCCATGATCAGCACGGTGGTGTCCAGCGGGGCCACCTTTTCGATGAGCGCCTTCACCTCCATGATGGCCCGGCTTTCGCCGATGATGCGGCTGGCCGGGCCGTCGCGGCGCAGCGAATCGCGCAGGGCGGCGATTTCGGCCTGCAGGCGGCGCTTTTCCATGGCCCGGCGGATGACGATGTCCATTTCCTTCAGGCTGAAGGGCTTGGCGAACACGTCGTAGGCGCCCAGCTTCACGGCCTCCAGCGCCAGTTCGCGCGTGGAGAAGGCGGTCATGACGATGATGTCGGTGCCGGGGGCGGCGGCCAGCAGGTGGGGAATGGCCTCCACGCCGGACATGCCGGGCAGCATGACGTCGGACAGCACCAGGTCGAACCCGCCGCCGCGCAGCAGGGCGATGCCGTCCTCGGCGCGTCCGGCCACGGTGACGCGGTGGCCGCGTTCCTCCAGCGCCTCGCGCAGCATGGACTGGAAGGCGGTGTCGTCTTCTATCAGCAGGATATGGCCGCTCATGCGTTGCCGTTCGCCCGGATGCCGGTGGATGAGGCGGGGCGCGCGCCGCGTGGATGGCGGACGCGGGCCCCTGCGCGGCGGCACGGCGGCGAGGCCGGACGTCGCGCGGACCGCGCAAGCGTACAACGGACCGCCGGGGAGGGCAAACGGTTAGATTTGCACGCCTGTCAGGGCATCCGGATTACGGCGGTCGGGAGCGGCCTGCGCGTCCCGCCGCTAGGATTCCCGTTCGTGCGCGGCGCAAGGGGTTGCCGCGCCTCGGGACGGTGGGGTAGGTGAGAGGCCCGGCCCGGGCGGTCACAGCCCGTCCCGCTGGCGGCGCTGCCGGAATTGCCGCCAAACGTCCGTGAACCGTCTGCCAACCGCCCATCCGTCGGGCGCAACCGCATTCCCACAGGAGTTTCGCATGCAGCTTGGCCGCATGGCGCGCAGCGCCCTTCGCCCCATGATCGTCGGCACGGACGTGCAGGCCTTTCGCGAGCATTGCGGCGGCAGCCTTGGCGGGCTGTTCCACTGCATGCGCTACCTTGGCCCGCGTCTGTTGTGGGATGGCGGCACGGGCGAATTCGTGGACGAGGCGGGCGCGGTGGTGGCGGATCTGGACGCGCTGGCCGGGGAACTGGCCGTGTTGCGCGACGCCGTGGGGGCGGCCCTGGTGGGGAGCGCATCCGCCGCCACCCCGGTATCCATGGACGGCACGCTGCTGCGCGGGCAGGACGGTTCCGCCCATTACCGAATCTGCGACCTTATCCACCCGGACCTGCCGGTGTGGCGGCAGGTGAACCTGCTGGCCGACCTGTTCTGCCAGTTGGAGCACAGGGTACCCCACGTGCGCCCGGTACCGCACGAACATACCCCGGCCATGAAGACGGACACCCGCGTGGCCCGCTGGCTGGCCACCTGGAAGCGCCCCGGCTGCGGGGGGGTGCTGCTGAAGCGCACCGAACTGGTCTACACCCCCGGACGGGAAACGCCGGACGCGTGTTGCGTCGTCATGCGCTAGACGCCTGGGCGTCGTCATCCGCTAATCGCCTATTGCGTCGTCATCGGGCAATCGCCTGTGGCGTGACCATGCGCCGACCGCACGCGGCCAGCGCCGTCGGCTGGCCATCCGGCCTATGGCCGACCACTGACAGGCCCCTGACTGTCCGCCGACCATTCGCGGCGCACCGCCCGGCATGTCCCTTTGGCGGCATCCGGCCCGCACACTGCGCGCCCCGGCCGGGCCACCGCGCCCCGTTTCCCCGCTTCGATGATTGGCATGACGCACAGTTATCGTGTCAGAGGGATTGCTTTTCTTCGGCTTTTTCCGCAAAATGTCGTTTAGCGGCCCGCATCCGACGCGGGCCGTCCGTTCGGGTTGACAATATCGTCGACAAACATGTCCATCCACAGGGACGGTACCACGGCGGGACAGTCGTCCGCCGTGTCGCACCATGCGAAGAGGCGAGGAAAAGGTATCGGGGAAACAGTCTAGCGAGGAATCCGCGGGTTCCCGGGAGGTTTCGACATGAAACACGTGATCAAGGCGCTGACGCTCGCACTTGCCGCTTCGCTGCTCATGGCCGCCACGGCCTTTGCGGCGCCGGTGAAGATCGGCCTCATGTGCCCCCTGACCGGCAAGTGGGCCAGCGAAGGGCAGGACATGCGCAACATCGTCACCCTGCTCGCCGATGAACTGAACAAGGCTGGCGGCATCAACGGCAACAAGGTCGAGCTGGTCGTCGAAGACGACGGCGGCGACCCGCGCACCGCCGCCCTGGCCGCGCAAAAGCTGACCACTTCGGGCGTCATCGCCGCCATCGGCACCTACGGCTCGGCGGTCACCGAAGCCTCCCAGAGCATCTACGACGAAGCGGGCGTGGTGCAGATCGCCACCGGCTCCACCGCCGTGCGCCTGACCGAAAAGGGCCTGAAGCGCTTCCTGCGCACCGCCCCGCGCGACGACGAACAGGGCATGGTCGCCGCCAAGCTGATCAAGGCCAAGGGCTACAAGGCCGTGGCGCTGCTGCACGACAACTCGTCCTACGCCAAGGGCCTGGCCGACGAGACCAAGGCGCTGCTGGACAAGGCCGGCACCAAGATCGTGTTCTACGACGCCCTGACCCCGGGCGAGCGCGACTACACCGCCATCCTCACCAAGCTGAAGGCCGCGAACCCCGACATCATCTTCTGCACCGGCTACTACCCCGAAGTGGGCATGCTGCTGCGCCAGAAGATGGAAATGAAGTGGAACGTGCCCATGATGGGCGGCGACGCCGCCAACCATGCCGACCTGGTGAAGATTTCCGGCAAGGAAGCGGCCAAGGGCTACTTCTTCCTCAGCCCTCCCGGACCGCAGGACCTGGACGCCCCGGCGGCCAAGTCGATGCTGACCGCCTACAAGGCCAAGTACAACGGCGTGCCCGGCTCGGTGTGGTCGGTGCTGGCCGGTGACGCGTTCAACGTCATCGTCGAGGCCGTGAAGTCCACCGGCAAGGCCGATTCCGCCGCCATCGCCGACTACCTGAAGACCAAGCTGAAGAACTACCCCGGCTTCACCGGTCAGATTTCCTTCAACGAGAAGGGCGACCGCGTGGGCGACCTGTACCGGGTGTACGAAGTGAACGCCAACGGCGAATTCATTCTGCAGCCGTAGGCACCGCATGCACGACGGGGCGGGCGCTGCCGCCCGCCCCGTTTCACCGACCGCCGTCCCCCCGCAGCATGGTGGGCATGGGCCGGCGGGCGGACGATGAAACCACGGGCCGCAAGGCCGTACCGGGGCGCACGCCGCCCCATCCGCAGGCGGACCCTTACCGGGGTCCGCGTTTCGCGCCGCGCGCCGCCGGGCCATCCGCCCGGGCCGCGGGCCAGCGGGGGAAGACGCACAGGAACGCCCATGGAAGAATTCTTTCAACAGTTGACCAACGGTCTCGCGGTGGGGGGCATCTACGCGCTCATCGCCTTGGGCTACACCATGGTCTATGGTGTGCTCAAACTCATAAATTTCGCGCACGGCGACCTGTTCACCATCGGGGCCTACCTTGGCTTCACGCTGTTCACCGCCTTCGGGCTGTCGGGCATGGTGGCCGGGCCGGGCGCGGTGGTGCTGGTGCTGCTGATGGTGGTGGGGCTGGTGGCGCTGATCGGCTTTCTGCTTGAACGCGTGGCCTACCGCCCCCTGCGCTCTTCCAGCCGCCTGTCCGCCGTGGTTTCCGCGCTGGGGGCCTCCATCTTCTTCCAGAACGCGGTCATGCTCATCTACGGGGCCAAGTTCCAAGTCTATCCCAACGACATCCGGCCCAGCTACGTGCTGTCCATCATGGGCATCGACGTGCCGCTGGTGCGCATCATGATGATCGCCGCCTCGCTGGCCCTGATGCTGGCGCTGTACTGGTTCACCCAGCGCACCCGCATCGGCGCGGCCATCCGCGCCACGGCCATTGACCAGGGCGCGGCCAAGCTCATGGGCATCGACGTGAACCGGGTGATCTCGCTGGTGTTCATGATCGGCCCCGCCCTTGGCGGCGTGGCCGGGGTGATGGTGGGGCTGTACTACGGCCAGGTGGACTTCACCATGGGCTGGGTCTACGGGCTGAAGGCCTTCACCGCCGCCATCCTGGGCGGCATAGGCAACATTCCGGGGGCCATGGTGGGCGGCCTCTTGCTGGGCGTCATCGAGGCGCTGGGCTCGGCCTACATTTCCATCGCCTGGAAGGACGCCATCGCGTTCCTGGTGCTCATCCTCATCCTGATCATCCGGCCCACGGGCCTGCTCGGCGAAAGGGTGGCCGACAAGATATGACGGTGTCGCGCACCACGAGCTACGCGGGCATCGCGGTGGTGGTGGCGGTGCTGCCCCTGCTGCTGGACCCCTACTGGACCGACGTGTTCGTCAGCATCGGGCTGTATTCCGTGCTGGCGCTTTCGCTGAACATCATCCTGGGCCAGGCGGGCCTGTTCCACATGGGCCACGCGGCGTTCTACGCCGTGGGGGCCTACGTGACGGCCATCGCCAACACCATGTGGGGCGTGCCCGTGCTGTGGGCCATGCCCTTCGCCGGGCTGGCCGCCGCGCTGTTCGCCATGCTGGTGGCGCGGCCCATCATCCACCTGCGCGGCGACTACCTGCTCATCGTGACCATCGGCATCGTCGAGATCGTGCGCATCGCGCTGATCAACAACGTGTTCGGGCTCACCGGCGGGGCCAACGGCATCTTCGGCATCTCGCGGCCGACCCTCTTCGGGTTCAAGATCGCGAAGCCCGTCCACTTCTACTATCTGGTGTGGGCCTACGTGGCGTGCTCCGTCCTGCTGTTCCGCAGGCTGGAGAATTCGCGCTTCGGCCGCGCCCTCAACTACATCAAGGAAGACGACACCGCCGCCGAAGGCAGCGGGGTGAACACCGCCTCGTACAAGCTGTGGGCCTTCGTGCTGGGTGCGTTCTGGGCGGGCATGACCGGCACCATCTACGCCGCGAAGATGACCATCATCTCGCCGGAATCGTTCTCGTTCTGGGAATCGGTGGTGCTCTTCGCCATCGTCATCCTGGGGGGCGGCTCCAACCGGGGCGTGCTGCTGGGGGCGTTTCTGCTCATCGGGCTGCCGGAGTTCTTCCGCGAATTCGCCAGCGCCCGCATGCTGGCCTTTGGCTTGGCCATGGTGGTGATGATGATCTTCCGGCCGCAGGGCATGCTGCCGCCCATGCCGCGCTTCTACAAGTTGCCGGAGCGCATCCGCTGCGTGACCGGCAAGGACGGCGGCGCGGCCGCCGCCCAGGTGGGGGGTGAGGCATGAGCCTGCTTGCGCTGCGCAACCTGACCAAGACCTTCGGCGGCCTGGTGGCCGTGAACAGCGTGTCGTTCGACGTGGCCGAAGGATCCATCGTCGGGCTCATCGGCCCCAACGGGGCGGGCAAGACCACGGTGTTCAACCTGATCACCGGCAACTACAAGCCCGATTCCGGCGACATCTTCTTCGACGGCCGCACCATCAAGGGGCTGCCCACGCATTCCATCGTGCAGATGGGCATCGCGCGCACGTTCCAGACCATCCGGCTGTTCCAGAACATGTCGGTCATCGAAAACGTGCTGGCGGGCTGCCACTGCCGCATGCAGTCGGGCATGCTGGCCGCCATGCTGCGCACCCCGGCCCAGAAGGCCGAGGAACGGCACGCCCTTACCCGGGCGGCGCGCGAACTGGATTTCGTCGGCCTGACCGACGAGCACGCCAACCTGGCCAAGAACCTGTCGTACGGCAACCAGCGGCTGCTGGAGATCGCCCGCGCCCTGGCCACCGACCCGCGCTTCATCATCCTGGACGAACCTGCCGGAGGCATGAACGACCAGGAGACGGCGGCGCTCATCGACACCATCCGCGCCATCCGCGACCGGGGCATCACCGTGCTGCTCATTGAGCACGACATGAGCCTGGTCATGAAGGTGTGCGAGAAGCTGGTGGTGCTGGAATACGGCGCCCTGCTGGCAGAGGGCGCGCCCGCGGCCATCAAGGACGATCCGCGCGTCATCGAGGCGTATCTCGGCGTTGACACCGACGACTGAGCGTACCTGCAAGGCGTCCTTTCATCCGCTGGCTTCGTCGAACTTCGCCTGCCATGGCTTTGCTGTCCTTATCCGTAGGGTTCGCTTCGCTCACCAACGGCTAAGGCTCGGTCGAATACGTAAGAGTCGCGTTGCGGTCCTCATCCGTAATGCTCGAAGACTCACATAACGGCTGAGGCACTCCCTCATGACAGGCTTGTTCTCCTTGCCAGCGAATGAAAATCCAGCCTTGCAGCGTCTGGGATGTGCACGGGGTTGATTTTCATTAGTCAGAAGAACTCGCCCGCAACGCGTTCACGCGAGCGCCTGGAGAGACGATGTTTCTGGAATTGCGCGACCTGCATGTGAAGTACGGCAACGTCGAGGCCCTGCACGGCATCAACGTGCATGTGGACGAAGGCGAGATCGTGACCATCCTTGGCGCCAACGGCGCGGGCAAGACCACCACGCTGATGTCCATCAGCGGGCTTGTGCGGCCCAGCCAGGGCGGCATCTACTTCAAGGGCAAGGCCCTGCACGAGATGCCCAGCCACGCCGTGGTGCGCGAGGGCATCACCCAGTCGCCCGAGGGGCGGCGGGTGTTCGGCACCCTGACCGTGCTGGAGAACCTGAACCTTGGCGCGTTCACCAGCAACGACAAGGCCCGCATCGCCAGGACGCGGGAATGGATCTTCGAGCTGTTCCCCCGCCTGCACGAGCGCAAGGACCAGCTTGCGGGCACCCTGTCCGGCGGCGAGCAGCAGATGCTGGCCATCGGCCGCGCGCTCATGGGCAACCCCAAGGTGCTGCTGCTGGACGAGCCCTCGCTGGGCCTCGCGCCCATCCTGGTGAAGTCCATCTTCGAGACCGTGCGGGCCATCAACAAGACCGGCATGACCGTGGTGCTGGTGGAACAGAATGCCCGCGCCGCGCTGAAGCTGGCCACGCGCGGTTACGTGCTGGAGGTGGGCCGGGTGGTCATGGAGGATTCGGCGGCGAACCTGCTGGCGAATCCGGAGGTGCAGGATGCGTATCTTGGCGGCTCCGGCCATTAGGGGCATTGCCTCGCTGCGGTCTTTCGCCCTCTGGCTGCGTCAGATTTCGCTTTTTACTCCGGTCACGTACGGCAAGAGCGCGCTGCGGTCGCCATCCGTAATGCTCGATGACGCGCATAACGGCTGCCGCACGCTCCCTTCGTAAAAAGCTCATCTTCCTTGCCAGAGAACGAAATCCTCGCAGCGTGCCGCTTGGTGTCATGCAAGGTTGGAAAGACAAAAGGCGCTCCGGGAACGGGGCGCCTTTACTTTGGGCGGGGTGGACAGGAGCTGTTCACCCCGCCAGATGGGCGGCGATGGTGCTCATGAGGTCCTGGCGGGTGATGGGTTTGGTGAGCAGGCCGTTGCAGCCCGCTTCGGTGCAGCGGCGCAGGTCCTCGTGGCGGTCGTGCGCGGTCAGGGCCACGATGGGCACCGGGGGGCGGCCCAGCAGGCGTTCTTCCTCGCGCATGGCGCGCACCGTGTCCGTGCCGTCCATGTCCGGCATCACCACGTCCATCAGCACGAGGTCCACGGGGTGTTCGCGAAAGATGCGCAGCGCCGCGTGGCCGGAATCGGCCTCCATGCAGCGCAGCGGCGTGTCGCGCAGCAGAAGCAGCAGCAGGGCGCGGTTGGGGGCGGCGTCATCGACGATGAGCACCGTTGCGGACGGAAGGGGGGCTGCGGTGGGGGTGGTCATCCAGAACTCCGGAAAGCGGGCCGTGGCCCGGCCCGGCTAAGGGGATGCCGGACGTGCGCTGCGGGTGGCCGTTGCAGTGGTTGTGAACCGCCCGATATATGTTTCGCATAGCGCATGAATGCCCGTACTCGCAAGGTGGGGTGCCGTGACGCCGCAGTTGCGGGAATGGTGCGGGGGCTGGCCTAATTCGGCGCTGTGCAGCGCCGGCCCCGGCGCGTGCCCCCCCTTTGTGTGCCTGGCGCGCCACCACGGCCTTCCTGCCTCTAGTGCTTCTGTTGCCCCTATTGTCCCTCTTGCACGGACGTGGGCGGCATGGCACATCCGTGCGGTCGGACGAACCCCCTTCCCTTCACAGCATGCCCACGCGGCGCAGGAGCAGCACATGGTCACCATCGGCACCCCCAACACCCCCTCCGCAACCCGCATCCTGCTGCTCGGCTCCGGCGAACTGGGCCGCGAAGTGGCCATCGAGGCCATGCGCCTCGGCGTCGAGGTGATTGCCGTGGACCGCTATCCCAACGCGCCCGCCATGCAGGTGGCCCATCGCAGCCACGTGGTGTCCATGCTGGACGGCGCGGCCCTGCGCCGCATCATCGAGGCGGAGCGCCCCCACTGCATCGTGCCCGAGATCGAGGCCATCGCCACGGAAACCCTGCTGGAACTGGAGAAGGAGGGCTTTCGCGTGGTGCCCACGGCCCGCGCCGCCCGCCTGACCATGGACCGCGAGGGCATCCGCCGCCTGGCGGCGGAGGAACTGGGCCTGCCCACCTCGCCCTATCGCTTCGCCGAAACCGAGGAGGAATACCGCGCGGCCGTGGCCGTCGTGGGCCTGCCCTGCGTGGTCAAGCCGGTGATGAGTTCGTCCGGCAAGGGGCAGAGCACCGTGCGCACCGAGGCCGACGTCATGAAGGCCTGGGACTACGCCCAGACCGGCGGCCGCGCGGGCGGCGGCAAGGTCATCGTGGAAGGCTTCGTGGACTTCGACTACGAGATCACCCAGCTCACCGTGCGCCACGCGGGCGGCACCACCTTCTGCGACCCCATCGGGCATTTGCAGAAGGAGGGCGACTACCGCGAATCGTGGCAGCCCCAGCCCATGAGCCAGGGTGCCTTGGATGAGTCCCGGCGCATGGCCGGGGCCGTCACCGAGGCCCTTGGCGGGTGGGGCATCTTTGGCGTGGAATTGTTCATCAAGGGCGACAAGGTCTACTTCAGCGAGGTTTCGCCCCGCCCGCACGACACCGGGCTGGTGACGCTGATTTCGCAGAACCTCAGCGAGTTCGCCCTGCACGCCCGGGCCATCCTGGGGCTGCCCGTGCCCGCGCTGCGCCAGAACGGCCCCGCCGCCTCGTGCGTGGTGCTGGCCGAAGGCGACAGCACCACGCCCAGTTACCATGGCATAGAGGCCGCCCTGGCCGAGCCGGACACCGGGCTGTGCCTGTTCGGCAAGCCGGAAGTCCATGGCAAGCGCCGCATGGGCGTGGCCCTGGCCCTTGGCGCAAGCATCGAGGCCGCCCGCGAGAAAGCCCGCCGCGCTGCCGCCGCCGTGCAGGTGGAACTGTAGCCGCTGGCGCAAGCCGCATCCTGACGCATCGCATGCGCCCGCGCCGGGAACCCGGCGCGGGCGTTTCGCGTTGGTGGGGGCGAGGCGTCGCCGGAATTTGCGCGCGCCGCCCCCCTTTTCAAACGTGCATCGCGCCGCTATGGTGCGCGCCATGCCGAACCAGACCGAAATTTCCACCGCCATGGCCCTGGCCGAAGCCCCGGCCCCCATTCCCGCCGAAGCCCCCGGCACCTTCCGCATCCACGCCACCGACGGCGCGGCCCGCACCGGCGTGCTGCACACCGCGCACGGCCCGGTGCGCACGCCCATCTTCATGCCCGTGGGCACCGTGGGCAGCGTGAAGGCCGTGGCCCCCGACGACCTGGACGCCATCGGGGCCGAGATCATTCTCGGCAACACCTACCACCTGTACCTGCGCCCCGGCGACGAACTGGTGGCCCGGCGCGGCGGCCTGCACGGGTTCAATGCCTGGAAGAAGCCCATCCTGACCGACAGCGGCGGCTTTCAGGTGTTCAGCCTGTCGGCCCTGCGCAAGATCACCGAGCAGGGGGTGGAGTTCCGCTCGCATCTCGACGGGTCCAAGCACCTGTTCACGCCCGAGAAGGTGGTGTCCATCCAGCGCAACCTGAATTCCGACATCATGATGGTGCTGGACGAATGCGTGCCCTATGGCGCGGACAAGCCCTACACCGAAAAGTCGCTGGCCCTCACCACCCGCTGGGCGCAGCGCTGCCGAGACGCCTACCCGAAGGGCACGGCGGGCAACCTGCTGTTCGGCATCACCCAGGGCGGCTTTTTCAAGGATCTGCGCGAACGCTCCATCGGCGAGCTGACGCAGATCGACTTCGACGGCTTCGCGCTGGGCGGACTGTCCGTGGGCGAATCCAAGCCGGAGATGATGGACATCCTGTATCACAGCGCGCCCCTGCTGCCCGCCGACAAGCCGCGCTACCTGATGGGCGTGGGCACCCCGCTGGACATCATCAACGGCATCGCCGCCGGGGTGGACATGTTCGACTGCGTGCTGCCCACCCGCAACGCCCGCAACGGCACGCTGTACACCTCGCTCGGCAAGATCAACATCAAGCGCAAGGAATTCGCCGAGGACGACGGCCCGCTGGACCCCGCATGCACCTGCTACGCCTGCCGCACCTTCTCGCGCGCGTACCTGCGCCACCTGTACGTGGCCAAGGAACTGCTGGCCTTCCGCCTGAACTCGGTCCACAACCTGACGTACTTCCTCGACGTGGTGCGCGGCGCGCGCACGGCCATCGCCGAGGGGCGCTTTGCCGCCTACAAGGCGGGGTTCGAGGCCATCTACCCCGAGGAAGTGGTGGCGTAGGGGGCCTTCCGGCAGGGGTTATAGTTTGCGTATTGTGGAGGCGAGTTTTTTTAATTCGTTTGCATATGAATTGTAAAATTCTGAAATGGTTGATTTTTTTGATATAAAATCATCGCGACATAGGGGCCTGTACCCAATAAGCTGACCATCAATTCCAAATTGTTTGTTTGTTAGTGAGATGATTAGGTCGGCTTGTTCAAGGCTATGTGGAGTTAAATGCTCAACCTGTCCTATGAAAGGGATAAATCCTTTTTTTTCGTGTAGGTATCTGCCTATTTTTATTATGTCTTCGGAATGCATTCCGTAAGCTTTCGCAAGAATATCTTGTAGATCTTGGCTCGGTCGCCGTTTCGCATTAAAAACTTGTGCAAGGTGGCTTGCAGAACAGCCTATTTCTTTTGCCAGATCTTTTTGTTGTTTTTTTTGCCATCCATTGTCGCGTAAAGCTTTAATGCCATACGAAAAGCACGTTGCAGAGTCGTGATGATCAGGCATTACAATTTCCTTGGTTAGCGTCTGTGATTACGCACGGTCATCCTCCGCGCAGGTGGGCGTGGATTGCGGGGCGCACACCCGGTTGCGGCCGCTTTCCTTGGCGCGCATCAGCATCTGGTCGGCGCGGCGCATCAGGTCGTCCAGCGAATCGTGTGCGCCCTTGTATTCTGATGCGCCGATGCTGACGGTGCAGCCCACCCACACGTCGCGCACGGCCACCGGGGCGTCCTCCACGGCGGCGCGGATGCGTTCGGCCGTGCGCAGGGCGCGGTCCAGCGCCGTTTCCGGCAGCAGCACGCCGAATTCCTCGCCGCCCAACCGGCCGATAAGGTCGTTTTCGCGCAGGGACAGGCCCATGACGTCGGTGATGTGGCGCAGCACCATGTCGCCCGCCTCGTGCCCCCAGGTGTCGTTGACGGCCTTGAAGTGGTCGGCGTCCAGCAGCAGCACCGACAGCGGGCGGCCGTAGCGCAGGGCGCGGGTTGCCTCGTCTTCCAGCCGCGCCATGAAGTGGCGGCGGTTGGACACCCCGGTCAGTTCGTCGGTGGTGGCCAGCTGCTCCAGGCGGCGGGTGTCCTCCACCTGCCCGGTCACGTCCAGGAAGAAGCCTTCCACCTCGGGCGCTTCGGGGGTGCCGGTGCGCCGGGCGTACAGCGAAACCCAGATGGCCTCACCCCCGCGCCGGTACCAGCGCAGCCGCTGGCCGGGCACCACCTCTCCGGCAGCAAGGTCGTCCAGCATGGCCTGGCGGTCCACGGGCTCGACGTACAGGGGGATCACGGAATCGTCGAGCACGGCGCGGGCGTGCGGCACGTCGCGAAAGCCCAGCAGGGCCGCGCCGTGCTGGTTCATTACCAGGATGGAGCCGTCCCACGCGGTGCGAAAGATGCCGATGGGCGCGTTTTCCACCAGTTCGCGGTGCTGGCGTTCCGCGTCGCGCAGGGCGGCCTCCGCGTCGCGCCGGGCCAGGACCAGCTCGTTCAGGTGGCGGTTCAGCGCGCCGAATTCGTCGCGGCCGGGGAACAGGTTGCGCACCGTGAAGTCGCCCTGGGCCACGCTGCGCATGTAGTCGGCAAGCAGCCCCACCCGGCCCGACGCCCCCACGGTGGCCGTGACGAACAGCACGGCGAACAGCGTGAGCATGCCGCCGATGGCGAGAATGGTGCCATAGCGGATGGGGGCCACGGCGTGCAGCAGTTCTTCCTGCGGCAC
Source organism: Desulfovibrio sp. A2 (assembly GCF_000226255.1). Lineage (GTDB taxonomy): Bacteria > Desulfobacterota > Desulfovibrionia > Desulfovibrionales > Desulfovibrionaceae > Cupidesulfovibrio. The sequence goes on from NZ_AGFG01000061.1 coordinate 179,918, forward strand.
CAGCAGCACCAGCCGCCAGCCGGGGCCGGGCACGGCCCGCACGGAGACCAGCACCGGTTCGCCGTCCACGTCGAGGTAGGTGTCGCCGTTGGCGGCATTTTCGCCGATGGTGCCGTTGGTGCCGTGCGCGGCGTAGGTGCCCCTGGCCAGGCGGCGCAGGGGGGTGGCGTCCACGCGGTCGGCCAGCACGGCCCCCAGCCCCGTGGCGGTCACGGTGCGTCCGTCGGCGGTGAGCACCAGCAGGCCGCTGCCTTTCGGCAGGGCCACGCCGGAAAGGATGGTCCGCAGCCCGTCGGTGGTGATGTCCAGGCCCAGCACCCCCCGTGGCTTGCCGCCGACCGGGTCGTCCACGGTGGCCACGGTGCTGACCACGGTCCTGCCGGTAATGAATTCGGTGTACGGGTCGGACCAGCCGACCACGCCGGGGTGTTCCATGGCCCGGCGAAACCACGGCCGGGTGCGCGCGTCGAAGTCGGGCGGCAGTTCGCGCGGGGGCTGTATGGCGTGGACGCGTCCGGAAAGGTCGGCGAAATAGACGAAGTAGGCCTCCGGCCGCAGCCGCAGGAAGCTGGCCCAACTGGCCATGAGCCCTTCGCGGTCGTAGGGCTGGCCCATCAGGCAGGCCAGCATGCGCGGGTCCTGGCGCAGGCTGGCCACGGCGCGGGAGTATTCGCCCGCGTACTGGCTGACGATGGCGCTGGCCAGGGTGTCGGCCTGCAGGGCTAGGGAGGATTCGGCCCCGCGCAGGATGACGTTTTTGGCGCGCACGTAGGAGAACGTCCCCAGCGCGACCAGCGTCAGGGACGAAAGGATGGCGAGAAGCAGCAACAGGCGTTGCCGTAAGGGGAAGACCCGCATGGCGGTCCTCGCGCCCGGCCCGGCCAGGGATGTCCGGCGAGCGCATGATCAGAACATGGCCGAAGGTGGCGGGAACTTACAGGATGGAGCGGCGTGCCGCAAGCAGCGTTCGCGCCCGTGAAACTGGCGGGCGCGAGGGCGGGCGGCGCGGGCCATGGGACGGGGAATGCGCGTGGACGTGCCGGACAGGGCCGGATCGGGCCGGACAGGGTCGTATAGCGTCGCGTTGCCGCCCGCGCAGTCTCCGCCAGTCAGCTTTGCGAGCGCCGGTCTTTTCTTTTTTCGCGGCCACGTTGCCCGCATGGCGCGAGTCTGATAGGGAATGCACAAGGTCGGGTTCATCGCCTTCGCCTGCTGCCGCGCGCGCAGGGATGCCCGGTCCGCGCCGCGCCGTCGGGAGGGGAGCGGGGCATCCGCACGGCGGATGACCCGGAACCGGTGGCCGTGCGTCGTCACGGCCGTTCACCGCCCGCGACACCCCAAAGGGGCAAGGGGGGTATCCATGTCCGACCTCTCCCGCAAGTCCGTCACGCCCGATTCCTCGGCCTCGCCCGGCCTGGCCGCCAACCCCGCCGCTTCCGTCCCCGCCTCCGCGCCCGGCGGCAGCGGGGGCAACCTTCTGGCCAGGGCCAAGAGCCCGTACCTGCTCCAGCACGCCGCCAACCCCGTGCACTGGCGCCCCTGGGGCGACGAGGCCCTGCAACGCGCCCGCGACGAGGACAGGCCGCTGTTCGTCAGCATCGGGTATTCCACCTGCCACTGGTGCCACGTCATGGCCCACGAGTCGTTCGAGGACGACGAGGTGGCCCGCCTGCTCAACGACGCCTTCGTATGCGTGAAGGTGGACCGCGAGGAACGCCCCGACATCGACGCCGCCTACATGGCCGCCTGCCAGATGCTGACCGGCACTGGCGGCTGGCCGCTGACCATCATCGCCCTGCCCGACGGGCGGCCCTTTTTCGCGGCCACGTACCTGCCCAAGCATTCGCGGCCCGGCCGCATCGGGCTCATGGACCTGGTGCCGCGCGTGCTGGCCGTATGGCGCGACAAGCGCGGCGAGGTGCTCGATTCCGCCGAGAGCATCGTGGAACACGTGCGCCGCCATGCCGAGGCCATGCTGCGCCCGCCCGCCGACGGCCGCCTGCCCGGCGCGGGCACCCTGCACGCCGCCTGCGAGGCCATGGCCTCGGAATTCGACGCGGCCAACGGCGGGTTCGGTTCCGCCCCCAAGTTTCCTTCGCCGCACAACCTGCTGTTCCTGCTGCGCTGGGCGCGCCGCAACGGCTACGGGGCCGGTTCGGGCGCGTCTGGTGCAGCCGCGCCAGGTGCCACCCAGGACGAGCCGGGCGGGGCCAAGGCCCTGCGCATGGCCGCGCAGACCCTGCGGGCCATCCGGCGCGGCGGCATCCACGACCACGTGGGCTACGGCTTTCACCGTTACTCCACCGACGCCCGCTGGCTGCTGCCCCACTTCGAGAAGATGCTCTACGACCAGGCCATGCTGATGCTGGCCTACGCCGAAGCGTGGCTGGCCACCGGCGACGGCGAATTCCGCCGCACGGCCGAGGAGACCGCCGCCTACGTGCTGCGCGACCTGACCTCGTCCGAGGGGGCCTTTTACAGCGCGGAGGACGCGGACAGCGAACTGGACGGCGTGCGCGGCGAAGGGCTGTTCTACACCTTCACCCTGGCGGATCTGGAGGCCGCCTGCGCGCCGCTTGATGTAGGCAGCGGCGGGGACGGCGGCGCGGAGGCGGGCGAGGGGGCCATCTCCGACGCCGATCTCGCCGCGCGGGCCTTCGGCTGCACCGCCTACGGCAACTACGAGGACGAGGCCACCCGCAGCCGCACCGGCCGCAACGTGCTGCATCTGCCCCGCTCGCCGGAGGCGCTGGCGCGCGAGCTTGGCCTGCCCCCGCGCGAGGTGGAGGAACGCCTGGAAGCGGCCCGCGCCGCGCTGTTCGACCTGCGGACCACGCGGCCGCGCCCCCATCTGGACGACAAGGTGCTGGCCGACTGGAATGGCCTGGCCATCGCCGCCATGTCGCGCTGCGCGCAGGCCTTCGACGCGCCGCACCTGGCGGAGGCGGCGGCCGTGGCGGCCGACTTCGTGCTGACGCGCATGGTCACGCCCGAAGGCCGCCTGCTGCACCGCTGGCGCGACGGCGAGGCCGCCGTGCCCGGCCTGCTGGACGACTACGCCTTCATGATCTGGGGGCTGGTGGAACTGTACGGGGCCACGGGCGAGGTGCGCTGGCTGCGCCGCGCCCTGCGCCTGCAAGAGGTGCAGGACACCTTCTTCCACGACCCCGAGGGGGGCGGCTACTGGATGACCCCGGCCGACGGCGACGCGCTGCTGGTGCGCCGCAAGGAAGGCCACGATGGCGCGCTGCCCTCGGGCAACGCCGCCGCGCTGTTCAACCTGCTGCGCCTTTCGCTGCTGCTGGGCAGGCCGGAATACGGCGAACGGGCGCGGGGCGTGCTGCGGGCCTTCGCCACGCAGGTGCGCCATCACCCCATCGGCTCCACCATGTTCCTGTGCGGGGTGGATTTCGCCCTCAGCGGCGGGCGCTCGGTCATCGTGGCGGGCGAGCCGGACCAGCCGGACACCGAGGCCATGTTGGCCGCGGTGCGGGGCACCTACGCCCCCACCACGGTGCTGCATCTGCGCACCAGCGACAACGCGCGCGACCTGGCCGCGCTGGTGCCCTTCACCGCGCACCTCGCCCCGGTGGAGGACCGCGCCACGGCCTGGCTGTGCGAGAATTACGCGTGTTCGCCGCCCATCACCGACCCGGCGGAACTGAAGGCCCGGCTGCTGGCCGTACGCCCCCTGGCGCAGGGGTAGGCCGGGGCGTCTCGTGCCCGTTGCGTGTCCGTTGGGGCATGGCGCGCGGCAGGGAGTTGGCCGTGGCGGGTTGCCCTGCGGCGGTTCCTGCGGGCAGGGGCGGCGGCGTTGCCGCAAGCCCGTGCGGAACAACGTGATGTTGTGCGCGCAAACGGTGTATTTTTTTAGATATTCAGGCGTGTTGCGATGACGCTTGCGTTTCCCGCGCCAACCGGATACACCCCCATTCACGCTTGGTTTCGGATGACGACAGCAGGAGAGACCCCAGCCGGCGGCAAACGGCATGGGGCGCCGACGAAGTGAATCTTTCAGGCGAAAGGACTGCTGCCCGACGAGCCTCTGGAGAGCCTCCATCCGTGGAGCACCGAAGGAGCAAACCGCCCGTGTCCTCGCAGGGAACCGGGGCGGCGAAACTCTCAGGTAAAAGGACAGAGTGCCACGCGTGACTCCGGTCGGCATGCGCCCGCCGCGCCTCGTGCGCAGGCGGTTCCCGCCCGCGAGCCGGTCCTTCCGGCCGATCCCCGTGATCGGAACCGGTGGGCCGGAGTGCCGCCGGACACCCACCGTGCCCCCCAAGGCAGGCCCGCCCCGTGCGGACTGCCGTCCTCCGCTTCCACACCGGCTTTCCCGGCAGGCGAATCCGCCATGCTTCCCGTCGCCCTGGTGCCCGTACACCCGCGTCGGGGACGTGCGCATTCGTGTTCGCCGCATGAGTCCGTCCCACATCCGTGCCGAAATCCAGCGTGGCGGAACGTGCGCGCGGCGGCCCAGTCGCCGCCGCGCGGCACGTCCGCCAGGTTGTCGCCGCGTGGCGCGGCCGCAACGGCGAAGTTGGCAACGCCCTGTCTCCTGGGCGAGTCATGTGGTCGCAGGCCGAAGGGGCGGTCCCTTCGGCCTGTCGCCGTTTTCGGGTCTGGCAGGCAAACGTAAGGGTGTACTGTCAGCGCGCCACGGGCAGATGGTACAGCACGAAGTGGGGCAGGGGTGTCCACACTGGCGCGCGCGCACCGGCCGCTGCCAGCGCGTCGGCCGCCCAGGTGTTGCAGGTGCGCACGGGGCTGAAGCGCCCCGTGGCCTCGTAGAACAGGCTGTCCGGCCCATAGCCTGGGCCTTGGCCCCCGCCGTCGCCATCGTTTGCAGGTGCGGGGATGGGCATGGGCCGTCCCGCCGCATCGCGGAGCAGACTGGCCGCCACGAAGGTCACGAGCCCGCGATACCCTTGCCGCGCAAGGCGCAGCACCCGGGTGTCCGCATCGGCCAGCGGCGGACCGGCCATCACGTCCATGTGCAGGGCGGCGGGGGCCAGGGCCAGCGCCCGCAGGGCCACGCCGGGGCGCACCTCGTCCCAGGTGGGGGTGGCCAGGTAGAATTCCCGCGCGCCCCAGCCCACGGCCAGGTGGGTCCGCGCCGTCAACCGGGGTTGCCCCGCAGAATATGCGGCGGCGTCGGCCGCCCGTTCCAGCCCCAGCAGTTCCGCGAGTCCCGTCTCTCCCTCCACGCGCGCGGGCAGCACGATGTCGGCGTGCACGCCGTTGCTGATCACGTAGATGGTCACGGGCGGACCGTCCGGTGCGTCCCCTTCCTGCATTCCCCTGTTCCTGTCCTGCCCCGCTCCGGGTTCCGTTGCCGGTTCCGGGCCTTGCGCCGCGCCCGCCGCCCGCTCACCGGGCGCGAGCAGACAGCACGCGGGCAGGGGGGGCGCCTCCCTGGGGCGCGGCACCACGCCCAGCACGGCCACGGCCAGCACGTATCCCGCCGCCAGCAGCGCAACGACGCGCATCGCCCAGAGCAGGGCGCGGCGCAGGGGGCTGCGTGGTCTGGCTGAGAACGGTTGCTGGCGGAGCGGCATGGTGAATTCCGGCGACGGCTCAGGTGGGTCGGGGGCGTGCTGCGGACCCGGTTGCGGGGCCGGAAACATGGTATTCCGTAACCCGTCGGATTGCCAACGCATCAATGCGGCGGGGCGTGATATCGATGATAATCCATGGCGTTTCTTCGGAAAATCATTTCACGCGGGCGCCCGTTTTGGTGTACGCTGTCGGCAGGATTCTCTCCTCTCGTCCGCGCCGCGCCAGCGCCCCATGGCGACAGGCCCGGCGGACGCGCGGTTCCTCCCACACCTTCAAACCGCAGGAGTGGCGCCATGCAGGAGATCAGGCTGCATCGCAACGGACGCGAAGACCTCGTATTCACCGGCGAACACCTGGCGACCGTGGATGACCGGGAATGGATGGGCATCGCCCCCAACTGGTGGGAACTTGCCCTGTACCGTTCCGAAGCGGGGAGCCTTGTGCTGTCCTCGGTCTTTTACCTGAATTTCCCCCGGCATCGCGTGCTGCGGGGGGCCGTGGTGTTTCAGGACATCGCCGACGTGCGCGACTACGTGGTCAACGCGTGCAACGGCCCCTCCATGATCGCCGACGGGCTGCTGGGCCGGGCGCGCAGGCGCATCCGCCAACTGGACGATCCCGTTCCGCCGCTGCCGCGCTTTGCGCCGGTGGCCGATTACGAATCCTTCGGCGAACGCGAGATTCCCTATGCATGATGCGGGATGAGCGACGAACGTCCCCCTGCCGTCGGCGGCACGGGGGCGTCATGCAACGGCGGCTTCGGCCGCCGTTTTTCATGGGGGCAGGGGGGATGGGGAACGGCGCGGGGAGCGGGGCGCGTGGCCCCGGACCGGCTAGGCGGCGTGCGGTTCGGGCACTGCCTGCACGTAGGGATGGAACTTGGTGTCGTCGTCCAGCATGTGGCGGGCCACCACCTCGTGGGCGATGACGCCCAGCGCCTCGCTCAGGGGCAACCCTGCGTTTTCGTAGCGCTCGGCCAGGTCGCCCGCCGCTTCCAGCAGGGTGGCGTGCAGTTCCGCGTGGTGCTCCGCGTCGGGGTATCCACGGCTGCGCAGCATGGCCTCTTCGTCGCGGAAATGTTCGCCAAGGGCGGTGAGCAGTTCGTGGATGATGGCCAGACACGCCGCGCGGGGGGCGTTGTCCAGAAAGGCGGCCAGCAGCCGGTTGACCATCTCGAACAGTTGGCGGTGCTGGGCGTCGATGCGCGCGTCGCCGCATTCGTAAGAGCGGCTCCACGCCAGGCGCAGCAGTTCGCCCGGCAGGCGCAGTCCCTCGTGCGGGCAGACCAGCGGGGGCAGGGCGGTGGACACCGTGTTCCGCCCTTCGGCCTTGGCCCGGTACAGGGCGCGGTCGGCCATTTCGATGATCTGGTCCGGCGCGGCGTTGCGGCCTCCGCGCACCGTGGCCACGCCCACGCTGACGGTGACGCGCCCGGCCGGGCCGTTGCCGGGGTGGGCCAGGCACAGGTCGGCCACGGCCCTGCGTATGCGTTCGGCCACCTGGGCCGCCCCCTGTTCCGGGGTGCCGGGCAGCACGCAGGCGAATTCTTCGCCGCCGTAGCGGGCCACCATGTCCGGCGCGCGGTGCACCACGGTGCGCAGGGCATGCGCCACCGCCTGCAGGCACGCATCGCCCGCGAGGTGCCCATGGGCGTCGTTGTAGGCCTTGAAGTGGTCCACATCGACCATGAGCAGCGACAGCACGTCCTCGGAGCGCTGGGCCCGGCGCAGTTCCGTCTCCAGCATGCTGTCGAGCCTGCTTCTGTTGGACAGTCCGGTCAGCGGGTCGCACAGGGCCTTTTGCCGCCACATCTCGCCAACGTTGCCCGCCGCCAGCAACTGGCGGTTGTGCAGGGCCACCCCCAGGGTCACCAGCGTGGTGCTGCACAGGAAGGTGGCCAGCAGGAAGGCCGCCTCGCCCATGCTGGGCATCTGGAACGGGCCGAACCCCGTGGTGCCGGAGTAGGCCAGGGCCGTCATGGAAGGGACTAGGGCCAGCATCAGCCCGTTGAGGCGGGCGTGGTAGGCCAGCAGCACCAGCAGGGGCATGATGAAATAGACGCACCCGCCATACCCGTTGAAGGACAGGGCGAGGGACAGCAGATTGCCGGTCAGCACGCCCGCCACCCAGCGGTATTCCTGATGGGTGGGGCGCGGTTGCGACGTCCAGGCCCGGTACAGGGGGTAGACCAGCAGTACGCCCAGGCTCACCGCCATGACCAGTGTGGCGAACAGGTGCCCGACCTCGCCTGGCGGCACGTAACCGCCCACGGCCTGCTGCGCCACGATGACCCCCGCCCCGGCCGACGCGGCGGGCAGGCACACCGTGAGCACGGCACGGAACAGGTCGGGCACGCTGTCGGGCGGCGCGGTGAAGACGCGCCGCAGGAGCATGGCGGCCATGCCGCCGGCAAGGGCGTCCGACGCGGCGGCGGACAGGGCGCAGGCAAGGGGCTGGGCGTGAAGCCCGGCGGGCCCGGCCAGCAGGGACACGGCCAGTGAAAGGACGGCGATGAGCGGCATGGCCTGCCACCCGGCGCGCAGGCACGCCACCATGGCCACGCCCGCGCCCAGGCGCAGCGCTGTCAGGTTGTGCGCGCCCAGGGCAAAGACGTTGGCGTCCAGCCACGTGGCGGCGCAGTAAGCGGCAAGGGCGGCGAAAAGCCATGCGGGGCCTGCGGCGCGCAGGGAGGGCACGGGATTGCCGGGGGCTGGACGATCCATGACGGAAGGCTATACGCGATTTCCGGCACGCGGCAAGGTGGTGCAATGCCCCACCCCCGGCCCTTTCCGGGCCGCAGCGGTGCGCAAACGCGCTGCCGGGAGCCCCTTGTGGCCCCCGATGCGCGGGGAAAGGCGGGGGGAAGAGACCGGGCCGTGCGGAAATGGCCTGCGATGATGGTGTGTTGGGTGTGCATTCAAGACGGCGGGGGCAAGCCCCCATGTGGCATGCCTCCCACCCCCATGCCGCTGTCAGGGAACGCCCGATTCGCCGAGGTACACCGACGACACGGCGGGGATGGTCCGCACCATCTGCACCAGGGCGTGCCAGTCCAGTTCCTCGTCGGTGGCAATGCGCACCACCAGGCGGCAGCGGTCCGTGGCGGCGTCGCACTCGTAGACGGAAACCTGCACGTCCTCGCAGCCGAAGCCGTGCAGGGCGGCCACCACCGCGTCGAAGGGGGCGGACCCGCCCGGCGAGGACACGGTAAGGGTGTAGTAGCGCTGGGCATGGGCCGCCACCCGGTGCATCTGCGGCGACAGGTAGACGATGCCCGTCACCACCAGCGCCGTGCACAGGGCGGGCACGTACATGCCGACGCCCACGGAAAGCCCCACCCCGGTCACCACCCACAGCATGGTGGCCGTGGTCAACCCGCGCACCCGGCTCTTGCCCTTGAGAATGGCCCCGCCGCCGATGAAGCCGATGCCCGACACGGCATACGAGGCCACGCGCGCGGCGTCTGCCTGGGCGATGGTGGCGATGTACAGCGAAAGCTGGCCCAGCAGGCAGGCGGCCACGGCCACCAGCATGTTGGTGCGGAAACCGGCGGCCTGGCCCTTGCGTTCCCGCTCGTAGCCCACCAGCCCGCCGAACGCGGCGGATGCCGTCAGCCGGGCGAGGTCGGGCAGCAGGTCGTGGAATTGGGCGATGATTTCGTTCATGACGCGCGGCCTTGCGAAAGGTGCCCCCGGAGGGTGATGGCGCGTGCGGCGCGAACCGGCGGTGGCGCGAAAATGCGTTGCGCTGGCTGGCGGTTGGGGGATGTCCGCCCATGCAACCTACGCCCGGCTGGGGGCGCTGTCCAGCCGGTGGGGGCTACCCCCGCAGTTGCAGGAACACCAGCCGGTCCAGCACGTCCAGCAGTTCCGCGTACAGGCCGCCGCTGGCCATGGGCGGGCCGAACAGGGCGGCGCGCTGTTCCTTCAGGCTCTGGCGCGAGACGGTTTCCGGAAAGGTCTTGGACAGGGTCATGGCCAGCCGTTCGGCCAGCAGGTAGCCGGTGACGCCCTTGTGGAACAGGGCCAGCCGTTCGAGAAAGTCTGCCTTGCGGGCGTGCCAGTAGTCCTCTGCGGCGGGCGTGGGCGGGGTGGACACGGCGGTGCATACCGCCGCGTGCAGGTTGTTCAGGTTGGCGCCGGGTATGCCCGCGCGCCAGCCGATGAGCCACGAATTGCGCCGGAAGAACAGGCAGTGGTTGATGCCGATGGTCACGATGTCGTCGAACAGCGCGCGGGCGCGCAGCAGGCCGTCGTCGTGCCAGCGGGCGGGCAGGGCGTCCAGTTCCCACGCGGGCACCAGCGGGTTCGTGGCGCGCAGGCCGCAGGAGGGGGTAGCGGGGACGCCGGGGACTCCGGGAGAGTGCGGGCCGTCGGTCAGCCGTTCCACCAGGTGCGCCAGCCACAGGTTGGCCTCTGGCGATTCCGGCGTTTCCAGGTGGGTGTAGCTGAGGGTGTAGCTGCCTGCATCGTACCTGCCATGCAGGATGCACGGCTGCCCGGCCAGAAAGGTGGGCCGCAGGCGGATGCCGTACAGGTCTTCCCATTCGGCGAAGGTGCCGGGGGGCAGGGTGTCCAGCGGCAGGTCGGCCACCCAGAAGTCGCCGCCCGGCTCTGTGTAGCGGGCCAGTATTTCCACGTCGTGGCCGTCTTCCGGCGCGAAGCGGCCGGGCCACCATACCGGCAGGGCGGGGGAGGCCGAAAGGTCGGCGGGGGTCAGCGGGTGCCCGGCGCTGACGGCTGCATGCACATGGCCGGACACGAAATGCTGCATGCGGTCGGTGAACGACGCGCGCGACCACGGGCACAGCCCCAGGCCGTGCTCGCCGGTAAGGCCAAGGCCCGCGCCGCCGCAGAAGCCAAGGTAGCGGCCCCCCCCGGCCACGTAGTCGCGCACGGCCTGCATGCCGGTTTCGCCCAGCACGTCGGCCTTGAGGCGGGCGGTGCCGCCGGGCACCAGCAGCAGGGCGGGGGGATTGCGGGAAAGCAGGCCGTCGGCTATCTCTTGCGCCCGCACCAGCCGGTACGGCAGGCCCATGCTCTCTACCGCACGCCAGGCCAGCAGCCCCCAGACGTGGGATTCGTCCCAAAGTATGTGAAGGGTTGACATCTCTCTGCCGCTCATTAGGGTGGGGAAGCCGTTTTACCGGGGGCATCGCCGGGCCTTGCCGTCATGACGAAACGTCCGCGCGGCATGCCCGGCGCGGCGTTTAGCCCGTGCCCGTGGCCGTCGCGGATGGCCGTCGCGGGCCGCCGCGCGCATCGCCCGCCGGTGCGGCACCCTACATCATCTTTTCCGGAGATTACAACATGTCGGACAATGCGCTGCCCAAGGGCTACGAGCCTCGGGACGTCGAATCCCGCTGGCGTGCCCACTGGGAGGGGAACAACACCTTCACCCCCGACCTGGACGCCCCCGGCGAACCCTTCTCCATCGTCATACCGCCGCCCAACGTCACCGGGGCCCTGCACATGGGCCACGCCCTCAACCTGACCATCCAGGACATCCTGTGCCGCCATGCCCGCCAGAAGGGCAAGAAGGTGCTGTGGGTGCCGGGCACCGACCACGCGGGCATCGCCACCCAGAACGTGGTGGAACGCGGGCTGGCCAAGGAAGGCAAGGGCCGCCACGACCTGGGCCGCGAGAAGTTCATCGAGCGGGTATGGGAATGGCGCGAGGAGTACGGCACCCGCATCCTGAACCAGATCCGCGCCATGGGCGCATCCGTGGATTGGACGCGCGAGCGCTTCACCATGGACGAGGGCCTTTCGCGCGCGGTGCGCCAGGTGTTCGTGAAGCTGTACGACGACGGCCTGATCTACAAGGGCGACTACATCATCAACTGGTGCAACCGCTGCCACACCGCCCTGGCCGATGACGAAGTGGATCACCTGCCGCGCAAGGACCACCTGTGGCAGGTGCGTTACCCGCTGGCCGACGGCAGCGGCGAACTGGTCATCGCCACCACCCGGCCGGAAACCATGTTCGGCGACACCGCCGTGTGCGTGCACCCCGAGGACGAGCGCTACACCGCCTTCATCGGCAAGAAGGTGAAGCTGCCCCTGACCGACCGCGAGATTCCGGTCATCGCCGACAACTACGTGGACCGCGAATTCGGCACCGGCGCGCTGAAGGTAACCCCCTCGCACGACCACAACGACTGGGAACTGGGGCACCGCCACAAGCTGGAATTCCTGCAGGTCATCGACGAGGACGGCGTGATGAACGAACACGCCGGCATCTACGCGGGCCTGACCAAGGAAGAATGCCGCAAGCGCGCGGTGGCCGACCTGGAAACGCAGGGCTACCTGGTCAAGGTCGAGGAACTGGACCACAGCGTGGGCCACTGCTACCGCTGCAAGTCGGTCATCGAGCCGCACGTGTCCACGCAATGGTTCGTGGCGGCCAGCAAGATGGCCCCGCGCGCCCGCGCCGCCGTGCCCGCCGCCACGCAGATCTTTCCCGACAACTGGGAAAAGACCTACTTCAACTGGCTGGACAACATCCGCGACTGGTGCATCAGCCGCCAGATATGGTGGGGCCACCGCATTCCCGCGTGGACCTGCGGCGACTGCGGCAAGCTCATCGTGGCCGTGGACGCGCCGGAGCGCTGTTCCTGCGGTTCCGCCAACCTGACCCAGGACGAGGATGTGCTGGACACGTGGTTCTCGTCCGCGCTGTGGCCGTTCTCGACCATGGGCTGGCCGGATGACACCCGCGAACTGAAGACCTTCTACCCCACCTCGGTGCTGGTCACCGGCTTCGACATCCTGTTCTTCTGGGTGGCCCGCATGATGATGATGGGGCTGCACTTCATGGACGAGGTGCCGTTCCGCCACGTGTACATCCACGCCCTGGTGCGCGACGCCGAAGGCCGCAAGATGTCCAAGTCCACGGGCAACGTCATCGACCCGCTGGAAATGATCGACAAGTACGGCACCGACTCGCTGCGCTTCACTCTGGCGGCCTTCGCGGCCATGGGGCGCGACATCAAGCTGAGCGAGGAGCGCATCGAGGGCTACCGCCACTTCGTCAACAAGCTGTGGAACGCCGCGCGCTTCGCGCTGATGAACCTGCCCGACGACGAAGCGCCCGCCCCGGTGGACCTGGACACCGTGCAGGGGCTGCACCACCGCTGGATTCTGCACCGGCTGGAAGAGATGAAGGAATCCACCGACGCCGCCATCGTGGGCTACCGCTTCAACGATGCGGCGCAGGGGCTGTACCGGTTCATCTGGAACGAGTTCTGCGACTGGTACCTGGAACTCATCAAGCCCGACATGCAGGCAGGCGGCGAGCGCAAGGCCGCGGCGCAGCATGTGCTGCTCACCGTGCTGCGCGAAACGCTGACCCTGCTGCACCCCATCATGCCGTTCATCACGTCCGAGATATGGGCGGCCCTGCCCGGCAACGCGGGCACCGACCTTGCCGTGCAGCCCTTCCCCGCCGCGCGCCCCGGCTGTGTCAAGGCAGAGGACGCCGCGCGCATGGAACTGGTGCAGGGCGTCATCGGCGCGGTGCGCACCATCCGGGCCGAACTGAACATCGCCCCCTCGCTGCGCCTGACCGCGCTGGTGCGCACGGCCAATGAACATGACCGTCAGGTGCTGGAAGAAAACCGCCAGATGCTGCTGGTGCTGGCCCGGCTGGAAAACGCCGAGTTCGGCCCGGCCATCGAGGCGCCCAGGGCATCCGCCAGCAACGTGGTGTCCGGCAACGAGGTCATCGTGCCGCTGACCGGCGCGGTGGACTTCGAGGCGGAGCTTGCCCGCCTGGACAAGGAACTGGGCAAGATCGAGAAGGACCTGGTGCAGGTGAACAAGAAGCTGGCCAACGAGAGCTTCGTGGACAAGGCCCCCGCAGAGGTGGTGGCCAAGGAGCGCGCCCGCGCCGGTGAACTGGCCGACGCCAAGGCCAAGCTGGAGGCGTTGCAGCAGCGGTTCCGCGAGGCCATCGCGTAAGCACCCCGCGCCGCCCGCTCTGCCCGATCTGGCAGAGCGGGCGATTGATGGATATGCAGACGCCGCGCCGGGCAACCGGCGCGGCGTTTTTGCGTGGGGGGGGCAAGGCGCGCGGGTGCGGTGGGCAGCTAGTTTTCGGCGAGGGATCCCGGAATTTCCGCGCAGGGGCAACCTTCACCGTACAGGAATTCCATCAGCAGACGGCCGTTGCGGTTCACGATGCGGATGCAGGCGAGGTCGGCGTCGGTGCCGCGGATATGCACCAGCTTGCCGATCTGCTCGTTGGAAAGATCCGTGATGTCGCGGTACTTGCAGGTGCAGGGCATGTTCCCTCCGGGGCTATCTCGCCGTTGCCGTATTCATGGTGTACCGGCAGGCAGTGTCGAGAATCGCCATATTCGTGTTGTCCGGGTCGTTGAGGAAAAAGTCGGTTTCCACGGAAACGTAGCGGTCAAGGAACGCGCCCAGATGCCCCTGTGTGCGGGCCTGTTCGTACTGGGCCGGAGAGAACTGGCCGAACAGCGCTTCGGGCAGGTGCTCGGCCATGCGCGAGATGAAGTGCGCCCGGACATCCGGCGTCAGCTTCATGTACCGATCGCGGCAGGCGGTGTAATTGCGCTGCGCTGGCGGAACCGCTTCCTGGGCATCGACGGGCTTGGCGACGCCGTTGGCCAGCGCCTCGCGGGTCAGGCTGGGGGGGCCGATCCGCCCATCGGACAGCACGGGCACATCGAAGGCGATGTACCCGATGACCAGGGGCCGCTCGAAGGTTTCGCGCAGGGCCACGCTGCGCGATGTCGCCAACTGGAACGCCACCGCGCCGCGCGGCATTGCGGCGGTCTTGGCCAGGGTGGCGTTGACCTTGTCCGTCAGGGTGGTGAGTTGCCCGTCCCCGGTGCTGCCCGCAGTTTGGGGAGCCGCACCGGCATCAACATCCTGTGCCTTTCCTGCCGCCAGCGCGCCGCCGAAGCTGCCATCGCTCTGGATGCCCACATCCACGGCGCCGGTCAGGTAGACCCGGTTCACCACGCGCAAATAGATGGGAGTGGGGAAATGGGCCTGCACGAGGTAGCGGAGGCTCGCCTGCACGTCACGACGGTTCGCCCAGTTGCGCAGGATGTCGTCCATGGATTGCAGTTGCAGGCCGTAGGTGAAGGCGTCCTTGATGATGACCTGGCCGCTGGCCTTGCTGCCCGCGAGAAGGCCGAGCGCCATCGGCAGCCCGCTGATGGGCACGGCAAGGTCCAACTTGCCGCCCGCATCCACCGAAAAACTGTAAGCGGGAAAGAAGGCCAACGGCAGGGTGGCGTTGGCGAACCCTTCGGTCAGCGCATCGGCCCGCGCGGATAGCGTGTCGGGCGGCATTGCGCCGCTGCCGCCGGAATCTGCGGGTTGCGTCGTGTTGGAGGCAGGCTTGCCGATGGACATGGCTTCCGCGCTGTCCCTGCGGGGCACGGGGTGGGGCACCCTGGCAAAGGGATGGGCGAGGAATGTGGGCACGTACCCCATGGAGTAGTGCAGGCGGATGAGGTAAGGATCAAGGCGCTGGTACGACTGATCCAACGGCAGGTAGCCCTTGGCTTTGTACTCCTTGGCCTGTTCGGGCAGGGGTTGGGTTACCAGGAACACGTCTCCCGGTTCCAGGTCCTCGCGCGGCGGGTAGACGGGGATGACTTGGCTTGCGCGGATGGTCATGCACCAATCGCTGGCCACCGACTCCACCTGCCTGTACCGTGCGTGGCCGCATCCTGCCGCCAGCAGGGCCAGCCCGAGCAACACCCCGTACCGTAGTCTGTGCCGCATGGAGTCCTCCTTGGTGAGAAAGGGGGACGCCGGCCTTTTCCGGCATCTATGCGCCGATTCGCATGGCGAATATCGTTTTGCAATTAGAATGTGGGCGTGGGCAAGATATCTCCGGCCGTCTGTCGACGCACATGGTTTTTCTGTAATATTTCGCACTACATGATGGACTTCGAGGAACACCCATGACCGAACCCGCCCCCCTGCACCTCGTGGCCCCCTGCGGGCTGGACTGTTCGCGCTGCGTCAACTGCGGCGAAGGCCAGGTGGCCGCACACGCAAAGGCCATCCGCGATATCCTCGGCCCCAGCTTCGGCCCGTTCGCTGAACGGCTTGCGGCCATGAACCCGGCCCTGGCCGAGTACCCGGCCTTTGCCCGCGTGCTGGATGCGCTGGCGGAGGGTACGTGCCCCGGCTGCAAGACCGAGCGCCGCACCTGCCTGCCCACCTGCAAGGTGGCTGGGTGCGCCGCCGCGCGCGGACTGGACTTTTGCGCCGACTGCGCGGACTACCCCTGCGCCGACACCGGTCTGCCGCCCCGGCTGGAGCAGAAGTGGCGCGCCTGCAACGACCACATCCGCGCGGCGGGGCGCGACGCCTTCCTGCGCGCCCTTGCCGAAACGCCCCGCTACCTGTAGGCTGCGGCGCGCAAGAGTTTGGATTTTTTTAGGTGAAATAACGCAAAAGTTTATTTCGCGTCCGTACTCGGCGCGCCATATACCGGAGGAAGGATGAAGGTCTATCTCATCGGCGCGGGGCCCGGCGACCCCGGCCTGCTCACGCTCAAGGGCAAGCGCATCCTCGAATCGGCGGACGTCATCGTTTACGACTACCTCGCCAACGACGCGTTCCTCGCCTATGCCAAGCCCGGCGCGGAAATCATCTACGTGGGCAAGAAGGGCGGCGACCACACCCTGTCGCAGGACGGCATCAACCGCCTGATCGTGGACAAGGCCAAGGAAGGCAAGACCGTGGCTCGCCTGAAGGGCGGCGACCCGTACATGTTCGGGCGCGGCGGCGAAGAGGCCGAAGAACTTCTGGATGCCGGGGTGCCCTTCGAGGAAGTGCCCGGCGTCACCAGCGCCGTGGCCGGTCCCGCTTACGCGGGCATACCGCTGACGCACCGCTCCTACTCCTCGTCCGTGTCATTCATCACCGGGCACGAAGACCCCACCAAACCCGGCTCGGTGCACAACTGGAAGGCCCTGGCCGACAGCGCGAGCACCCTGGTCTTCTTCATGGGCATGAAGAACCTGCCCGAAATCTCGCGCAAGCTCATCGAGGCGGGCATGCCTGCGGAAACCCCGGCCGCGCTGGTGCACTGGGGCACCACCGCCCGCCACCGCAGCCTTGTGGCCACCATCGCCACCCTGCCGCAAGAAGGACCCAAGCACGGCTTCACCAATCCCTCGCTCATCGTGGTGGGCGGGGTGGTCAACCTGCACGATCGGTTGAACTGGTTCGAGCAGAAGCCCCTGCTGGGTCAGGGCGTGGTGGTCACCCGCGCGCGCGAGCAGGCCAGCGGCCTGGCCGAGGCCCTGCGCGAACTGGGCGCCGACGTGGTGCAGTTTCCCACCATCGAGATCATTCCCCTTGCCGACTACGCCCCGGTGGACGCGGCCATCCGCGATCTGCCCGGCTATGACTGGGTGGTGTTCACCTCGGTCAACGGCGTGAAGCACTTCTGGAACCGCCTTGCCGCGTGCGGGCAGGATTCGCGCGCGCTGGCCGGGCGCAAGGTGGCCGCCATCGGCCCCGCCACCGCCGACGTGCTGCGGACAAAGGGCATCGAGCCGGACTTCATCCCCGAAAAGTACGTGGCTGAAGGCGTGGTGGAAGGCATGCTGGCGCGCGGCATGGGCGGCAAGCGCGTGCTGCTGCCCCGCGCCCGCGAGGCGCGCGAGGTGCTGCCCGACGAACTACGCAAGGCCGGGGCCGTGGTGGACGTGCTGCCGGTGTATGAAACCGTGCCCAGCACCGCCCGCAAGGACGACGTGCTGGCCCGCATGCAGGAAGGGCGCATCCATTGCGTGACCTTCGGCTCCTCGTCCACGGTGGACAACTTCTTCTCGCTGGTGCCCGTGGACATGGTGAAGGCCCACCCCGAGGTGAAGCTGGCCTGCATCGGTCCCGTCACCCGCAAGACGCTGGAAGGCTACGGCCTGACCTGCCACATCCAGCCCGAGGACTTCACCATCCCCGCGCTGGTGGATGAGCTGGTCAAGCGGTTGCCTGATCTGTAGGCGGGTTTGAATGGGGGCGGCGCGGTGCGCGCTGCCCGGCGATCGCCCTGTTCCGCCTGTTCGTTTGCCCCGCCGGTGCAGGACCATGCGCCAGTGCGACACCATTTGACAGGCGGAACGTCCCGTGTTGTGAGGAATGCGTGACCGGAGTGATCCAGTCCGCAATCCCGCCCGGCCCCGCGCCGGGCGCGGCATCCTTACGGACACACAAGGGAGGGACCCCGCATGGGCATCGTACGCGCCGTCTGCATCAGCGACAGAAAGGGTGAACGCAAGCGGGTGGTGGATTCCATCACCCTGCTCGAGGATTACGGCGTGGCGGACGACGTGCACGCGGGCAGCGGCAGGCAGGTCAGCCTGCTGGCCGTGGAGAGCGTGGACGTGATGCGCCCGCGCATGCCGGAACTGGCGGCGGGCGACTTCGCGGAAAACATCCTGGTGGAAGGGCTGCCCCTGACCCTGTGCAAGGTGGGCGACCGGCTCACCGCCGGGCCGGACATCCTTCTGGAAATCACCCAGATCGGCAAGACCTGTCATTCCAAGTGCAACATCCACAAGACCGTGGGCTTCTGCATCATGCCCACGGAAGGGGTGTTCGCGCGGGTGCTGCGCGGCGGCGTGCTGCGCCCCGGCGACGCCGTGGACATGGCGAAAGAGGCGAAAGGCTAGCCCCGCAAGGGGCGCGCCCCCGCCTGCCTGTCCGCTGGTCCGCTGGTCTGGGCAACCGCTCGTCCGCCCTTTCGGCAAGGAGCCTCATGACGCTGCAACTGGCCGTGCTGGCCTCCGGCAACGGGTCGAACCTGCAAGCCATCCTCGACCGCATCGCCGATGGCGCACTGGACGCGAAGGTGCGCCTTGTGCTGTGCAACAAGCCCGATGCCCGCGCCCTTGCGCGCGCCCGCGCTGCGGGCGTGGCGCATCTGGCCCTTGCCCCGGCGGACCATCCGGACCGCGAATCCTTCGACGCCGCCATGGTGGCGGCCATCCGGGAACATGGCGCGGACACCGTGGTGCTGGCAGGGTACATGCGCCTGCTCACGCCGGGCTTTCTGGCGGCGTTTTCCGGCCGGGTGGTGAACATCCATCCGGCGCTGCTGCCCAGCTTTCCGGGGTTGCGCGGCGCGGCGGACGCCCAGGACTATGGCGTGACCCTGGCCGGGTGCACCGTGCATTTCGTGGACGAGCAGGTGGACCACGGCGCGGTCATCGTGCAGGCGGCCGTGCCGGTGCATGCGGGCGAGCCGCTGGATGATCTGAAGGCGCGGATTCACGCCATGGAGCACCGCATTTATCCGCAGGCCTTGCAGTGGCTGGCCGAGGGGCGGGTGCGGCAGGAGGGCCGGGTGGTGCGGGTGTTGCCGCGCCTTGACGGCAAGGCCGTCGCGGGCATCCCCGACGGACCGTGGTTGGTGTGGCCGCCGCTGGAGTCGGGCTTTTAGACGTCCACACTCCGTCTTTTGCCCTCCGGCTGCGTCAGATTTCGTCTTTTACTCCGGTCACGTACGGCAAAAGTACGCTCCCTTCGTAAAAGACTCATCTTCCTTGCCGGAGAACGAAAATCCTGTCGTGTGACCGGCGCGTAACCGCGCGGGTTTCGTTTCTCACCATCTATTCAAGATAGTGGGCAAATCACCAGCCCTTCCCGTCATGCTATACAATCTCTTCGCCCTGTTCGGCCTGTGCATGGTGGGCCGCATGAGTCCCGGCCCGGACATGATGCTGCTGGTGCGCCACGGCGCGGGCGGCCCCACGCGCGCGGCCTATGCCTGCGTTCTGGGCATCTGTCTTGGGCTTACCTTTCACGTGACCTGGGCGGTGCTGGGCACCGGCCTGTTGCAGGGCAGCCCCCGCACGTTTCAGGCGGTGCAGTTGGCCGGGGCCGGGTATCTGGCCTGGGTGGGGTGGAAGGCCTTGCGGGCGCGGGCCGACGAAGAGGGCGAGGACGCCGCGCCGCCCACCCTGCGCGAGGGCTTTCGCGACGGGCTGTTCTGCAACTTGCTGAACCCCAAGGTGACGCTGTTCATCCTCTCGGTGTTCACGCAGTTCGTGGCCCCCGGCACGCCCACGGGCGAGCGGGTGGCCTACGGCGCGGTCATCGTGCTGGAGGCGCTGGTGGGCTGGACCATCTTCGTGCGCTTTCTGGACACCGCGCCCATGCGCCGCTTCTACGAGCGGCACGGCCTGCATCTGGTGCGGCTTACCGGCGCGCTGCTGCTGTTGCTGGCGGGGTGGAGCGTGGTGTCCTTCCTGCGCGGGTAGGGCTGCCGCCGGATGGCCCGCCCGTCCGTGAGCCTCTCGTCCTTGGATGTCTCGCCTTTTGCCCTCTCGCTCCCGGTGCTCTCGTCGGTGGACAGGCCGCGCCGCAGGTTGCGGGGGCGCATCTGCCGGCTGCGCACCGGGCCTCGTCCGCTACATCTGGCAACCGGGAAATTCCGGCGGCGGGGGCGGCGCAGCGCATTCGCCGGTGGGCAGCGGCAGGCGGACGATGAAGGTGGTGCCCCGGCCCGCCTCCGACGTCACGTCGAAGGTGCCCCCGTGGTTGCGGGTGACGATGAAGTAGGACACCGACAGGCCAAGCCCGGTGCCCACGCCCACCTCCTTGGTGGTGAAGAACGGCTCGAACACCCGCCGCCGCACCTCTTCCGGCATGCCGGTGCCGTTGTCCTGCACTTCTAACCGTACGCAGGCCCCGTCCACCCTGGTGCGCAGCACGATGCGCGGCTCTTCGCGCGTGGCCCCGCCCTGCGCGGCGATGGCCTGCGCGGCGTTGCGCAGCAGGTTCAGCATCACCTGGGATATCTCCTGTTCCGAGCAGACCACCGGCGGCAGGTCGGGCGCATAGTCGCGCACGATGGTGATGTTGCGGAAGTCGTAGCGCTTCTTCAGGTCGTAGTCGCTGGCGGCGATGTCCACCGTGCGGTCCAGCAGGGGGTGCAGGTCCACCGTGGTGCGGCGGTCGCCGCTGGCGCGGCTGAATTCCAGCATGTTGGTGATGATGTGGGCGGCCCGGCACCCCGCCTCGCGGATGCTTTCCAGGAATTCCATGATCCGCCGTTCGGTGAGGTACGCGCGGATCACCGGCAGCGAACAGCCCAGCCGCTGCGCCGCCTCTTCGTTGGCGGGCAAGCCGTCGGCCAGCCTGCGCTGGATGTTCTGGGCCCCCTGCAGGATGGCCCCCAGCGGGTTGTTGATCTCGTGCGCCATGCCCGCCGCCAGCCCGCCCACGGAAAGCATCTTTTCCGACTGCACCAGCACTTCTTCCATGCGCACCCGCTCGGTCACGTCGTCGATGCGCAGCACGCCGCCGTCCGTGGCGCCGTCGCCGGTCACGTTGCCGGTCACCTCGCTGTTCATGGGGTACAGGGAAACGTCTTCGTACCGGTAGTGTCCCTCGTGCAGGGTGACCACCCGTTCGCGGTCCACCGGAATGCGGCGGGCCAGCGCGGTGGCCAGCCGGATGGCCACGTCCGCGTAGCCGGGCAGCAGTTCGGCCAGGGGCATGCCCGCGGGCGTCACGGCGTGCCCGGTGCGGCGCAGCGCCGCCGGGTTCATGCGCACCGTGCGGCAGTGCCCGTCCAGGGCGATGATGGCCGAGGGCATGGCGTCCATCATCTGCTGCACGTAGGTGCGGGTGCGGCGCAGGGCGGCCTCGCGCTGGCGCACCGTGGCGGCCATGTCGCGGAATTCGCGGTCCACCTCGGCCAGTTCCGCAAGCCGGTTGCCGTCCGGGGGCGGCAGGTCGTAGCTGCCGCCCGAAACCAGCCGGATGGACTGGCAGAACGCCGTCAGCGGCCGGGCCAGGGTCCATTCCAGCTCGGCCAGCAGCGACACGGCGAACACCGTCAGCAACACCGTGAGCAACAGCAGGAAGATGGCCATCTCGCGGGCCACCTCGGCCAGCACGGCCGCTTGCCGCTTCAGGGTGATGATGGTCCAGCCCGGCCCGTCAACCTCGGCCGTGCAGGCGAACCACGCTTCCCCGTCCAGCCGTATCCGGTGCACGGACCCGTCGTCGCGGCGGGGGGCGTCCCCCCTCGCGGCAAGGCCGAAGAAGGGCAGATGGCCGATGTTTTCCTGGCGCTGCACGCGGGTCAGGTCGGGGTGGGCGATGAGGTTGCCGTAGGCGTCGGCCAGCAGCACCGCGCCATCCTCGCCGGGCAGCAGGTGCTGCACGTGGTCCTGCAACTGGTTCAGACGCAGCGCGCCCACCAGTTGGCCGCCGCCCTCAAGAGTCTCGCTGATGTACACCACCACTTCGCCGGTGTCGGGCAGGGGGGCCGGGCTGCCGAGCATGTAGCCGTGCCCGCCCGGATTCTGCCCCGCATGGTCCCGCAGGACCGGAAAGTCCACCATGACCGGCCCGTCGGGCAGCGAGAAGACCACCCGCCGCGAGGCGTCGAGCAGCATGACCCGCGCGAAGTACTGGCGCGTGGCGCGCCTGCGCCCCAGTTCCTCGGCCACGCGGGCGGGCGAGGGCGAGGCGGGCAGCGCCGACGCCAGCCGGCTCAGGGACAGGGCGGCGTTGTCCACGTGTTCTTCGATGTAGTGGGCCAGCGTGGCCGTGAGCAGGGCGCTTTGCCGCTCGAAGTCGGCCGTGCGGCCGAGAAAGGCGAAGGTCCCCGCGAAGGCCAGGACGCACAGGGCAAGCAGCGCCAGCCACACCAGCAGCCGGGTATGCAGCAGGCGGCGCAGCGTGCGTGACGTGGCGGCGGGTGCGGCGTTCATTGCAGGGTCGCGAACTCACCGTCGCGGATGGTCAGGATGAATGAGCGGCGGTGCACGTCGCCGTACTGGTCGAGGCTGATGGGGCCGAGCACGCCGACAAGGCCGCGCACCTCGGTCAGGGTTCGGGGCAGCATGGCCGGGTCGCCACCGGCGCGGTCCAGGGCGTCGCCCAGCACCATCACCGCCTCGTAGGCGAAGGCGGCGGCGAAATTGGGCTCCCAGCCGAAACGGGCGGCATAGGCGGCGTGAAAGTTGCGGAAGGTCTCGCCGTCAAGGTCGGCGGCGTAGGCGTGGGCGCAGACAAGGCCCTCCACGTCGCGCCCGCCCGCCAGCAGCAGTTCGCGCGTGTAGCCCCACGAGGAACTGTACAGGGCGGGAAAGAACCCGTCCCGGTGGAACGCCTGCGCGGCCATGGCCACGTCGCGCGCCGGGCACACCAGCAGCACGCCGGATGCGGCCGACTGTCGGGCATGGCGCAATGCCTCGGTGAACTCCGTGCGGTCGGACGTGACGTAGGGCAGGTCTGCGGCCACGGTGCCGCCCAGTTCGCGGAACCGGGCCGCGAAGGCATCGGCGAAGGGGGTGGAGAAGGGGGCGTTGGCGGTTTCGCGGACGATGGCCACCTCGCGCAGCCCGTGCGCGCGGGCATACGAGGCCAGGTCCTTCGCCCACGAGGTGTTGGCGGGAATGACCCGGAAGAAGCCGTCCGCCTTGCCCTCCAACTCGGGGGCGCTGGTGGTGGGTGAAATCAGCGGCACCCCGGCGGTTTCCCACAGGGGCAGGGCGGCCACGGTCTGGCCGCTGGTCATGTGCCCCACGGTCACCTGCACGTTGCGGCCAAGCAGGCGGGTGACGGCGGCGCGGGCGTCATCGCCCGAGGTGCCGTCGTGCTCCGCCACCAGTTCCAGCCGTCGTCCGGCCACGCCCCCCGCCGCGTTCAGGTGCTCCACGGCCAGTTGCGCGCCGTTGCGCCCCTGTACCCCAAGGTCGGACATCAGCCCTTCGAGCTGCCCGGCAAAGCCGATGCGCACGGTGCGCGGTTCGCGCGGCAGGGACAGCAGCGCCACGGCGGCGAGCACGGCCACGGCCGGAAGGGCGTACCGCGGGCGGCGGCCCGGTGCGTTGCCTTGGGGTGGATGCGGCATGTGACCTCTCGCGGGGAGATATGCCCGAAATCTTATAGCGGGCATGCGGGAAAGTCCATCCGGGGACACTCCGTGGCGACTCCGGGGATATCCCCGGCAGAGGGCGGCGGACCCCGGCCGCGCATGGGTGGACGCGCCTGACCGGCTCTGGCACCATGAGCATGCGCGGTCCCCGCCGGGCGGCATGACGTCGCCGCCGGGCCGCGCAAGGGAGCCACCATGTCCGCGCCCCATGATTCCACGGAAGCCGCCAGTGCCGGGGACGGCGCGTTCCGGCTGGAACTGTCCGCCGACGAGCGGGCCTGGCTGCTCGACCTGGCCCGTTGGGCCGTGCTGCGCCAACTGGCCGGCGATGCAGGAGAACCCGGCGCGCCTGGCGCTTCGGCCGGTCTGGCCGGACCGGCCGGTCCGGCCGGTTCCGATGTCACGGACGCACCCGACGGGGCCGACGTTCCCGCACCGCCCCCCGGCGTGCTGCACCGTTCCCTCGGGGCGTTCGTCACCTTCAAGAAGGACGGGCACCTGCGCGGGTGCATCGGCTCCATGGTGGGCGACGGCCCGCTGTACCGTACCGTGGCCCGCATGGCCCATGCGGCGGCCTTCGAGGACCCGCGCTTTCCGCCCGTGACCGCCGCCGAGGTTCCCGCGCTGGAACTGGACATCTCGGTGCTTGGACCCATCACCCGCTGCGCGGACCCCGCCGCCGTGCGCATCGGCCGGCACGGACTGCTGGTGCGCCAGGGTTTCCGTTCCGGCGTGCTGCTGCCGCAGGTGCCCGTGGAATGGGGATGGGACCGCGAGACCTTTCTGGCCCAGACCTGCCGCAAAGCGGGCCTGCCCCCCGATGCGTGGCGGAATGCCTGGCGGGACGGCCACACCGAACTGTACTGGTTCGAGGCCGAGGTGTTCGGCGACGCATAGCTCCCCGTCGCAGCCAGTCGCGGCATGACGGCCGGCGTGGCGTGCGGACGGCCCCCTTCGCCCGCCGCCCCGCGCTCCGCGAGGCCCCGTCCGCAACGCCCAGCCCTTCGGTGCGGCTTGATGCATCGTGTGCCCTCGCCGCCGCGCGTGCGCCCTTGCCGCGTTGACAGTGCCCACACGCGGGAGTAGGGCACACCTTCCGACACCGGCCCCCTCCCTTCGCATTTCCCCCCACCCGGCGCGGCCTTTCCGGTCCCGCCCCGCAGGAGCCCTGCGTGCAGCGCATCCCCGATCTGCCCACCATTCCCAACCGGCCCATGTACGTCTTTCTGCTGGTGCTCACCCTGGCCAACGCCATCGGCTACCAGGGCTGGAGCACGCTCTACACCAACTTCGCCGTGCACGAGGCGGGCCTTACCGGCGCGCAGAACGGCCTCGTCCAGTCGCTGCGCGAGGTGCCGGGCCTGTTGTCCATCGGGGTCATCCTGCTGCTGCTCGTGCTGCGCGAGCATCGCCTGGCCGCGCTTTCGGTGGTCATGCTGGGCGTGGGGGTGCTGGTCGCCGGGTTCTTTCCGTCGTTCGGGGGCATCGTGTTCACCACCATGCTCATGTCCTTCGGGTTCCATTACTTCGAAACCACCAACCAGTCGCTGATCCTGCAATACTTCGACGTGCGCACCGCGCCGCTGGTCATCGGGCGGCTGCGCGGGCTCAACGCCGGGGGCAACCTGGCCATCGGCGCGGTGATCTTCGTGGCCGCGGGGGTGCTGCCCTTTTCCGGGCTGTTCGCCATTTCGGGCGGGCTGGCCGTGCTGGCCGGGCTGTGGGCGCTGACGCAAGACCCCCGCGCCCAGGGCCTGCCGGTGCAGCGCCGGGGCATGGTCATGCGCAAGCGCTACTGGCTGTTCTACCTGCTCACCCTGCTGGGCGGGGCGCGGCGGCAGATATTCATCGTGTTCTCGGCCTTTCTGCTGGTGGAGCGTTTTGAATTCGGCGTGCGCGAGATGACCCTGTTCTTCATGCTCAACAACGCGGTGAACTGGTTCCTCAACCCGCTCATCGGCAGGGCCATCAACGCCGTGGGCGAACGCAGGCTGCTGGTGCTGGAATGCCTGTCGCTGGGGGGCATCTGTCTTGCCTACACCGTGGTGGAAGACCGCTGGCTGGTGGGGCTGCTGTACGTGCTGGACCAGATATTCTTCAATTTCATCGTGGCGGTGCGCACCTACTTCCAGAAGATCGCCGACCCGGCCGACATCGCCCCCAGCATGGCCGTGGGGGTCGCGGTGAACCACGTGGCGGCGGTGGTGGTGCCCGCGGTGGGCGGCATGTTGTGGATGATGGACTTCCGCATTCCGTTTTATCTGGGCGCAGCGCTGGCTGGCTGTTCGCTGGTGGCCACACTGTTCATGCGGCTGCCCGCGCGGGGCGCGTCTTGCTAAATGGTCCGGCAGCGACTACCCTTGTGGGACGATCCGTGAACCGCAAGGAGGTTGTGTCATGTCGCGCCCGTCCCCGCTCCGCTTCCCCGCATCGAGACCGCGCCCATGGGCGCGCCTGCTGCTGTCCGTTTCGCTGTTCCTGATCGCCGCCGCACTGTTTTCCCCCCTGGCGGGCTCCCCCGCTCTGGCCGCGCAGGCGGCCGACGCCGCGCCCAAGGCCGTTGCCGACAAGCCCTCGCCGGGCGTGGACCGTGCCGTGCAGGTCGCCGTGGAGCACGAGGGCACCGACAGCCTGGGGGCGCGCCTGGCCTTTCGCCTGAAGGACACCTTCAACTCCAGTTCGCTGTTCGTGCTGTCGGAAAAAGACGCGCCCAAGATCCGCGTGCTGCTTTCCACAACGCCGGAATTCCCTTCGCGTCCCTCGGTAGGGTCGGCCTATTCCGTGGTCTGGGTGTTCTCGCAGAGCGAGGGTACCTTGCGCCACTACCTGGCCCGCGAGGTCGGCGTGGTGACGGCCGAAGGCGTGGAAGACCTGGTGGCGCACATCGCGGAGCGCACCGACGGCATTTCTGTGCGCTACGGCTACTTGTTCCAGTAGGCTCGCCATGGAGCGCCACCTGCTGCTGACCATGGGTGGAGACGGCGGTGAATCGTGGAACCTGCGCTTCGTGGCCGGGTTCTTCCGCAACAAGTCGTCCCTGCGGCTGACGCTGTTCTACGTGGTGCCCGATGCGTACAGTTCCGGGCTTGGCGAGGTGATCCTGTCCGATGCGCAGATGCGCCAGGGCATGGAGCAACTGGCACGCGCGCGCAAGTGGGCCGTGGAGCACGGCTTTGCATCCGAAAACGTGGAGACGCGCGCCGTGCCCCGCCAGTTCGGCGTGGTGCGCGACATCGTCGAGGAAGCCCACCGGGGCATGTACGACGCCGTGGTTTCGGGCCGCCGCTATCTGGGCTGGCTGGAGCAGACCTATACCACCAGCGTCTCGCGCGGGCTGCTGGGCGAGGAGATCGCCTTTCCCCTGTGGGTGTGCCACCAGCCGGAACCGGACCTGTCCAACGTGCTGCTGTGCGTGGACGGATCGGGCGAGAACCTGCGCATGGCCGACCACGTGGGCTTCATGCTGGCCACCCCTGGCGCGGAGAACCACACCGTGACCCTGCTGCACTGCCGTGAGCCGGAAAACGGCGCGGGGCGCGGCGCGACCGGTGCGCACGGCCCTGTCGGCCCGCACGGCCTGGCTGACGGGCCCCTGCCGGGCGAGGAGGCCATCGCCGCCGCGCGCGAGGCCGTGCTGGCCAACGGCGTGGACGAGTCGCGGGTGCGGGTGCTGATGGTGCGCGCCAGCGACAGAACGGGCAGGACGGACAGGTCGGACAAGGCGGAAACCATCCTGCGCGTGGCCGAGCAGGACAGGTTTGCCGTGGTGGCCGTGGGGCGCCGCACAGCCCTGCCGGATACCCTGATGCGCCGCATGTTCGGTCGCAGCGTCAGCGAACGGCTGCACGACCGGGTGAACCGTTTTTCCCTTTGGGTGAGCAAGTAGACCATGCCCAAGCGCGCCGCCCACCGCCCCGGCACGCCGCCCCGCGCCGGGGGCTCGACCCCTTCCACCCCGGAGGCTCCGTCCGGATCGGGCATGTCTGATTGCCCCGCGCGTGCCGCCGCAGCGCCTTCCGCATCTTCCATGCCCCCCTCGCCCCTCTCGTCCCCCTTGCCCGGAACGGGCGCGGCCGTGCCGCCCGACACGCCCTCCGCCGCCCCAGCCGAGATGTTTCCGCCGCCCCCCCCGCAAACCCCGGAGCAGGAACTGCAACGCCTGCGGGCCGAGGCGGCCGTGCTGCGCCACCGGCTGCGCAAGGCAGAGGCGCGCCTGCTGCCCCTGGACGCCGACCCCGAAACCCCGGACATGCTCCTGGACGCCGTGCCCCTGCTGGCCCTGTGCGTGGATGCGGACGGCCGGGTGCGCATGGTCAACCGGGGGTTCGAATCGCTGTTCGGCGTCTGGCGCATGCAGGCGCGCGGTCGTCGGCTGGAGCAACTCGTCACGCCCGGCGTGGCCGCCCAGCTTGCGCCCCTGCTGGCCCGCGCCTTCGCGGGCGAGCAGCGGGTGACGGGCGAACTGGCCGTCACCGGCCGCGCGGGCGAGCGGCATTTCAACGTGACCCTGGCGGGGCGGGGGATGCCGGGCAACGGCATCATGTGCCGGGTTTTGCTGGTGGGGGTGGAGATCACCGACGCCGTCATCGCCCGCCGCGCCCTGCGCGAGGTGGGCGAAACACGCCGCGCCCTGCTGGACGCCGCGCCGGGGGCCGCCTTTCTGATGGAGACGGACGGCACCATCGTGGCGCACAACAGCGCCGCGTCGCGCCATGCCTGGCGCGACGGGCAGGACATGACCGGTGAAAGCGTGTTCGCCCATATGCCCCCGGAAATGGCCGCGCGCCGCCGGGCGGAGCTTGGCCAGTGCATCGCCACCGGGCACGGCGGCTCCTTCGAGGACCGGGACGGGGGACGCGTCCTGCGCCACAACTTGGTGCCCGTGCGCGACGCGGAAGGCCGCGTGGCCCAGGTCGCCGTGTACGTGCACGACGTGACCGTCCAGCGCCGGGCCGAAGAAGAGCTGCAGGCCACCCTGGAGCGCAAGGACCGCATGGTCCACGCCCACGAGGCCGCGCTGGGCCGCCACGAGCGGCTGCTGCGCCGCATTTACGACGACGTGCCCGTGGGCCTGCTGCACACCAGCGCGGCGGGTAACGTCATCGAGGCCAACCGCGCGCTGTGCGCCATCACCGGGCTGACCTTGGGCGAGATGCGCGGCATGCACGTGCTGGACCTGGTGTTGCCCGAATACCGCGAGGCGCTGGCCTTCGAGATGCAGCGCAACCGGGCCGAGCGCGACCGCGTGGCCCGCTTCGAGGTGCGGGTGCGCCGCTCGGACGGCCAGATCCGACTGTGCCGGGTCACCTCCACGGTGGTCTGGGGCACCGACGATCTGCCCCTGTTCGGTCTGGGCGTGGTAGAGGACCAGACGGAACTGCACCGCCTGCGGGCCGAGGCCGTGCGGGCCGGGCAGCTGGCCGCGCTGGGCGAACTGGCCGCCGGGGTGGCGCACGAGATCAACAACCCCATCAACGGCATCATCAACTGCGCCCAGCTCATGCTGGACGACGCGGACGCCTCGGCCCAGGGGGGCATGCGCCACGAGCCGCAGCCGGAACTGGCCGGGCGCATCCTGCGCGAGGGGCAGCGCATCGCGGGCATCGTGCGCAACCTGCTGTTCTTCGGGCGCGACCGGCGCGACACCGATGCCCGGGTGGACCTGCGCGAGGTGCTGCACGATGCCCTGGCGCTCAGCCGCGCCCACATGGAGGGCGACGGGGTGGCCATCGAACTGGATCTGCCCGACGTGCCGCTGATGGTCGTCGGCCGTCCCGGCGAGTTGCAGCAGGTGTTCATGAACCTGCTGGCCAACGCCCACCAGGCCATGAATGCGATCCCGCCCGGCGAATCCGGCAGCCCGGCCGCGCGCCCCAAGCGCCTGACCCTTACGGCCGCCCGGTCTTCCAAGGGGCCGCACAGGACGGGTGCGCGGCGGGGCGCATCGCTGGCGGATGGCGGCGACCGCTGCCGGGGCACGTGCATCACCGAGCGCCGCGGTACGCGGCGGCCCGGCGGGCGGCTTGCGGTAAGCGGACCCTGCGTATGCGTGACCGTGGCCGATACCGGCACGGGCGTCGACCCGGCGGTGCTGGACAGGGTGTTCGAGCCGTTCTTCACCACCAAGCCGGAGGGCAAGGGCACCGGGCTCGGCCTGTCCATCAGCTACGGCATCATCAAGAGTCATGGCGGCTCGCTGGTGCTGGACAGCGACGGACGTTCGGGCGCCCGCGCCGTGGTGGTCCTGCCGGAGGCGGCGGTTGCCGTCTCGCCCGACCAGCCGGACGAGCCGGGCCAGCCGGACGCGCCGGACTCAGGGGGCACGAAGGGCGCGGAGGGCGCGGCGGAAGGATCAAGGACTCCGATTCCGGGGGGGGAGGTCGCCCATGGCGAAAATACTGCTCGTTGACGACGAGGAGAGCATCCGCTTCACCCTTTCGGCCTTTCTGCGGCGCGACGGCCACGTGGTGGTCACGGCCGCGTCCCTGGACGAGGCGGCGCGCGCGCTGGAACCGGCCAACGGCGGCCCGCCGGACCTGGTGGTCACCGACATCGTGCTGCGCGGCGAGAACGGGCTGGATTTCACGCGCCTGGTGCGCGAACGCTGCCCCTTCGTGCCGGTCATCCTGCTCACGGGCCGCCCCAGCTTGGAATCGGCCGTGCGGGCCGTGTCGGAAGGCGCGGAGCAGTACCTGATCAAGCCCGTGGACAAGGAGCAGATGCTTCAGGCGGCGCGCAGCGCCTTGCGCCACAAGGCCCTGGATGACGAGCGCCGTTCCCTGGTGGCGGAACGCGAAAATTTGCGGGTGCATCTGGAGGCGGTGTTCCAGGCAGTGCCCGACGTGCTGGTGACCGTGACCCCCGACCTGCGGGTGCAGCGCATGAACCTTGCCGCGCGCGAACTGCCTGGCGGCGCGCGCGACGCGCGCCAGACCGTGGGCCGCCGTTTCGACGAGGCGTTGGGGTTGTTCGCGCCGCTGTTCCGCCCGGTGCTGGACGAGACGCTGGGCACGCGCCGGGCATCGCGGCGGCGCAGGGTTTCGGCCCAACTGGCCGACGGCCGGGAGCAGGTGTTCGAGATCGAGGCCGCTCCGCTGGCCGGCACCGGGGGCGAATTCCTGGGCGCGCTGCTGGTGGCGCGCGACGTCACCCGGCTGGCCGGGCTGGAGGAAGCCCTGGGCCAGCGGGCGGGCATGAACCAGATCATCGGGCGCAGCACGCCCATGTGCGAGCTGTTCCGCCTGCTGGACGAACTGGCCCAGACCGACACCACCGTGCTCATCACCGGCGAATCGGGCACCGGCAAGGAACTGGTGGCCGAGGCCCTGCACCGGGGCGGGCCGCGCGCGCTGGGGCCGCTGGTCAAGGTGAACTGCTCGGCGCTTTCCGAACACCTGCTGGAAAGCGAACTGTTCGGCCATGTGCGCGGGGCCTTCACCGGGGCCGTGCGCGACAGGGTGGGGCGCTTCCAACTGGCGCACGGGGGCACCATCTTCCTGGACGAGATCGGCGACGTTTCGTCCGCCGTGCAGCTCAAGCTGTTGCGGGTGTTGCAGGAACGCGAGTTCGAGCGGGTGGGCGACACGCGCACCGTGAAGGTGGACGTGCGGGTCATCGCCGCCACCAACCGGCCGCTGCTCGATCTGGTGCGTTCCGGCAGGCTGCGCGAGGACCTCTACTACCGGCTGCGGGTGGTGGAACTGCACCTGCCCGCCCTGCGCGACCGGCGGTCGGACATTCCGCTGCTGGTGGATCATTTCGTGGAGCAGTTCAACATTCATTTTCACCGCCGCGTGGCAGGGGTGACCCCGGCGGCGCTGAACGCGCTCATGGCGCACGCCTGGCCGGGCAACGTGCGCGAACTGCGCCATGCGCTGGAGCACGGCTTCATCCTCTCGCGGGGCGACGTCATCGATGTGGACGCCCTGCCGCCCGAAGTGCGCATTGCCGCCGGGCTGGCTGTTCCCGCACCGTCCGCCCCCCGGATTATTCCCTGCGAGGATGTTCCGGCGCATCCCGGAAAGGGCGAGGTGGAGGCCCCGGCCGCGCCCCCACGCATTCCGCCCCACGGAGCAGGGCATGCGGGCATTTTTCCTGACGGCATTCCCGTGGACCTGGCCTTGGCCGGGCGTGGGTCGCCACAGGAACCTTCCGGCGGCCAGGTGGACGAGGACGGCGGGCCCTACGGCCCCGAGGCGGCCCGCCGCCTGCGGCTGACCAGGGAACTGCTGGCGGGGGCGCTGCGCCGGGCGGGCGGCAACAAGGCGCGCGCCGCACGGTTGCTGGGCGTGTCGCGCCAGACGGTGTACCGCAAGCTGGCGGAATTCGGCATGGCCGATGCCGATGTCGATGGCGAAGATGAGGGGGGCGGCGGCGACTGATCGCCACGTTTAAACCGCTCCGGCGGGCAATACGCCCCGCCAGGGCCGCATGCGCACAACGCCCCGCCCCGGAATCCGGAGCGGGGCTTTTTTCGCCAACGCACCATCCGCAGGGGAGGCCACCGGTGCGCCGGAATTTCATTCGTTTTTTCTGGCATGTTTATCTTGGTTTTTTATGGTTCATGATTGTGCGTAGTGGTTGTCATTGGTTTTTGAAGGTTTGTTTGCGGAACGAGAAGTGTCAATCCTTGTGCACGTTTTCCTCTTGTTTCGTGACTGTTATGGCTGCTAGGATTGACGACGATTGGAGAAAAGCCGGACCCTCACCGACAAACAACAACCTCGGAGGATGCCATGCGTCGTCTGCTTCTCGTGTTGTGCCTGTTCACCGTGTTGCTGCCCGCGCAGTCCATGGCAGCGGACAAGGTGCTGATGATGGCCACCACCACCAGCACCGCCGATACCGGCCTGCTCGACGACCTCGCCCCCGCCTTCCAGAAGGAGACGGGCATCGAGCTCAAGTTCACGGCCACCGGAACCGGCAAGGCGCTGGAAATGGGCCGCAGCTGCAACGTGGACGTGCTGCTGGTGCACGACCCCGAGGCCGAGGCCAGGTTCGTGGGTGACGGCTTCGGCATCAACCGCGTCCAGCTGATGTACAACGATTTCGTCATGGTGGGTCCCAAGGCCGATCCGGCGAGCATCAAGGGCAAGACCGTGGCCGAGGCCATGAAGGCCCTGTCCGGCGGCAAGGCCCCGTTCATCAGCCGCGGCGACAAGTCCGGCACCCATGCCCTGGAACTGCGCCTGTGGAAGGACACCGGCGTGGGCGTGCCCGAAGGCAAGGAATGGTACGTCGAAGCCGGGCAGGGCATGATGCGCACCATCGCCATGTGCGCGGAAAAGGGCGGCTACACCCTTACCGACCGGGGCACCTGGATCAAGTACGAGGCTGGCCTGAAGGAACCCGGCCCGCTGGCCATCGTGGTGGAAAAGGACCAGAAGCTGTTCAACCAGTACAGCTCCATCACCGTGAACCCGGCCAAGTGCCCCTCGGCCAAGGCCGACCTGGCCGACGCCTTCACCAAGTGGATGGCCAGCCCTTCCACCCAGAAGCGCATCGCCGACTTCAAGCTGATGGAAAAGCCGCTGTTCACGCCCAACGCGGGCAAGTAGCGGCGCAGAACGTTCGCAATCCGGCGGCGGGGCGGCGATGTCGTCCCGCCGTCCTCGCATGGGCTTCCTGTTTGCCTGATGTTTTCGATACGCATGTTCCGCCCGACAGTTCCGCGCAGCCCGCCTGTCCGGCTGGATGGCGTTTAAAGTCCCCCCTAAGGAGACGGCCCCTTCCATGGACTACCTGCTCGACGGCCTCGTCACCGCCCTGCGCCTGCTGGCCATGGGCGACGCCGAAACCTTCTCCGCCGTTTGGATAACCCTCGCGGCGTCGGGAATGTCCATCGCCGCGTGCTTGGCCATCGGCGCGCCGCTGGGATTCCTGATCGGCTACCACGACTTTCCCGGCCGCAAGGCGGTGCGCATCGCCGTGGATACGGCTCTGTGCTTCCCCACCGTGGTCATCGGCCTGCTGGTGTACCTGTTGCTGTCGCGGCAGGGGCCGATGGGCGAACTGGGGTTGCTGTTCACCATTCCCGGCATGGCCATCGGCCTGACGTTGCTGGGGGTGCCCATCGTCATGGCCATGACCGCGCTGGCCGTGGAGCAGGCCGACGCGCGCCTGCGCCTGACCCTGCTCACCCTGGGGGCCGACGGGCGGCAGATGCTTACGGCCACGTTGTGGGAAACCCGCTACCACCTGATGCTGGCGGGGGTGGCGGCCTTCGGGCGCATCGTCTCAGAGGTGGGTATTTCCATGATGGTGGGGGGCAACATCAAGTGGCACACCCGCACCATCACCACGGCCATCGCGCTGGAAACGGGCAAGGGCGACTATGCCCTCGGCATCGCCCTGGGGCTGGTGCTGCTGGCCATGGCCCTGCTGCTGAACCTGATGCTGGCGGCGCTGCGCAGGAGGGCCGGACGATGACCGGCCGCGACTCCGGCGCTTCCCCGGCGCTGCCCCTGGACTCCGCCGACGCGCCGTGCGCCCGCTGCGCCGTTCCCCTGTATTCGCTGGAAGGCGTGGTGCGTCGCCATGGCGAACGCGCCGTGCTCGAGGTGCCCCGGCTGGACATTGCCGCCGGGGGCATCACCGGCGTGGTGGGCCCCAACGGCGGCGGCAAGTCCACCCTGCTGCGCCTGCTGGCCCTGCTGGACGCGCCCAGCCAGGGCGTGCTGCGCTTTGCGGGCGAGGCGGTGGGACCTCTGTCCGCCGCGCGGACGGCCGAGTTGCGCCGTTCGGTCACCCTGCTGCTGCAGGAACCCTACCTGCTGCGCCGCAGCGTGTACGAAAACGTGGCCTTCGGCCTGTCCGTGCGCGGCATGCGCCATGCGCAGGACGCCGTGCGCGGGGCGCTGGAACTGGTGGCCCTGGATCCGGACGTGTTCCAGCGCCGCCGCTGGTTCGAACTTTCCGGCGGCGAGGCCCAGCGCGTGGCCCTGGCCGCACGGCTGGCCTTTTCGCCGCGCGTGCTGCTGATGGACGAACCCACGGCCAGCCTGGACGAAGACAGCGCGGCCCGCATCGCCGACGCGGCCCGCGCCGTGGCCGGGCGCGGCACCACGGTCATCGTGGTCTCGCATGACCGCGACTGGCTGGAACCTTTGGCGGGCCGCATCCTGAAGGTGCGGCGGGGGCAGGTGGAAGGATAGCCCCGTCGCGGTCATGTACCCGCCTGCCGCGCTGCCCGTGCCGCTGCCGCTTCGGCGCTGTCGCGCGGCATCCATGCAATGACGCCAACGCCGCCCCCACCATGCGAGTGGGGGCGGCGTTCGTCGTTCAGGGCTTTCGGATGCCCGATGTCCAAAAAGTGTAGATCGATTTTTTGGGGTGGGAAAGTCTGTTCGAAAAAATTTAGAGTTTGGCGTGATTTTTCTAGAGATGGCGGTTGATGCGGACTTGGCCCATTGCGCGATTTTGCCGCCCCTCGGCGGCGGCAACCGCCGGGTATAGGCTGGGGGATTGCATCGAAAGGGCTGGCGTGAGGGCGCGGGGGGCTGATGTGGACGGCAACAGGCTCTACACGTAGCCGTCTTCCAGCGTGGAAAGATCCCCGGTATCCCGCCCCAGTTCCTCGCTGCGCAGCACCCGGCGCATGATCTTGCCGCTGCGGTTGCGGGGCAGTCCCTCGCGGAAGGATATCTCGCGGATCACTGCCACCGGGCCCAGTTCGCGGCGCACGTGCTCCACAAGTTCCGTGGCCAGATCATCGGACGAGGGCATGGTGCCCAGCGGCGGGTGGTCGTCCACCAGCACCACGAAGGCCTTGGCCACCTCGCCGCGCAGGGCGTCGGGCACGCCGATGACCGCGCATTCCGCCACCGAGGGGTGCGAGGCCAGGGCCGCTTCCATCTCCGCCGTGCCGATGCGGTGTCCGGCGATGAGCAGCACGTCGTCGGCCCGTCCCTGGATCCAGAAGTAGCCGTCCTCGTCGCGGCGAGCCACGTCGCCGGTGCAGTACCAGCCGGGAAAGCGCTCCCAGTACAGGCGGCGGTAACTTTCCTCGTCGTTGTACACCCCGCACGACATGGCGGGCCACGGGCGCTTGAGCACCAGCAGGCCGCCGCGCCCCGGGGGCACGGGCTGGCCGTGCTCGTCCACCACCTCGGCCTCTATGCCGGGCAGCGGGCGGGTGACCGAGCCCGGCTTCAACAGCGAGACGGGCAGGGGGCTGAGCATGATCATGCCCGTTTCCGTCTGCCACCAGGTGTCCAGCACCGGGCAGCGCCCGCGCCCCACGTGGCGGTGGAACCACAACCACGCCTCCGGGCTGATGGGTTCGCCCACCGTGGCCAGCAGGCGCAGGGTGGTCAGGTCGTGCCGGGCCACGTGCTGCGCGCCGTGGCGCATCAGCATGCGCACCAGGGTGGGCGCGGTGTACAGGATGGTCACGCCCAGGCGTTCCACCATGGACCACACCCGCCCCGGCTCGGGGTACAGGGGGTGGCCTTCGTAGAGCACGGTGGTGGTGCCCGCCATGAGCGGCCCGTACACCACGTAGCTGTGCCCGGTGATCCAGCCCGGCTCCGCCGTGCACCAGAAGATGTCCGTGGGCTTCACGTCGAACACCCAGCGCATGGTGCGGTGCACACCCACCATGTAGCCGCCGTGGGCGTGCACGTGCCCCTTGGGCTTGCCCGTGGTGCCGGACGTGTACAGCAGGAACAGCGGGTCGGTGCTGTCCATGATCTCGGTGAGCGCCTCGTGGTGCTGGCCGCGCACCGCGTCGTGGTACCAGATGTCGCGCCCTTCGGTCATGGGAGTTTCCACGAGGGCGCGGTGCACCACGATCATGTGGCGCACTCCGGCGGCCAGGTCGGGCGGCAGGGCGGCCACGGCCTCGTCGGCGATGGGTTTCAGCGGGATGACCCGGCCGTTGCGGTAGAAGCCGTCAACGGTGACGACGACGGCGGGGCGGGCGTCCTCCATGCGGTCGCGCAGCGAGCGGGCGGAAAAGCCGCCAAACACCGTGGAATGCACCGCCCCTATCTTGGCGGCGGCCAGCATGGCGAATACCGTTTCCGGCAGGGGCGGCATGTAGATGATCACCCGGTCGCCCTTGCCCACGCCAAGACCCCGCAGCGCGTTGGCCAGGCGGTTCACCTCGCGGTACAGCTGGTAGTAGGTGAAGCTGCGCGTGTCGCCCGATTCGCCTTCCCAGATCAGGGCCAGGCGGTTCTTGGTGCCGGTTTCTATGTGCCGGTCCAGCGCGTTGTGCACGATGTTGCAGCGCGCGCCGGTAAACCAGCGGTGGAAGGGGGCGTTGCTGCCGTCGTGCACCGCGTCCCAGCGGCGGAACCATTCCAGCTCTTCGGCGGCCTCCTCCCAGTAACCGTCCGGGTCGGCGGCGGCGCGGGCGCGGGCCCGGGAAACATCCTGCGGGTTCACCTCTGCCCCGGCCACCACCTGCGGCAGGGGGCGGAACACGCGTTCCTCGCGCAGCAGCGCATCAATGGTGCCGCCGGTAAAGGGCAGGTCACGGACGGGCGGCACGGCGACCGAGGGCGGGGTGCCGTCGTCGTGCGCGGGATGCCGCGCGTTCATGTCCGTACCGGGTGACATGGCGGGAGAAATGTCGGGGCGGACGCCGGGGGCGGCGTCGGCCGGAGCGCCCGGCGCTGCGGGATGCTGTGCGGGATGTTTGCGGCGCGGCATGGCTAGAGCCCCAGTATCTCTTTCAGTTCGCCCAGCCGCCTGCGGCTGATGGGCAGTTCGATGCGGGTGCGGCCCATGGTGCGCAGCATGCAGTTGCCGCCCGGCACCGAGGCTATTTCCGTCACCATATCCAGGTTCACCAGGTACTTGCGATGCACGCGAAAGAAGCGGTGCGGCCGCAGCCTGCCTTCCAGCACCTTCAGCCGGTACGAGGTCAGGTACTTGTCGGTGGCGGTGTGCACGTAGCTGTAGTCCTCGTAGGCCTCCACGAAGACGATCTCGTTGTATGGCACGAGGATGGTGGTGCCGTCCTGGGTGATGGCCAGTTTGCCGATCTCCACCGGGCGGAAGCGGCTGGTGTAGTCCCACGCGGTGCCCAGGGCGGACAGGAAGCTGTCCTGCTCCTCGTCGCCCAGGGCCAGTTGCAGGGTCTGCACGGGCGGGCCGTCGTCGCCTGCATCGCGCGGGTCGTCGCGCCACTCCTCGTGCCAGCTCGCAAGGGGCTCGATGTCGCCAGAGGCGATGGCCGCCTGCACGGCGGATGGCGCGCGGGAGTGCGCCAGCGGCGCGGCCGGTTCCGGGCGCGGGCTGTCCGATCCGCCCGACTGGTCAGTCTGTAGGGGTTGCCCTTCGCGCATCGGCTGGCCGGAGGCCCCGGCGGGCTGGTGCGGTTCGCGCCAGCGGGCCGCCGGTTCCGGGGCCAGCCGGAAGTGGGCGCGGAACTGGTCCAGTCGGCCCACGGTGCGCTGGAAGCGTTCTTCGGGACAGGGAAAGATGAGGTAGTCGGTGGCGTCCAGGTCGAAGGCGTCGAAGGCCAGCCGCTCGTCCTCGGCGATGAACACCAGCGCGGGGCGGTCGCGGCGGCCCAGCAGGCGGCGGGCCAGTTCCAGCCCGGAGGTCTCGCCGCCAAGGTCCACGCCGGTGATGAAGACCCCGTAGGGCAGGGCGTCGAGCAGGGCCCACGCCTCGTCGCCGTCCACGGCCTCGCCCAGCACGCGCAGGAAGGGCACGGGCGCCAGCAGTCGGCGCAGGCGCTGGCGCACTTCCGGGTCGGGGTGGGCGAGAAGGGTGTTCAGGCGCGTCATATGTGACCGTCGTGACCGTGGGGGGTGGACCGTGGGCGCACGGGGCGCTGGGGTTGCGGTGGCCCGGTGGACCGGGACCGGAACGTGCGGCGTACGGCCCGGCGGAACCCGTCGGCATTGGCCGCGCCCGTGCGCCCGGAACAATGTCATTCACCCTGCACTGTACATGCGCCATGGGAATCTGAAAAGGGGCGGCAGGTTGCATGCTGCAAGATTGTGCGAACAACCATGCCCCGGACGCGACGTGCGCCTCTTGCGGGGTAGCCGCAAACGGAAGCGGGGGCCCCGTGTCGCACGGGGCCCCCGCAGGGGGCGGGCATGGGGCGCACGGACCGCGCGCACGGAGCGGGGGCTCCGCACCCGGTGGGGTGGACCGTTGACGCACGGTCCGCCATGCCCGTCGGCAGTGTCGGACTCTTCGCGGAGCCGGTGTTGTCGTCAATCCTGCATGGCCGCCACGATGGCCGCCAGGTCCGCGCTCATGCGGCGCACGTCGTCCATGGCGGACCCGATGGCGCGCAGGGCGGCCCCGGTTTCGTCAGCCGCGCCACGAATTTCGGTGGTGGACCGGGCTATCTGCTCGCTGGCGGCGGACTGCTGCTCGCTGGCCGTGGCGATGGCGCGCACGCGGTCGGCCGTGTCGGTGGCGATGTGGTGGATGGCCGCCAGTGCCTCGCCCGCGCCAGAGGCCAGTTGCGTGGCCCGGCCCACGATGGCCGTGGTTTCCTCTGTGGCCTGCAGGCTACGGCCGGAACTTTCCCGGATGGCGCGCACGAATTCCTCCACCTCGCGGGTGGCGGTCATGGTCTTTTCCGCCAGCTTGCGCACTTCGTCGGCCACCACCGCAAAACCGCGCCCGGCATCGCCCGCGCGGGCCGCCTCGATGGCGGCGTTGAGCGCCAGCAGGTTTGTCTGGTCGGCGATGTCGCTGATGACCCCGGCAATGCGCCCGATACCCTCGGCCTTGCCCGCCAGGTCGCCCATCTCGGCCCGCAGGTTGCGGGCCGTCTCGTCCACCTCGGCGATGGCGGCCACGGCGCGTTGCACCACCTCGCGCCCTTCGGCAGCGCGGCGCAGGGCCTCGTCGGCGGAACCGGCGGCATCGGTGGCTCCGCGCGCCACCTCGGCCACGGTGGCGTTCATCTCTTCCACGGCAACGGAAACCTCGGCGGTGCGGGCCTGCTGCATGTCCGACCGGCGCAGCGATTCGCGCACCCTCTCGTCCACCCGTTGTGCGGCGTCCACCACGTCGCCGCCCACCCGGCCCGCATTGTCGGCCGCCTCGGCCAGGGCCTCGTTGCGCGCCATGACCATGCGCTGCTGGCGGCGCAGTTCCGAAACATCCACCAGGCAGGCCATGACCCCCAAGGGGTTGCCGTCCATGTCGTGCACGGGACAGGCGGTCATGTCCGCGCCGCGTTCGCCCTCGTCGTCCAGGGGCAGGTCGGCCCGGCGCAGCCGGTTGCGGCGCAGGGCGTCTTCACAGATGGCGGCCGCGTGGGGGGTGGGCAAGGCGCGTGCGCCGGGCTGGCCCGCCAGCGCGGCTCCGGAATTACCCCGGCCGGACAGCGCGGCCAGGGCGTCGTTGGCCCATTGCACCGTGCCGTCGGTGTTCAGGATGGCGCAGGGCACCGGCAGGCTGTGCAGCACCCCCTGGGCAAAGCCGATGCGCTGGCGAATCTGGCGGACCATGGCGCGCATGGCCCCCACCAGTGTGGCCACCTCGCCGGTGAAGGCGTCCGCCTCGGCATCGGACAGGTCGTCATACCGGCCGCCTTCCACGGCGCGGGCAAAGTCCGTGGCCCGGTCCAGCGGGCGCACGATGGCCCGCACGATGCACCAGCCAAGCAGCAGCAGCGCGGCCACCACCCCGCCGGACAGCAGCAGCACCCGCGTGCGCCCGGTGGACAGGTCGTGCTCGAAGCGGGACAGGCTTTCGGTGTACGAGGCGTCGGCGTCGGCCACCAATGCGTCGAAATGCTTGCGCGAGGCTTCGGCCAGCGGGGTGGCCGAGGCGTGATACTGCGGGTAGCGCAGGTGC
Organism: Desulfovibrio sp. A2; assembly: GCF_000226255.1. Lineage (GTDB taxonomy): Bacteria > Desulfobacterota > Desulfovibrionia > Desulfovibrionales > Desulfovibrionaceae > Cupidesulfovibrio. The sequence continues at coordinate 220,154 of NZ_AGFG01000061.1, forward strand.
CTGTCCGCAGGGGGCAGGGAGGCAAGGGCTCGCACGAAGGCCATGCCGTCCTCCACGAACTGCATGGTGGAATCCTCGGCCTGCGCCACCTTGCGGCGGGTTTCCTCGCTGACGGCGGCGCGGTTCAGGGCGCGGAACCCATCGCGGATGGAGGCCGTGGTGCGCTCCAGCGCGGCCAGGTCCTTTTCCAGGTTGCTGCCCAGCATGATGTTGCGGGTAAGGCGGCTGACGTAGTTCAGGTCTTTGCCTATGGACAGCGTGGCGATCTTGCCCGCCAGACTGTGCTGGGTCACGTGGGCGAAGTCCGCCCGGATGGCGTTCATGGCGTGCAGGGCGATGCCGGCCACCAGACCGGCGGCCACGATGCCGCAGGCGGCAAGCAGCAGAATGCGGGCGCGGACGCTGGACAATCTATGCAACATCTGATGGCTCCTTGGGAAAAGCGCGGTTGAAGTGCGCTCACAGGCAAGGAGCGTGCCATGCAGTGGGGGGCAATCACGGCAGAGTGTTGCGACAGGTGCCGGGCTGATCACCCCCCGTTGGTTATCCGCAAAACTGCCATCTCGAGGTTGCAGGTGTTGCCTCGGGTTTGCAGTGGGCGCGTGCAGATATCGGTGTGGATATACTTCCTGTCGGGAGCGAATGGACCATGCCGTTCGTCAGGGGCCGGGCCAAAGACAGGAAGAGGGACCGGACTAAAGGCGGGAAGACGGGGCGGGCGCGCGGTGCGGCATCTCTCCGCAAGAAAGCCCCCGCGTCGCTTCCGGGGAAGGACGGCGGGGGCCTTGTCGTCGTGGCGATGGCGGTGCGCCGGGCGCGCTACATGCGCAGACTGACCTTTTCCGGCGACAGCCTGCGTTCCAGCCGCGCGGCGAACACCGACATGGAGTAGCAGCAGATGAAGTAGAAGAAGGCCACCGTGCCGTAGATTTCCATGGGGTGGATCATCAGGCGGTTGTTGATGCCCTGGGCCACGAAGGTCAGTTCCAGCACGCCCAGCACGAAGGCCAGCGAGGTATCCTTGAAGATGGCGATGAACTGGCCCACGATGGCGGGTATCATCTGCTTCAGCGCCTGCGGCAGCACGATCCTGCGCATGGCCTGCAGGTAGGTGAGGCCGGTGGAATAGGCGGCCTCCACCTGCCCGGCCGGGACGTTCTGGATGCCGGTGCGCACGATTTCGGCGATGTAGGCCCCGGTAAAGGCCGTCAGCGCCCAGGTGGCCGACCAGAACACGTTCAGCGTGGTGCCGAACATGACCGGGATGAAGAAGTATACCCAGAAGATGACGATGATCAGCGGGTTGCCGCGAATCAACTCGATGTACAGCAGGCAGGGGATGCGGAACACCCTGTTGGAGCACGAGCGCCCCACGCCCACGGCAAGGCCGATGAAGAAGCTGACCGAAATGGCGATGACCGCCATGAGCAGCGAATAGGAAAGGCCGCCAAGGCCCAGGAACATCTCGTCCGGCCGCCCGTTGGGAAAGTGCCAGATGAGCAGGGCGCGCAGGTTGTCGAACACCACCTGCCACTTGAAGCCCAGCAGCCCCTTGCCCACCGAGTAGAACAGCCCGGCCAGCACGGCCAGGAACAGCCCCTTGCCCGCCAGGATGGCGGCGCGGGCGGCGTGCCCGCCCAACTGGTGCAGCATGGCGGCCAGCGGGGTGTAGGTGGTCTGGGCGGCGGCGCGGCGGCGGGCCCGCAGGGCGCGCGTGACCGGGCGCACGAACATGCGGCGGATGAGCCCGAACGGGGCCAGCAGCGCGCCCACCACCAGCACCGGCACGGAGCGGGCGGGCGTGGTGTCCAGCCGCATGCGGCCGTTCACCCCGTTGAGGATGAACGAGATAATCAGCGACAGCGAAAGGTACAGCACCGTGGCGGCGCTGGTGGCCTCGAAGCCCTTGAAGGTCAGCGATTCCACCTGCTGGGCCTGCCAGGTAAGTTCCGCCACGCCCACCACCATGGCCAGCGACGAGTTCTTCATGTTGTTCAGGAACTCGCTGCCCAGCGGCGGAATGATGGCCCGGAACGCCAGCGGCAGGATGATGGTGCGCAGCACCTGGAAATAGGAGAGGCCCGAGGAGTAGGCCGCTTCCAGCAGCCCCTTGGGGATGGACTGCAGCCCGGCGCGGATGACCTCTGCCATGAACGAGGCGGTGTAGATGGACAGCCCCATGGTGGCGCACCAGAACTCGAACTGGCCGGAAAACAGCACGTCGCGCACGTTTTCTGGCAGGATGGCCGGAAAGGCGAAATACCAGAAGAACAGTTGGATGAGCAGCGGCGTGTTGCGGAAGAATTCGATGATGCTGGTGGCCGTGGCCCGCAGCGGGCGGAACAGCGACAGCCGCGCGAGGCCCAGCACGGTGCCCAGAAACAGCGCCAGCACGGAACTTATCAGCGAGATGCGCACCGTATTGGCGAGGCCCTTCAGGATTTCCGCGCCCATGACCACGCCGTAGGTCTCGTTGCGCGTGAAGAGCATGCTCCACTTGAATTCGTAGCCGAAGTCGAAGACCCAGCCGCAGTAGTAGATGGCGAACGCCGCCAGCGAGATGAGAATGGCGTTCTGGACCCAGGTCTTTTCCAGCCAGTATCGGATCATGTGCCGTTCCGGAGAGGGGCGCGCCAAGCCATGCCCCGGCGGGGCAGGCGGCGGCGCGTGCGTGGTCGTATGCGGTGCGGGCGTGCGGCCGCAGGGTTGCCGCCCGTCCGCGCGCTGGTGCGCGGGTCTGTAACAATGCGCAAGCCCGGACGGGCCGGGCTTGCGCGCAATGTTCAACTATGGTTGGCCGTTAGGGCCATATTTCGATCTGGCCGGCCAGCGGCATTTCAAACGGGGTGCCCGGGCCGTACCACTTGTTGTAGATCTTCTTGTAGGTGCCGTCCTTCCACATGTCCTGGATGGCGGCGTTCACGGCGTCACGCAGGGCGGAATCGTCCTGGGGCATGGCCATGCCGTAGGGTTCGTCGGACAGGAAGTCGCCCACCAGTTCGAACTGGCCGGGGGTCTTGGCGGCGTAGCCGACCAGGATGGAGGCGTCGGTGGACCAGCCGGCCACGCGGCCGTTCTGCAGCGCCTGGAAGCATTCGGATTCCTTCTGGAAGGAGATCACGTTGGCTTCGGCGTTGGGGTCGCCAGCTTCCTTCAGGGCGCGGCGCACGTTCACTTCGGAAGTGGTGCCCTGCATGGTGGCGATCTTCTTGCCCACCATGTCCTTGACGGACTTGAACTGGCCCTTCTTGGCCAGGATCTTCTGGCCGTCGAAGAAGTAGGTCAGCGAGAAATCGACGGACTTGTCGCGCTCGCGGGTGTGGGTCATGTTGGAGACGGAAAGGTCGATCTGGCCCGACTGCACCAGGGCGATGCGGGTCTTGTTGTTCACCTGGACGCGTTCGATCTCGACGCCCATGCGCTTGGCCACTTCGGTGGCCATGTCGTAGTCGAAGCCGCCCCATTCGCCCTTTTCATTGTAGAAGGCGCCGGGAATGGAGTCGGTCATGATGCCGACGCGGATCTTCTTATCCTTCTGGATGCGGTCGAAGACCGGGCCGGCCACGGCCACGGAGGCCATGAGCGCGGTGAGGGCCGTAGCCAGTGCAAGCAGTTTGACCAAGCGCATATCCTTCTCCCTGTTTTGGGTTGCCCACGGCCCCCGCACATGCGGGCAGGCCCCTTGCGGGGTGCGGTCCCCTCGGCAAAAGGGACGTCGGGCCGACAGCTGCAAGAAAGGCGACAGTCAAGGCGTGTGCCCCGCAAGCGGGGCGAATGGCTAATGCGTCAGGATCTTGCTGAGGAATTCCTTGGTGCGGTCGTGGACGGGGTTGCTGAAGAACGCCTCGGGGGTGTTCTCTTCCACCATCACGCCCTGGTCCATGAAGATGACCCGGTCGGCCACTTCACGTGCGAAGCCCATTTCGTGCGTCACGCAGACCATGGTCATGCCCTCGCGGGCAAGCTGGCGCATGACGTCGAGCACCTCGTTGATCATTTCCGGGTCCAGCGCGCTGGTGGGCTCGTCGAAGAGCATGATGCGCGGCTTCATGGCAAGGCCGCGCGCAATGGCCACGCGCTGCTGCTGCCCGCCCGAAAGCTGGCCGGGGTAGGCCCCCGCCTTGTCGGGAATGTTCACTTTTTCCAGCAGTTCCATGGCCGTCTTCTCGGCTTCGGCGCGGGGGGTGTTGCGCACCAGCAGGGGGGCCAGGGTGATGTTTTCCAGCACGGTCATGTGCGGGTACAGGTTGAACTGCTGGAAGACGAAGCCCACTTCGGCGCGCAGCATGGTGAGGTTGGTGCGCGGGTCGTTGATGTCCACGCCGTCCACAACGATGTGGCCCTTCTGGATGGGCTCCAGCTTGTTGATGCAGCGGATCAGCGTGCTCTTGCCGGACCCGCTGGGCCCGCAGATGACGACAACCTCGCCCTGCCTGATTTCCAGGGTGATATCCTGCAGCACATGCAGTCCGCTGGCGTACCACTTGTGCACATGGTCGAATTTGATCACGCGGTGCTCCACGGTTCGGTCTGGGGCGGCCTGACCCGATCCGGCCAGCCGGGCGGATGACGCCACGGCGGCGGCCTGCGCGCCCCGCGCCTGCGAAGTAGCAGAATACAGGGGTACGGGCAACCCGTGGGCTGACGCTTTTGACATTAATGTTTCAATTCGCGGCGTTGCGTCACGGTCCAACGTCGTTGCCGGGTCGGATATCACCCTTTATGGCGGGTGCTTGGCGCAACCCGTGGGGCGCTGATGCCACGCGGATGAGGGCGGATTTGCGAAATTGTCAGCCCGTGGCAGGTGTGACGCTGCCGTTTTCGCATCCACCGCATCACTGCTGGCCGACATGCGGGCAGACCGCCCGACGGGGCGGACAGCGCGAACGGGGCGGAAGGCCGAACGCGGCGGATCGTCGAACGGGGTGGACGCCGGGCTGGCCCGCGCGGCACTCTGGTCAGCTCAGTGGCGGCGCGTCGCACGGCAGCAGGAAGTAGAAGGCGTTGCCTCCTTCTTGCGCCTCGTAGCCCACGCGGCCTCCGTGCAGGTCCACGATTTCGCGCACGAAGTGCAGGCCGTGCCCGGTGCCGTATTCGCCATGGGTGTTGGAACCCCGAAAGTCCGGCTCGAACAGGTGCGGGGCGTCCTCTGCCGAAACGCCCGGCCCGGTGGTGAACACCTCCACCCGCGCCCCGTGGCGGCCCGTGCCGAAGGCATCGGGCACGCGGCAGATGCGGCAGTGCACGGCCATGCGCCGGGAGCCCGGCGTGGGGCGGGTGTACTTCACCGCGTTGGACAGCAGGTTGGCCAGCACCTGGCTGATCAGCCCCACGTCGGCGGAAACGCGCACGTGTTCGCATTCCGGGCGCATGTCCATGCGCACGTCGATGCCCTTTTCCTCCAGCCGCGAGCGAAAGCGTTCAAGCTGCGGCACCACGACGCGCTGGGCGATGTCGATTTCCGACTTCTGCAGCACGTAGTGGCCCTGCTCGAAGTGGCTCTGGCGCAGCAGCGTTTCCAGAAACAGGCTGGATTGCAGGAAGTGGCGGTAAATTTCGCGGTACTGTTCGTCCAGCCGCTCGTGCAGGTAGCCCAACTGGCGGATGGCCTCGGCCTCCGGCCCGCTGGGCATGCGGCCTCCGGTGGCCAGGGTTTCGCGCAACTCGCCCATAGCCTGTATCTTGCCCTCCAACTGCCGGAACAGCAGCTTGAAGTACATGTTGGGCACGATGACGTTGTGGCCGATGTCGTGCACCAGGCTGCGGATGAACCGGATGTGCTCGCGGTTCTTCATCTGCAGCAGGCGGTTATGCAACTGGAAGCCCACGCGGTTGGCGTATTTCTCGTAGTAGAAGCGGTCGTGGTCGGTGAGCGGGGCGGCGGGGTGCAGCACCATCATGCCCAGCACGTCGCCCACGGGGATGAAGGGCAGGCTTTCGCGGTCGGCATGGCGGCCGCGCACGGGTATGCGGTACTGCCCGTCCTGCGTGTGCGGCCCCTCGGCCAGGTGGTCGCGCTGGGGCGGGCTGGCCGCGAAGGGCGGCATGTCCGGGTTGCGCCGCACCAGGTTGCCCGAGGCGTCCAGTACGTAGAGTTCGGCCTGCATGTCGAACAGGATGCGCGGCACCAGCACGGACAGGGCGTAGAGGTCTGGCAGGGCGTCGAATTCCTGGGCCAGGTCGAAGAACACGTTGAAGGCGCAGATCTGACGCGCGCTGAAATTGTAGCTGGCGTAATCCTCTAGCTTGGCGTGGATGCGCGCGGCGACATGGTCCGCGCCCAGCGCCGTCGGCGGTGCGGGGGGAGAACTGTTGGACGGCGGTGCGGGGGGCTGCTCGGACGTCATGACAACCTTCTGGGCCACCCGGCGGCCTGCGGCGTTCGGGGGTGCCGTGCGGGGCGTCCCTGCGTGGGGCGACCCGGTTGTGGCGTCCGCTCGTGACAGATGACAGGGGACGGTCCATGCCGAGCGTTGGCCGGTGGGGGGCGGGGCATCCGATGGTTGCTGGTCCGATGCCATCATGCACCATTTCGTGCTCCGCGCCAAGGGTTTGCCCGGTGATCTCGCGTTGTTTCGGCTGGCGCGGGCGGGGGGGAGGCAGACGCCGCGACGGCGCGCCGCGGCGCATCGCGCAAGTCTCATTGACGCGGGGGACGCACCATGCCATCACCCCGTGAAGAAACAGGATAGCGCGGCCGCATGCACCAATTGCCGGGCACGGCCGGGCGGCGGCGTCCGGAAGACAGGCGGGCAGGGCAGACCCGCGCGGAAAGGGGGATGCATGGTGCCGCAGGTGTTGGGGGTGTACGTCTCGATGCGCACCGAGCGCACGGGCATGGGCGCCACGAGCAGGGACGTGGCGCAGAAGATTTACTGGCTGGCCGCCCACTGCGCCGAAGGCGCGCCTGACGGGGGGAGCGCGCCAGGTGCGCCAGGTGTGGAGGTCGCGAGCGGCGGACGCTACGTGCTGCAACCGCTGACCGACGTCCATCTGCCGTCGGGACTGGTGAAGGACCTGCCCGAGGCCGATTTCATCGAGCATTTCCTGCCGGACGCGGAGTGCTACGACAAGTTCATCCGCCCGGCGGCCGAGGCGCTGGCCGCCTACATCGACGAACTGCCGCCGGACGCGCCTTTTTCGGTGGAGCAGTTCAGCCCGCTGGCGTTGCCGTTCGACCAGTTGCGCGTGCTGGACGGGCTGCTGGCCGTGCTGCGGGGCAGGCCCGGCCTTGTGCCGCGCGCGCAGGACGTGCCCGACCTGCGCGCCATGCTGGACGGCATGTCCCGCCTGCGCATGGTGCCCGACTTCCAGAGCCGCGTGGCCGGGGTGGCCATCAACCTGCGCAAGCGCGGCGACTACGCGGCGGCGGAATACTACTACGAACGCGCCCTGGCCGTGAGCGGGCAGGAAGACCGCATCCTGTTCAACCTGGCGCGGGTGTACTACGAGACGGGGCGGGCCGAGCAGGCCGTCGACTCACTGCGGCGGGCGCTGGCGGTCAATCCCGGGCTGGAGGTGGCCGAGAAGTTCCTGCGCTTCGTCCTGACGGGGACGCGCTTAGGGGGGACGGAAGGCGCGGCCGCGCAGGCGGCCGGAACGCCGGATGCCGACGCCGCCGAAGCCCCCGACGCCCCCGACAGAGGCACGGGCGAGTCGGCCTGACGGACAGGCTGCCTGACGCACGGGCGCGCCGGGTATCGGGCGGCGCTCGGTTTTCGCGGCAATGCGCCGCACCCCCGGCGTCCATCCGGGCATCGGACACCGCACACCTCATCCCGGCGGCATGGCCCGGCGGCACACCATCCGGCAAGGAGCCCCCATGAGCGACGAGCGCCGTACCTACCCGCGACTGCAACTGGACTGCCCGTGTTTCGTCACGCTGCGCCGCGACCAGGGCGACATGCCGTGCATGCTCGGCAACATCAGCGCGGGCGGGGTGATGCTGCAACTGCCCCCCCACTGCGAAGCCGAAGGGTTGCCCTTCGGCGAGGTGGTGAGCCTGGTGGAAATGCCGCGCGCGCTGGCGGGCGCGCTGGAAGGCGTGCAGGGCCGCGTGGCCTGGTGCAGCGGCCTGCAGGCGGGCATCTGCTTCGACGACGTGCTGCCCATCAGCGTGGACGACATCATGGACATGCTGGACGACGTCTGCTGAACCTGCCGGGCGCACCACCGTGCCCGCTGCCGCGTCCTGTCGCCGTACCTCTTCGGCCAGGCAGGGCGCGTTGTCCTTCCCCCCGTTTTCCCAGCCATGAATGCGCGCGGCCGGGCGGTTGTTCCGCCCGGCCGTTCGTGTCTCGTGGTGCGGTCAGGCCGCTGCCGCCCCGTCATCCGCCGGTGGCCGGGGCGTACACCAGCCGGAAATCCAGGGAGATGGCGTCGTCCACCCGGTGGTAGCCCAGATGCCGGAAAAACCGGGCCGAGCCGTACAGCACGCCCCAGCGGGTGCGGTCCAGGTCCATGTGCCCGGCCAGCGCCAGGCCGCCGGGGCCGTCCGCATCGCCGATGCGCCGCACCGCCACGTTCAGGCCCAGCTTTCTGCGCACGCCGCGCAGGGAGAAGAGCCCCGTCAGGTGGTAGTTGGGGGTGGTGGCCGTGGCCCCCGGCAGGGGCGTGAGGACCATGCCCTCCAGCGCGGCCTCCGGAAACAGGGAGACGAAGAAGAAGTCGTCCGAGGCCAGATGGGCTTCCAGCACGGGGCGCAGCGCGTCGTCGGACAGGTCTTCGTCCCTGATGGTGCGCATGTCGATGCGCAGGCCGCCCTGCGCGCGGCCATCCGAGAAGTTCAGCGCGCCTGCCGCGCAGTTCACGACGCCGGTGTGCGCGCCGTTGTCGTTGCGGCCGGTCCAGCGGATGCGCGAGGCCGCCGTGTCCAGCACGTACCGGCCGTCGGGCATGAGCACGGGCGGGTGCGCGTCCGGCCGGACATGGGGCGCGCTGCCTTCCAGCGGCAGCCCGGCGATGCACCACGCCTCCAGCCCGCCCGCGAACCAGCGCACGTCGGCGTGCCCCAGCCTCAGCAGCTTTTCCGCCGCCATGCGCCCGTCCAGCGAACCCGCGCCCGCGCCGTAGACCAGCACCGGCACTGAGCGGTCCGGGGCCAGCGCGGCCACCGCGTCGCAGAACACCACCTCGTGCACGCAGGCCTGTACCGCGCCGGGAATGTGCCGCTGTTCGAAATGTTCGGGCACCATCACGTCCAGCACAATGCCCTTGCGCCCCTGCACGAAGGCCTGCGCCGCCGCGAGGCCGACCCTGCGAACCTTGTGAAGCGTGGTCATGCCGCCTCCTTGCGTGTGCCCTTCGGCGCGATGGACCCGCCGTGATTCCCTACCTGCCCAGCCCGGCGGGAACGGGATGGCGGATGAACGTGCCCGCGCGCACCTCGCGGAACGCGGTTTCCAGTTCCTCGTCGGTGTTCATGACGATGGGGCCGCGCCAGGCCACGGGCTCGCCCAGCGGGCGGCCGGTGAACAGCAGCAGGCGCAGGCCGTCAGCGCCCGCGCGGAAGGCCACGGTGTCTTCGGCCGCCGTGCCCGCGCCGTCCGGCCGCCGGAACAGCGCCAGGGTGCGGTTGGCCACGGCGGTTTCGCCGGCGCTGCCCCCAGCCGTCCCGATAATCGTTCCCGTTCCGTCGATGACGTAGGCGATGGCGGTATGCCCGTGCGGCACGGGGTGCTCGTGCGTCACCCCCGCCGGGATGGTCAGGTCCAGGTAGCCGGGGTCGGTGACGATGTCCGCCGCAGGTCCTGTGACCGGGCCTGCCGCGCCGTGCGCCGTCCCGGCGATGACACTGGCCGTCACCCCTTGCGGCAGGTGCGCCACGGGGATTTCCGCCGCCGTGATGCTGCGGTAGCGCGGCTCCATCATCTTGTGGCTGGCGGGCAGGTTGGCCCACAACTGGAAGCCGTGCATGGAGCCGTGCGCGTCGCCCTTGGGCATTTCCTGGTGGATGATGCCGCTGCCCGCCGTCATCCACTGCACGTCGCCGGAGGAGATGACCCCCTTGTTGCCCATGCTGTCGCCGTGCTCCACGTCGCCGCGCAGGATGTAGGTGATGGTTTCGATGCCCCGGTGCGGGTGCCACGGAAAGCCCTTGATGAAGTCTTCCGGCCGGTCGGAGCGAAAATCGTCCAGCAGCAGGAACGGGTCGAACATGGGGGCCTCGTAGTAGCCGAACATGCGGCGCAGCCGCACGCCCGCGCCTTCGGTTACCGGTTCCCCGTGCAGGACGAGTTCGACGTCTCTCGGCATGGCGTGCCTCCCTTCTTGCGGTATTGGCGGGTGTGTCGCGGGCCGGGCCGCCGCCAGACGGCGGCGCGCGCCACGGACCCTGCGCCACCTTGGCACACCGGGCACGCCGGGGCAAGGCGAAGGGTGGAATACTGGCGAATGGTGGAAACGGACGGCTTGCGCGGGGAGCGTGAGAAGCGACGGGAGGAACTGGGCGATCAGCCGTGAGAACGGCGGGTGAGAGCAGCACGGCGGGAGGCGGGACGGGCCGGGCAAGCGCCCCGGCCATTCCGCTAATGGCCGGAATACGCCAGCACGTGGTTCAGCCCCGCGCTGGACTTCTTCACCTGCGTACCCGTGATGAGGTAGCGGGTCAGCCGCCAGGCATCCATGTCGATGTGGTCGATGCGGCCCTGACAATCTGGGGTAAGGTGCGGGGCGATGGCGTCGGCCAGTTCCTGCGCGTCGCAGTACGGGCCTTCGTAGGCGATGCGCAAAAGGTCGCCCTCCAGTTCCACCCACTCCTCGCCGATGGCCCCGGCCGCCGCCCGCAGCATGTCCTGCCCGGCGGGCCACACCGAGCCGTAGACCTTTTCCTGAATCATGTCGCGGGCCATGCGGGTTTCCTTTGCGTGCATCCGGTACTTGCCGACAGGCGGTTTTGCGTGCCTGGCGAGCCGGACGTACGTGTTTTTTTACGCCTCCGGCGGGCAGGGGGTGCCCCCCCCCTGCACCCCCATCGGGAGTATGTCAGAAATCCAATCGCGCCGTTATTATTGCGTTTGTTCTTTGTGAATTCGCCAGAGATGGTCCCGGAATGGGGTGCAGGGGACAACGTCCCCTGCCCGCCGGAGGCGTATGGAAAAGAACGCGCCCAAGAACGGCCTACAACCGGAACTCCCCGTCCTCGTAGACCACGATGCGTTTTCCCCCCGACGTGGCGGCGGTGACCTTGCGCGGGGTGGTGGCCACCAGGTCCCAGTGCAGGCTGGAACTGTTGAACCCCAGGTCGCGCCGGGCATCGGACGTGAGTTCGTCGGACGGGCCGGAAAAGGTGTTGGCGTACGACTGGCCCAGTGCCACGTGCATGGAGCCGTGCGGGCCGCCGTGGTTCTCGTCGTACAGGGTGTTGGCCATGAACCGGGTGATGCGCGAGAAGCGCCGGTCCACCAGGGCGAATTCGCCCAGCATGGCCGCGCCGGGGTCGCTGTTCAGCTGCCCGGTGGCAAAGCCTTCGCCCTGTTCGGCGTCCAGCCGCACCACCCGGCCCTGCCGGAATTCCAGGCGCACCCCCCGCACGATGTTGCCGGAGCGGAACGACGGCAGGTCGGCGGTGTACACCCCTTCCACGCTGCGCCAGTCGGGCGAGACGTACAGCTCGAAGCTGGGAATGTTGCGGCCGGTCACCCCGGCCCAGCGGCGCTGGCGGCCCACGCGCAGGCGCAGGTCGGTGCCTTCGGCCTCCACGTGCAGGTCGGCGTCGCCCAGTTCGTCCAGCTTCGCGCGGATTTCCTCGGCCTGCCGGGCCACGCGGGCCCAGGTGGCGGCGGGGTCGGCCTCGCCCAGCAGGCAGGCGCGGCGCACCTCGTCGGCGTAGTCGGCCAGCGAAAGCCCGGCCTGCCCGGCCAACGCCGCCGTGGGCCAGATGCACAGGGTCCAGCCGTAGGCCCCCATGTCCTCGCGCAGGTGGGCGATGTCCTGCAACGGACGGCGGGCGGCCTGGGCCATGGCGATGCGCTCCGGCTCTATGGAGGCGAGATGGGTGAGCGATTCCGGCGCGATGATGGTGATGCACCCGCCAAGGTGGCTGTACAGGTCGCGCTCGCCGGGGACGAGGGTGGTCAGGCGCTTGTTGTTGGCCTTGGCGTAGAAGTCGTGCTCCATGCGCGGGGTGGGCTGCATGCGCGGCACGGGAATCATGCCCATGTCGTGCAGCCTGCCGCACAGTTCTTCGGCCAGGGGCAGGCCCGGAAGGTCGAAGCGCACCAGCACGAAATCGCTCTTGCGCAGGGGGGCGCGGCGGCCGCGCGCAAGGCCCCACAGCATGACGTCGGCGTATTTACCAAGGGTTTCGGCATCGTACATGGCGTGCTCCTGTGGGGCGAACCGCGTGGAGATATCGTTGTCGCGGCGAAGTTATCATTGCCGGGTCGGCGAAGCATGCTACCGTGGTCGCGTGGTGCCCCGGAAACCCGTTTACGGTTTCCACGCCGCGCCCGGTCCGCACCCCCCTGTGTTGGACCCGGCGATACGTACGGCAGCAAACGTATCGCGAAGGGACGCGGCAACGGGCAACCCGGCCACTCATCCTCCCCCTTGCAGCGTCGGCCGCGTTCCAGCCCCTCGGAGCGCGGCCGACCTCTTTTGCGCGGCCGCGAATGGCGGGCCGGACGGGGTCAGGGCAGCGCGCGCGGGGCCGGGCTGTCGTCCGGCAGTTCGTACAGGCTGGCTTTCCGTCCGGGGTCGTCCTCCGGCTGCCGTCCGGGGCCGGACGCCGTCCCCGCGTCACTGGCCGTGTCCTTGGCCGCGTCGCCGCCGTCCCGTGCCGGAGTCTGCATGGTAGCAGGTTTTTCGCCGGGCGGAACGTGTTCGTTGTACGTGGGGGATTGCAGCGGGTCGTCGTTCCCGGCAACGCCTGCGGTGCCTTGCGCGGGTGCGTTGCCGTTGGGGGCAGGGGCGGCATTGTCCGTTGCGGCGGGCAAGGCGGCCTTTTCAGGCGGGGACAGGGGCGCGGCGGTCCCGTTGCCGCCAGCGGAGGGGCGGCACTGCCCGCGTCCGCGCGCAAGGCGCAATCCCTCGCAGTCGCCCAGGGCGCAGGCCCGGTAGAAATCGTCGCACATGGGGCCGGGCTCGCCACGCACCTGCCACGCCGCGCCGCGCACCCGCCAGTGGGCGGCCACGTCGGGGCGCAGGCGGATGGCGGCGGAGGCGTCCTCCACGGCCAGCGCGGGCATTTGCAAGCGCAGGTGGCACACGGCCCGGGCGTGCAGGGCGCGCGCGAAGCCGGGGGACAGCTTCAGGGCGCGATCCTGTGCCTCCATGGCGTCCTGCGGCCGGTCGAGCAGCAGCAACGCCTCGCCCAGCGCGTTCCACAGCAGCGGGTTGCGCGCGTCCAGCGCCACGGCGCGGCGCATGTGGCGCAGCATGGCCTCCGGCGGCGCGCCCCATCCGCCCCATCCGCTCCCGATGCCATTTTCGGCGGCGGTGTGCTGCGGAGGGGTATCCCCTTTGTCCGCCGTATCGCCGCCAGCCGGGAGGCCGGACAGGCAGGCGCGGTACAACTCCAGTGCCTCCAGCGAGCGGGCCAGCGCGCCCAGCCGCTGGGCGAAGGGGCTTTCGTCCTCGCCGCCGTGGCGGGCCACGTGGCGGGCGGTGGCCTGGGCCGCGTCGAGCGCCTCTTCGGTCAGGGCCGCTTCTCGCCGCAGCACGTCCTCGTGCAGTTCCAGCAGGGCTTCGTCGCGCAGCACGGCGCGGACGCGCTCCGCTCCGGCGGGCGACGGGTGGGGGATTTCGGCGGGCGGCGTGACGTTTGAAATTTCGGGTGAACTCTCGGAGGAAAGCCCGGGCGAAGGCGCGGGGGCGGGCGCATCCGGCAACGCATCCGGCAACGCGGCCTGCACGGTCACGGCCACGCGCACCTCGGGCGGGTAGCCGTGCACGCGGGTGTCCGTCACCCGGGTGATCAGCACGGCGGAGGCCACGGCCAGGCGGCGCTGCGGATCGTGCGCGGCCAGGGTGGCGAAGGACGCGGCGGCGGAAGCTTCCAACAGGGGGGCCACCCCTTCGCGCAGCGCGGCAAGGCGCGCGGCGGCGCGGGCGATGACGATGGCGGATTCCTTGCGCAGGCCGCCGCCGAAGGGCGCCGTGACGGTGCTGGCGGCGTGCGCGGTGGCGGCCGTCGCCAGCAGAAGGGCGATGCCGCAGAGCAGCGCGGGCAATCCCGCGCGCAGGCGGGCGGAAGGGGGCGTCGCCGGGCCGGATGCGCGGCCCGGCAACGCCCGTCCTGAATCATGCATCTATTTCTTCACGGTGGCCTGTACCTTGCGGGCCGCGGGTTGCAGCACGTCGCGCAGGGTTTCGGCCAGCAGCTTTTCGGCCACGTCGGAGGCGGGAATGACCTGCTTGGACTGCCCGCCGGACAGGTGCTCGGTGTACAGCACCTTGGTGTAGTCCGAAACGGTGACGGCCAGCTTCATGGAGGTGCTGAACTCGGTGGTCTTCAGTTCCTTCAGCCACACCTCGTTGACCACGCCGGTGACGATGTAGTCGGGGCCGCCCGCGCGGGCCTGTTCCTGGGTCAGGGCAAAGGACACCTGCAGCCCCTGGCGGGCCAGTTCGTCGGCCAGCGAGCGGCTGATCCAGTCGGACACGGTGGACGAGGCCACGAACGAGGTGCCGTCCTTGCGTTCGCCCACCTGCACCACCGGGCGCTTGTCCTCGAACATGACCACGGTCACGCGGGGGGCGGAAGGATCGGGCAGCACGGAAGCGTCGGGCGGCGAGTAGAGCAGGCGGACGGAATTGCCGGGGGCGCAGGCCGAAAGGGCCAGCGCGGCAAGAACCAGCAGCAGCGCGGTGAGCGTGCGCGAAACGTTGTGATGCAGCATTGTTCCTCCTGTGCGCGATGCGCGGTGCGCGGCGCATGAATGTTCGCCGCCGGGGCGGCGGATGTTACAGCGGGGCCAGCGGCAGGTAGAGGCGGGTGAGCAGGTCGTCCTCGGGCGTGGCGCCCGGATCGTTGAGATAGATCTCCATGCGCGGCGCGGGCAGCGGGGTGCGCCCGCTGTCGGGCAGCCATTCCCAGTACAGCGCCGACCACGACCACGGCAGGGTGGCGTAAGGCCCCTTGTGCTCCACCACGGCATATTCCCGCGACCGGATGACCCGCACGATGACGTAGTCGTCCGGCTCGAAGCCGTCCGGCACCGTGACCATGGCGTCGTAGCGGATGCGCTCCGGCGGGGTGGTTTCCGGATCGTCGTGGCACAGGCCGAGGAACATGGTGGAGGCGGACGCCACCTGCCGCCGCGCGATCCACGGCGAAAGCAGCTTCCACGCCTGCGGCCCCGATTCGGCATAGGGGCCGTGCACGCGGATGCCGGCCACGCGAAGTTCCGGCAGGCGTTCGATGCGCACTTCCATGGGGGTTGCGTCTCCCTGGTTCCCGTCTCTCTGTGGGGCCTCTATAGCGCAAGCGGGGCCGAAATCAAAGGGTTGCGCGGCGCGTTTTCCCGTCATGCCGCCGCGTTCCGGCGCCGGGGGTGGGCAGCGGACACGCCGAAGGCATGCCCGAAACGGGGGCGTTTGCGTGACGAATCAAGCAACGACGCGCCTTCGTGGGCAGAAACGGTTGACAAGGGGGCCAACCTCTGTAAAAGCTGCGCCCTTGCACCACGTGCATGCAATACCGCGCCGCCGGAGCGCGCGCGGACCGAAACCCCCCATATGGAGATACCGATGACCAAAGCTGAACTGGTTGAAAAGATCCGCGCCAAGGCCGGTCTTGCCTCCAAGGTCCAGGCCGAAGGCGCGCTTGACGCCACCATCGCCGTGCTTGCCGACGCCCTGGCCGCCGGCGAATCCGTGACCTTCACCGGCTTCGGCAGCTTCAAGGTGACCGAACGTGCCGCGCGCAAGGGCCGCAACCCCCGCACCGGCGAAGAAATCACCATTCCTTCCGGCAAGGTGGTGAAGTTCACCCCCGGCAAGCTGCTGAAGGATTCCGTGAAGTAGGCAGCCCACGGGCCGCAGATTTCCGCGCCCCGCGTCTCCGGCAAGGAGACGCGGGGCGTTTCGCGTTTCTGGGGGACGAAAAGCGGGGGGCGCTGGCCGGGGATGCCGGGGCTGGCGGCGTGCACTGCGCGGGCAGCGTGCCCGGCGCGTCACTTTCCGGAATCGCCGCCGGGGGGCGGCGGCAGCGCGTCGCGCAGGGCGCAGGCCTTGCGGTGGGGTGTCCAGTTGTACCAGTCGCGCAGGGGGGCGGGCAGGCGCGGGTCGCGGGCCTGGGCCACGGCGCAGGCGAACACGTCGAGCACGCACGGGTCGTGACGTTGCCCGGTGCGCGCGCACAGCCGGTCGTACAGTTCCTGCGGGTCCGACGCCGCGAGGTCGGCCAGGGTGCGCACGCCCAGCAGATCAAGGTCGCGCCGGGTTGCCGGTCCCACCGAACGCAACCCGGCCAGGGGGTGCGCGGGGCGTGGGGCGGGCCGGTCACCGGCCTTGCCGTTTTTTTTCGGCCTGATGGTTTCGCGGGCGTCCTTCACGATTTCTCCCTTTCTTCTCCGGCCGGGCGGCCTTACGCGGCGGGCTTGCCCTTGGGCGCATCCACCAGCAGCACGGCCAGGTCCATGACGTTGGTCAGGGTGGGGCCGGTGCGCAGGATGTGCCCGGTGCGGTCCAGGAAGTGGTAGGCGTCGTTGTCGGCAAGGTGGCCGTGGGCGTCCACGCCGCACTCGCGGGCCACGCACAGGGTGCTGCCGGATGCGTAGCCCCCGGCGGCGTCGGTCGGCCCATCGGTGCCGTCGGTGCCCGCGCAGAGCATGGCGATGTGCTCGCAGTCGGCCAGTTCGTCCATGTGGATGGCGGCGGCCAGGGCCATTTCCTGGTTGCGTCCGCCAAGCCCGCCGCCGCTGATGGTGACGGTGGTTTCGCCGCCCGCCAGCAGGCAGAACGGGCCTTCGGGGTGGGGCAGCCCAACGGCTGCGCGGGTGGCTTCCTCCACCAGTTCGCGGGCGCGCACGCGGGCCTCGCCGGTCATGGTGTCGGTGAGGATGCGCGGCCGGTAGCCGCGCGCGGCGGCCGCTTCCGCCGCCGCCTCCAGGGCCAGCCGATTGCTGGCCACGATGCAGTTCTGCACCGCGCCGAACACCGGGTCGCCGGGCTTGGGCGTTTCCGCCGCAAGGCCGCGCAGGCCCGCCGTTAGCCGTTCCACCACCGGCTCGGGCAGCCTGTGGAGGATGCCGAACCTGTCGGCGATGGATGTGCAGTCGGCATAGGTGGATGCATCGGGCGAGGTGGGGCCGGAGGCGATGACGTCCAGATCGTCGCCCACCACGTCGGAGATGATCAGCGACACCACCTGCGCCGGGGCCGCCGCGCGGGCCAGGTTGCCGCCGCCGAAGGCGGACAGGTGTTTGCGCAGGGCGTTGATCTCGTGGATGGTGGCCCCGCATTCCAGCAGCAGGGTGGTGGCGGCGCGCATGTCGTCCAGGGTGATGCCCGGCTGCAACGCCGGGGTGAGCGCGCTGGCCCCGCCGGTAAGGGCGCACAGCACGAGGTCGCGCGGGCCCGCCGCGCGCACCAGGTCCAGTATCTCGTTGGCGGCGCGTTCCCCGGCGGCGTCGGGCACGGGGTGGGCGGCCTCGCGCAGGGCGATGCGCTTCAGGGGGGCGGTATGCCCGTACTTCACCACCACCACGCCGTCGTGCACCCGGTCGCCCAAGATGTCTTCCAGCGCGGCGGCCATGGGGGCCGCGCCCTTGCCCGCGCCCACCACGTACACCCGGTCGTGGGCGGAAAGGTCGTAGGCGCGCCCCGCGATGTGCAGGATGTCGCCCTCGCGGCGCACGTGGCGGTGCACGGCGCGGTCGGGGGCCACGGCGTCGAGGGCGCGGGACAGGATATGGTCGAGGACGGCGCGTTGTTCGGGGGTCATGCGGCGATCTCCTTGGCGTCGTTAGGGGGCGTCGTTGCGGGGAACGTGGTGGGGAGTGGGGCGGCGGCGGGGGCTGCCTTCCGGCCCGCGTGGCGATCCTGCACGAAGAAGGCGGGGCGGGGGCGCTGCCGCGTGCCGCATGGTAGGTGCCCCGTGCGCCACCGGTCAAGAGGCGCGACGGCGGGTAAGGCGGATGGCCGACCATGCCGCCCCGGCCCGGTGACAGCGCGCCCGGCGCGTGCTATATTTCATCATGAATCCCCGCGCCCGCGCCGCCCCCCTGGCAGTGGGACGGCGCGGGACGCGGGGCAACCAACCGAAGAACACAATGCAGGAGACTGCCATGAAACGCCGCATCCTTACCGCCGTCATGCCGGCGCTGCTGCTGGCTGCCTCGGTGCTCGCGCTTTCCGCCCTTGGCGGCTGCGCCGCCTATTCCGTGCCGCGCGACGAGCGCACCGTGGGCACCATCGTGGACGACAGCACCATCCGCACCACCATCAAGAGCGACCTCTTGCAGCGCGATGCCTCGGACGGGTATGCCGTGAAGGTGTACAGCTACGACGGGCGCGTCTTTCTGGTGGGCGAGGTGCAGTCGTCGTTCCGCGACCCCGCCGTGATGATCGCGCGCAAGGTCAAGGGTGTGCGTTCGGTGACCACCCACTGGTTCGATCCGGGCACCGGGCATACCGCTGACGACCTGGCCGTGGCCACCAAGGTGCGCACCAACCTCATCGCCGAAAAGGCCCTCAGTTCCACGCAGATCGACCTTGAAGTATACGGTGGCCACGTGGTGCTGCTGGGCATGGTGCGCGCGCAGGCCGACGTGGACCGCGCCGTGATGGTGGCGCGCAGCGTGGGCGGCGTGCGCTCGGTGAAGTCGTACCTGATTCCGTAGCGATTTCGCCGCGCCCCCGCATGCGTGCGCGGGCCGCGCGCGGATGACCGAAACAGCGCCCGACATGGCGCAAGGAGACACCGATGCAGAAGTACAAGTGCCCCTGCGGCTATGTGTACGACCCCTCCGAGGGCGACCCCGAGCACGGCGTGGGCCCCGACACCCCCTTCGCGGACCTGCCCGAGGACTGGGTGTGCCCGTGGTGCGACGCGGAGAAGGAATACTTCGAACCCGTGCAGTAGTCGCGCGGACCGTTTCCGCAACGCAGAATGACAACGCCTCCGTCGCATGATGCTGCGACGGGGGCGTTCGTCGTTTCGGGCCGGGAAAGTGGGAGGAAGGGGGCGGCGTCCGGTCCGTCCGCCTACAGAATCAGGCGGATCATCGCGCCCAGCCCGGCGCAGGCCGCCAACACGGGCAGCATGGGGGCCTTGAAGCGCAGCAGGGCCACGCCCGCGCCCACGGCCAGCAGGGCGGCCACCGGATCCAGGCTTGCCGGGGCGGGCAGGGGCAGGCGCAGCCCGATGGGACCATCCCATGCGCTGACGGTGCCGAACAGCACGTGCAGTCCGAACCACACCGAAAGGTTGGCGATGACCCCGGCCACGGCGGCGGTGACGCCCGCCAGCGCGGCGGCAAGGGCAGGTCTGCCGCGCACCGCCTCGATGTACGGCGCGCCCAGGAATATCCACAGAAAACACGGGGTGAAGGTGACCCACACCGTCAGCGTGGCCCCCAGCAGCCCGGCCAGGGCCGGGTGCAGCGCGCCGGGGCTGTTCCACGCGGCAAGGTAGCCCACGAACTGCAACACCAGTATCAGCGGGCCGGGCGTGGTTTCCGCCAGGGCCAGGCCGCCCAGCATGTCGGCTGCGGTGAGCCAGCCGTGCGCCTCCACGGCCTGCTGGGCCACGTAGGCCAGCACCGCGTAGGCCCCGCCGAAGGTGACCACAGCCATCTTGCTGAAGAACACGCCCATCCTGGCGTAAACGTTGTCCCATCCCTGCAGCAGGCCCAGGGCAAGCACCGGACCCAGCCACAGCGGCAGCCATACGGCCAGCACCCCCAGGGCGCGGGCAGTGGAGGGCCGGGCGTGTTCGGGCATGTCGCGGATGGCCGCAGGGGGGGCGCTTGCGGAGTCCGCCCCCTTTCCCGCCGGAGCGTGCGAGGGCCCGCCGCCGTTGCCGCCGCCCGCTGCCGGTGCGTACCGCGCGCGCAGCCAGCCCAGCAGCCCAGCGCCAAAGACCACCGCCGGAAAGGGCACCCCGAAGGCGAACAGCGCCGCGAACGCCCCGCCCGCCAGCGCCAGCGAGAACCCGTCGCGCAGCGACCTGCGGCCCACGCGCAGCAGCGCTTCCAGCACCACGGCCAGCACGGCGGGCTTCAGCCCCCAGAACAGCGCATCGATGGCGGGAATCTGCCGGTATGCCGCATAGATGAACGACAGCGCCATCACCACGCAGAAGCCGGGCAGCACGAACAGCGTGCCCGCCGCGATGCCCCCGGCGGTGCGGTGCAGCAGCCAGCCCACGTAGGTGGCAAGCTGCTGCGCCTCCGGCCCCGGCAGCAGGGTGCAGTAGTTCAGGGCGTGCAGGAAGCGCGCGTCGTCCACCCAGCGCTTTTCGTCCACCACGATGCGGTGCATCAGGGCGATCTGCCCGGCGGGACCGCCGAAGCCCAGGCAACCCACGCGCAGCCAGGTGCGTAGCGCCTCGCCGAAGCTGGGGTGAGGCGTGGACGGGACGGAGGACGTGGACGTGGCCGGGGCGGCAGGGGGCTGGGCGGCGTCCATGGTTGCCTCCTATGCGGGTCGCGCGGGCGCGCTGCGGCGGAAGTATTCCAGCAGGTCGTCCAGCACGCGGAAGCCGCGTTCCAGGCGTTCGTCGTCATCGTCGGTACGCAGGGTTATGCCCGCGATGAGCGCGCCCACTCCCGGCGATTCCGGCCGGGCGGGGTGGCGCTCGTCCAGGTCGATGTCGTGGATCACCGCGCCCACGGCGGCCAGGGCCGGGTCCGCGTCCAGCCCGAAGCGGCGCGACAGCACCTCGAAGGTGCACAGTTCGCCCTCGTGGGTGAATTCCGCCTCGGCCATGTCGAAGCGGATGCAACGCCCGGAGCCCGGCCCGCCCGGCCCGCCCCGCCCGTCCGTACGGCATTCCGGCGGGCCGAAGCGGAAGGCCGCCTCCGCATCGATGAACCTGCGCACCAGCCATGCGCTGGCGATGCGGTCTACATGCACGCCGGGCCGGGTTACCCACACGAGGCCCTTGTAGTCGTCCACGCGCAGGTACGTCTCGGTCTGCACGGGGCGGGCGGTACCGGGCGCGCCCAGGCGCAGCCAGCGTTCGGCCCCGGCCAGCAATCCTTCCACCATCTCGCGCGCGGGCGCGCCGAAAAAGTCCACGGCGGCGACGGCCTCGAACCGGGCGCGCAACTGCGCCGCCCATGCGGCCACGGCATCGCGCCGGGGGGCGTCGGCCTCGCGCGGGTCGCCCAGGGCCTCGAATTCCGGCTGCGCCTCGGCGGCAAGTTCCCGGTACTGGGCGTCGCGCGCCTCCACGAACAGCGCCTTGACCTGGGCGTCGGTCAGGCCGCCCGCCTCCACGTCAAAGCATGCGCCGCACACGAAAGCCCGGCCGCCGCCTTCCTCTATTTCGCGGGCCAGCCACAGCAGGCCGTCGCGCTGCCGCTCGCCGTCGGGCAGCACGTACACGGCGTTCTTCAGGGCCACGGCCCCCAGCGCGGCAAGCCGGCGAGCGGCCTTGGCCCGCAGGTAGGGCGGCTTGGGGGGGATGTTGTGGATGCACAGCAGCCACGGCAGGGCGCGGGTCTGGTCGGCGGGCATGGCAGTCTCCTTGTGTGTCAACTGCCAGATAATGCTTTTTTTAAAAAGTGGCAATTGACACATTGAAGCGTGGCTCATATATGTCAACTGCGCTAGGCAATAAGGCAGTTGCGCTCTTGGGGCTCGTGCGAAAAGCATCCGCTCAACATCATGGAATAAAAGGAAGTGGAGTCAGCCATGAAAGACGTTTCCATTCTGGCCGCCGGTTTGATGGCCGCCGCCATGCGTACCGCCCCCAAGGCGGGCGGCAAGGACTTTCTGGAAATCGCCGTGGTTTCCGACGAGGCGGATCTGGCCCGCATCGCCGAGGCCATGCGCGACTTCGCGCCGCGCAGCACCAACGAGGCCTACTGGCTGCGCGACGCGGACAACATCGCCCAGTGCCACGCCGTGGTGCTGGTGGGCCTGCGTTCCTCCCCCGCCGCCGGGTACGACTGCGGGGCCTGCGGCCACGAATCGTGCAAGGCCTTTCTGGCGGCGCGCGGGCAGCAGCCCGCCTTCGCCAAGGAGATGGGCTACGGCGGGCCGCACTGCGTCATGCGCATCATCGACATCGGCTGCGCGCTGTCTTCCGCCGCCAAGGCGGCCAGCCTGCTCAGCATCGACAACCGCGTGCAGCAGCGCGTGGGCGCCGCGGCGCGGGCGCTGGGCATCATCGAGGCCGACGTGGTCATGGGCGTGCCCGTGGGCGTGTACGGCAAGTCCATCTTCCACGACCGGCCCAGCAAGAAGTAGCGTCGGAGCGCCGCGCGCGCCCGGTGAAAGGAAACAATCATGAACGCATCGGCCATGTTCCGGGCCTTGTGCTCGGTGGGCTTTCTGGCCCGGTTCTCGTACGCGCTGGCGCGCAACCCGGTGCTGCCGCTGTTCGCGGTGTTCCTGGGGGCGGGACCGGAGGCCGTGGGCCTTGCCGTGGGCATTTCCACGGTGACGGGCATCTTCTTCAAGCTGCCCGCCGGGGCGCTGTCCGACGTCATCGGGCGGCGGCGCACCATGCTGGCGGGGCTGTGCTTTTTCGCGCTGGCCCCCTTCGCCTACTTTCTGGTGAACGACTATGCGCAGCTGGTGGCCGTGCGCTTCGTGCATGGGTTCGCCACGGCGGTGTACGGCCCGGTGGTCATGGCCGTGGTGGCCGACATGGCCGGGGCGCGCAAGGGCGAGATGCTGGGGTGGTTCTCGTCCGTGGGCATCATCGGCACGCTGGCGGGCGCGCCCGTGGGGGGGCTTGCCTTGTCGCTGCTGGGGGCAGAGGCGGGCGGTTCGCCCGTGGCCTTCCGGGTGGTGTACGGGGTGGTGGCGGTGACCGGCCTTGCCGCGCTGGCGCTGGGCTGGCGGGTGCTGCGCGACGGTGGGGAGAACACCCCCCCGGCAGCGTCCGGCGGCTTCCGCGCCCGGCTCGGGCAGTTCGCCTCCGGCATCCGCGAGGTGGCGTCCGACCGGCGGGTGGTGGCCGTCTCCGTCATGGAGGGCGTGCAGAACATGAGCATGGGCGCGCTGGAGGCGTTTCTGCCGGTGTACGCCGTGACCGTGGCCGGGCTGGCCCCGTTCCAGGCCGGGCTGTTGTGGGCCGTGCAGGTGGTGACCACCCTGCTGGCCAAGCCCCTGCTGGGCCGCGCATCCGACGCGCGCGGCATGCTTGGGCGGCGCGGGCTGATCGTGGCGGGCGTGGTGGCTTGCGCCGCGCCCTTCGCTGCCGTGCCGCACCTGGCCGGTTTCTGGCCGCTGGCCGGGGCCTGCCTGGTGTTCGGCTTTGGCGAGGCGCTGGTCACTTCGTCGTCCGCCGCGCTGGTGGCCGACCTGTGCCGCGCCCGCCACTACGGTACGGCCATGGGCGTGTTCGGCACCATCTTCGACGTGGGTCACGCCTCCGGTCCGCTGCTGGGCGGCGTGCTGGTGGGCGCGCTGGGGTACGGCCCGGCGTTCGCGATCATCGCGGGGGTGCTGCTGTGTTCGGTGCCGTGGTTTCTGGCGGTGATGCGCGGCGGTGAGCCTGCCGGGGCCGCCTGCGGGCAGGAGTAGGAACATGAACGCATGGCATGACAACGCACAGGTGGACCTGCTGCGCGAGGCAGGCATGACGGAAGCGGACATCGCCCATTCGCGCCAGGTGGCGGGCATTGCCGTGGGGCTGGGCAGCCTGGCCCGCGTGGCGGTGGACCTTTCGCTGGTGGCGCTGGGCGCGCTGTTCCACGACCTTGGCAAGGTGCGCACCGACGGCATCCTGCATGGCGTGGAAGGGGCGCGGTTGGGCAGACATCTGGGGCTGCCCGCCGCGGTGCTGGACATCATGGAAAAGCACGTGCGCGCGGGCGTGCCGCTGGAGCAGACCGGCGATTACGGTCTGCCCGCGCGTGACTTCAGCCTGACCTCGCTGGAAGAGAAACTGGTGATCTACGCCGACAAGTTGGCGGACATGGTGGAGGAGCCGGGGCTGGTGGCGTCCGTGGGCGAGGCGCGGCTGCGTTTCGCGCGCATTCTGGACGAGCGGCCTGACCTTGCCAAGGACGAGGCCACCAAGGCGCGCTACCTGGCCTGCGCGGCGGAGGTGGAGGAACTGGTGCGGTAAGCGAAGGAAAGGGGCAGGGCCGCTCGGTCCCTTTCTTTCTCCTGTTCCACGGCGTGAACGGAAAACGCCCCCGGCACGTGCTGCGCGCCGGGGGCGTTCATGTTGTCTTGCAGCGGGTCGCGGACCGGCAAGCTACCGGTCGCCGCCTGCCGCCGCTTCGCGGGCCGGGCTAGTCCTGCATTACGCTTTCGATCACATCCAGCGCCGCGTCCACCAAGGCTTCCGTGGCCTGGGTGCCCATGTGGCCAAGGCGGAACACCTTGCCCGCCATGGGGCCGAAGCTGCCGGACACGATCAACCCGCGTTCGCGCAGGCGCTGCCGCCATTCCGGCCACTCGAAGCCTTCCGGGACCAGGGCCGCCGTCACCGTGGGCGAGTTCACCGCGCCCTGCGCCGTCCACAGTTCCACGCCCAGTTTGGCGAGGCCCGCGCGGCAGCGTTCGGCAACTTCTCGATGCCGGTCAAAGCAGCCCTGCATGCCGCCCTTTTCGTTCAGGATGGCCAGCGCGCCCGCGTTGAGCGCGGCGGTGCCGTGCCAGTACGGGGTGTATGGGCAGCGGCCATCCTGCTGCACGGTGCGGAAGGGGGCGATGGCGTCGTAGCCCTGGTAGCCCACGGCCTCTATGATTTCCCACGCCGCCGGGCTGACGGACAGAAAGCTCATGGACGGCGGGGCGGAAAGGCACTTCTGCGAGCCGCCCAGCACCAGGTCCGCGTGCCAGGCGTCGGCCTGCACGGGCGCGCCGCCCACGCTGGCCACCGCGTCCACGTAGAACAGCGGCACGCCGCAGGCCTGCTTCAGTGCGCCAAGGCCATCCAGCGGGTTCAGCGTGCCGGACGGGGTTTCGCAGTGCACGGCGGTGAGCATTTTGGGCTTGAAGCTGCGGATGGCGTCTTCGATGCCGGTCAGATCGTCGATGGTTTCGTCGTAGGGCAGCGAGACCTTCAGCACCTCGCAGCCGATGGACGCGGCCATGTCGCCGATGCCGTCGCCGAACACGCCGGTGCCCACGGACAGCACCTTGTCGCCGGGCACGAGGCAGCTTTTCAGCGCGGCCCACAGGGCCAGCATGCCCTCGCCCGTCATCAGCACCACGTCGTGCTGCGTGCCCATGAGCTGCGCAAGGTTGCGGCCCGTTTCCGCGTACAGCTTCAGGTAGTCCGGCTCGATCTGGCCGGAGCCGTAGTCGCGGGTCATGGCCGCCAGCACGTCGGGGTGCAGGGTGACCGGGCCGGGCACCATGGGGATGGGGGCGTAGGGCTTGTGCGCCATGGGGGTGACCTCCGGTGGTTGCAGGGCGGTGGGGTTTGCGCGCGTTGGAAACAAGAGTGAGAGTTTTTTTTATACGCCTCCGGCGGGCAAGGGGCGGCGGCCCCTTGGAACCCCGTATTCAATGCTGTCGTAATATATTGGGAAACACAAATGGAAGTTTTGGGGGGAGGGGGTACGGGGGAGGAGCCCCTTTTTCAAAAGGGTCCCTCCCCCGCAAGGACTCGGATTTATCAGCAGTCTGTCCTTCGCTCTCATGCCACACCCAAGCGGCAACAGCGTGTCGCGTGGGCTACAGATCGACCAACTCCACCTCGTCAGGCGCGATGGCCGTGCCCAGAAACAGCCCGCCGGTGCGTGCGAAGCGGGGCACGTCGTCGGTGGTCAGAAAGCGGGCCTCGCCGCATTCGTTGCCGCCCGGCCCCGTGCGCAGGGGGCGCACCAGCCCGGCGGCCTGCAATTCCGCCTGCACGGCAAGGGCGGTGGTGGCGGCGGAATCGACGATGACCGGCTCCGGCCCGATGACGTTGCGGATGGCCCGCGCCAGCAGCGGAAAGTGGGTGCACCCCAGCACCAGGCAGTCGGGCGTTTCCGGCGTGTCGCTGCCGGACGCGGGGCGAAAGATGGGGTCCAGGTAGCGCGCGGCGATATCTTCCACGATCTTGCCGTCCACCCAGCCTTCTTCGGCCAGCGGCACGAACAGCGGGCAGGGCTGCCCGATGATCTGCGCGTCGGGCCGCAGGCTGTGGATGGCCTTGTGGTAGGCGCGGCCCCGGATGGTGGATTCCGTGGCGATGACGGCGATGTTGCCCCGGCGCGAGGCCCGGCAGGCCGCCTGCGCGCCCGGCTGCACCACGCCCACCACCGGCAGGCCGGGGTTGGCGGCGCGCAGGGCGTCCAGCGCCACGGAGGTGGCCGTGTTGCAGGCCACCACCAGCAGCTTGATGCGCCGCTGCACCAGCTTGGACGCGGCCTGCACGGCGTAGCGGGTGATGGTTTCCGCGCTCTTGGTGCCGTAGGGCAGCCGGGCGGTGTCGCCCAAGTATAATATGTCCTCGCAGGGCATGCGGGTGCGCAGTGCCTTCAGCACGGTAAGGCCGCCCACGCCCGAATCGAACATGCCGATGGGCAGGTTGGCGATGTCGGGGGCGAATCCCCCGGCGTTGTCCTGGTCAGAGCCCGTGGCGGCGGTGCCGCACGTGGGGCCGTCTACTTGCATCGGTCCTCGTCCTCCAGAAGTTCGTAGCTGCTCACGGTAACCGGGGCGCGCAGGGTGTCCAGCACCCGTTCCAGCAGGATGCCCTCGCGGCTGGGCGAATTGTGCCCGAAGGTGGCGCGGATGCCCAGCGTGACGAAGTGCACGGCGCGGTCCATGGCGATGGGCAGGCTGTCGCCCTGCAACAGGCTGCCGGTCAGCACGCTGGCAAAGGTGTCGCCCGTGCCGGGGTAGTGGGCGGGTATGTACTGGCAGTCCACCTTCCAGAACCTGTCGTGGGTGCTGTGGTAGGCCGCAACGGAGCTGACGCCCGCATGCCCAGCCACCGGCACGCTGGTTATCACCGCCACGCGCGGGCCCATGCCGGTCAGGCGGCGCAGCCAGTCCTTCAGCTCCGGCTGGCTGATGGATTCGCGGTAGGGCTCGTCCAGCAGCAGGGCGGCCTCGGTGAAATTGGGGGTGATGATGTCCGCCTTGCGCACCAGCCAGCGCATGCGCTGCACCATCTCCATGTCCATGGTGGGTTCCAGCTGGCCGTTGTCGCCCAGCACCGGGTCCACCACGGCAAGGCCGCCCTCCACCCGGCACATGTCGATGCACCGGGCCACTATGTCCACCTGCGCCGGGGAGCCCAGAAAGCCGCTGTACACCGCGTCGAACTTCAGGTTCAGGGCCTGCCAGTGGTCCAGGAACAGGCGCATCTGGTCCGTAAGATCCAGAAAGCTGTAGCCGGTGAAGCCCGCCGTGTGGGTGGACAGCACGGCGGTGGGCATGGGGCACACCTGCGCGCCCATGGCGGACAAGACGGGGATGGCCACGGTGAGCGAGGTGCGGCCGAAGCCGGAAAGATCGTGGATGGCCGCCACGCGCGGCACGGCATTGCGCATTGCAGGGCTCCTTGCGCGGGGTTCCGGACTGGCCGGGGCATGTCGGGCGGCGTCAGGTAATGTCGGGCGGGTGGTGGGCAGGAAGATGGACGCCCGGATGTGCATGGTGCGCCCGGCGGGCACACCATCACCACGGAGCGGGGCAAAAGGCAAGGGGGGCTGCGTCGGCTGCAAGGAAAAGGGGCACCCGTCGGTACCCCTCTTCGCCAATGACGTGATGCTGCGGCTTGCGTTCTACCTGAAAAACTCCACCACGTACTTCCCCGCCGTGAACAGCAGGATGCAGCACAGCATCCACTTGATCAGGTTTGCGGGCACATGCTTCTGGCAGCGCGCGCCCAGGTACATGCCCGCCATGCCGCCAATGCCCAGCAGCAGGCCCAACATCCAGTCCGGGGCCACGGACATGTGCGGGTACAGCGGCGCGATGGCCATGTAAAAGGTGACGCCCGCCACAGAGGTGACGAAGGTGCCCATAAGGGCCGCGCCCGCCACGGTGTATACCGGCAGCCCGAAGAACGAGACGAAGAACGGCGCGATTATGGCCCCGCCGCCAATGCCGTACACCCCGCCCACGATCCCCACGATGAAGCTCAGGGTAAAGATGCCCACGGTGCGGAAGCTGTAGGTTTCGCCGTAGAAGCTGTACGAGATGCGCGACAGGCAGCATTCGTTCATGCACACGGCGGGCAGATCGTCGGGGTTCTTGCCTTCCGCCGCCGCCTTTTCGCGGTGGGTGCGCACCAGCGAGCGGAACTTTTCCTCCGCCGTGGCCTTTCCGTTGCCCGCCTTCTTCTTGGTGAGGTCGCGCACCATGCGCAGGGCGATGTAGGCCAGCACGCACGCGGCGAACAGCTTGAAGTCGCGCGCGTCCGGCAGGTACGTCACCCGCACGAAGGCCCCTATCAGCACCCCCGGCAGCGTGCCGATGATCACCACCCACGTCAGCGGCCAGACCATGCGCCCTTCGCGGATGTAGCGGTACACCCCGCTGGGAATGGCCACCACGTTGTAGAACTGGTTGGTGGCGCTGACGGAAGGGTTCACGTAGCCCAGGAAGGACATCTGGAAGGGCAGCAGCAGGAACGCGCCCGACACGCCCCCCATGGACATGAAGAATGACACCACGAACGCCACCAGCGGCGGTATCCACGGTTCCGTGTGTATGCCTGCGACGGGGAAGTACATGGCGACCTCCTGATGTGAGGGGGGGGGGCCGGACGGGGCTGACTCGGCAAGGGCGTCGCCTGTTTTTTGTCTGGCCGGCTGCTGACACGTTTTTTATAATCTTCGTGTCAATGAAAAGATAGCGCATCGGAAAACCGTTGTCACGGATTATTTCATTTTCATGTCCGTGCGCGGCCTGAAACACGGCTTTGATTTTCGCGCGTCTGCGCCTATATGATAGGAATTCGGGCAATGGCCGGGGACAATGGCCGGGAACAAGGGCGGCTCGGCCGCGCGGATTCCGGCCCCGCCTTCCTGCATGGCGGGCCGCGAACAGGCACGCCGCCGGGCGCGCATGCCGCCCCCGGCCCCCACGCGCACGCAACCAACGGGACACCCATGCGACAGGACGACAGCCTCGAACGAATCTGGGAAGCGCTGGCCGAAAACGTGTCGGAACGCCGTCACAACCCGGCGGGCATGCTCTCCATTCCCGACGACGTGAAGTATCTGGACACGGTGGAACTGGCCCGGCTGGAAGAAGCCTTCCGCCTGTGGGCCGCCCGTCCGGCGCGGGGCGACGTGCGCCGTTCGCGCCTGCGCATGCTGCTGGTGTTCCTGCTCATCCGCCACACCGGGGCGCGCCTGGGCGAGGTGCTGGCCCTGGCCCCCGCCCGCGACATCGACGCGGCGCGCGGCGTGGCGTACCTTGGCGAACCGCCCCGCGAGGTGCAGTTGCCGCCCGATCTCGCCGCCCAGCTTTCAGACCTGCTGGACGAGGCCGTGGCGGGCGAGGGCGAACACCCCTTTGCCGTGGATCAGGCCCACGTGCGCCGCAAGTTCTACGAGCGCGCCCACGAATGCGACCTGGCCCCGGACCTGGCCAACCCCAGCGCCCTGCGCCGTTCGCGGGCCATCGAACTGTTGCGATCCGGCCTGCCGCTGCCGGTGGTGCAGCGTCTGCTGGGCCATTCCACGGCCAGCCTGACGGCGGCCTACATCGACGTTTCAAACGAGGACATGCAGCGCATGGTGGGCCACGCGCTGGACCGCGAGCAGCGCCGCCGCACCAGCGCGCGCAACGCCTTCTACGGGCGTATCGCGGCGGTGGTGCGCGGCGACGTGCAGTCGGTGGTTTCGGTGCAGACGCCGTCCGGCATCCGGGTGGCCTCTGTCATCACCAACGACAGCCTGGACAACCTGGGCCTGCGGCCCGGCGTGTTCGCCGCGGCGGAGGTGAAGGCCCCCTGGGTGGTGCTGACCGTGGGCAGCGAGGCCCCGTCGTCCACGGCGGGCAACGTGTACCCGGCCACCATCGTCAAAGTGGTGGTGGGCGCGGCCACTGCGGAAGCCGTGGCGCGGCTGTCGGACGGCACCGAGATATGCTCGGTGCTCACGGCTGACCGGGTGCGCGCGCTGGATCTTTCCGTGGGCACCCCGGTGTGGGTGCTGATCAACGTGTTCTCGGTCATCCTGAACGTGAGCTGACGGGGCGCGTTCCGGCCTGCGGCCGGGGCGTGCTGTCCGCCCCGACTGTCCGCCCCGACTGTCCGACCAGCCTGCCTGGCCGGAACCGGCCGCTGCCCCATTCCCGCCACGGCGCGTTACCCCGCGCCCGTCCGCCGCGTTTTCACCGCCCGGACCGCCGTCGTCCTTCCTTTCGCCCATGGGGCAGGACCGAGGGGCAGGGTGCCGCTCTCGACTTTTGCACGGCGCTCCGGTATGTGGCGCGGACACGCCATGCCGCCTGTGCGCGCAGGCAGGCCCCCGCCGGGCCGCCCGCCGCGCGGCATTCCGATGCACATCGTCGCACAACAGGTCGTACTCTTTTCAAGGAGGCCGCCATGCCTTGCCGCACGCTCTTTCTCCGGTCGGTGGACGACTGGAAGGAACTGCAGGCCCTGCTCGCGGGACGTGACGACCCCGGCGACACCGTGGAGCCCGCCGTCCGCGAGATTCTGGATACCGTGCGCGCCGGGGGCGACGCCGCCCTCGCCGACTACACCCGCCGGTTCGACTGTCCCGACTTCGACGCCGCGCGCATCCGCGTGGGCGAAGACGAAATCGCCGCCGCCCTCGAACAGGTGAGCCCGGACGACCGGGCCATCATCGCCGAGGCCGCCGCCAACATCCGCAGCTTTCACGAGGCGCAGAAGGAACGGTCGTGGTTCACCACCCGGCCGGACGGTTCGGTGCTGGGCCAGATGGTCACCCCCGTGGACCGCGCCGGGCTGTACGTGCCCGGCGGGCAGGGCGGCAACACCCCGCTCATCTCCAGCCTGCTGATGAACGCCATTCCGGCCCAGGTGGCCGGGGTGCCGGAAATCGCCGTCATCTCGCCGCCCCGCAAGGACGGCACGCTGAACCCGTACATCCTCGCCGCCGCGCACCACCTGGGCATCACCGAGGTGCACCGCGCGGGCAGCGCCTGGGCCATCGCCGCCCTTGCCTTCGGCACCGAAACGGTGCGGCCCGTGGACGTCATCGCCGGGCCGGGCAACATCTGGGTGACCACGGCCAAGCGGCTGCTTATCGGCCGGGTGGGCATCGACATGATCGCCGGGCCCAGCGAAATCCTGATCCTTGCCGACCACACCGCCCGCGCCGACTGGGTGGCCGCCGACATGCTGTCGCAGGCCGAGCACGACCCGCTGGCGTCGTCCATCTGCATCACCGATTCGCCCGCGCTGGTGGACGCGCTGAAGCTGGAACTGGCCGCCCAGTGCGAAACGCTGCCCCGCGCCGACATCGCCCGCAAGGCGCTGGCCGAGTGGGGGGCCATCGTGGTGGTGCCCGACATGGCAACCGGCGTCGACATCACCAACAAGGTCGCGCCGGAGCACCTGGAAGTGCTGACCAAAGATCCGTGGTCGCTGCTGGGGGCCATCCGCCATGCCGGGGCCGTGTTCCTGGGGGGCTGGTCGCCGGAACCGGTGGGCGACTACTTCGCCGGGCCGAACCACGTCTTGCCCACCATGGGAACGGCGCGCTTTTCGTCCGCCCTTTCGGTGCAGACCTTCTGCAAGCGCTCCAGCGTCATTTCGGCCACGGCCGCGTTCACGCGCGGGCATGCCGCCTCCATCGCGCGGCTGGCCCGGCTGGAAGGGCTGGAGGCGCACGCCCGCTCGGCGGAATCGCGCAACAGGTAGCGCGTCGGGGCGCGCGGCGTGGTGGGCATCTTGTCCCCGGCGTCCGTCCCGCGTTATCGTACTTGAAGGCCCGCCGGCCCCGTCCCGCGCACGCGCGGCTGGCGGGGCGGACGGGCGTCCGGCATCGGAATGCCGTCGCAACGACATCGGCACCGCCATCGCAGCGGCACCGCAACCGAACACAAGGGAACAGACATGCAGGTCGTCACGCAAACCGACATCAAGGAATACCCGCTGCTTTCGCGGGGCAAGGTCCGCGACATCTACGAGATCGACGCGCAGACCCTGCTCATCGTCACCACCGACCGCATGTCGGCCTTCGACGTGATCATGGGCGAGCCCATTCCCTACAAGGGCGTGATCCTGAACAGCATCACCCTGTTCTGGATGCACCGCTTCGCCGGGCTGGTGAAGAACCACCTGATCGAGCACGACGTGAACCGCTTTCCCGCGCCGCTCGCCCCCTACCGCGACATGCTGGAAGGCCGCGCCGTCATCGTGAAGAAGGCCAAGCCCCTGCCGGTGGAATGCATCGTGCGCGGGCACATCACCGGGTCCGGCTGGAAGGACTACAAGGCCACCGGCGCGGTGTGCGGCCACAAGCTGCCCGCCGGGCTGCTGGAATCCGCCAAGCTGGAGACGCCGCTGTTCACCCCCTCGACCAAGGCCGAACTGGGCGAGCACGACGAGAACATCAGCATCGAGCAGGCCGCGAAGCTGCTGGGCGACGATCTGGCCGCCAGGGTGCAGGAACTTTCCATCGCCATCTTCTCGCAGGGGCGCGAATACGCCGAAGGGCGGGGCATCATCATCGCCGACACCAAGTTCGAGTTCGGGCTGGTGGATGGCGAGGTGATCCTGATCGACGAGGTGCTCACCCCCGACTCCTCGCGCTTCTGGCCCGCCGCAGGCTATGCGCCTGGCAAGGGCCAGCCCAGCTTCGACAAGCAGTACCTGCGCGACTGGCTGTCCACCCAGCCGTGGGACAAGACCCCGCCGCCCCCGGCCCTGCCGGAGCACGTCATTGCCGAGACGGGGAAGAAGTACCGCGAGGCGTATGAGATTTTGACCGGCCAGAAATTGGCCGTCTAGTTTCCGCACGATGCATCACGGCGCGCGGAGTTCTTGAGGGCCCTTATAGGGAAGGACGCCGCGCCGCCGCAAGCCGGGGTGCCGCGCCCGCGCGCCAGCATCCCCCTTTACGTCATCTACCCAGAACAACAGGGAGAACCGCATGCTGCTCGCAGGAAAGAAGGCACTGATCTTCGGCGTCGCCAACAACAAGAGCATCGCCTACGGCATTTCGAAGGAATTCAAGAACCACGGGGCTCAACTGGCCTTCAGCTACGTGGGCGAGGCCATCCAGAAGCGCGTGGAGCCCATTTCCGAAGAACTGGGCGGCGACTTTACCTTTTCCTGTGACGTCACCGACGACGCCCAGGTGGCCGCCGCCGCCGAAATGGTGCGCGAGAAGTGGGGCACCGTGGACGTCATCGTCCACTCCGTGGCCTTTGCCCACCGCGATGACCTGCATGGCCGCTACATCGACACCACCCGCGACGGCTTCAAGCTGGCGCTGGACGTTTCCGCCTACTCGCTGGTGGCGCTGTGCAAGGCCTTCGAGCCGCTGCTGAACCCCGGCGCATCCGTGCTGACCATGACCTACTACGGCGCGCAGAAGGTCATCACCAACTACAACGTCATGGGCGTGGCCAAGGCCGCGCTGGAAGCCTCTGTGCGCTACCTTGCCGTGGATCTGGGCGAGAAGGGCGTGCGCATCAACGCCCTGAGCGCCGGTCCCATCAAGACCCTGGCCGCCTCGGGCATCTCGGGCTTCAAGCAGATTCTGGACCACATCGAGGCACATTCGCCCCTGCGCCGCAACGTGACCACCGAAGACGTGGGCCGCTCGGCGGTGTTCCTGGCCTCGGACCTGTCGTCCGCCGTGACGGGCGAGGTGATGTTCGTGGATTCCGGCTACAACGTCATGGGCATCTAGCACGCCGTTCCCAAGCGGGCGCTTTTGCCCGATGGCGTCGTCAAACGGCGTTTTTGCGCGGGGCGAGTACGAAAGAGTACACTCCCCTTGCAAAAACGCCGTTTTCCTTGCCCTCGGCACAAAATCGCTCCGTTTGGGGATGGCGTGCCGTTGCGCGGGCGGAGTGATTAAAAGATCAAGGAGGGGGACGCGCACGCCGCGACCACGGCGTTCTCACGCTGTTGCCGTCCGGAAGGGGCGGGCGTAGGGATGCGGAAGCACCGGAGAAGGGCGGGCGTGTCGCGCCTTTCCGGTAGCCGTATGTGAGGAGCAGTCCCCATGTGGGAGATTTTGATACTGGTGGCCGTTCTGGTGGTGTGGGTGGTGGTGGCCGGGCGGTTTCTGCCCTCGGGCGGCGGGTGTTGAGGCCCGCCACGGGCGCGCCGGGAGCGCGCCGGGACGGAAGAGGGTGTGCGGTGCCGCGTGCGGCATGACGCGGGAAAGGAGTAGTTTGCCAGGGCTGCCTGCGGATGGCCGGGCATACGGGCATGTCGGGTTCTGCGCGGTGCGGGGGCATGCCGTGATGTTCGTCGGTGTTCAGGCGGGATGGAGGCTGCCGGGTGGTGTGCGGCAGATTGGTCGGCATCCCGCACTTTTCGCTTGCCATGCTGCCCCGGCGTCTGCTAGACACTGCCTCTCGCACGGAGAGGTGTCCGAGCTGGTCTAAGGAGCACGATTGGAAATCGTGTGTACGTTAACAGCGTACCGGGAGTTCGAATCTCCCCCTCTCCGCCAGTCTTTTTCAGCTTGATTGCAGATCGGGAGCCGGACGGCGGCAACGCCGCCAACCCCGTCAGGTCCGAAAGGAAGCAGCGGTAACGGTTGTGGCCGGGTGTCCGGCTCCCTGAAGGCACAAGGAAACTTGTGCCTTCATCTGTTGTGTGCTCGTGCCCATACCGCACGGGCACATAGGCGGCACCGGATGCGCCCGCGTTGCGGACGTTTCTGGACGGGGCAGCCCGCAAGGGAAGTCTCGGCATACCACCGCCACCTCCAAACAAGACGGCCAGCGCAATCGGGAGCGCTGGCCGTCTTGTTTTGGGCGCTATGCAGGGAGACCGCTTGTTTTTGCAAAACGCGGGTCATGTTTAGGCGGATGGCTTCGTCTGAAAAAAAGCCAGTGCAATATATTGCGAAAAAGTGCTCTCCTGTGGCGCTGAACTCGATGGTGGCGCGGGGTTCTTCTAGTATTTCAAGGATATGTATTAAGGCTGTAGAAGTGTGATGAGCGAGAGTTTCAATGCCAGCTTTTGTTGTGTGTTGTTCAGTCTTGACTCTCGGGGCGTGCAAGTATTGACCTATTACGCCATAGCACTTGCTAAGTAGCTCAAGATTAGGAGTTTTTGGTTCTCCTGGAATTTTATATATTGAGAATAGGATTTTCAAGAATCCTGAAGTCTTGTAGAATCTTGGCTCAATGTCAAGGATTAGGTGTTTTAAGTCTTTTGGTTTCCATGTGCTGTCTATTTTTGTTTTATTTATGGTGTCAGGATTGAGTAGCGCGATGTATTCGTAAAGTAACCTTTCGATGCAACATCTTGTTTCAAGTGCGGAATAGTATAAGTTTTCTAAACTGTGCATTCTGAATTTGGTGAACAGATTCATTGCGCGCTCATAGTATGCTGTGCATTCAATTGAGTAGAGCGTAGGGCTGTCACGGTTTGTGTAAGAATTGCTCGGATATGTCATGGTGGTAGTTCTATGGGTTGAGATTTTTCTCAAACCTCCCCGCGCCGTGGCCCATGCGGTTCACGTTGGCGGCCTCGCGGCTGGGCAGGGTGTACATCCGCACCTTGTGGCTGCGCGGGAATTCGCGTTTCAGCAGGATTTTCAGCAGGCGGCGCACCGCGTCGGCGGTCAGGCCGGTCCACGTTTCCTCGTGGAATCCCGCCTCGAACACGTCGTAGCCGTCCGGCCCGGTGCGCACGATGGCCACGGAGCGGTTGCGCTTGTAGGTGCGCAGGTCCAGGCAGTGGCCCGTTTCCAGCCGGGGCAGCCGTTCGCACACCGTGGCGATGAGGGTGGTCTTGTCCAGCATGGGCCGCGTCAGTCCTTCATGGTTTCGTCGATGGCACCTTCCAGCACCAGCAGCCAGCGTTTCATGGGCAGACCGGACGCACCGAAGCCGTGCAGCCGGATGTTGCGGCCGGAGCCGCCCAGCACCCGGTGGCAGGGAATGACCAGCGGCCACGGGTTGCGCGCCATTATCTGCCCCACGCCGCGCGCCGCGCCGGGGCGGCCCGCCAGCGCGGCCAGACCGGCGTAGGTGGTGATCTGCCCGTGCGGAACCTTGTCGCGCAAGGCGGTGAGCACGTCGCGCGTGAACGGGGTCAGCCCGTCCAGCAGCAAGGGCAGGTCGGGCCAGCGCACCGGCTTTCCGGCCACGTAGTCGGCCAGTGCGGCCTGCACGGCGCGGCCATGCGCGGTGGCCGGACCTGCGGGCAGACCGGGCCAGGCGTCCGGGCGCGGGTTGCTCCACCCGTCGCGCGCGGCGGGGGGCGATGTCAGCGCGGCCCCGTTCCAACTCATGG
Organism: Desulfovibrio sp. A2; assembly: GCF_000226255.1. GTDB lineage: Bacteria > Desulfobacterota > Desulfovibrionia > Desulfovibrionales > Desulfovibrionaceae > Cupidesulfovibrio. The sequence goes on from NZ_AGFG01000061.1 coordinate 256,605, forward strand.
TGATCTCGCGCAGTCTGTTGCCGCGCCAATGCAGGATCAGCGAGAGCGGGCCAGCCACCAGGCGTTCGCGCACCTCGTCGAAGAGCGCGGTATCCGGAAAATCGAGTGCGGGGCGGCGGGGAGTGGTGGGGCGACGTTGCGGCATGCGGCCTCCGGGGGGTGCTGCGGTTGCGCGTCGGGCGCGGAATGTTCGATGCGCGGCCGGTCTGGGCAAGAGACGGTGCGGTGCGATTTGGTCGGATGTTCCGGCGTTGCCCGGGACGACTCACCCATAGCCGGAAGCGCGGGGGCGGGAAAGGGGCGCGCGCCGCACGGGCCGGAGCGTGTCGCGGGGAATGGGGGACAGCCTGCCGCGCGCGGAACGGTTACTCTTTGGCGCGTACCGGCCGCAGATGCGGAAACGCCGCGCAGGCGGCCGCATATTCGGTCTCCCACGCGCGGGCCTGTTCCGTATCGCACAGGCGCGGCGCGGCCCCCGGCAGGCGGTGGGCAGGCACGCCGAACCATGCGGGTGGGCCTTGTGGGGCGGATGGCGCGCCCGGTTCGTTGGGTGCATGTTCCGCCACATCCTTGCCCTGCCATGTGCCCCGCTGGGCCAGCAGTTCGTGGATGCGCGCCGTGGTGGCCCGCTTGTCGCCCGCCCAGTCCGGGGCCAGCAGTTCATCCCCGGCCGGGTCGCCGGTCAGGCGCTGGATGACGATCTCCGGGCGCAGCCGGGGCAGGGCGCGGGAAATGAGATCCGCGTACTCCTCCCGCTCGAGGGGCGCGTAGTCCCCGGCCCGCCACTGCCGCGCCAGCGCGGTGTGTGCGCACACGTACACCCCGTGGAACTTCACCCCGTGCACGGGCAGGCGGTTCACCCAGTCCACCGTGGCCAGAAAGTCGTCCCCGGTTTCACCCGGCAGCCCGGCCATGAGGTGCGCGCATACCCGCAGCCCCCGTTGCGCCGCCGCGCGCACGGCCCGCTCGGACGTGGCCGCGTCGTGCCCCCGGTTGATGCGGGCCAGGGTGGCGTCGTGGGCCGACTGCAACCCCAGCTCCAGCCAGACTTCGGGCAGGGGGAGCGCGGCCACCAGATCCAGGCGTTCATTGCCCACACAGTCAGGACGGGTCCCCACGGCCGCGCCAACAATGCCCGGTAATGTGGACAACGCGCCGAGAACATGGCGCAATTTGTCGAGTGGGCCATACGTGTTGGAAAATGATTGCAAATAGGCTATGAACAGACCGGCGTTGCGCGTGCGGGCGTAACGTCCCGTCCAGACCGTCCACTGTTCTTCCAGCGTCAGTCCTTCTTCGCCAAGCCCGGAACCGGAACCGTGCGGGTTGCAGAACACGCAGCCCCCGCGCGACAGCGTTCCGTCGCGGTTCGGGCAGGAGAATCCGGCGTCGAGCGGCACCTTCTGGACGCGCGCGCCGAAGCGCAACCGCAAATACGTCG
>NZ_AGFG01000060.1 GCF_000226255.1 Desulfovibrio sp. A2
CCTTGGGGGCTGGCGGGGTCCGTCGTGCCGGAAGCCCGCGCGGGGTGCCGTGCGGGGCTCGCGTTGCTTCAAGACGGGCGCGTTTTCGTCGTTTCGTCAGGGGGCGCGGCGTGTTGCAGGCGTGCCCGCCGCCCGGCCATCTTGAGTCCGTGCTGCTTTTTGCCTACAACCACATGACGATGCAAGGCAAGTGAGGTGCGCGGCTCTCAGCCGTCGCGCTTCGTTCGCCGGGCATCCGCCGCCCCGCCAACTCCCGGTCCCGACCAGAAATATGGAAGGGGTGCAGGGGACATCGTCCCCTGCCCGCCGGAGGCGAGCAAGAAAGCTCCCGGCTGTCGGCGCAAAGACAGGATTCTCCGCCCGGCACATACCAGAACAGGCCGCGCCCGCGCGCGACCGCAGGAGTACACGCATGCCTGTCGTCATGGGCACCGCAGGACATATCGACCACGGCAAGACCTCGCTGGTCCGGGCGCTGACCGGCATCGACTGCGACCGGCTGGAAGAGGAAAAGCGCCGGGGCATCACCATCGAGCTCGGCTTCGCGTTCTGCGACCTGCCGGGCGCCGGGGCTGAAGGCGGTCGGTTGGGCATCGTGGACGTGCCGGGGCACGAGCGCTTCGTCAAGAACATGGTGGCCGGGGCGTCGGGCATCGACTTCGTCATGCTGGTCATCGCGGCGGACGAAGGGGTGATGCCCCAGACCCGCGAGCACCTGGAAATCTGTTCGCTGCTAGGCATCCGGCACGGGCTGGTGGCCCTGACCAAGGTGGACATGGTGGACGCCGATTGGTTGGAACTGGCGCGCGACGACGTGGCCGGGTTCCTGGCCGGAACGTTCCTGGAGGGCGCGCCCATCTTTCCCGTGTCGTCGGCCACCGGGCAGGGGCTGGACGCATTGCGCGAGCACCTGGTGACGCTGGAGCGCGAACTGCGCCCGGTGCGCCGCAGCGACCTGTTCCGCCTTCCCGTGGACCGCGTGTTCACCATGAAGGGGCATGGCACGGTGGTCACCGGCACCATGATCTCCGGCAGCGTGAAGGTGGGCGACGAGGTACTGCTGTATCCCGGCGGCACGGCGACGAAGGTGCGCGGGCTGCAAAGCCACGGCGGCCCGGTGGACGTGGCCCCGGCAGGGCGGCGCACCGCAGTCAACGTGCAGGGGCTGGATGTGGACGAGGTGCAGCGCGGCGACGTGCTGGCCCACCCCGGCACGCTGTTCCCGTCCCTGCGCTGGATGACCCGGCTGACCTGCCTGTCCTCCGCGCCCACCCCGCTGAAGAACCGCACCGAAGTGCACTTTCACCACGGCGCGCGAGAGGTGCTGGCCCGGCTGTACTTCCCCGACCGGGACAAGCTGGCCCCCGGCGAAACGGCCCTGTGCGAGGTACGTTTTACCGAACCCATGGTGGGCGTGGCGGGCGACCGCTGCGTGGTGCGCTCGTTCTCGCCGCTGCGCACGGTGGCGGGGGGGGCTGTGCTGCACCCGCTGGGGCTGGACCTGCGCCGCCGCGACCCCGATTTCGCGGACAGGCTGGCCCTGCTGGAGGGGCTGCCCGATGCTCACGAGGCCGGTGATTCCGCCACGCAGGAGGCGGCCACCCAGTCCCTGCTGCGGCTGGCCGGTTCCGTCGGGGCGCGGTTCGCCCAGCTTTCGGTGCTGACCAATCTGGAGTCCAAGCGGCTGGACAAGGCCCTGCAATCCCTGGGGGCCAAGGGGCAGGTGTTCTGCTTCGACCGCGAGGAACGCGCCTACGTGGACGCGGAAACGGTGCGCCGCCTGGCGGCTGGCTGCCTTGCCCGCGCGGCGGAATTTCACGCCCGCGAACCGCTCAAGCCCGGCATGGCGCGCGGCGCGCTGTCCGCCGGGTGGGGCCGGGGGCTGCACCCCAAGCTGGTGCATTTCATCGTGGAGCGCTTGCTGAAGTCGGGCGAACTGGTGGCCGAAGGCGACGTGCTCCGCCTGCCGGGGCACAAGGTGTCGCTGGCCTCGGACCAGGAAGGGCTGCGCGCCACGATACGCGCCGCCTATGCCGAGGGGGGCAGCAGCCCGCCCAACGTCAAGGACGTGCTGGACCCACTGGGGCTGGAGTTCAAGGAGGCGGCGGCGGTGTTCAAGCTGCTGCAGGACGCCGGGGAACTGGTGAAGGTGAAGGACGGCCTGTATTTTCCCGGCCCGGTGATGGCCGACCTGAAGGCCCGCGTGGCCGCGTGGTTCGACACCCACGACGACCTCGATCCTGCGGGCTTCAAGGAACTGTCCGGCGGCCTTTCGCGCAAGTACGTGATCCCGCTGCTGGAATACTTCGACAAGGAGCGCGTGACCATCCGCGTGGGCGACAAGCGTCAGTTGCGGGGGCGATAGCCCGCGCGGCCAGCGGCGGCGCAAGGGGGCTGCCGTCGGGGCGCCCGCGCCGCCGGGGGGCAGGCGCACTCCCCTTCCTGTCGTTTCATGGGGCAAATGCAGAACGTCACCATCGGGCATCCCGGTGGTGACGTTTCGTTTGCGGCGGGCGCGGAATCAGAACAGCAGCGCGCGCAGGCTGCCCAGCAGGCCGCCAAGGGTGCCCTGCGATGGCCCGGCCATGCCGGGCGGGGGCGGCAACACCACGTCCCCGGCGTCGGGGTCCGGCTGTGCGGCAAGGCGCTGGCGCAGGGCCGCGTAGGCCTGGTCCAGGCGTTCCTCGTCGTGGCGGCGTTTGCGTTCGGCCTCGAGCATGGCGCGCTCGTGGCGTTCCATGGCGGCCTGGTGCCGTTTCAGCAAATGTTCGACATCGTCATGCATCACGAACCTCGCTGTGCCGGTCCCCGCTGCATTCCCCCGGGCGGTGGGCTGTCATGGCGGCCGCCTGAAGCGGGCTGTGCCATGGGCTCGTCGTCCTGTGCGCAGGTCGCGAATATCTTTAGAAAAACAGAGAGTGGAAATATAGCGCCGCCGTGCGTTTTCTGTCAATCGCGGGATAGGTGAAGGGGAGGAAAAACCTGCGGCCCCGTGCCGGAACCGCAGGTTTTCATGTCATGCCGGGGGGATTCGCGCGGGAGCAAATCCGGCCGTGCCCGCCGTTGGTTTTCCGTCTCGTGCCATTTCGCACACGGCGTGCGCGATGCGCGCACACAACGAAAAACGGGCGCGGGGATGTCCCCGCGCCCGTCACCAATGCGTTATGATGCGCTGTGGTGCGGCGTGCGCCTAGCGGCGGTCGCCGCCACGGCCACGGTCGCCGCCACGGCCACCGCGATCACCGCCACGGCGGTCGCCGCCCCGGTCACCACGGCCACCGCGATCACCCCTGTCGCCTCTGTCACCACGGTCACGCGGCGGGCCGGACGGGCGGGCGGTGTCTTCGGGATTCCATTCGATGCCCTGTTCTTCCAGCAGCACGGCCTTGCGGCTGGCGCGGATGCGGTCGCCATTGATCTCGATGACCTTCACGGTCATGTCTTCGCCAAGGCGCGCCACGTCGCCCGCCTGTTCCACGCGGTTGGTGTCCAGCTGCGAGATGTGCACCAGGGCTTCGAGGTTGGGCAGGATTTCGACGATGGCGCCGATTTCCAGCACCTTGCGCACCTTGCCCACGTAGTTCTTGCCCAGGTCCGCGCGCTGGTCGTAGTACTGCACCATTTCGCGGGCCATTTCCATGGCCTCGAAGGTGGGCGCGAAGATGGAGACCTTGCCGCTGTCCTCGATGTCGATGGACGCGCCGGTGGCGGCGGTGATGGCCTTGATGTTCTTGCCGCCGGGGCCGATGATGACGCGGATGACGTCGGGGTTGACGAACACCTCGGCATGCTGCGGCGCGTACTTGGAAAGTTCGGTACGCGGGGCTTCCAGCACCTTGGCCATTTCGGCCAGGATGTGCAGGCGCGCTTCGCGGGCCTGGGCCATGGCGCGGGCCATGACGTCGGTGGGCAGGCCGGTGATCTTGATGTCCATCTGGACGGCGGTGATGCCTTCGGCGGTGCCCGCGATCTTGAAGTCCATGTCGCCGAGGGCGTCTTCATCGCCAAGGATGTCGGTGAGCACCAGGTACTCGCCCTCTTCCTTGATCAGGCCCATGGCCACGCCGGCCACCGGGGCGGTGACGGGCACGCCCGCGTCCATCAGCGAAAGGCTGCCGCCGCACACGGCGGCCATGGACGAGGAACCGTTGGATTCCATGGTTTCCGCCACCACGCGCAGGGTGAAGGGGAAGGAATCGTCAACGGGCAGCACCGGCTTCAGCGCCTTTTCGGCAAGCGCGCCGTGGCCGATTTCGCGGCGGGACACGCGCGACATCTTCACTTCGCCCACCGAGTAGGCGGGGAAGTTGTAGTGCAGCATGAACTTCTTGGTCACGTCGCCCACCAGCGAATCCATGCGCTGGCTGTCGGTGGAGCTGCCAAGGGTGGCAACCACCAGCGACTTGGTTTCGCCGCGCGCGAACAGGGCGGAACCGTGGGCGCGGGGCAGCAGGCCCGCTTCGATCAGGATGGGGCGCACGGTCTTGGTGTCGCGGCCGTCGATGCGGGTGCCTTCCTTCAGGATGCGGCGGCGCACCAGCACCTTTTCCAGCCCGCTCAGCATGTCGCCCACTTCACGGCCAAGGTTGGGGTTTTCGGCCAGGGCCGGGTCGGCCAGCAGGGCTTCGAGAACCTTTTCCTTGACGGCCTTGCGGGCGTCCTTGCGGGCCATCTTTTCGGGGATGCGCAGGGCGACTTCCAGTTCGGCGGTGGCCAGTTCCTCGACGCGCGCCTTCAACTCGGTGTTTTCCACCGGGGGCGTCACGGTCATCTTGGGCTTGCCCACCAGTTCCACCAGCTTGAGCTGGGCGTCAATGAGGGGCTGGATTTCCTTGTGGGCCCATTCCAGGGCGGCCACGATGACGTCCTCGGGCACGAACTGGGCCTCGCCTTCCACCATCACCACGGAATCGCGCGAGGCGGCGATGACGATGGCGAGGTCGCTGGCTTCCATTTCCTTCAGGGTGGGATTCAGCACGAATTCGCCGTTCACGCGGCCAATGCGCGCACCCGCCACCGGACCCTCGAAGGGAATGGGCGAGATGGACAGCGCGGCCGAGGCGCCGGTAAGGGCCAGCACATCACTGTCGTTTTCCTGGTCGGCGGAAATGACGTTGGCGAGAATCTGCACTTCATCGCGGAAGCCCTTGGTGAACAGGGGGCGCACCGGGCGGTCGATGAGGCGCGAAACCAGGGTTTCGCGTTCGCTGGGGCGGCCGATTTCGCGGCGGAAGAAGCTGCCGGGGATGCGGCCAGCGGCGTACATCTTTTCGGAGTAGTCAACGGTCAGCGGGAAAAAGCCCATGTCGCGTTCCATGGGCTGGGTGCACGCGGTGACCAGCACCACGGTGCCGCCGCACTGCACCCAGACCGCGCCATGCGCCTGATTGGCGAGGCGGCCGGTCTCGAGGATGATTTCTTTTCCGCCAACCATGGCGGAGACGCGGGTAGCGTTGAAAACGCTCTGCATTGTTGCGTACCTCTTCGGTTCAGCGAAGGGGATTCCGGGGAGAAGGCCATGCCGCGTCCATGACGTTTCAGTCGGCTGCGTCATGGAGAGGCCGGAACCGACGGTTGCGGCTCCCGGCATGGCGCTCTTCCCGGACCCCCCTTCACGCTGCGTGTTGGGGGCGACTCGGCGCCCGTGCGCATCGCGCAGGGCCCGCCGTCACGCGACGGCGGGCCCTGCCGATGGCGGATTACTTTCTGAGGCCGAGCTTTTCGATCAGCGCGCGGTAGCGCTGAACGTCCTTGGCCTTCAGGTACTTGAGGAGCTTGCGACGCTGACCGACCATCTTCAGCAGGCCGGTACGCGAATGAAAGTCCTTCTTGTGCGTCTTGAAGTGCCCGGTGAGCTGTTCGATGCGGGCGGTGAGCAGGGCAACCTGCACTTCGGGCGAGCCGGTGTCGCCTTCATGCTTGGCGTGCACATCAATGATGCTCTTCTTCTGATCGACGTCCATGACCACAGCTGTATCCTCCAAAGTGGATGTTATTGACTCCACAGTCCCCGAAGCACGGTCCAGACCGGCTGCGCGTTCACGATGCGCGTCTCGGCCAGGGCCACGGGCGTGTCGTCCGGAGCGAGCATGATGGCCTTCAGACCCCCGGCGAACGGCAATGCCGCCATGGCCTCGGGAATGTACGGCACGGTCATTCCGTTGCGCACCCCTGCTTCCTGCGCCGCGTCTATGCGCAGCTTGGGCCAGTGGGGCAGGGCGCGCGTCACGGGTATGACCCGCTCCGGCAACCGCTCGGGCTCGGCGAGCACGGCATCAAGCTCGTGCGCCTCGTCAATACCGAACGGGTGACTGTACTCCCGGGTGAGTTCCGTCAGCATTGCGCCGCACCCTAAACGCATCCCCAAGCTGTGGGCCAGGGACCGTATGTAGGTGCCGGAACTGCACGTTACCCGGAAGGTCGCGAACGGCAGGTCGCACGATACGACCTGTGCCCGCGAAATTTCGACGGTCTTCGTCTTCACCGGCGTCTCGCGCCCTGCCCGGGACAGCTTGTAGAGGGGCTGCCCCTGGTGCTTGGCGGCGGAGTAGGGCGGCACCTCTTGCTCGGTGCTGCCCAGCCAGCTTTCCACCACGCCCCGGATGTCGTCGGGGGTCACGTGGTCGCAGGGGGCGGTGGCCGTCACGCTGCCTTCCGCGTCCCACGTGTCGGTGGTGGTTCCAAGGCGAAGGGTGGCAAGGTACACCTTTTCGCCGTCGGCCATCAGGTGGCCGGAAATCTTGGTCGCATGCCCCAACAGCACAAGGAGCACCCCCCTCGCCATGGGGTCGAGGGTGCCCGCGTGTCCGATCTTCTTCTGGCCGAGCCGCTTCACCTTGGCGATGCACTGCGCCGAGGAAGGGCCCTTGGGCTTGTTCAGCACCAGAAGGCCGTGCTGCTGCGCTGGCAGGACAGCCATATACCTTATGCCTCTTTGCCGCAGGGCGCAAGTTGCGCGGGAATGGCCGCCAGCACGGCGCGCGCGGCCGCGTGTGGTTCCATGTCCAGTTCCGCCCCGGCCGCGTTGCGGTGCCCGCCGCCGCCAAAGGCCGCCGCCACCACGCGCACGTCATCCGTGCCGCTGGACCGCAGGCTGATCTTGCTGCGGCCCGCGCCGTCGCCCCGCACCATCAGCGAAACCCGCACCCCGGCAAGGCGGCGCAACTGCGAGGCGTACCCTTCCAGGTCGTCCTTGTCCGCCCCGAATTGCGCGAACAGATCGTCGGTGATCACCGACACCGCCACCGCGCCGCCGCAGTGCAGTTCTATGCCCTGCATCAGCGCGCCCCACAGTCGCATGCGGCCGATGGACCAGTTGTTTTCCAGCCGGTCGTGGAACAGGCCGGGTTTGAGCCCCAGCCGCACGATCTCGGCCGCCAGTTCCAGCAGGTCGCCGCTGGTGCTGCCGTAACAGAAGTTGCCCGTGTCCGTGCAGATGCCCAGATACACCGCTTCGCCCAGCGGGCCGGCAAGGGGCACGCCCAGTTCGCGCGCGAGGATGCCCGCCATCTGGCAGGTGGCCGCAAGGTGCGGCTCCACCCAGTTGCCCGCCGTGCCGAACAGGGGATTGCCCAGGTGATGGTCGATGTTCACGCTGCGCAACTCCGGCAGTTTCGTCAGCAGGTCGCCGCCCACGCGGTGTGCGTCGCCGCAGTCCAGGATTACCGCCAGGCGCGGCGTGAAGTCGCCAAGCTCCGCCAAGGTGCGCGCCACCGGGCCGCCCATGTCCACCCAGCCGTACTGGTGCGGCACCCCGCTGGTGTTGTACAGCCGAAACCGCTTGCCCAGCGCGCGCAGCGTGTGCGCCAGCGCCGCCACCGACCCGATGGCGTCACCGTCCGGGTTGGCGTGACTGGCCACGAGGATGTCGTCCTCTGCACGGAGGATGGCTGCTATGCTGGCTGCGGTATCTGTCATGGTGGGGTTCCTGCGGGGCGGGGGAGGTAAGATGGAGGCGCTGGGGAAGGGACCCCAGCCCCCAAACTTTGTACATGGGGTAGGCACGCCGAGGCTTTCGAATTGCGGGCGTTTTGTTCGCTGGCGAGGAAAACAAGGCTGGCAGAAGGGAACGTACTCTTTGGTACGTGACCGACTGGCAGACGAAGTTTGACCTCGTTGCGCACGATGTCCGTAGGGCTCGCAAGCTCACCCAACGGCCACGCTTCGCGCCCTTCGGGTCGGACGCCAGCGGGCAAAAGGCCCGCAATTCGCTATTCGGCGGCGAAAAATTCAATATCGCTGTACACCATCTCTTCGGGGCACACGGCTTCCATCATGGCCAGGCACTTGTCGAGACGGCTTTGCAGGTGCCGCTCGCTGTTGCTCACCGAAACCACGGCCAGCGACAGCCGGGTCAGGGAATCCTGGTTGCGAACCTCGGCGATGGACACGTTGAAGGTGTTGCGTACCTTCGTCTTCAGGCTGCTGGCTATGCGCCGCTTCCCCTTCAGGGAATCGTTGCCGTGCAACTCGAATTCCACCGTGAGCACGCCGATGATCATGGGGGTGCCGCGCCGCGTGGCGCTTCGTTGACGAACCTCGCGGGCGAATCCCGCGCCAGTAAATCGGCAGGGCAGGAGGCTTGCGCCCCCTGCCCGCCGGAGGCAATCGTTGTCTGTCTATCCTTACAGCGTGGCGGCTTCTTCGACCATCTCGAAGGCTTCGATGATGTCGCCGATCTTGATGTCGTTGAAGTTTTCAAGGCCCACGCCGCATTCGTAGCCCTTCATGACTTCCTTCATGTCGTCCTTGAAGCGCTTGAGCGACGTGATCTTGCCGGTGTAGATCACCACCCCGTCGCGCAGCAGGCGCACGCCGGCGTTGCGGGTGATCTTGCCGTCCGCGACGTGGCAGCCCGCGATGGTGCCCACCTTGGGCACGCTGAAGGTCTGCCGCACTTCCACCTGGCCCAGGTACACTTCGCGCTGCACCGGGGCGAGCATGCCTTCCATGGCGCTCTTCACTTCATCCACGAGCTTGTAGATGATGTCGTAGAAGCGGATGTCCACGTTTTCCTGCTCGGCGATGTCCTTGACCTTGGCGGTCGGGCGGACGTTGAAGCCGATGATGATGGCGTCGGAGGCCGATGCCAGCAGGATGTCGGATTCGGAGATGGCCCCGGCCCCGCCGTGGATGATGTTGATGCGCACCTTTTCGGTGCTGAGCTTGCGCAGCGCCTCGGAGATGGCTTCCAGCGAGCCCTGCACGTCGGCCTTGACGACGAGGTTGAGCACCAGGGCTTCCTGGTCGTCGACGCGGCGGGACAGGAACGTTTCCAGGGTGACCTTGGATTCACGGGCCAGTTCCTTTTCGCGCTGCTTCACGGCGCGGGTTTCCGCGATGCGGCGGGCGAGCTTTTCGTCCGTCACGCACACGAATTCCTCGCCCGCTTCGGGCACGCCCTCGAAGCCCTGCACTTCCACCGGCATGGCGGGGCCGGCTTCCTTCACCTTCTTGCCCTGATCGTTGAACATGGCGCGCACGCGGCCGCTGAACACGCCGCACACGAAGGTGTCGCCCTGGCGCAGGGTGCCTTCCTGGATCAGCACGGTGGCCACGGGGCCACGGCCCTTGTCCAGCTTGGCTTCCACGATGTGGCCGCGCGCGGGCTTGTCGGGGTTGGCCTTCAGCTCAAGGATTTCGGCCTGCAGGGCCAGCAGTTCCAGCAGTTCGTCAAGGCCCTGGCGGGTCTTGGCCGACACGTGGCTGAACACGGTGTCGCCGCCCCAGGCTTCGGAAACCAGGCCGAGTTCGGCCAGTTCGCGCTGCACGCGTTCGGGGTTGGCGCCTTCCTTGTCCATCTTGTTGACGGCGACCATGATGGGCACGCCGGCGGCCTTGGAGTGGTTCACCGCTTCGCGGGTCTGCTCCATGACGCCGTCGTCGGCGGCCACCACCAGCACCACGATGTCGGTCACCTGAGCGCCTCGGGCGCGCATGGCGGTGAACGCCTCGTGGCCGGGCGTATCAAGGAACACGATTTCACCCTTCTTGGTGGTCACGTGGTACGCGCCGATGTGCTGGGTGATGCCGCCCGCTTCGCCCATGGTCACGTTGGTCTTGCGGATGGCGTCAAGCAGCGAGGTCTTGCCGTGGTCGACGTGGCCCATGATGGTGACCACGGGCGGCCGGTGCTGCATGGTCTCGGGCGCGTCCTCTTCCTTGGGGATGAGGTAGTCGTCTTCCGAGAAGCCAACCTTTTCCACCTCGTAGCCGAATTCCGACGCCACCAGGGTGGCGGTGTCGATGTCCAGCGACTGGTTGATGGTCGCCATGACGCCGAGGCCGAACAGCACCTTGATGATCTCGGTGGACTTCAGGCCCATCTGGTGGGCCATGTCGGCCACGCGGATGGCTTCCTCGACCTTGATCTTGCGCTTGGCGGCCTTCAGCGGCTGGGTGGCGGCGGGCTTGATGTCGCGGCCCTTGCGCCCCTTGCCGCGGCGGGCGCCGCCGCGCGGGAAATCGTCGTCCTCGCGGCCACGCGGGCTGCGGTCGGCACCGGCCTGGAAGTCCACCGTGCGGCGGCCCTTCAGGCGCTTCTTCTTGCTCTGGCCTTCGTCGCCGGACGGGGGCTGGCCAGCGCCGGGGCCGCCGGGGCCACCAGGGCCGCCGGGACGGGGGCCATAGCCGCCGGGGCCGCCCGGACCACCAGGACGGGGTCCGCCGGGACCGCCAGGACGATAGCCGCCAGGGCCGCCGGGACCACCGGGGCGGGGCGCGTAACCGGGACGGTCTCCGCCGGGTCCGCCGGGGCCGGCGGGGCGGGGCGCATAGCCCTGCCGGTCGCCAGCATAGGCGGGGCGGTCACCGCCGGGGCCACCGGGGCGGGGCGCATAGCCCTGCCGGTCGCCAGCATAGGCGGGGCGGTCACCGCCGGGGCCACCGGGGCGGGGCGCATAGCCCTGCCGGTCGCCGCCGTAGCCGGGACGGTCGCCGCCGGGGCCACCGGGACGGGGCGCGTAGCCCTGCCGGTCACCGCCGTAGCCGGGACGGTCGCCCCTGTCCGTGCGGTCGCCTTCACGCGGCGGGTAGGGGCGCGGGGCCGGGGCGGAAGGATCGGGGCGGGAAATGACGCGGACCTGCGGCCCGGGCACGTCGGGCGTGCGTTTCTTTTTCCTGCGGCGGTTGCCGTCGGCGTCGTCCTCGTCGCCGTCCATGCCTTCACCGCGCGGGGCGGCTTCGCTCGCCACGGGGGGCAGGATGGAGGGCTGGGGGGTGGCGTCGGGCACGGCCGAGGCGTCGGGCCGGGCCGGGCGGATGATGCGCGCGGTGGGCGCGGCGGCCTTTTCGGCCTTGGCTTCGGCGGGCTTGTCGCCAGCGTCTGCAGCCACGGGAGCCACCGGAGTGACCGGGGCGGCAGGGGCGGCGGGAGCGGCTTCGGCCGGGGTTTCGGCGGCAGCGGCGGCCTGCGCGGGCTGGGCCGGGGCTTCGGCCGCCGGGGCCGCGGGCGCGGCTTCGTCGGGGCGGCGGATGATGCGCGCGGCAGACGCGGCGGCACGTGCCTCGGGCGCCGCGGGGGCTTCGGCGCGGGCGGCACGGGTGGGCCGTTCCTCTGCGACGGGGGCGTCACCCGATGCGGGAGACGCCGGGGCCTCGGCTTCGGCGTGGGCTGCCTCTGCGGTTTCGCGCTCTTCGGCACGACGACGCACGGGGGCTTCGCCCTCCTCGCCGTCGCGGCGGCGGCGGCGCACGATGACGCCGGGCTGCACCACCTTGCGGTCAACGCCCGCTTCGGCGGTCTGGCCCTGATGGCGTTCGCGCACGCGGGCGACCTCGTCGGCGGTGAGCGTGGTCATCACGCTCTTGGCCGGGATGTCGAGATCGCGCAGCGTGTGGAGCAGATCTTTGGTGGACACGCCCAGCTCCGTGGACAGGTCCTTCACCCTGGTCTTGTCGTCGGTCATTCCTGAACCCCCTTGCGCTTCCTCCGCCAGCCTCCGAACTTCCGGAATCGCTCCCGGCATTCGGGGCTGTCGCATACGTAGAACCCCCGTCCAGGCAGTACCTGCCTTTCGTCCGGAACGGGGGGTGCCCCCGCCCCGGCGGCGTCCGTCGGGGGGACGTACCGCAGAAGCTCGCGCTTTGCAAAGCGGCGCCTGCATATGACGCAGGTGCGTAATGGTATGTGCTTCCCGCGGATGGCGTCATCCATCCGCGTACTATTCCTTCGCTTCGGCTTCGGTTCCTTCGCCCGCGTTCCCGGCCGCTTCCTCGTCGCCGTCCGGGCCGGCGGCCGCATCGGCCTCGTCCGGCGCCTGGGGCGCAAGGAAATTGATGGCCGCGCGCAGGTCGGCGATCTTGCCCGGCGCAAGGCCCAGCGCCGAGGAAAGTTCCTCGTCGTCGGCTTCACGCAGGCGCTCGATGGACTGGAACCCTGCCGCGATGAACTGTTCGATGGAGATTTCGGCGACGCTGGCGATCTGCTCGAGCCCGCGTCCGATGGCGTTGGCCTCGTTGTAGCGGGTTTCGGTGTAGATATCTATCTTCCAGCCCAGCAGCTTGGCGGCCAGCTTCACGTTCTGGCCCTTGCGGCCGATGGCGTTGGTGAGTTGGTCGTCGGGCACGATGACTTCGAGCAGGTTCTCTTCCTCGTCCACCACGATGCGCGAGATCACCGCCGGAGACAGCGCGTTGCGGGCGTAGGTGGCGATGTCCGGGCTCCAGACCACGATGTCGATGCGCTCACCGCGCATTTCCTGCACGATGTTCTGGATGCGCGAACCGCGAATGCCCACGCACGCGCCCACCGGATCCACGTCGCGGTCGCGCGACATGACGGCGGCCTTGGCGCGGCTGCCGGGGTCGCGCGAAACGCCCATGATCTGCACGGTGCCGTCGTCAACCTCGGGCACTTCGCGGCGGAACAGGGCGGCCATGTAGTCGCGGTGCGCGCGCGAGACGATGACCTGCGGCCCGCGTCCTTCCTTGCGCACGTCGATGAGGATGGCCTGCACCCGGTCGCCGCGCTTGTAGTGCTCGCGCGGGATCTGTTCTTCCTTGGGCAGCAGCGCCTCGGTGCGGCCAAGGTTGATGATCCACCCGGCCTTGTCGCGGCGCTGGATGATGCCGCTGACGATCTCGCCACGGCGGTCCTTGTATTCTTCGTAGATGATTTCCTGCTCTGCGTCGCGCATGCGCTGGATGATCACCTGCTTGGCCGACTGGGCGGCGATGCGGCCAAGGTCCTCGATTTTCACGCGAAAGCCCATTTCGTCGTCCAACTGTACGCTGGGGTCGTGGGTGCGCGCGTCCTCGAGCGAAATTTCGCTGTTGGGGTTCTCGACGTTCTTCACGACGATCTTGAACTGGTAGACGTCGATCTCGCCGGTCTCGTCGTTGTAGCTGACTTCGGCGTCCATCTCGTCGCCGAACTTGCGGGCGACGGAAGTGCGGACCGCTTCTTCCAGCGTGTCGATCAGCATGTCGCGGTCAAGGCCCTTGTCCTTGCTGATCTGGTCGATGGCCTTCTTGAGTTCCAGGCTCATGGGTACTCCTCCGGATCGGTGGCCTAGTCCGTGGTGTCGTCGTGCGGCGCGCCGCCGCGTGCGGGCTTTTTCGGCTGCGCCTTCTTGCGCTGGCCGGTCTTGCCGCCGGGCTGGGGCCGGGTCGTGTCGGGAAATATGTGGACGAGGTGCGCCTTCTTCACGTCCTCCCACGCCACGGAAAGGGGGGCGGGGGCTGCGTCGGGGCTGGGCGCGGCATCGGGCAGGAAGGTGAGGGTGTCGCCTTCCACCCGCACGATGTCGCCCCGGAACTTGCGGCGGCCCGGCCATTCCGGGTGGGGCAGCGCAAGGGTGAGTTCAATGGTGCGCCCCGCGTAGGGGGCCATCTGGGCGGCCTCGAAGAAGGGCCGTTCCAGCCCGGGCGAGGACACTTCAAGCACGTAGGCGTCGCGGATGACGTCTTCCACTTCCAGGGCAAGGCCGAGCTGGCGCGAGAGGCGGGCGCACTGGTCTATCGTGACACCTTCGGGCGCTGCGGCTTCGTCGTCGGCCCGGCCAGTCTGGCCAGTCAGATCGGTCGGGGCGGACAGTTCGGCCCCGGCCAGGGGCGCGCCCGGCTTCGCGTCCACGTACACGCGCACCACCATGCGGCCCCCGACAAGTATCTCGATGCCCCACAGGGCAATGCCCAAGGCGTCGGCAAGGGGCGTGGCGATGGCGGCGACGGCGTCGCGAAGGGGATGCATGCTCATTCGTCGTTGTGTTCCGTTGTCGTGGGCGGCGGGGCCGCAGCAAAAAAAAAAGGGGGCCGAAAGGCCACCCGGAATGGCCGCGTACGGCCCTCAGGATGTCGAAGCGGCGTTGCCGTGGAGCGGTAAGGCGTGGCGCTCCGTGAAGCGATTCCAGGGGAATATCGGCAGCCGCTTCTGTCAAGACGTGAGTGTATAGTATGGAACCGGAGGCCTGTCAACACGCGGCGGTGCGCAACGCGGTCCGCCCCCTGTATATTCTGATCGTCCCGCGCCCGGCGGTGTCGGCCGAGCAGGGCGGACAGCGTCGTGGTTCCGTCGGTGATGGCCCGGTCGAAGGCCGCGAGAGCTTTGAAAAGCGTCGCGCCGCACCGGCATGGTTGAAGTTTCCGGGCATGGCCCCTGGTTTGCATTGCCTTTGGCGCGGGTACCATGCCCGCAAGGAGGCACGCATGCAGGAAGGCATGTTGTCGAGCCTGTTCGGCGCGCTCACCAACGAGCATCGCATGAACAACATCTCGAACAATCTCGCGAACGTGAATACGACGGGCTACAAGCGCGACGTCATATCCTTCAAGGATACCATGCAATTGTTCGCCCATGACCAGATCATGGAGCCCATCGCCAACGTGCGCTCGAAAAAGCTCTTTCCAGAGCCGCTGCACGTGGCCCGGCCCCGCATTGCCGTGGCCCACACCGACTTCGAGCAGGGCAGCATGCGCTACACCGGCAACCCGCTGGACGTGGCCATCTCTGGCAACGCCTTTTTCAAGGTGCGCACGCCCGAAGGCGAATTCTACACCCGCAACGGCAATTTTCTGCAGACCGCCGACGGCCAGCTGGTGACGCCCATGGGCCATGCAGTGCAGGGCGACGGCGGCGACATCGCCCTGCCGCCCGGCGAACAGGTGGAAATTTCCGACGACGGGCAGATATTCGCGGGCGGCGTGCAGGTGGGGCAGCTGAACCTGGTCACCGTGAACGACCTGACCGCCCTGGAAAAGCTGGGGGGCAGCATGTACCGGCTGCGGCCGGGCTCCACAGCGGGCGAGGTGCCCGCCGAGAAGGCCTACGTGGCGCAGGGCTACCTGGAGGCGTCCAACGTCGAGGTGGTTTCCGAAATGGTGAACATGATCGAAGCCCAGCGCCAGTTCGAGGCCTACCAGAAGGTGATGCAGACCTCGGATTCCATAGACCGGGAGGCGACGCAGAAGGTGGGCAAGAAAGTCTAGGGCGTGGTTCCGAACAGTCTTTTCGCCCGTTGGCGTCGTCAAACTTAATCTGTCATGTCGGTCGAATACGATAAGAGTATGCTCCCTCATGACAGACTCGTTTTCCTCGCCAACGAACGAAAATCCTAATTCGGAACAAGAGCTTGATGCAGGCCGCCTTGTTGCTGCCCGCTGAAGAACCCCGATTGCATCCGGCATCCGGTTTGCAAACACCTGGCTGGCGGGCAAGCACCGCCGGACAACTGACGGAACCAAACTCCTCGCAAGGAGACAACAGCCATGATGCGTTCTCTCTGGACGGCCGCCACCGGCATGGTGGCCCAGCAGCTCAACATCGACGTGATCTCCAACAACCTCGCCAACGTGAACACCACGAGCTTCAAGAAAAGCCGCGCGGAGTTCGAGGACCTCATGTACCAGAACATGCGCATCGCCGGTTCCGCCACGGAAGGTGACAACCGCATTCCCACCGGCATTCAGGTGGGCATGGGCGTGCGCCCCACCACGGTGCACAAGTTCTTCACCCAGGGCGACTATTCCAACACCGGCAACTCGCTGGATCTCGCCATCGAAGGCGACGGCTTCTTCCTGGTGCAGGTGAACGGCGAGGACGCCTACACCCGCGCCGGGGCGTTCAAGCTGAACCAGGACGGGGTGGTGGTGACCGCCAACGGCTACACCCTGCAGCCCGAATTCACGGTGCCCGCCGAAACCAAGAACATCACGGTGACGGAAAACGGGCACATCTCGGCGCTGGACAGCAACGGGGCTGAACTGGCCGCCGCGGACATCCCCCTCTACACCTTCATCAACCCGGCGGGCCTCGAAGCGCGCGGCCGCAACCTGTACATCCCGTCCGAAGCCTCTGGCGAGGCGGTGGAAGGCGTGCCCGGCGAAGACAACGTGGGCACCATCGCCCAGGGCTTTCTGGAAATGTCCAACGTCGAGGTGGTGGACGAAATGGTGAACATGATCGTGGGCCAGCGCGCCTATGAAATGAACTCCAAGGCCATCCAGACCTCGGACACCATGTTGCAGACCGCCGTCCAGCTGAAGCGCTAGCCAGGGGAGACCGCGCATGACCCGCCCCCACCGTACCGAACCCGCCCGCCGCTCCGCCGTCATGGTGTCCGCGTTTGCCGGACCCATGGCCTGGCTGGCGGCGCTGGCCCTTGCCATCGGCCTGCTGGCGTTTGGCCTTGCCCCGGCGCGCGCGGGCACCGCCGACGCGGGCTGGCGCATCCGGCTGCTGGACGCGGCCGTGGTGTCCGGGGCCACGGTGACCCTTGGCGAAATCGCCGAGCCGGTGGGGCCCATCCCCCCGCAGACCTGGCGCGAACTGGCGGCCACGCCCCTGTGGCCCTCGCCCGCCGAGCCGGGCCGCCCCATGAGCGTCAACCGTCCGCGCCTGCAACAGGCCCTGCGCGAAGCCCTGCGCGACACCGAATCGCTGTGCCTGTACCCCGGCACCCTGGTGCTTCAGCGCGGGGGCGCGGTGCTGCGCGAGGGCGACCTGCGCTCCCTGGCTGTCAGCGCTTTGACGCCCGCCCTGGCCGCCTTGCCCGGCGAGGCATCCATGCAGGATTACCGCTTGCCCCCCTATGTCTTTCTGGCCCACCCGCAGCAGCAGGTGGTGGTGGAGAACACCGCCGCCGCCCCTGGCCGCAATACCCTGCGCTTTGCCGTGCGCGAGGTGGACGGCAGCACGGTGCGCAAGTTCACCGGCTCCACCTTCATCGACGTGTGGGCCGACGTGCCCTGCGCCGCCCTGCCCGTAAACAAGGACGAAGTGCTAACCCCCGACAAGGTCACCCACGTGCGCAAGAACCTGGCCTACCTGCGCGAACCCACGTGGGACGGCCGTGGCGGCCCGTGGCGGCTGGCGCGGCCCGTGGGGGCCGAGCAGGTGATCTACCAGAGCGATCTTTCCGGCGTGCCCACCGTGCGGCGCGGCAGCGTGGTGATGGTGCTGTACGAATCCGGTTCCGTGCGCCTGCAGGTGCAGGGCGAGGCCATGGCCGACGGCGGCCTTGGCGAAACCATTCCCGTGCGCAACATGCAAAGCAAGCGGCAGATCTATGCCGCCGTTAAGGATGGGGGGACGGTGGTCGTCCGGTAGGGGCGCGAACCTCGCCGGACCGAATCCCCCTTCGCAAGTCAAGGAGAACCGTCATGAAACGCAGACTGCTCGCCGCCGGGTGCGCCATGCTGCTGCTTTCCGGGTGCAACGCCGCCCGCAAGCAGCCCTCGCCGGTGCCGCCCGTCACGCAGCCGCAGGCCTACGCCGAGCCCGAGGACAGGGCCGCCAACCCCGGATCGCTGTACAGCGAATCGGAGTCGGAGTTCCTGTTCTCCGACAACCGCGCCCGCCGCGTGGGGGACATCGTGCTGGTCAAGATCGTGGAAACCAACAAGGCCAAGAACAAGGCCGATACCAGCGCGGACAAGACCTCCACCAACGAACTGGGCGTCAGCGCCTTCTTCGGGCAGTCCAGCGCGTCCATCAACCCCATGAACCCCACCGGGCCGTTCAGCGGGCTGGTGGGCACCAACCCCATCCTGGGCACCAGCTCCACCTCGAAGCATGACGCCACGGGCGAGACCACGCGCGAGAACACCGTTACCGCCACCATCGCCGCCCGCGTGCTGCGCGTGCTGCCCGGAGGCCTGATGGAAGTGGAGGGCGCGCGCGAAACCCGCGTCAACGACGAGACCCAGTACATCGTGGTCAGCGGCCTGGTGCGCGCCCGCGACGTGGCCTCGGACAACTCCGTGACCTCGTCGCAGATGGCCGACGCGCGCATCGAGTACTACGGAAAGGGCGTGCTGGCGGACAAGCAGAAGCCGGGGTGGTTTACCCGCCTGATGGACAACGTCTGGCCCTTTTAGGAAATGCGCCGGGCTAGCCCGGATGCTTCGTCAAGCGGGGCCGCCGCCGAGGTCGAGTACCAAAGAGTACACTCCCTCGTCGTTGGCCCCGCTTTCCTTGCCTGCGGGCCAGCCGGGAGCATTTCCTGTGCGTTGCCAAGCACGGCGATTCCGCCCGCATCCATCGTCAAACATCGCCGCCGCCGGGGTCGAGTACCAAAGAGTACACTCCCCCGGCGGCGGCTTCGTTTTCCTCGCCTGCGAACGGACTTGCCGCGTTCGCGCCGCGCGGTGGAAGTTGCTGGCAGGCTAGGTCCAACGCGGGCACGCTGTCGACGAAATCCGTCTTTTGCCTCCGGGCTGCGTTGGCTTGTCATTTTTGATGCTCACGTACAAAAGTACACTCCGCTCAAAAACGCCAATCCGCCTTGCCCGGTGGCAAAACTCGTAATTTCTCACATCGTGTCCGCACAGCCCCCCGCGGCGTAAGACCGCCGCGGGTATTAAGGAATAAAGCCACAAGAATGCGGGATGAAGAGGAGCAGGTGCGTTTTTCCTGTTATCGGCACAGCGTAGCGCGAAGGCGGCGAGTCCGTTCGCAGGCAAGGAAAACGGGATGTTCGCGACGGGAGTGTACGGGGTGGTACATGACCGGAGCGAACATCCCGTTTGACGATGCATGCGGGCGGACTCGTCGCCTCCGCACTGGCACGGTGTTGGCAATAGCCATGGGCAGCGCCGGAATACCGTCGGATACCCGTCGGTGCCCGCGCCCTGCGGAATGCCTATCTATTGACCGTCAGCAATCCGCGCGCCCTTTCCCGCCATACCGGGGGGCCGCGTAACGGGCTGCCCCGCGCAGCCGGATTTCCGGAGAGACGCCATGTCGCCCAGCCTTCGTATCCTCACCGCCCGTCTTCTCGTGGTCCCGCTGCTTGCGGCCCTGTGGCTGCTTGCCCTGCCGGGCGGCGCGCAGGCCGTGCGCATCAAGGACATCGCCAGCTTCGGCGGCGTGCGCGACAACCAGTTGGTGGGCTACGGCCTGGTGGTGGGCCTTGGCGGCACGGGCGACAAGAAGGACTCCACCTTCACCATGAGCTCCATGGTCAACCTGCTGGAACGCATGGGCGTGGCCGTGGACCAGGCCAAGCTGAAGCCCAAGAACGTGGCGGCCGTCATGGTCACCACGCGCATGCCCGTTTCCGCAAAGCCGGGCACCCGGCTGGACGTCACCGTGTCGTCCATGGGCGACGCCACCAGCCTTCAGGGCGGGGTGCTGCTGATCACGCCGCTGAAGGGCGTGGACGGCAAGGTGTACGGCCTGGCGCAGGGTCCGCTGGCCCTCGGCGGCTTTTCCGTGGAAGGGCAGGCCGCCCGCGCCCAGAAGAACGTGACCACCGTGGGCACCATTCCCGGCGGGGGCATCGTGGAGCGGGGCATTCCCTTCCAGTTCAACAGCCAGGAAACACTGACCCTGCACATGACCAGCGCCGACTTTTCGACCACCATGCAGGTGGTGGAGCGGCTTAACCGGGTCATGGGCGGCAGCTACGCCAAGGCCCAGGACGCCTCCACCGTGGCGCTGGACGTTCCGCCCGCCTACCGGGGCAACCTGGTGCCGCTGATGGCCTCCATCGAAAACATCGAAGTCACCCCCGACGGTCCCGCCAAGGTGGTGGTGGACGAAAAGACCGGCACCGTGGTGCTGGGGCGCGACGTGCGCATATCCCGCGTGGCGGTGGCTCACGGCAGCCTGCAGGTCACCGTGCAGGAAGGCATGGATGTTTCGCAGCCCGGCCCGTTCAGTTCGGGGCAGACCGTGGCCACCCCGCGCACCGACATCAACGTGCGCGAGGAAAACCGCCGCCTGATGCTGATGGAGGGCGCGACCCTGCAGGAACTGGTGGACGGGCTGAACGCCATCGGCGCCACCCCGCGCGACCTGATCTCCATCCTGCGGGCCATGAAGACGGCGGGGGCGTTGCATGCGGACCTCGAAGTCATCTAGCTGCGGCCCAAGGGCCTTTTTGCCTCTGCCGTCGTCAGAACGCTTTTTTGTTCCGGTCGAGTACCACAAAAGTACGCTCCCTCCACAAAAAGAGCGTTCTTCCTCGGCAGAGACAAAAATTCCTCTTGTGCCGGGGCCTCTCGCCACCAACCGGCGTGCCCGGTTGCAGAAGCATGAAGCGTCAGCTTTGCCGGAAGGACAGCAATCATGACCGCTCCCGTCGATCCCAAACTCGCCACCGCCGCCTCGGCCCAGCACGAGCTTACCCAGCGCAAGCTTGAGATGGACGCCCTGCGCAAGCGCCTGCGCAACGATCCGTCCAAGGAGCAGAAGCTGCGCGAGGCGTGCGAGGGGTTCGAATCCATTTTCGTGCAGAAGATGTGGGAGCAGATGCGCGCCACGCTGCCCAAGGAAGGCTACCTGCACAGCAAGGAAGAGGAAATGTGGCAGTCCATGTACGATCAGGAGTTGGCCAAGAAGATGACCTCCGCCGGGGGCATCGGCCTGGCCGACATGATCTACGAGCAGCTGTCCACCCGCCTTTCCGACGCCAGCCGCACCACGGCCCCCAGTTCGGTGCGCGAGCCGGTGCCGGTGAAGCCGGTGTCGATGATGCCCCGCGTGGTGACGCCCAGCGCCGATGGCGTGAAGGGCGGCGCGCCCGCCAAGGGATCGTCCATGTACGAGCCCGCCAGCCCCGAGGCCCCCGTGGTGTCGGATGCGCCGGAGGCGCACGGCGATGCCCCGGCCGTGGAGGGCGGCGCGGGCGGGCATGATCTTGTGCGACGGCATCTGGCCGAGTTGGAACGCGAGGTGGCCGCCGCGCCGGAGGCCGCAACCCCGGCGTCCGCCGCGACCGGGACGGCGGCCCCGGCCAGCGCCGCCCCCGCATCGGCGGTCGCGGCAACTGCGGCAACTGCGGCATCCGGCGCATCACCGGTCGCCCCGAATGCCCCAGCTACGCAAAATTCCCCGAATTCCCCGAATTCCATTGACGCCACGGGGGCGGCGCAGGCCGTTGCCGCGCCCCAGCGCCGCGCCTCCCGCTCCGGCAAGGACGGGCCCACGCGCGGGCTCCCTGCCGCCTCGGTGGCGGGCGAGACCACGCGCAAGGTGCGCAGCCCCATGCGCGACGCCCAGTTGGGCCCGCCCATCGTGCACCGCACCGGGGCCATGAAGCGGGTGGCCTCGCCCGCGGCAACGCGCGCGCTTACCGTGCCCGCGGGTGCGCCCTCGGCCGCCGAATTGCAGTCCGCCGCAAGCGGCAGCCCCGCGCAGGGCGCGGGCAATGCGGCGGGTTCCGCGCCGGAAGGCGCGGCGGGCGTCACTGTTTCCTCACCATCGTCCGGTGCGACAACGGGCGTGGCCCCGGCTGCGGCCACGGGTTCCCCTGCCGGTGCGTCCTCCGCCACCTCGTCCCCCGCATCTCCCGCGTCTTCCGTATCGGGCGCCAAAGCCTCGCCCACGGGCGGTCCGGCGGTGGCCTCCGGCGCGCCCGGCCCCATGGCCTGGCCGCATGAGGGGCGCATCGCCTCTGGCTTCGGCTGGCGCAACGACCCCCTGACCGGCGAACGGGCCTGGCATCCGGGCGTGGACATCGCCGTGGCAGAGGGCGACCCGGTGCGCGCCGCGTGGGACGGCAAGGTGGTCTTTGCCGGTGAGCGGGCCGACTACGGCAAGCTGGTGGTGCTGGAGCACCCCGGCGGCTGGCGCAGCTTTTACGGGCACAATGGCAGCCTTGACGTGCGCGAGGGCGACACGGTTCGCGCGGGCACGGAAATTGCCAAGGCAGGGGGGACGGGACGCGTCGCCGGGCCGCATCTTCACTTCGAGGTGCGGCAGGGCGAACTGGCGGTGAACCCGGAATACGCGGCGCGCAGCCTCGCTTCCGGCGGGCCGTCGGCGCGGCTGACCCGCCCTGGAGGATAACCCCATGTACGAACAGATACGCGGCAATCTTGTCCGGCAGACCAAGGGCCTTGAGGTGCTGGCGCTGCTGCTTGAGGAAGAGTTTGCCCACCTGCGCGGGCGCGACCCCGACGCCGTGAGCGCGGTGGAATTCTCCATCCACGAGCTGATGCGTCAGCTGGCCTGCGAACGCGTGGACCTGAAGGCGGTCATGCAGCGCACCCGGCTTTCGGAATACGCGGACATGCTGCCCGAGGAACAGGGAACGGAAGTGCGCGCCATCATCGCCCGCATCGACGCCCAGGAACAGCATTGCGCCCGCCAGGCCTCGCTGAACGCGGACCTTGCCCTGGCCCTGCTGGACCAGAGCCAGGAGTTGCTGGACTTCCTGCACCGCCGCCTGGTTCCGCCCAAGCAGGAAACCTACGGCCGCAAGGGCGGCATGACCACCGCCCGCGCCGAGGCCGCGCTTATCCGCGGGAGGCTCTAGCATGGCCGGCGTCACCTCGCTGCTCAACATGGGGCAGATGTCGCTGCTGGCCAACCAGACCGCCATCCAGACCACGGGCAACAACATCGCCAACGTGAATACCGTGGGGTATTCGCGCCAGGCGGTGCGCTTCGAGGAATATCCCGCCCTCGACGGCGTGCCCGGTCAGATTGGCAATGGCGCCTATGCGGCAGAGGTGTATCGCTATTTCAACGGGTTCGTCGAAAAGTCGTACCTCGACAAGTCGTCGCAGCAGTCCCGCTGGGACGCGCAGTACGAGATGCTGCAGAGCGTCGAGAGCCTGTTCAACGAATCGTCCACCCCCGGCATCAACTCGGCCATGTCGCAGTTCTTCGCCGACTGGCAGGCCCTTTCGCAGCGGCCCAACGACAAGGCCAGCCGCGACGCGCTGCTTTCGCACACCGACAACCTCGTGAAGCTCATGCAGAATGCCGAGTCCAACCTGCGCGTCATGCAGCAGCAGATGGACCAGTACCTGAAGCAGGAGGTGGACGAGGCCAACAGCCTGATCAAGCAGATCGCGGAGCTGAACCGGCAGATCGAGATGCACGACGAGCCGGGCAAGAACAACGCCAACACCCTCATCGACAACCGCAACCTGCTGGTGCGCGAGCTGTCGCAGAAGCTCGACGTGGACGTGGTGGACAACGGCAGCGGCAAGTTCACCGTGGTCACCAAGGCCGGGCATACCCTGGTGGACGGGGTGAACGCCTTCTCGCTGGAATACCAGGGGCCGCAGTCCAACGTTTCGCTGACGCCCAATTCGAATTTCGACGGCGAGGTGCACTTCGAAGGTTCGGACGAGTCCGAATACACCCTCGAAGTGGTGCAGTCCGGCGCGGTGACCAGCGGCGCGGGCGCGGCCATGTTCCGCGTCTCGCTGGACGGCGGCAAGACCTGGCTCAAGGACGAGAGCGGCAACGACCGGCTGTTCGCCGCGCGCCCTGAAGACCAGAAGGTCAAGGTGCAGGACATCGACGTCTACTTCAGCGGGGCCACCCAGAACCTCGAAGTGGGCGACCAGGTCACCATCACGCCCAAGAGCGGCATCTACTGGGTGACGCCCACCACATCACCGCTGAACATCTCGCCCCAGACCATGGCCGACGGCACCGACAACCCCCGGCGCATCACCGGCGGCACCATCGGCGGGTACATGATCTTTCGCGACACCCAGGTGGGCCGCTACGTGGACCGCGTGAACGCCCTGTCGGAATCGCTGATCTGGGAAGTGAACCGCCTGCACAGCCAGGGGGCCGGGCTCGAGCACATGTCGGTCATGAGCGGCACCTACGGCGTGGCCGACCCCACCATCGCCCTGGGGTCGGACAGTTCCGGCCTGGCCTGGCTGGACAGGCTGCAATCAGGCAACTTCAGCGTCTACGTGTACGACGCGGCCAGCGGAACCTACGTTTCCAACGCCTCGGGGCCGGTGGACTTCGATTCCGTGACCCCCGGCATCCAGAACTTCGACCCGGCCGTGCATTCGCTGAACGACGTGCGCGACGCGCTGAACAACACCTTCGGCACGTACCTTACCGCCGACATCGTGGACAACAAGCTGGTGGTGCGCGCCGACAGTGGCTACGAACTCGGCGTGGGCAACGATTCCGCAGGGTTGCTGGCGGGGCTTGGGCTGAACACCTTCTTCCAGGGGTCGGACGCCTCCACCATCGCGGTACGGCCCGACGTACGCAGCGACACCAATTTCATCAATGCGGGCAAGGTCAACGGCGGCAGCGAGGCCAACGAGGGCGACAACGACACCGCCGCGGCCATCGGCGCGTTGGCCACCAAGGACGTGACCATCTCCACCACCTTCGAGCGGGCCAGTTCGCAGACCCTGTCGGAATACTACAGCGCCATCGTGGCCACCGTGGGCGCGGACACCGCGTCCACCAAGTTCAACGCGGCCTACACCGCCACCCTGGCCAAGGATCTTGACGAGCGGCAGAGCGCCTCGTCCGGGGTGAACCTGGACGAGGAGATGGCGAGCCTGGTCAAGTTCCAGCACGCCTACAAGGCGGCGGCCAAGCTGGTGACCACGGCGGACCAGATGATGCAGACGCTGCTGGGCCTCAAGCAGTAGCGGCGGAAGGAGGCTTTCATGGCAGGACGCGTTTCCCAGCGGACCATGTTCGACAACTACATCTCGAACATGAACTACGCGCTGTCCAACCTCATGGAATCGAACATGCAGTCGGCCAGCCAGAAGCAGGTCAACCGCCCGTCGGACGATCCCGTGGGCATGGCCCGCATTCTGAACTATCGCGCTTCGATAGCCTCCAACGAGCAGTACCAGAAGAACGTGGGCGAGGCCGAAAGCTGGCTGAGCCTCGCGGACAAGACGCTGACCCAGGTCAGCACCGTCATCACCCGCATCAAGGCGCTGGCGGAACAGGCGGCCACCGGCACGGTAAGCCCCGAGAACCGCAAAGAAATCAGCTACGAGATGCGCGAGCTGTACGGGCAGCTCATCAACCTGGCCAACACAGAGAACGAAGGGCGGCATATTTTCGCCGGGCACAAGGTCGAGAACTCCGCCTACGTGGCGGGGCTTGCCGTCACCGCCAACGACCCGGCCCTGTCCAACACCACGTTCACCGTGGAGGGCGGGGCCAGCAACACCATCGTGTTCCAGTTCCTGGAATCGGGCACCATCGGCACCGACGCCCTGGACTACCGCTATTCCGAGGACGGCGGCTCCACCTGGAAGACCGGCACCATGGCCTCCAATGCCGCGCCGGTGATGATGGGCGGGGTGCGGCTCACCATGTCGCCGGGCGACACGGTGACCGCCGTGGACACGGCCAACGCGCACGAGGCGAACAACGGCACCTGGCTGTACATTCGGCCCACGGCCATCTACAAGGGCGACGACTTCAATTCGACGGGGCTCACGGCGGAGCGGTACGGGGCGGCGGACATTGCGGCCACGGCCGACGGTTCGTTCTCGCGCGACGTGATGGTGCGCATCGACCAGGCGGGCACGCTTGCCGGGCCCATCAGCTATTCGTACAGCATGGATGGCGGTTCCTCGTGGATTCCGGCCGTGGCGTCCGGCACGGGCGGCCCCGTGTCGCTGCTGGTGCCCGGCGGCTTCCTGACGCTGGCCTCCAACGGGGGCAACGCGCTGGCGGCGGGCGACCAGTTCGTCATCCGGCCGCACCGGGCCGCGCTGGAATTCGAGATTTCGCCCGGCGAATACATGTCGGTGAACAACGTGGGCAAGGACATCTTCGGCGGCCTGTACCAGGCCCCGGGGCAATCCAGCGCCACGGCGGTGTATGACGGCGACGGGCGCAACCTGTTCGAGGTGGTGGGCAGGCTGATCGCCTACACCGAAACCAACAGCCAGAGCGGCATCCAGGAAGCCCTGGACGAGCTTGGCACCGCCTCCAAGGTCATCCTGACGGCGGCGGCGCGGGTGGGCGGCAAGGAAAACCGGCTCGACGTGGTGCAGGGCATCCTCGAGACGCAGGAAGACGACCAGACCATGCGCATGAGCAACATAGAGGACGTGGACGTGGCCAAGCTGATGACGCAGCTCGCGCAGCAGCAGCTGACCTACAACAGCGTGCTCAAGTCGTCCTCCATGATCATGCAGATGAACCTCACGAACTTCCTGTAAGGGCCGGCGGAATCCATGCTCATACTCACGCGTCGGCCGGGCGAAAGCCTGTACCTTGGCGACAACATACGTATCACCATCCTTGGCATGCAGGGAAAGCAGGTCAAGATCGGGCTCGACGTACCCGGCGACATGGTCGTGTACCGAGAGGAAGTGTACCGGCGCGTCATGGAGGAAAACCGCATGGCGCTCGAAACCAGCAACGCTGACCTGCTCGCGGCGACACAAATATGGCACGACAGAACGAAAGAGTGATCCAGACCCGGCTCGGCCGCCAGACGGTGGCGCTGGACAAGGTGCTGTATTTCCCCCGGGGCATCATGGGCTTCGAGGACAAGCACGAGTTCACGCTACTGCAGTTGCGCGAGGGCGCGCCCTTCCTGATCCTGCAAAGCATGGACGACCCGCGCCTGGGCCTGCTGGTGGGCGATCCGTACAGCTTTCTGGAGGACTACCCCATCCGCATCGGCGATGCGGAGCAGAAGCTGCTGCGACTGCGCAACATCCGCCAGGTGGCCGTGCTGGTCACGGTGTCCATTCCGCCGGGCCGGCCCGAAAAGACGGCGCTAAACCTCACCGGCCCCATCCTGATCAACCACGAGGCCCGGCTGGGCCTGCAAGTGCCCCAGACCGACGGGCGCTTTCCGTCCCAGTACTACCTGCACGAGCAGGGCGGCTGCCCCTCTGGTGACGGGGCGGGTGACGGGGCTGGCGGCGGGACTGACAACCGGGAAGCCGGGCCGTCCGGTAACGGGAACGGAAACGAAGCCGACAGCGGGCCTGAAGGCGGGGCGTAGGCCCCGGCGGTCCGGAGCCGCAAGATGTGACGCATGCGAAAGGGCGGCCCCATGGGGTCGCCCTTTCGCATGGCGGCAACAGACACGACAAACAGGACAGGCACGACAAACATGCCGGGCACGGCAGGCTCCCGAATTCCCGCGTGGCCGGTGGAGGATGGCGGTTGCGTCAGTCGCCCCGTCGGGCGCGTTCCCCGGCCACCAGGCCGGAAAGGCCCATCTTGCGGATGCGGTAGCCCATCTGGCGCGGGGTGATGCCCAGGGCGGCGGCGGCGCGGTGCTGCACCCAGCCGTTGCGGCGCAGGGCGGCGATGATCTCGGTGCGTTCGATGTCGCGCAGGGTGGTGGGGTGGGCGTCGTCAGCGGCGGCATCCGTGTCGTCGTATCCGGCGTGCGGGGCGTGGCCGTCCCCATGTGCGTGCGCCCCGTTGCTCCCGGCCCCTCCGTAGCCCCCGTTCCCTGCGGACAGGGGTGGGAACGGCCCGTCGGACGGGGCGCTTTCGCTGGCTGCATGCTCCAGCAGCGGCTCCAGAAAGCCCCGGTCGATCTGGCCGGATTCGGACAGGATGGCCAGCCGCTCGATGAGGTTTTCCATCTCGCGCACGTTGCCCGGCCAGTCGTGGCGGCGCAGCAGGGCCAGCGCGTCCGGGGCCAGGGTGATCACCCGGCGGTAGTCGCGCGCGGCCTTGGCCAGAAAGTGGTTCAGCAGCCGTTCCACGTCGTCGGGCCGCTCGCGCAGGGGCGGCACCCGGATGGGAAATACGCACAGCCGGTAGTACAGGTCCTGCCGAAAGCGCCCCTGTTCGGAAAGCTGGGCCAGGTCGCGGTTGGTGGCGGCCACGATGCGCACGTCCACGCGGTGGGTCAGGTTGCTGCCCAGCCGCTCGAATTCGCGGTCCTGGATCACCCGCAGCAGTTTGGCCTGGATGCCGGGCGGCAGTTCGCCGATCTCGTCGAGGAATATGGTGCCCCTGTGGGCTTCCTCGAAGCGGCCCGCGCGCACGGCGGCGGCCCCGGTGAACGCGCCCTTCTCGTGGCCGAACAGTTCCGCCTCCAGCAGCGTTTCCGGAATGGAGGCGCAGTTCACCTTCACGAAGGGGTGCACCATGCGGTCGGACAGGTTGTGCAGCAGCCGCGCGATGAGCGTCTTGCCCACGCCCGATTCGCCCAGCAGCAGTACCGTGGCCTTGGTGGGGGCCACGCGCTCTATCTGGCGCTGCACGTCCAGCATGGCCGCGCTGCGGCCCACGATGTAGTCGCCC
Organism: Desulfovibrio sp. A2; assembly: GCF_000226255.1. Classification (GTDB taxonomy): domain Bacteria; phylum Desulfobacterota; class Desulfovibrionia; order Desulfovibrionales; family Desulfovibrionaceae; genus Cupidesulfovibrio. Next base: position 28,412 of record NZ_AGFG01000060.1, read on the forward strand.
CGTTCGTCCAGCACGCGGGTACGCAGCTTGACGTTCTCGCGGCGCAGGGTGTCCACCCGTTCGTGCATCTGTTCGTTCAGGCTCAGGAAATGAGCCACCAGCGTGGCCACGATGCCCAGGAACTCCACGTCCTCGGAGGTGGACACCTCGTCGCTGAACAGGCGGTCCACGTTCAGCACGCCTATGGGCGCGCCCTGCTTCAGGATGGGCACGCCGAGGAAGGAAATCTTGCCCTTCTCCACCTTGCGCGCGCCGGTGCGGTCGAGAAACAGCGGGTCGGTGCGCACGTCGCGCACGATGTACGGGCGGGCGGTCTGGAAGATGGTGCCCGTCACGCCCTCGTCTAGGCGGTACACGCCCCGGCTGCGCTCCTCGGGGGTGAGCCCGTGCGAGGCGGCGATGACCAGCTGGCCCGTCTCGCGGTCGGGCAGGGTGATGGTGGCGCGCTTCATGGACAGGGTTTCCGAAAGCACGCGCAGCACGTCCTCCAGCGACTGTTCGAGGTCGAGCGCCCGGTCGAATACCTGGCTGATGGCGTAGAGGGCCTTGAGTTTCAGGCTTTGCAGCGTGCACGGCATGCCCGGCACGTTGCAAGGATGGTTCCGCAGCGGCGGAGCGCGAGATTTCGAAAAATAGCCTTGTGATTCCTGACCATTGGGGATGGTGTGCGTGTTGAGGAGAACGCGTGGCGGGAACTATCGTTTTGACAATAAAATAAAAAAACGCATGCAAAAAATATCATTTTTGCAAATGCGTTATTGTGTCGGGAACGCCCCGTGTTGCCTTGCCCGTTCCTTCCGGCCCATCCATTTGCCCGGTGGACCACCGCCCCGCGTGCCCGGTGGAATGGGCGGCACGCGGGGCGGCGCAGAAAGGCAGGCTCCGGCGAAACGGGGTTCAGGCGGGCGTCACATGTTGGAGGGGGCGGCGTTCTCGCCGTCGTCCGCGTCCTTCGCGTGGGGCCGTGCCGCGCTGGCCGTGGATGCGCCGGTCGCTCCGGGCACGCCGGCAGCGGCGGCCGGGGCCGGCGCGGAGCCGCCGGGCAGCCCCTCTATGCCGCGTACGTGCACGTCCATCTGCGGGAAGGATATCTCGATGTCGTGCTCGCGGAACAGCCGGTCGATGGTCCGGCGCAGGTCGGACGCCGTGGACACGCCGTGGTTCAGGTCGTCCACCCACACCCGCAGCACGAAGTCGAGGCTGCTGGGGCCGAAGTCCTGGAACAGCACGTTGGGCGCGGGGTCGCGCAGCACGCGGGGGTGGGCGTCCGCTGCCTGCTTCAGCAGTTCGGTCACCTTGTCCACGTCCGAGCCGTAGGCCACGCCGATGGCGATGTCGCGGCGCATGCGCAGGCTGTTGCGGGTCCAGTTGGTGAGCCGGTTGGACACGAACTCCGAGTTGGGCACGAAGATCACGGCGTTGTCGAAGGTTTCCACCGTGGTGGAGCGGATGCTGATCTTGCGCACCGTGCCCCACGTCTCGCCGATCTGGATGATGTCGCCCTCCAGCAGCGAACGGCCGAAGATGAGGATGAGCCCGCTGAAGAAGTTGTTGAAGATGGTCTGCAAGCCGAAGCCCAGGCCCACGCTGAGGCCCCCGGCGATGACCGTGAGGCTGGTCAGGCTGACCCCCAGGGCGTTCAGCACGACGAGGCCGAACAGCGCCCACAGGGCGTAGGTGAGCCCGGTCTGCAACGGCGGGATGACCCCGCGCTCCACGCGGGGCAGGCGCGCGGGCAGGTTCTCGAGGAACGAGGTGCCCACGGCGATGGCCGAGCGGGTGAGGTAGAACAGCAGCACCAGCCCAAGCACCCGCAGCGAGTTGAACGATACCGAGCCCACGTTGACGTTCAGTTCCAGCGCCTGGCGCATCATGTACGGCCCGCCGGGGAAGGCGGACATCCACGGCAGCAGGGTGGCGGCGGCCACCAGCCACATGGCGGGCGCGCCAAGGCCCAGCACCAGGCCGCGCAGCAGGGCGCGCATGCCCGTTTCCGGCAGGCGTTCGGCCAGCATGGTCACGAAGGCCACCAGCACCGCGCCCAGCTGCACGGCCACGGCCACGGCCAGCCCCACGAGGAAGAACGGAATGGCCAGCCGCGCCCAGCCGAACACCGCCGCCAGCAGCGAAATGACGCACAACGCGGGCTCGCAGGCCAGGAACACCTTTTCCAGCAGCGGCAGCACGCGGGGCTTGCCGCGCCGGGCGCGCGCCGCCAGCACGGCCACCATGCACAGGGCCCACACCGGGGCCAGCAGCACGGCGGGCGGGTTCAGGAACAGCAGCAGCACGCCGATGGCGGCGGGCGCGAACAGCAGCGACAGGGGAGAGCGCTGCGGCACCCCGGCAAGACCGGCGGAGCGCAGGTTCCACACCAGGGTCAGTTCGCCCCACAGCAGCAGCAGATGCGCGGGCACCACCACGGCCCGGTACACCTCGCCGCCGCGCGTCCACGAGGCGAAGTGCAGGGCGATGCCGACGGCCAGCCACGGCCAGCTGCGCGCGGCCACGTTGCGGCAGCTTTGCGCCCAGCTGCCGGGCAGCTGGCAGCCGCGCCGCAGGGCCAATCTGCCCAGCAGGAACAGCGGCACGCCCAGGAAGGCGAAGCGCAGCAGCAGCGCGCCCCAGTCACGCGGGGTTTGCGGGAATTCCGTGGCCAGGCGCACCTCCACGGTGTCGGACCACGCGGCCAGGTTGGCGGGCAGCGACTGCCATACCGTAAGATCCATCAGCGAACTGGAGGCCACCAGATAATAGGTGCGCCACAGCGTGGGCAGTTGCGCGTCGATCTGCTCCAGCGCCTGGGCCAGCTTGGCGTCCACGGAGCGGCCGGGGTCCAGGGCCCGGGCCAGGCGGGTGCGCAGGGCGGTCAGGTTCTTGCGGCCTTCGGTGAGCTTGGCGAGGTATTCGGAAAGATCCTTGGAAAGTTCGCTGGATCGCTCGGCGGCGAGGTGCTCGGAAAGTTCCTTGTCCAGCGCGGTGAAATCGTCCAGCCGCTGGCGCACCGTGGCGTCCATGGTCTCCATGGGCGCCAGGCGGCCCTGCAGCGAGCGCTGCACCGTGGATATCTGGCGGCGGATGGCGGCCATTTCGCTGGGGTGGTTGCGGCTCAGCTGGTACAGCGCGAAGAGGCGCTGGTAGTCACGCTGGATGGACGCCACCTGCGCATCAAGGGTTTTGGCCATGTCCGGCAGGGTCTTGCGCAGGCGGTCGGTTTCCTCGACCAGGGCGGACAGTTCCTGCCCGCGCGTCTGCCAGATGAGGTCCATGGAATACTGGCCCTCGGGGGCATCGGGCGCGGGGGCGGCGGCGTCGCCCGCCTGGGCGGCCAGCGCGGGCTGGGGGGCAAGGACGCCCACGGGCCAGAAGGTGGCGGGAACGGTTCCGGCAAGCCCGGCGAACAGGCAGGCGCACAGCAGGACAAGCAGCGCGCGGGCGCGGCGGGGACGGGCTATGGAGGCATGGAACATGGTGGTCGGCATCCTGTGTTTCGTGTCGTGGGCGTGTCCGCACGGGGTAGCGCGGCTCTGCGCAGTTCCGCGCGGTGTTGCGCAGATCTGCCCGGACGGCGCGTCTTGGCGGCGCGTGTTGGCGGCGCGTGGATGATGGTCCCCGAAGCGGGGCCGGGCGCGCGGCGGACTTCACCGTATACGCCGCCCCCGCGCATTCTTCAACGTGGCCGGGCGCGCCCCGCCCGTTCCGGCCCGGCGCTGCCTGATTTTTCATCGGAACCGCTTGCCCGGTTAAGGAAATTGAGGAACAATGCAAGTATTCACGTCAGCCATCGGTGGTTCCCGGCATGCGTTCCATGGGAATCGTGCCACGCCCGCGCAGCGGCGGGCCCCCCCGGACTTCGCCGTACGGGGCATCCGGCGGATGGCCGACGAACCAAGGAGGAACCCGGCATGACCCCGGCTTTGCCGCCCGCCGCGCTGGTGCCCACGCCCGACCCCATTCCGGGGCCGTGGGGCTGGTTTCAGGCGCTCCTGCTGCTCATCTTCGTGGTGCACCTGTTGTTCATGAACGTGGTGCTCGGCACGTCGGTGATCACCCTGTTCCGTTCGTGGCGCACGCCCTTTTCGCCCAACGACCAGGTCAACGTGGACATCCGCGAGACGGCGGCCTGGGTGCCGCGCGCCATGGCCCTGGCCGTGAATTTCGGCGTGCCGCCGCTGCTGTTCCTGCAGGTGCTGTACGGGCAGTTCATCTATGCCAGCTCCATCCTGATGGCCGTGTGGTGGCTGGGCATCGTGGGCTTCGTGATGATGGCCTACTACGGCTTCTACCTGTATGGCCTGGGGCACGCCGTGCTCGGCCCGCGCCGCACCCTGGTGGCGGGCATCAGCGTGGCGCTGCTGCTCGTCAACGCCTTCGTGCTCACCAACAACGCCACCCTGATGCTGGACCCGGCCCGCTGGACCGGCTACGCGGCCTCGCCGGGCGGCACCCTGCTGAACTGGGGCGAACCTTCGCTGCTGCCGCGCTACCTGCACATGGTGGTGGGCGCGGTGGCCGTGGGGGGGCTGTTCGTGGCCGGGCGTGCGCAACTGCTGCAAAACGCGGGCGGCCCCGTGGCCTCGGGCCCGCAGGGCCCGCAGGACTGGGAGCTGCGCATTACTGAAGGCCTCGCGTGGTTCACCCACGCCACCTATGCCCAGTTCGTGCTGGGCACGTGGTTTCTGTTCAGCCTGCCCGGTCACCTGACAAAGCTGTTCATGGGCGGGCACGGGCTGGCCACCGGCGCGTTCGCGCTGGGTCTGGCGGGCACGGCGCTGGCCCTCTTCGCCGCGCGGCGGCGCAGGGTGTGGCTGGCCGCCGGGGCCACCACGGGCGTCATATTCCTAATGGCGGCCATGCGCGCCGTGCTGCGCGACGCGTGGCTGGCCCCGCACCTGAACGGGTCCATGGCACGGGCGGCCGCCGCGCCGATCCATCCTCCCCAGCTTCCGATGACGGGACAGGACGGCGCGGCCGCGCTGTTTGTGGCCTCGCTGGTGGCCGGGGCCGCCGCCGTGTGGTGGCTGGTGGTCATCGCCCGCCGCAGCGGGAAGGAGGCGTAGGCCATGCAGTACCCGGTCTGGCAACTGCCGGTGAACGGCGGCCTGCTCATCGCGCTCATTTCCGTCATCCATGTGTTCGTGGCCCAGTTCGCCGTGGGGGGCGGGTTCTTCCTGGTCATGGCCGAGCGCAAGGGCCACGCCGAAGGCTCCAACGAAATCCTGCAATGGGTGAAGCGGCACAGCCGGTTCTTCGTGCTGCTGACCATGGTCTTCGGCGGCGTGACCGGGGTGGGCATCTGGCTGATCATCTCGCTGGTCAGCCCGGCGGCCACCTCGCAACTGGTGCATCTGTTCCTGTACGGCTGGGCCACGGAGTGGGTGTTCTTTCTGGGCGAGATCGTGGCCCTGCTGGTGTACTACTACACCTTCCAGCGCTGCATCTCGGGTCGCATGAGCAAGAAGGACCACATGACGGCGGGCTGGCTGTACGCGCTGTTCGCCTTCCTTTCGCTGTTCATGATCAACGGCATCATCGGGTTCATGCTCACCCCCGGCGAATGGCTGCGCACCGGCGACTTCTGGGACGGGTTCTTCAACCCCACGTTCTGGCCCGCGCTGGTGTTCCGGTCCGCGCTGTGCCTGTTGCTGGCGGGCCTGTTCGCCATGATCACCGCGCTGCGCATTCCCAACCCGGAAACGCGCGAAACCATGGTCCGCTGGTCGGCCAGGTGGGTCTGCCTGCCCTTCGTCGGGCTGCTGGCGGGCGCGGCATGGTACTTCGCGGCGCTGCCACCGGCCCAGCAGGCCATGATCCTGCGGCGGACGGAGGACATTCGCCCCTTCGCCCTGGCCTGGCCGGTGGTCACGCCGCTGCTGTTCCTGGGCGGACTGGCCTTTTTCGTGAAGGCCGGCGGCAGGGCGCGGGCCGTGCTGGCGGGCGTGGTGCTGCTGCTGGGCCTTGCCCAGGTGGGGGCCTTTGAGTGGGTGCGCGAGACGGGCCGCCGTCCGTGGGTCATCCACGGGTACATGTATTCCAACGGCATCCGCGTGGCGGACGTGGAACGCATGCAGCGCGATGGCGCGCTCTCGCTCACCGCCTGGGCGGGCACGCGCGAGGTGACCGACGCCAACCGGCTGGACGTGGGCCGCTTCCTGTGGGCGCAGCAGTGTTCCAGCTGTCACGGCATGGGCAATCCCATGCTGGACATGGTGCCGCGCGCGGCCAAACGGGGCGTGGCGGGCATGGAGGCGCAACTGGCCGGGCAGGGCAGGCTGCTGTCCTACATGCCGCCCTTCTGCGGCACCCCGGCCGAACGCAATGCGCTGGCCGTGTACATCGTGCACGAGGTAGAGCGGCATTTGGCGCGATAGCCCCCTGGAATATGCATTTGTGAGCTTTCGGCAGCAACGACGCAGGGAGACGCGACGATGAGCAAGACCGATTCCCGCATGACCGAGAACCTGTTCCGCGTATGGCTGGTGGTAGTGGCCGTGTTCGCGGTGGGCTTTCTGGGCGCGCAACTGTTCGCGCCGTCCATGCGGCCCGCCTCCAAACAGGTGGTCCCGGCCCAGAACGGCACTGCCCCGCTGGGCGAGGCCAAGGCGAGCCCCGGCTACGGCCAACTGGTCACCGACGTGCCCCCGTTCGACCCCGGCAAGGACGGGCACGTGCTGGTGGCCTGGAGCAGACAGGGCATGCAGCACGTCACTGACGCGGAACCCGCGTGGACTCTGCTGCCCCCCGGCTCCACCCTGCGGGCGCAACTGGTGCGGCGCGGCCCCGGCCCGCAGGCCGTGACCGAGGGCGCCATCCTCACCTGGCGGCTGGATGGCGAGCCCAAAGCTTCGGCCGCGCAGCCCGCCGCCGTGGCCGATTCGTCGCTCACCCCCGCCGGGCAGGCCGCCACCACCCCGGCAGCGGCACTGGCGGCCAAGGGGGCGGAAGGAACGCAGGACAAGGCATCGCAACTTTCCGGTGAACTGAAGCTGGTGGAAGGGACCACCCTGTACGAGGCCACGGGCATTCCCGTGCTGCCGTATGTGGGCAAGGACGGCTTCAACCCCTACCCCACGGTGACCGTGGAGGCGCGCGACGCCTCGGGCGCGTTGCTGGCCGCCACCCGTTGCGTGCTGCCGGTGTCCACCGAGATGGGCTGCCGCAACTGTCATGGCGGCGCATGGAAGGTGGGCGACGTGGCGGGCATTTCCCCGGCCACGGCCGCCGACGTGCTGGAAGTGCACGATCGCATCAACGGCACGGACCTGGCCAAGCGGGCCAGGTCCGGCGCCACCGTGGTCTGCCGGGCGTGCCATGAGCCGGGCGCGGCGGCTGCCAAGGCGGGCGAAAAGCCTTCCGGCAAGCCCATGCCTCCCAACATGTCCGCCGCCATCCACGGCTGGCACGCCGCCTACATGGCCGGACGCGGCGCGGACGCCTGCAATTCCTGCCATCCCTCCGCGCCCGAAGGGGCCACCCGGTTCTGGCGCGACTACCACGTGACCAAGGGGCTGGACTGCACCCGCTGCCACGGGGCCATGGAAGACCATGCCCTGTCGCTGCTGCGCAAGGAGCAGGAGGCGGGCAACCCCGCCGCCGAACGGCTGATGGCGGCCATCGCCCCCGTGTCGGTCAAGGACGCGAAGGACATCGCCCCGCGCACCCCGTGGGTGAACCTGCCCGACTGCGCGGGCTGCCACGACTTTGCCGAAAAGCCCAAGTCGTCCACGGCCAGCGCCTTCAACAAGTGGACAGCCGACGCCGCCGGGCTGTACGCCGAGCGCACCGACGACACCACCATGCTGCGCTGCCCGGCCTGCCACGGCGCGCCGCACGCGGTGTACCCGGCGCGCAACCCCCTGGGGCGCGACCGGGACAACATCCCCCCCGTGCAGTACCAGCAGCATGCTCGGGCCATGGGCGCTTCCGGCAACTGCCTTGTCTGCCATGGCGAAACGCCGGAATTCTCGGTGCACCACCCCCTGGTGGAACGCAAGGCGGTGACGGTCACCGTGCCGCAGGGGGCCAAACTGGCCAAGCCGCGCGTGCCCTTCCCGCACGAGGCGCACACCCCCACCGTGGATTGCGGCATCTGCCACCACAAGGGCTACGTGGACGGCGGACCCATGAAGTGCGCCAGCAAGGATTGCCACGACGTGGTGGTGGACGCCGAAACCGGCAGCCCCAAGGACCGCGAGAGCCCGCGCTACTTCCGCAACGCCTTCCATGGCGAGGGCCCCAGTTGCAACGCCTGCCACGCCAAGCTGCTGGCGGCGGGCAAGGCGGCGGGACCCACGGAGTGCCGCGACTGCCACAAGGTCAAATCGTAGGACGCTGCGGGCCCTCTGCCCCCTGCCGACCGCCAGAAGCGGCGTGCATCGCCGGTTGGCGATGGCGGCACGGCAGCCTTTGATCACATCAAATACCCACCGGGGCGCGCGGAACCAACCGCGCGCCCCGTGTATTTTTGAGGGGTTCCATCCCTCCATTCTGTCAATGTAGACATATATAGCTGATAACGTGGGAAAAAACGCCTTCCCAAACCGCCGGGGTGTGGTATGGATGGCATGTCGGGCGTCAGCTTCGGCAGCGGGCCGCGTCATGCTTGGGCATCGGCGGCCATGCCCGACGCGCAGTTCCGCGCGCAACCTGCATCCTCACAAGGAGGCACGCCATGAGGATGAACAGGCGAGGCTTCATCAAGCTCGCGGCCACGGGAGCCGTGGCCACCGCGTTCGGGGGGCTGGGCATCAGCCTTGCCCCGGTCGCGGCACACGCGGAAGGGCTGGCCATCGACAAGGCCACCCTGACCACGTCCATCTGCTGTTACTGTGCCGTGGGCTGCGGCCTGCTGGTCTGGACCGACCCGGCCACCGGTCGCGCCATCAACATCGAGGGCAACCCCGACCACCCCACCAATGAAGGCACCCTGTGCCCCAAGGGGGCGTCCATCTGGCAGACCACCGAACAGAGCCAGCGGGTGACCAAGGTGCTGTACCGCGCCCCGGGCAGCGACAAGTGGGAGGAAAAGTCGTGGGACTGGGCGCTGCCGCGCATCGCCCGCAAGATCAAGGACACCCGCGACGCCTCGTTCGAGGCGGTCAACGACAAGGGCCAGCCGGTCAACCGCACGCGTGCGATTGCCTCTGTCGGCTCCGCGGCCATCGACAACGAGGAGGGCTGGCTGTTGCAGGCCATGCACCGCTCCCTCGGCCTGGTGTACCTGGAGAGCCACGCCCGCATCTGACACAGTTCCACTGTGGGGGCTCTGGCAGAGTCCTACGGACGCGGCGCGATGACGAATCACTGGATCGATCTCAAGAACAGCGACGTGTTGCTGATCATGGGCAGCAACGCGGCGGAAAACCACCCCATATCGTTCAAGTGGGTCACCCGCGCCCAGCAGCGCGGCGCAACGCTGATCCACGTGGACCCGCGCTTCACGCGCACCTCGGCCAAGGCCGACATATACGCCCCCATCCGCTCGGGCACGGACATCGTGTTCTTTGGCGGGCTGATCAAGCATATTCTGGATAACGAACTGTACTTCAAGCAGTACGTGGTGGACTACACCAATGCCTCGTACCTGGTGGGGCCGGACTACGACTTCAAGGACGGCCTGTTCTCGGGCTTCAACCCCGAAACGGCCAGCTACGACCGCAAGAAATGGAACTTCGTCACCGACGACAAGGGCGTCAGCCTGAAGGATCCCACCCTGAAGGACCCGCGCTGCGTGTTGCAGGTCATGCGCCGTCACTACGCCCGCTACGACCTGAAGACCGTGGTGGACGTGACCGGCATGCCCGAGGCCAAGGTGCTGGAGGTGTGGAACTCCTTCGCCGCCACCGGCAAGCCGGACAGGGCGGGCACCATCCTGTACGCCATGGGCCAGTGCCAGCACACCGTGGGGGTGCAGAACATCCGCGCCCTGTCCATGATCCAGATGTTGCTGGGCAACATCGGCATCGCGGGCGGCGGGGTGAACGCGCTGCGCGGCGAATCCAACGTGCAGGGCACCACGGATATCGCCCTGTTGTGCGACAACCTGCCCGGCTACCTGCCCATTCCCCGCGCCATCTGGGCCGACTACGACGCCTACGTGAAGGCGGGCACCCCGGTCACCAACGATCCGCAAAGCGCCAACTGGTGGTCCAACCTGGACAAGTACGCGGCCTCGCTGATGAAGGCCATGTACCCCGCCGCGGACCACAAGACCGCCTACACCTGGCTGCCCAAGATCGACGACACCAAGGTGGTGGAATACTCCTGGCTGTCGCTGTTCGAGCGCATGTACAACGGCGGGTTCAAGGGCGCGTTCGTGTGGGGGCAGAACCCCTGCGCGGGCGGGGCCAACGCGGGCAAGAACCGCAAGGCCCTGGCCAAGCTGGACTGGATGGTGGTGGTCAACCTGTTCGAGAACGAAAGCTCGCTGTTCTGGAAGGGGCCCGGCGTCAATCCCAAGGACGTCAAGACCGAGGTGTTCTTTTTGCCCGCGAGCATGAACGTGGAAAAGGACGGCTCCGTCGCCAACTCCGGCCGCTGGCTGCAGTGGCGCGAGAAGGGCGCCAAGTTCATGGGCGATTCGCTGAGCGACGGCGACATCGTCATCCGGCTGTTCGAGGAAGTGCGCAAGCTCTACAAGGCAGAGGGCGGCAAGCACCCGGAACCCATCCTGAACCTGGACACCGCCTACCTGAAGGACGGGATGTACGACGCCAGCGCGCTGGCCAAGCGCCTCAACGGCACCTTCCTGAAGGACGTGACCATCGCCGACAAGCAGTGGAAGGCGGGGCAGCAGGTGCCCGGCTTTGCCGCGTTGCAGGCCGACGGCTCCACCGCGTGCGGATGCTGGATCTTCTCCGGCAGCTACACCGAGCAGGGCAACATGATGGCCCGGCGCGACCGCGCCCAGACCCCGGAGCAGGCGGCCATCGGCCTGTTCCCCAACTGGTCGTACGCCTGGCCCGCCAACCGGCGCATACTGTACAACCGCGCCGGGGTGGACCAGGCGGGCAAGCCCTTCGACCCCAAGCGCGCGGTCATTGCCTGGAACGGAGAAAAGTGGGTGGGCGACGTGCCCGACGGCGGGTGGAAGCCCGGCGAGAAGCTGCCGTTCATCATGGTGCGCGAGGGGCGCGGCCAGCTCTATGGCCCCGGCCGCGTGGACGGCCCCCTGCCGGAACACTACGAGCCCTTCGAAAGCCCGCTGGCGGGCAACCCCCTGTCGCCGCAGCGGGTGAACCCCACGGCCCTGCACTTCGCGCACGAGGAAAAGGCCGTGCGCGACCCGCGCTTCCCCTACGTGTGCACCACCTACCGGGTGACCGAGCAGTGGCAGTCCGGCGCCATGACCCGCAAGACCGCGTGGCTGAAGGAAATGCAGCCCGACGGCTTCTGCGAGATGAGCCGCGAACTGGCGGCCAAGCTGGGGGTGAAGAACGGTGAACAGGTGGTGCTGGAATCGGTGCGCGGCAAGGTGCAGGTGGTGGCCATCGTCACCCCGCGCATCAAGCCCTTCACCGTCATGGGCGAAACCGTGCACCAGGTGGGCATTCCCTGGCAGTTCGGCTGGGGCCAGAAGAAGAACGCCACGTTCGACTCGGCCAACCTGCTGTCACCTTCGGTGGGCGACCCGAACACGGGCATTCCCGAAACCAAGGTGTTCATGGTCAACGTCCGCAAGGCACAGCCCGGAAAGCAAGGGTAGGTGAGTCATGAGCGAGAACAAGGGCAAGACCTTCTTCATCGACCAGACCCGCTGCACCGCCTGCCGGGGCTGCCAGGCCGCCTGCAAGCAGTGGAAGAAGCTGGCCGCCGACGAAACGGTGAACACCGGCAGCTACCAGAACCCGCCGGACCTCAACGGGCACACCTTCAAGCTGGTGCGCTTCAACGAGGTGGAAGTGGACGGCAAGCTGAAGTGGGTGTTCTTTCCCGAACAGTGCCGCCACTGCCTGGAGCCGCCGTGCAAGATGATGGCCGACGCCTTCATCCCCGGCGCCATCATCCAGGACGAGGCCACCGGCGCGGTGCTGTACACGGAAAAGACGAAGGACCTGGACTACCAGACCATCCGCGAGGCGTGCCCCTACGACATTCCCCGCAAGGAGGAATCCACGGGCCTGCTCACCAAGTGCAACATGTGCATCGACAGGGTGCGCGCGGGCATGCTGCCCGCCTGCGTGAAAACCTGCCCCACGTACACCATGCACTTCGGCGACCGCGACGAGATGCTGGCCATCGCCCGCGCCCGGCTGGCCGAGGTGCAGAAGAAATCCCCGGCGGCCCTGCTGGCCGATTCCGACCTTGTCCGGGTGCTATACCTGTGCGAGGTGCACCCCAGCCACTACCACCACCACATGGTGGCGGACGCGGGGAGTGCCGGTGACCGCATCGGCCCGTTCAGCCGTCGTGCGCTGCTGGCCATGCGGCCGCTGCGCACGGGGTAGGACCATAGCCGGGGTGGCGGTGGCATCCGCTGTCTTCGGCGAATACAGGCAAAACATACGGGCCGCCCGCGCGATGCGGGCGGCCCGTTGCGTTTGGAGAGCCGGTGCACCCTTTCAGGCGCGCGCCGAAAATCGGTCGTCGGATCGGGTCACACCGGGTGCCGTGTCCTGGTGCCGTTCCCGTATGCCTTGAGAAACGCGTCAACGGCATATTTCACTGCGACGTCGGACTCTTGTTCCGTTATCTCGCGTCGTATGCAAAGCATGAGCGGCATGAGGAACGTGGCTTGACAGAGCGAGAGAAAGTGGTCCGCCGCAGTGGCCATGCAGGGTATGTCGAGCAGTTCGTTGGATTGTGCCTTTGCAAGGAACGATTCCAACATTTTGCGGAATTTCAGGATGCAGGTTTCGTAGAAGATGCGGCCTATCTCGGGAAACCGGGGGGATTCGTGGTAGAACAGGCGAAGCAGCGCGATGGAGGTCTCGTCCGCAATCAACGCCAGGAACCGCTTGCCCAGCAGGGTCAGCACGTTTCTCAGGTCATCCGCGTAGTTCGGAAGCTCGAAGACCCATGCTTCTGCCTGCACCTTGTCCTGCAGGTACGCTTCGAACAGGGTCTCCTTGCTGCTGAAGTAGCTGTACAACGTACCCTTTGAACCACCGACGGCGGCGGCGATGCGCGACATTGAAGTGCCCTGGTAGCCGTGTTCGAGAAACAGCGGCCCGGCGATTTCGAGGATTTCGGTTCTTCGGTCCCGTGGTGGGCGGCCCATCGTCATGTGCGTCTCCTGACTCGGCAATGTTTTTTGCAGCATACCCGACATGGGGGGGAGTTGACAGTCGGGCTTTCAGACCGTACTGTACGGTCAATAAAGTATAGGGCACGGACGCTGGAACGCAAGCCCCAATTCCCGAGGGGACCATCCATCTGGATATCATCGTGTAAAAAGAGGATTTTTTGCTTTCGTGGTGCCAAGCCTCCAGCCGTCCGTGGCGCAAGGTATTCCGTGGTCCCCTCCGCAAGCGGACGGGCGACGCACGGCATGCCGGTTCCGGCCAAGGCCGGGGCCGGTTTCGATCATGCCCCGTGGCGGGGGTGATGATTTTTTTGGGGTGGCGTTTCCGGACGCAACCAACCAGAGCGGCAGGTCCGCGCAGTTGGAGGAAGCATGCACGATTCGCAGGATGAAGCAACGCGAACCCGCCTGTTGCACGCGGCCAGGGTGGTCTTTGCCTCCGACGGCCCGAAGCGGGCCACCGTGCGCAAGATCAGCGCGCTGGCGCGGGCCAACATCGCGGCGGTGAACTACCACTTCGGCAGCAAGGAGAACCTCTACGTGGCCGTGCTGCGCGACCATCTGGAGCAGAAGCTGCGCCGCAACCCGCGCGACGCGGGGGTGAGCGCCCTCACTTCGCCGCGCGGCCGCCTACGGGCCTACGTGCGCAGCATGCTGGCCGAGTACGTCTGCGACGGCGACCCCGTGTCGGCGAGGCTGGGCAGGCTGCTGTCACAGGAGTTCGTGCAGGCCTCGTCCCGGTGTTTCCACGCGGTCATCGAGAATTATTGCGGCCCCTCGCATGCCATGCTGCTGGATATCGTGCGGCAGCTTCTGCCCGGCAGCGATCGCCAGACGGTGTCGCGCTGCGCCACCAGCATCGTGGGACAGTGCGTGCTGTACGGGCACGCCAGGGAAGTCATCAGCCTCATATCACCCGACATGGCGCTGAAACCCAGCAACGTCGAAGCCATGGCGGACTTCATCGTCGAGTTCACCCTGGGCGGCATCGAGCGTCTGAACGCCAGCCGACCCGGACACGCCTTCTCCTGAAAGACGGAGCAACAGCCAGCATTCCATGAAAGGTTCAGCAACTCCCATGCGCAACAACACCAAGATCACACTCGCGCTTCTGCTTGCCGTGCTTGCGGCGGCGCTTTCCGGCTGCGGCCAGGACCACCCCGCCGCCGGACCTGCCCCGGAACCGGAAGCCACGGTGGTGACCATCCAGCCCAGGCCGACGACGCTTTCCACCGTCCTGCCGGGGCGCACCTCGGCCCTGCTGGTTTCCGAAGTCCGTCCGCAAGTGGGGGGCATCATCCAGAAGCGCCTGTTCCGCGAAGGGGCGGACGTGAAGGCGGGCGAGGCGCTCTACCAGATAGACCCCGCCACCTATCAGGCCGCGTTCGACAGCGCCAAGGCCGCCCTGGCCAAGGCCGAGGCCGCCGTGGAACCCGCCCGGCTCAAGGCCGAGCGCTACGCGGACCTCGTGAAGACCAACGGCGTGAGCCGACAGGACAACGACGACGCCCAGGCCGCCCACAAGCAGTATGTGGCCGAGGTGGCGGCGGCCAGGGCCGCGCTGGAAACCGCGCGCATCAATCTGGGCTACACGCGCATCACCGCGCCCATTTCCGGCCGCATCGGCCGGTCGTCGAGCACGCCCGGCGCGCTGGTCACCGCCAACCAGGCCGACGCGCTGGCCACGGTGCAGCAGACCGACCCGGTGTATGTGGACGTCACCCAGTCCACCGGCGACCTGCTGCGGCTCAAGCGCGCCCTGGCCGAGGGCAGGCTGCGCAAGGCCGGGGCCGACGGGGCCAGGGTGAAGCTGCTGTTCGAGGACGGCAGCGCCTATCCGCTGGACGGCACGTTGCAGTTCTCGGACATCACCGTGGACGCCAACACCAGCGTGGTGACCCTGCGCGCCTTGTTCCCCAATCCGAAGCAGGATCTGCTGCCCGGCCTGTACGTGCGCGCGGTGCTGGAAGAAGGCGTGAACGAACGCGCCATCCTGGTGCCGCAGGCCGCCGTGTCCCGCGATTCCAAGGGCAACCCCACGGTGCTGCTGGTCAACGCCGACAACGTCGTGGAGCGCCGGTCCATCACCGTGGACCGTGTGGTGGGCGGCGACTGGCTGGTCGGCGACGGCCTTGCCGAGGGCGACCGGGTGATCGTGGAGGGCCTGCAAAAGGTGCGGCCCGGCGGCAAGGTGCGGGCCACCGAGGCGTCCGCAGCATCCGGCGCTCCCTCCACATCGGGCGCGTCCGCACAGCCCGCCGCGACCCCGGCTGCGGCCCCGGCCGCGCGCCAGTAGGCGCGGGGAGCATCCACCATGGCAAGATTCTTCATAGACCGCCCGGTGTTCGCCTGGGTCATCGCCATCATCATCATGCTGGCGGGGGCCCTGTCGATACTGAGCCTGCCCATTTCGCAGTACCCCAAGATCGCCCCCACGTCGGTCACCATCAGCGCGTCGTACCCCGGCGCTTCCGCCAAGACCATGGAGGACACCGTCACCCAGGTCATCGAGCAGAAGATGAAGGGCATCGACAGCCTGCGCTACATGGCGTCCACCAGCGATTCCACCGGCCAGACCTCCATCACCCTGACCTTCGATGCGGATACCAACCCCGACATCGCCCAGGTGCAGGTGCAGAACAAGCTCTCGCTGGCCACGCCCCTGCTGCCGGAAGCCGTGCAGCGCCAGGGCATCACGGTGAACAAGAGCACGTCCAGCTTCCTGATGATCATCGCGCTGGCCTCGGACGATCCGGCCATGACCGGACGCGACCTCAGCGACTATGCCGCCACCTACCTGCTGGACCCAATCAGCCGCGTGGACGGCGTGGGCGAAACCATGCTGTTCGGGGCGCAGTACGGCATGCGCGTGTGGCTCGACCCGCACAAGCTGCTGAACTACAAGATGACCCCGGCGGACGTCAGCTCCGCCATCACCGCCCAGAACGCCCAGCTTTCCGTGGGCCAGATCGGCGGCACCCCGGCCGTGCCGGGACAGGGCATGAGCTTCACCATCCTTTCGCAATCGCTGCTGCAAACCCGTGAGCAGTTCGAGCAGATCGTGCTGCGGGTGAACCAGGACGGTTCCACGGTGCGTCTGTCCGACGTGGGCCGCGTGGAGTTGGGCAGTGAAAGCTACGATTCCGTTTCGCGCTTCAACGGCAAGCCCTCCACCGGCATCGCCCTCAAGCTGGCCACCGGGGCCAACGCCCTGGACACGGTGAACCGCGTGCGCGCCACCATGGAGGAATTGTCCAAGAACCTGCCCGAGGGCATCCACTGCGTCTTCCCCTACGACACCACCCCCTTCGTGCGGGTGAGCATCGAAGAAGTGGTCAAGACGCTGGCCGAGGCCATCGTGCTGGTGTTTTTGGTCATGTACCTGTTCCTGCAAAACATGCGGGCCACCATCATTCCCACCATCGCCGTGCCCGTGGTGCTGCTGGGCACCTTCGGCGCGCTGGCGGCCTTCGGCTTTTCCATCAACATGCTGACCATGTTCGGGGTGGTGCTGGCCATCGGCCTTCTGGTGGACGACGCCATCGTGGTCGTCGAGAACGTGGAGCGCATCATGACCGAAGAGGGGCTGCCGCCCCGCGAGGCCACCCGCAAGTCCATGGGCGAGATCACCGGGGCGCTGGTGGGCATCGCGCTGGTTCTTTCGGCGGTGTTCATCCCCATGGCGTTCATCCCCGGCTCTTCGGGGGTCATCTACCGGCAGTTCTCGCTCACCATCGTCTCGGCCATGACCCTTTCGGTGGTGGTGGCCCTCGTGCTTACCCCGGCCCTGTGCGCCACCTTTTTGCGGCCCATGCACAAACATGAGCACCAGGCCCAGCGTGGCTTCTTCGGCTGGTTCAACCGCGCGTTCGACCGCACCAGTAAGGGGTATCGCCGCCAGGTGTCCGGGGTGGCCGGGCGCGTAGGCAGGATGATGGGCATCTATCTGCTGCTGCTGATAGGCACGGGCTTCTTGTTCCTGCGCCTGCCCACGTCGTTCCTGCCCGAAGAGGACCAGGGCACCATCTTCAGCATCGTGCAACTGCCCACCGGCGCGCCGCAGGAACGTACCCTGGAGGTATTGCGGCAGGTGGAGCACCACTACCTGGTGGAGGAAAAGGACACGGTGAACTCGCTGTTCACCGTGGCGGGCTTCAGCTTTGCCGGTCGCGGCCAGAACGCGGGCCTTGCCTTCGTGCAGCTGAAGTCGTGGGACGAGCGCAAGGGCGAGGGCATGAGCGCATCGGCGGTGGCCGGGCGCGCCATGGGCGCGTTTGCGCGCATCAAGAACGCCGTGGTCTACGCCTTCACGCCGCCTGCGGTGATGGAACTGGGCAACGCCTCGGGCTTCAACCTGTTCCTGCAGGACCGCGCGGGCATCGGCCACGAGGCCTTGATGCAGGCCCGTAACCAGTTGCTGGGCATGGCCGCGCAGAATCCGGCCCTTGCCGTGCTGCGGCCCAACGGCATGGAGGATACCCCGCAGTTCCAGATCGACATCGACCAGGCCAAGGCGGGCGCGCACGGTCTGTCCATGGCCGACGTGAACGACACGCTGAGCACCGCGCTGGGCGGCTCCTACGTCAATGACTTCATCGACCGGGGCCGCGTGAAGAAGGTCTACCTGCAGGGCGATGCGCCGTTCCGCATGATGCCGGAAGACATCAACGACTGGCACGTGCGCAACACGCAGGGCAACATGGTGCCGTTCTCGGCGTTCTCGTCCAGCCGCTGGACCTACGGTTCGCCGCGTCTGGAACGTTACAACGGCCTGCCCGCCGTGGAACTGCTGGGGTCGGCCGCGCCCGGCCGCAGCACCGGCGAGGCCATGCAGGCCGTCGAGGAAATGGCGGCCAAGCTGCCCGCCGGGGTGGGCATCGAATGGACCGGCCTGTCCTACCAGGAGCGCATGAGCGGCTCGCAGGCCCCGGCGCTGTATGCCATCTCCATTCTGGTGGTGTTCCTGTGCCTGGCCGCGTTGTATGAGTCGTGGTCGGTGCCCACGGCGGTGATCCTGGTGGTGCCGCTGGGCATCCTGGGGGCGCTGGCGGCCACCTACGGGCGGGGGCTGAACAACGACGTGTTCTTCCAGGTGGGGCTGCTGACCACCATCGGCCTTGCGGCCAAGAACGCCATCCTCATCGTGGAGTTCGCCATGCACCTGGTGAAGGCGGGCAAACCCCTGCTGGAAGCCACCGTGGAGGCGGCGCGGCTGCGGCTGCGGCCCATCCTGATGACCTCGCTGGCTTTCGTGCTGGGGGTTCTGCCCATGGCCATCAGCACGGGCGCGGGGTCCGGCAGCCAGCGGGCCATCGGCACCGGGGTCATCGGCGGCATGCTCTCGGCCACGGTGCTGGCCGTGTACTTCGTGCCGGTGTTCTTCGTGCTGGTCTACCGGTTCGCCACGCGCAAGCGAAAGGGGGCGACCCCGCAGGCCCCGGATTCCGGAACGCCCGGCGATCCCCTGCCTTCCAACGACAATCCTGCCGGAACCCCCGGCGAGGTGACGCGATGATTCGTCCGACATGCCTGCGCAAGGCGACCCGGATCGCGGCGGCGGCGCTTGTGGCGCTGACCATGACGCCGCTGACCGGCTGCTCGCTGATACCCGAATACCACAGGCCCGCGCCGGAACTGCCCGCCGCATGGAATGCGGGCGCGGCGGGCGGCCAGACCGTCGATCAGACCGTCGGCCAAGCCGCTGCCCAGCCCGCAGCCATGCCCCAGGATTGGCGGCAGGTGGTGGCCGATGCGCCCATGGCACGCCTGATCGACCTGGCGCTTTCCAACAACCGCGACCTGCGCGTGGCCGTGCTGCAGATAGAGAAGGCCCGCGCCCAGCACGCCATCGCCCGGGCAGACCTGTTCCCGCACATCGACGCCACGGGTTCGGCGGACATGGGCCGCACCTCCGCGCCGCTTTCGTCCACGGGCCGGTCGTACACCTCGCACGCGTATTCGGTGGGGGTGGGGTTCAGTTCGTTCGAACTGGACCTGTTCGGGCGCGTGCGCAGCCTGAAGGAACAGGCGCTGGAACAGTACCTGTCCACCGACGCCTCGGCCCGCAGCGTGCAGCTGACCCTGGTGGCCGAAGTGGGGCAGGCCTACCTGACCCTGGCCGCCGACCGCGAACAGCTGGACCTGGCGCGCGAGATACTGGACACGGAGCGCGCTTCGTTCGCGGTGGTGAAAAGCCGTTACGAAAACGGCATCGTCGGGGAGTTGGACGTGGCCTCGGCCCAGACCACCGTGGATACGGCCCGCGTCAACGTCGCCGCCTCCGAGGCCACGGTGACGGCGGACGAAAACGCGCTGGCCCTGCTGCTGGGCGCGCCCCTGACGGCGGACCTGACCCCGGCCCGCAAGCTGGCCGACATCGCCCCGCTGGCGGAGGTGCCCGCCGGACTGCCGTCGGAAGTGCTGGCCCGCAGGCCGGACGTGGCGGCGGCGGAGCACACCCTGAAGGCGGCCAATGCCAACATCGGCGCGGCGCGGGCGGAATACTTCCCGCGCATCGGGCTTACCGCCAGCTATGGCAACGCCAGCACCGAGATGAACGACCTGTTCCGCGCGGGGTCGCGCACCTGGAGCTTCGTGCCCCAGGCCACCCTGCCCCTCTTCCATGCCGGGGCCATCCGCGCCGGGGTGGAGTCCGCCGAGGCGGACCGGGACATCTATGTGGCTCAGTACGAAAAGGCCGTGCAGACGGCGTTCCAGGAAGTGTCCGACGCGCTGGCGCAGGGCGCGTCGCTGGCGACCCAGGCCGAGGCCCAGGCCTCGCTGGTGCGGGCCACGGGCAAGAGCTACGAGTTGTCCACCCAGCGCTACGAGCGCGGCGTGGACGGCTACCTGGCCAAGCTCGACGCCCAGCGCTCTTACGCCACCGCCCGGCAGAACCTGGTGTCCGTCCTGCTTTCGCGGCAGAGCAACCGCCTGACCCTGTTCAAGGCGCTGGGCGGCGGCTGGAATGGCCAGCCCATGCCCGGCGCGGGGCTTGGGGACGCGGAGAACCGTGAAGCGCTCGCACCCGTCGCGGCCAATTGACAAGGGGCGCCCGGCGTAAACCCCAGTCAGGCCATCCCTCTTCCGGTCCTCTCCCGGACGGTCCGGCGGTGCGACATACGACAGCCCCCGCGTGTTCGCGGGGGCTGTTCTTGTTTCGGCGGCGGATTGCGGGGTCTACCCCGCCTTGCGCGCCACGAAGGCGTAGCGCCCCTTTTCCCGCCCGTCCGTCGGCAGGTTCATGAATTCGCCGAGCAGGATATCGCAGGAAAGGCCGCGCAGCATGTCGGCCACCCGCTCTGGTGGATGCGAATCGTAGAAGAATTCCCGGCCGAACATCACGTCGGTGAAGGCCGGGTGGGCCGAACCGCCCACCGTGAGCATCAGCCGCCCGCCGGGATGCAGGGCACGCACGGCCTTGGCCAGGATGGCCGCGTGGCGCTGGCGCGGGATGTGGAACAGGCAGTCCCACAGGATGGCGGCATGACAGGGCTCGCCGAAGGGGTAGTCCTCCAGCGTGGCGATCGTCCATCGTGCCTGCGGAAATCTTCGGCTGGCCAGCGCGATCATGGCCGGTGACCGGTCGATGCCCAGCACACCGCATCCCCGGCGCAGCACGTATTCGGCCATGGGCCGCCCGGCACCGCAGCCCGCGTCCAGCACCAGGGGGCGTCCGGCCGCCGGGGGCAGGTCCTCCAGCAGCAGGTCCAGGTAGTTTCGCTCGCGGCCGTAAAAGGCTTGGCGCGCTGCGTCCCACTCCGGGGCAACGGCGTCGTACGAGGCCCGATTCAGCGTGTCGGCCGGGTGTTCCGTGTCGGCGGGATGCGGTGCGTTATGGTGGGGCATGCGGGCGGGCGCGCCCTAGCGCAGCTTGCGCAGCAGACGGTAGAACTGCGCGCGCGAAAGGCCGGAAAGCTGCTGGGCCTTGGTCATGTCGCCGCCGGCATAGGCCAGCAGGTTCTGGAAGTAGTCCACGGCGGCGCGCTCTAGCGCCACGTCGCGGTAGGTCATCCAGGTGGGAATGGACAGCCCCGCCAGGGGGGTGTCCACGGGGTCGGCGTTGGCGTCATGTCCGGCATGTGGTCCGGCGTGCGGCCCCCCGTTCGATCCGCCGTGCTCGGGCCGCGCGCCGCCCGCCGCCGCGCGCACGTGGCGCACCCGGATGTGCGCGGGCAGGTGCACCGGGTGCAGGGTGCGCACGTCACCGGCGAAGGCGATCATGGTTTCCAGGGTGTTGCGCAGTTCGCGCACGTTGCCGGGCCAATGGTGCGCGCCCAGGGCGTGCAGCAGTTCCGGCGTCAGGATGCGCGAGGGCAGGTTGTTGCGTTCGCAGTACTGGTGCACGAAATGCTCGGCCAGCGGGCGCAGGTCGTCCGCGCGCTGGCGCAACGGGGGCAGGGCGATGTGCATGGCCCGCACCCGGTACAGCAGGTCCTCGCGGAATTCGCCCCGCCGGGACATGACCGAAAGGTCGCGGTTGGTGGCCGCCACCAGCCGGAAATCACACTCCACTTCCTGTCGGCCGCCCACGGGGCGGAAGCGCCGTTCCTGCAACACGCGCAGAAAGGTTTTCTGCAGGGCGGGGGGCAGTTCGCCTATCTCGTCCAGAAACAGCGTGCCGCCCGACGCCTGGCGGATCAGCCCTTCGGCGTCGCGGTCGGCCCCGGTGAAGGCCCCGCGCGCGTGGCCGAAGAGCACGCTCTCGGCCAGGTTTTCGGGCAGGGCGGCGCAGTCCACCACCACGAAGGGATGGCCCGCCCGGTCGCTGTTCTCGTGGATGGCCCGCGCGGCCAGCTCCTTGCCGGTGCCCGTTTCGCCGGTGATCAGCACCGGCACGTCGCTTCGCGCGGCCTTGGCCACCAGGTCCAGGCACTCCATGAAGGCGAGGCTGCCGCCCACGATGCCCGAGGGATTGAACGGGCGTCCCTGCGGGGCGGACCGGGCCAGCTTTTCGTTGCGGAATTCCAGCGCCCGCAGGATGGCCAGGCGTATGGCGCTTACCGGCGCGCCCTTGGTGATGTAGTCCCATGCGCCGTTGCGCACGGCCATCTCGGCCGACTGCTCGGCGTCGGCGCCGGTGATGATGATCACCTCCGGCCGGGGCGGCGAGGCCACGAAGCGCGGCAGCGCCTCCAGCCCGTTGCCGTCAGGCATCATCACGTCCAGCAGCACCACGTCGCCGAAGCCCGCGTCGGCATGGGCCAGCCCGTCGGCCAGCGAGGCGGCCCGCAAGGCTACGTGGCCCATGTCCTCGGCGAGATCGGCCAGGGTTTCCGCCACCAGCGGATCGTCGTCGATGATGAGGATTTCAGGCATCCCCTAGTCTTTACGCCTTTTCCAACAATAAACGCAAGCGTCGGGATAATTCCTCGCCCGTGAACGGTTTGCCGATCAGGGACATGTCTGTTTCCTTCAGTTCTTCCGCAGAGATGTCGCCTTCGTTGCCGGTGCACAGCACCAGCGGCAGGGCGTGGCCCCGCGCGCGGATGGTCCGCGCCAGCTCCGGCCCCGAGATGCCGGGCATGCGCAGGTCCAGCAGGGCCACGTCGTAGCGGCCCGCCGCCAGCAGGCGCAAGGCTTCTTCGGCGTCGGCGGTGCCGGTGGCGCGGTGGCCGATGCCGTGCAGCATTTCCGCCACGGACTGGCGGAAGTCGTGTTCGTCGTCCACCACCAGCACGTGCAGCGGGGGGAGCAAGGCCGGGGAAGGGACATCGGGTTCCGGATGCGTTGGCGGGCTTTCGGGTTTGGCGTGTGAGGCGTCGCCCGTCTGTGCATGGGACTGCGGGCCGCCGACAGGCGGGCCGTCCCCCGGTGAAACGGTCCGTGATGGGACCGCGCCCGGCGATGCAACGTCCGGCGATATATCGTCCGGGGGGCTGGCCTCGGGTTCCAGCAGCGGCAGCAGCACGTCGAACCTGGCCCCCTGCCCCGGTTGCGAGTATGCGCGCACCGTACCGCCGTGCTTGCGGGCGATGCCGTGCACCATGCTGAGGCCAAGCCCCGTGCCCGTGCCCAGCGGCTTGGTGGTGAAGAATGGCTCGAACACCCGTTCCAGTTGGGCGGCGGTCATGCCCAGGCCGGAATCGGCCACGGAAAGCAGCACGTAGCGGCCCGGCGAAAGTTCCGGGTACCCGCGCAACACCTCGTCGCCGCCAAGGTCCAGCGTATCCACGGCCACGTCCAGCACCCCGCCGTCGGGCATGGCGTGCAGGGCGTTGGTGCACAGGTTCAGCAGCACCTGGTGGATCTGGGTGGCGTCGCCGTGCACGGGCAAGGGGGAGGCGGGCAGCAGGGTGCGCAGGGTGATGCTGGCGGGTATGGACGGCCTGACCAGGTGCAGGGCGTCTTCCACGGTGCGGCACAGGTCCAGCCTGGCGTAAGGCTCGTCCGCAGGGCGGCCGAAGGCCAGCAACTGGCGCACCACCTCGCGCGCGCGCAGCGCGGCGCGGAGGATGCGGTCGGCCCGGGCGGCGGCGCGGCCGGTAAGGCCCGTATCACGCAACATTTCGATGTTGCTCATGATCACGCCAAGGATGTTGTTGAAGTCGTGGGCGATGCCCCCGGCCAGGGTACCCACGGCCTCCATTTTCTGGGCCTGGCGCAGTTGCCGTTCCAGGGCCACCTCGTGGGCCACGTCCTCGGCCAGCCAGGCCACCCGGTGCACCCGGCCCGATTCATCGGCGATGGGGTACAGGGAATGGTCGAAAATATGGATGCCCCGCGTGTCGCGGAACGTGGCCGGGGTTGCCGTGGCCACCACGCTTGCCAATGCGTCGGACCGTCTTCGGTGCAATTCTTCTGGAATGTATTCCTCCAGCGTACGGCCCAGCATGGCGTCGGGGGTTGTGCCCAGGCGGCCGGCCCCGGTGGCGTTGCAGGCCAGCACCCGGCCCGAAGGGTCGAGCAGAAAGGCGCTGAGGCGGGGCGCGTTGAGCAGGGCGCGCAGGTTGGCTTCGCTTTCGCGCAGCGACTGCTGTTGCAGGATGCGGGCAAAGGCGCTGCCCCCCTGCGCGGCCACGGCCTCCACATGATGGCGGGCGGCCTTGCGCATGGCCCCCGGCCCCCGCGTGCCCACCAGCAGGCAGGCCACGGCCCGGCCTTCGTGGATCACCGGCAGAAGATGCGCGCAGCTGACGCCCGAGGCGGCGGCCAGCGCGTCCAGTTCCGCGTCGCCGGTGAGCATGCAGCATGACTCCTGCTCCGGCGGGGTTTCCGGCACGGGGCGGCCCGCTTCCATCAGGCGCGTGGCGGGTATGCCCATGGGCAGGCGGCGCACCCTGGCCAGCACCACCGGCTCGAACCCCTGCGCGGCCACCAGCCGCCATTCGTGCCGGGCAGGGGCGACTCGCGTATCGGGCGTGTCGGGCAAATGGGGCGCACGCGGCGTGCCGGTCATGTCCACGCGCAGCCAGGCGGCCCCCGCATCCACGCTTTCGGCCCGCAGGGCGGTGCGCAGGCACAGCCCCAGGCAGTCCTCCACGGTGGTGGTGATGCCGAGGGCCAGCAGCAGGTCGCGCTGCAGCCGCAGCAGTTCGTCGCGCTGGCGCTGCTCGGTCACGTCCTGCACCATGCCGTGCATCGCCAGCGGCAGCTTGTGGCCGGTGCGGGGCGCGTTGTCGAAGGTCACCTGCTGCCGGGCGTGGCGGTACAGCCCGCTGGGCCCCTGGTAGCGGTATTCCACCAAGGCGGTGGATCGGGCCTCCAGGGCGTGATGCAGTTCCCCGGCCACCCGGGCGCGGTCGCCGGGGTGGATGCGGTCGAAGAACCGCGCGAACGAGGGGGATTCCGCCGCCGGGGGAAACCCGAACATGCGGAACAGGTTGTCCGACCATTGGCCGCGCCCGGTTTCCATGTCGCGCCAGTAGCTGCCCAGATGGCCGATGCGCTCGCCGTGCTCCAGCAGGTCGCGGCTGCGGCGCAGGGCCAGTTCAGCCCGGCGGCGCTCGGCCACTTCGCGGCGCAGCAGCATGTTGGCTTGGCGCAACTGGGCCGTGCGCTTGCGAATGCGGCTGTCCAGCCCGCGTAAGGCCCGGCGGGTGGCGTCGGCGGTGCGGGCCGCCTGCAGCAGGTGCCCGGCCGTGTGCGCCAGCCCCTCGAGTTGCATGTCGGTAATGGGGTCCAGGGAGGGCAGATGCACACCCAGCACGCCGCCGGAAATGCCCTGGCCGATACGGATGGCGTAGGCGGTGAACACGCCGCAATCGCAGGACAGGGGGGCATCTGCCTCTGGTGATGCGTGCAGCACCGGGCGCCGGGTGCTGGCCGAGGCGGCGCGGCCCACGGGGCCGTGGCGGAAGGGGATGCGGGCGAGGCGGGGATCGGGCTCGGCCCCGTCCACCCCTTCCGTCCTTTCTGTGGGGACGGGCCTGCAGCACGGAGAGGGCGGCTCTTCCACCACCAGGTGCAGGCAGGTTGGGGCATTGCGCGCGGCCGTGGGGCATGGCGACCCGGCATGCGGGCACTGGCCGCAGCGGTCGCCCTGGCGGGCCAGCCAGATGCGGCATGCCCCCGCCCCGAAGATGGTCATGATCTCCCGGGCCAGCAGGCGCAGCTTTTCCTCGGGCGCGCCGCCCCGGATGAGGGCCGCGCGCAGGTCGTTCAGCCGCTGCACCCGCTCCACGCGCCGTTCCGAGTCGTGCAACGCCGATACGTCGTGCACCACCGAATGTAGCAGGGCGCGGCCGTTCAGCCATACCGGCCCGCTGTGCACCTCCACCTCGCGCACCAGGCCAGACGCCGTGCGATGGCGGAAGCGGAACGCCGAACGGTCGCAGCAAAAGGCCTCGTTCATGCGCAGGGCCAGTTCGTGGCCGTCCAGTGTGTTGATGCGGGAGATGGGCATGCCCGCCATGCGTTCGCGGGGGTAGCCGTAGAAACGGCAGGCGGCGGGGTTGGCGTCCACTATTGCCCCATCGGCCGGGTCGATCAGCAGCATGGGGGCCACGCTGTGCTCGAAGAGCGGAATGGAGCCGCCCGCGTGAAGGCCCGTGGCTTGCGTTTCCGTCTGGGACGGCCGGGCGTCAGCACCACCGCCGGGCCCACCGCCGGACGCGGCATCGGGCGTGGCAGTGGGCATGGCGCCGGACGCGGCCGGGCGCTGCCGGTGCGGCGGGGGCGATGGCCGGGTTTTTCGAGGCATGGCGACCTCTCGGTACTCTTCGTGATCCTTCGGGGCGGGCCATGCCGGGCCGCTCCGCGAGGCGATCCGGAGCCATCCCGGATGCGGGGCTTCGCGGCGCGGCGGGGAATAGGGCCTGTCTCACCCCGTGATACGTAGTCTCATTTCGTGAGACGAGTTTCTCACCTTCAGATACAGCATGAGGCATACAGTTCCCCGTCGAAAAGAGCAACACCAGCAGATACGGGGTGTTGCATGCGCGCCTTGCGCCGGAACGGTCATGCGGCCAACCGAATTCCCCGGCATGCTTCTTGATATTGCCTTTCCTGTCGGCCGACGACGGCCGCAGGAGGGAACATGTCCGAAAAGTGGATCACCAGAATGGTGCAGGGGGCGGTGCTCAGCAGCAGAAGCCAGGCGCGCGAGGTGGCGCGCACCATTGGCAAGCCCTATCCCACGCTGATGCGTGAACTGAACCCGTTCGACCTCGGGGCCAAGCTGGGCGTGGAGACGTTTTTCCAGATACTGCGCACCACCCGCGACGTGACGCCCCTGGAGCAGATCGCGCAGGAGCTGGGCTACCGCCTGGCCCCGGTGGACGGCGGCGATGATGAACGCGGACGTGGCGTGCACGCCAGCCAATACCTGGAACAGTAAGGCTGGCATGCCGTATCGAGACGACAACGCGGCGGCGGGCCGCGCCAACGGAAATGCCGGACCCGGCGCGGTGCGCCTGTCCGCCGTCGTGCCGCCGTTGCTGCTGCTTCTGCTGTTGCTGTTGCCGCATGGCGGGTGGGCCGGCCGCATGGCGGGGGATTACGCGGCCAGCGCCTGGGCGGCGCAGGATGCCGCGCACGGGCAGCAGGAGCGGGAGTCGCCCGGTTCCGCCGGCAAGCCTGCCGTCGCCGACGCGGGGGCAGACGGGCTGGCCCCGGATGCCCCGGCCCTGCGCATCGGCCTGCTGACCACCTATCCGCCGCTCAGCTACATGGTGGAGGGCGTGCCCGCCGGTTTCGCGCGCGACCTGGCCGAGGCCATGGCCAGGGCGGCGGGCCAGCGCGCGGTGTTCGACGCCGATGACAGCGGCATGTCCCTGCAGGGCAAGCTGACCGTCGGCGACCTGGACGTGCTGTCCCTGGTGGCCGAGACGCCGGAGCGGTTGCAGCGGCTGGAGTTCAGCGAGCCCGCCGCCGAAATGCCCGAACGCATCTACGTGCGCCGCGACAGCGCCGCGCGCCCCAGGGGCGTGGCGGACCTTGCGGGCATGCTGGTGGCGGTGGTCGAAAACCATGCCAGCCACCAGTACCTGCGCGGCATGCCGGGGCAGCGGCTGCTGCCGACGGTCACGCCGCTGGACGCGGTGATGGCCGTGGCCTGGGGCCGTGCCGACGCACTGGTGGCCCCCGAACCGGTGGTTGAGCACATCATCCGCCGCCTGTCCACCGAGGCTCCGCTGGAATCCTCCGGGGTGCCCCTGCGCACCCTGCGCTATTCGTTCGGCGTGGCCAAGGGCAACACCCATCTGGTGGCGGCGATCAACGAGTCCCTGCACCGGCTGCGCG
This sequence comes from Desulfovibrio sp. A2, assembly GCF_000226255.1. Lineage (GTDB taxonomy): Bacteria > Desulfobacterota > Desulfovibrionia > Desulfovibrionales > Desulfovibrionaceae > Cupidesulfovibrio. Next base: position 56,337 of record NZ_AGFG01000060.1, read on the forward strand.
CCTCGGACGAGTACGACATCCTGTACCGCCGCTGGTTCGGCGGCAACGCGCTGTCGCGGTACTCCGACCACGAACTGCTGCTGGCCGGGTCGGCCGTCATGCTGCTGATGGTTTTCGTGGGGGCTTCGCTGATGCTCCTGTGGCGCACCGTGCGCCTGCGCCGCGACGTGGAGGCGGGCACCGTGGCCACGCGCGAGGCGCGCGCCTCCATGCTGCGCGAGGCCATCAGCAGGCAGCGCGCCGAGCAGGAGGCGGAACGCTTCTTCGCCCTGTCGCTGGACCCCGTGGCCATCGTTACCCAGCAGGGGGCGCTGCGCCGGGTGAATCCGGCCTGGGAGCGGCTGTTCGGCTACCCGGCGGAAGAGGCGGTGGGTCAGCCGTTTCTGGATTTCGTGCATCCCGACGATGCGCAGGCCAGCCAGCAGGGGCTGGGCGGCGGGACGGTGGATGCCGTGATCGAAAACCGCTTCCGCTGCAAGGACGGGGTGTACCGGTGGCTGTCCTGGACCTTCGTGGCCTTGCCGGAAGAAGGCTTGGTTTACGCCTCTGGGCGCGACGTGACCCACCGCAAGGAAGCGGAACTGCACCTGGAACGCCAAGCCGAGGAATTGCGCCGCTCCAATGCCGAGCTCGAGCAGTTCGCCTACATCGCCTCGCACGACCTGCAGGAACCGCTGCGCAAGATCGCCAGTTTTCTCGATCTGCTGGCCAAGCGTTACGTGGGGCGACTGGACAGCGACGCCGACGAGTTCATCGGCTTCGCCGTGGACGCCGCCCGCCGCATGAAGGACATGATCGAGGATCTGCTGGCCTATTCGCGGGTCAGCACGCAGGGGCGCGAATTCGCGGACACGGACATGGAAACGGTGCTCGACACGGTGCTCTCCGACCTTGGCCTGATGCTGGACGAAGCCGGAGCCACCGTGGAGCGGGGGCCGCTGCCCCTGATACGGGCCGACAGGGTGCAGATGGAACAGCTTATGCGCAACCTGGTGGGCAATGCCGTGAAGTACCGGTCGCAGAACGCGCCCCGCATCGCCGTGAGCGCGGAACGGGCCGGGGGCGCGTGGCGCTTTCTCGTGAGCGACAACGGCATCGGCATGAAGGCCGAGCATTTCGAGCGCATCTTCCGGGTGTTCCAGCGGCTGCACGGGCCCGGCAGGTACCCCGGCACCGGCATAGGCCTTGCGGTGTGCAAGAAGATCGTCGAACGGCATGGCGGCAGCATAGACGTGGAATCGACTCCGGGCCGGGGCAGCACGTTCAGGTTTGTCATTCCAGACAAGCCAGAACGGCCCGATCGGCCGGACAGGCCCGAGCGACAGGACGGATAAGGCCGGACGGGACCGGGTGGAACCTGGCGGGGCCGGGCGAGACCAGGCGGGACCGGACGGAGAAAAACAGGGAAGGCTAGAACGGTAAGGAGGGGGCATGAGCAGCGCCCATCAGGCAAGACTCATCGACATCCTGCTGGTGGAGGACGACCCCGGCGACGTGCGCCTGACGCGCGAGGCCCTGAAAGGCAACCGCGTGTCCAACCGGTTGTTCGTGGTCGAGGACGGCGAGGAGGCCATGGCCTTCCTGCGGCGCGAGGGGCAGTACGCCGACGCGCCCCGGCCGGACCTGGTGTTGCTGGATCTGAACCTGCCGCGCAAGAACGGGCGCGAGGTGCTGGAGGAAATCAAGGGTTCGCCCGACCTGCGCACCATACCGGTGGTGGTGCTGACCACCTCGCGGCAGGAGCGGGACATCCTGAACGCCTACGACCTGAACGCCAACTGCTACATCGCCAAGCCGGTGGGCTGGGAACAGTTTCTGGAGGTGGTGGGGCAGATCGAGCATTTCTGGATGGGCATCGTGACCCTGCCGGTGAAGGGAGACTAGAAGGCGGGCGGCAGGCCCGGCGGCGCGTGGGGCCGGGCGGTGATACGGAGGGACGGGGAGGCGGCGCGTGGACGGCGCGCCGGAGGGACCATGGAACAGGAACCGGTGCGCATTCTGCTGTTCGAGGACGATCCCGGCGACGCCAGGCTGTTCCGCCTGCTGCTTTCCGGGTCGGGCCTGCGGCACGCCATCGAGTGGTCGGAAACGCTGGCCGATGGCCTCGCGCGGCTGGAGGCCGAACCGTTCGACGTGGCCCTGCTGGACCTCAGCCTGCCGGACAGCCAGGGCTGGGACACCCTGGCCAGCCTGGTGTCCCACGCGCCGGAACTGCCGGTCATCGTGCTGACCGGGCTTTCCAGCCCTTCCTTCGCCGAAGAGGCCGTGGCGCGCGGCGCGCAGGACTACCTGCGCAAGGGCGAGGTGGCCGAGGGGCTCATCGGCCGCACCATCCGCTACGCCATCGACCGCAAGCGCGCGGAAGGCGCGCTGCGCCTGCACCGCCAGCGGTTGGAGACCATCATCAGCGCCAATCCCGACGGCATGCTGGTGGTGGACGCCGAAACCGTGGTGCGCTTCGCCAACACGGCGGCGCTGGCCATGCTGGGGCGCGGGTTGCCCGATCTGCCCGATCTGCCAGACATGCTGGGCCAGCCCTCGCCCGTGCCGGTGCGCGACGATGAACTGGACCTGTGCGGCAACGCCGATACGCCGTGCCTGGTGGAGGTGCGCACCGCCCCGGTGACCTGGGACGACGGGCCCGCCACGCTGGTGGCCCTGCGCGACATCACCGCCCAGCGTCTGGCCGAGCGCGGCCTGCGCGAGGCGGAGGTGCGCTACCGCACCATCTTCGAGCATTCGCTGGACGGCATTTCCGTCTACGAACACTACGCCGACGGTCGGCCGCCCCGTCTGGTGGACTGCAACCGGGGCTACGAACGCATGGCCGGGCGCACCCGTGACGAACTGCGGGTGGTGGACGACGTGCGCGGCTTGCAGGCGTATCTGGGCGGGCGCAAGGCCACCGATCCCTTTCGCGACGACGGCGGGCTGCGCGGCCCGCAGAGCGCCGTGTATTCCTGGCTGCGGCCCGACGGGCGCGAGAACTGGATAGAGTCGGTCTCCGTGCCCGTGCGCGACGGCGACAAGGTGCTGGTCTTCGGCATCGGGCGCGACGTCAGCCGCCGCCGCAAGCAGGAAGAAGCCCTGCAGCAGAGCGAGGCGCGCTTTCGCGCCGTGTTCGAGCATGCCCCCCTTGGCGTGTTCATCGCCGACCATGACGGCAGCCTGGTCAAGACCAACCGGCTGTTCAACGCGCTGCACGGGTTCGCGGCGGCGGAACTGCCGCTGGGGCATTTTTCGGAACTGGTGCACGGGCACGAGGCGGGCGACGTGCGCGCCCTGTTCGCGGAACTGCACCGGGGCGAGCGCAACGGGTTCTTTCTGGAAACGCAACACCTGCGGCGCGACGGCGCGGTGTTTCCGGTGCGGCTGGCCGTTGCGGCCATCCGGGGGCGCAAGGGAGACATGCAGTACGCCGTGGGCATGCTGGAGGACATCAGCGAGCGCCGCGCCGCCGAGGCGGAATTGCAGGGCTACCGCGCCCGGCTGGAGAACATGGTGCTGGAGCGCACCCGCGACCTGGAAGAGGCGTTGCGCACGGCCGAATCGCACCGCGAGAAGATCGACCTCATCCTGCGCTCGGTGTCTGAGGGGCTGTTGGTGACGGATCCCACCCACAGGGTGGTGCTCACAAACCCCGCGGCGGAGGAAATCCTGGGCCTTGCCGCCCCCGGCGACCTGGAAGGCGAGGCGGTGGCCGACCTCATCGAGGACGAGACCCTGAGCAGGCGGCTGGTGCACTGCCTGGACGACACCCTGGGCGGCGCGCCCTGCCAGTTCGGCTTTTCGCGTCCCACAGAGGCGGGGACCACCCACCACTACACGGCCAGCACCTCCGAGGTGCGGGACGCGCGCGGCGGCAGCGCCGAGCGCATCGACCGCGCCGGGGTGGTCACCGTGCTGCATGATGTGACCAACGAACGCGAACTCGACCGCATGAAAAGCGAATTCCTCACCACCGCCGCGCACGAGTTGCGCACCCCGCTCACCACTATCCTGGGCTTTTCCGAACTGCTGGTCACCGGGCCGGACATTCCCCCGGCGGAACAGCGCCAGTACCTTGGCTACATCAACGAGCAGGCCGCGCTGGTCACCGGCATCGTGGCGGACCTGCTGGACATCTCGCGCATAGAGATGGGCCAGGGCTTCAGCCTCAAGCGCAGGCCGTGCGACCTGGTGGCGTTGATCCGCCGCAAGGTGGCCGCGCACATCGTGGGCACCCGGCGGCATTCGTTCCGGCTGCTGCTGCCGGAGACGCCGGTGACCGCCGTGGTGGATGCCGACAAGGTGGCGCAGGTGCTCGACAACGTGCTCAGCAACGCGGTCAAGTACTCCCCCGGCGGCGGCGTGGTGGAGGTGCGGCTGCGGCCGGGCGAGGGCGCGCACGAGATCAGCGTGCGCGACAACGGCATGGGCATGAGCCCGGAACAGCTCACCCGCGTGTTCGAGAAATTCTATCGGGGCGACGCCTCGAATACCGGCATACCCGGCACGGGTCTTGGCATGAGCATCGTGAAGCATCTCATCGAGGCGCACGGGGGCGAGGTGGCGGTGGAAAGCGCCAAGGACGTGGGCACCACGGTGCGCTTCACCCTGCCCGCCGGGGCATGACCGGCCCGCCGGATGCAAAGAGGGCCGCGCGGCCCGAAGGAGAATCATGACCGTGGGGCGTGGAACGTTCGGCATCAAGGCGAAGATCATGGCCATCGCCGTTCTCGGGCCGGTGTGCATCGCGGGCATCATGGCCGCGCAGCGCATCGACGACATCCGCGAGGGCGCGCACGAGGCCATCCTGCAGCAGAGCCGCGCCGTGGTGCTCATGGCCGAGGCCGCGCGCGGCGAGATGTCCCGCAAGCTGGAGGCGGGGTTGATCCGCCCGCTGGCGGAGCTGCCCCCCGACAAGGTGGTGGACGCCGTGCCGGTGATCACCGCCATCAAGATGGCCAGGGCCAATGCGGAAAAGCTGGGCTACGAGTTTCGCGTGCCCAAGATGCACCCCCGCAACCAGGCCAACGAGCCCACGGAGCTTGAGCGCGGCGTGCTCGACCGGCTTTCCGCGTCGGGCCAACTGGAGATGGTCCTGCGCGAACCGGACCGGATACGCTATTTCCGGGCCATCAAGCTGACCCGCGAATGCCTGTTCTGCCACGGAGACCCCAAGGGCACGCGCGACGTGACCGGCGGGATCATGGAGGGCTGGCGCGAGGGCGAGGTGCACGGCGCGTTCGAGATCGTTTCGTCGCTGGACGAGGTGAACGCCCACGTGCGCATGGCCGCGCTGTCGGTGGCGGGCTGGGCGGCGGGCATCGTGGCCGTGGTGGTGGGCTGCGCGTGGCTGCTGGCCAGCCGGTCCATAGCGCGGCCGTTGCAGGGCATTCGCGATGTGGCCGGTCTGGTGGCCTCTGGCGACCTGACGGCCGATGTGGCCGTGACCAGCCGCGACGAGGTGGGCAGCGTGGCCGAGGCCATTCGCGCCATGACCGCCAATCTGCGCCGGGTCATCGGCGAGGTGATGGAAACCACCCACGGCGTCACGGCGGGCAGCCGCGAACTGTCGGAGACGGCGGTGACCATGGCCCAGGGGGCCACGGAGCAGGCCAGCGCGGTGGAAGAGGTGTCCGCCTCCGTCGAGCAGATGACCTCGAACATCCAGCAGAACGCCGAAAACGCGGCCGAGACGGACCGCATCGCCCTGCGCTCGGCCGAGGACGCCCGCGAGGGCGGCACGGCCGTGGCCCAGACGGTGCGGGCCATGAAGACCATCGCGGAAAAGATTTCCATCGTGCAGGAGATCGCCCGGCAGACCAACCTGCTGGCCCTCAACGCCGCCATCGAGGCGGCCCGCGCGGGCGAGCACGGCAAGGGCTTTGCCGTGGTGGCCTCCGAGGTGCGCAAGCTGGCCGAGCGCAGCGGCGCGGCGGCGGCGGAGATTGGCGAGCTGTCGTCGTCCAGCGTGGCCCTGGCCGAACGGGCGGGCAGCATGCTGGGCACGCTGGTGCCCAGCATCCAGAAGACGGCGGAACTGGTGCAGGAGATCGCGGCGGGCAGCAAGGAGCAGAGCGTGGGCGCGGAGCAGATCAACAAGGCCGTGCAGCAGCTCGATTCGGTCATCCAGCAGAATGCCTCGGCCTCCGAGACCATGGCGGCCACGTCGGAAGAACTGGCCGGGCAGGCCACGCAACTGGCCCGCACCGTGGCGTTCTTCCGGCTGCCGGGGGGCGCGCCGGGGGCATACGGAACACCGGCGGCTTCGCCGCCGATCCTGTCGCCAATGCTGCCGCCGGTCGTGCCCGCGCCTTCGGGCGGGCTGGAAATCCGCCGGTCCGCGCGGGTGGGCGTGCCCGCCGACGGCGGGGCGCTGCACGGCGGGCGGGAGGAGCCCGCCCCTGCCGGAAAGACCGGCAAGGCCGGCCGGGCCGGTGTGACCCTGAATCTTGACGACGCGGCCGTGTCCGACGCCGACTTCGAGCGGTACTGATGCGCCGGTGGCGTCGCGCCACCGGCACGTGCTCCCGATCATGCCGTCACGCAAGGGGAATGCGCCATGAAACGAATACTCATCGCCGAAGACCAGTACGAGGTGCGCGAACTGGTGCAGGCTACCCTGCGCATCGGCAACTATCAGATATTGCAGGCTGAAAACGGCTTGCAGGCCGTGGAAATGGCTCGCCTGCACCGGCCGGACCTGATCCTGATGGACGTGATGATGCCCGGCGAGATCGACGGGTTGGAAGCCACCCGGCGCATCCGGGCCGATCCGGCCACGGCGGCGTGCCGGATCATCATGCTGACCGCCAAGGGACAGACCCAGGACCGCGAGGAGGGGCTGCGCGCCGGAGCCGACGACTACTTTCCGAAGCCATTCAGCCCATTGGCGCTGATCCGCAAGATAGAGGAGTTTCTGGGATGACCCACGCGCCGGATGAACCCCGCGCGGACGCCACCGCCGCCGAATGCGGCGAAGTGTCCATGCAGACGGTGCGCTACGCCCAGGATCTGGCGGAACTGTACACCGTGGAGCGGGCCCAGCGCGCGGAGTTGCAGGCCGTCAACGAACGGCTGCGCGCGGTCATCGATTCCATGGCCGACGGCATGCTCACCGTGGATGCGGCGGGCGTGGCCGTTACCGTCAACAGGGCGGCGTGCGCCATGCTGGAGCGCCCCCGGTCGGGCGTGGAGGGCAGGCCGCTGGCGGAATTGCTGGGCGGGGCCGGGGCCGCCGCCGTGTTGCCGGGCCCGGCTGGCGGGGTCGGAGAGGGCGTCGAGGGTGGAATGCCGCCGGGCGGGCAGGGCGGGGCGCGGCCCCATGAGGGCGGGCCGGACATGGACGGGACGCGGGTGGTGGAACTGGAACTGCCTGCGCCCGAAGGCGTGGCGCGGCGCGTGGTGCGGGTGGCCACCTCGCCCATGCGCGACGGCGGCCGGGTGCTGGTGTTGCACGACATCAGCATGCAGCGCCGGGTGCAGCACCTGAAGCAGGATTTCCTGGCCATCATCTCGCACGAGATGCGCACCCCGCTCAACGGCATCCTTGGGCTGGGCGATGTGCTTCTGGACGAGGCGCGCCGCCGGGGCGACGCCGACGCCGAGGAACTGCTGGGGCACCTGTTGCAGGCCGCGCGGCGCATGCACGCCATGGTGCGCGAGGTGGTGCGTTTTGCAGAGGTGCAGGGCGGGCGCGTGGAGGCGGCCGACGCGCCGGTGGACGTGCGCCGGGTGCTGGGCGATGTGCGGGAAGAGCTTTCCGCCCTGGCCGCCGCGCACGGCGTGGTGCTGGGGCCGACGCCCCTGGGCGTCGTGCCGGTGACGGTGCGCGGCAACGCCGCGCTGCTGCGGGAGATGTTCCTGCATGTGGTGCACAACGCCATCCGTTTCAACCGGAAGGGAGGCATGGTGACCGTGCGCTGCCAGCCGCCGCGCGGCGCGGCCGGGGACGGGGATGCGTTTGGCGAGGTGGGGTGCGCTGGCCGCGCGGTGCTGGTGGAGGTGGCGGACACCGGCATCGGCATCGGGGCGCAGGAGCGCGAGCGTGTGTTCGAGAGTTTTTATCAGGCGCAGGGCTACCTGACGCGTAACCGCGAAGGTTTGGGCATCGGGCTTACCCTGGCGCGGGCCATCGCCCGGCTGCACGGGGGAGAGGTGACCCTTGCCAGCGAGGTGGGCCGTGGCACCACGGTGACCGTGCACCTGCCAGCCTGCCTTGAAAGGGCCGGGGCGGACACGGGGGAATTCGCCGCACGCTGAATCTCCGGGCTCGGCGCGCCGCGCATGGGTTCCATGCGCGCGGGCCGATGGCCCACTCCGGGGCAGGACGGCGGATTGGGGGAGCCCCGTGCGGCCCACCTGCTCCGGAGCTGTCCCCACCCCCAGGCCGCGCCGGGCCCCGCACGGGCGCAAGCCCGATACCGGCGCGGCCCCGGGATGGGCGCGCGGAGCTGTTTTCCTGGCCCGGCGCGGCCGTCATGCCATGTCACGCCGGGCCCCGTACGGGCGCAAGCCCGATACCGGCGCGGCCCCGGGATGGGCGCACGGGGCTGTTTCCAAGGTCCGGCGCGGCCCTGGCGGAAGGGGGCGGTCCGGTTCCTGCCTTGTTCTTGCCTGTTCTGGCCAGGTTCCGGCCCGGTATGGCCGGTTTTTTTCGCCCCTGCGGCGGGTCCGCAATGTACGGGAGAACCACATGACGCACGACGCCACTCGCGACAACAGGAATCCCGCCGCCAGCCGCCTCGACGAGGCGGCGGACGCGGCCTGCTCCGCCATGGAGGAAACGCGCGAACAATTGCGGATGGCCCACGGGCAGTTGCGCGCATTCGCAGACGATCTGGGGCGCACCGTGCTCGACCTGCGTGCCTCGCGCGCGGAACTGGAGCGGTCGTACCTCGACACCCTGAACCGGCTCACCCTTGCCGCCGCCTACAAGGACGACGACACCGGCGACCACATCCTGCGCATGGCCTTCTACAGCGAGGGCATAGCCGCCGCCCTCGGCATGCACGCCGATGGGCTGCGCGACCTGCGCGTGGCCGCGCCCATGCACGACGTGGGCAAGATCGGCACGCCGGACGCCATATTGCTCAAGCCCGGCAGGCTGACGCCCGAGGAATTCGCCGTCATGAAGCACCACACCACCATCGGCGAGAAGATACTGACGGCTTCTTCGTCGCGGGTGGTGCGCATTGCCGCCACCATCGCGGGCACCCATCACGAGCGCTGGGACGGGTCCGGCTATCCGCGCGGCCTGTCGTCCGAGGGCATTCCCCTGGAGGGGCGCATCGTGGCCGTGGCCGACGTGTTCGACGCCCTGACCAGCAAGCGGCCCTACAAGCCCGCCTTCGAGTTCGACAAGGCTCTCGGCATCATGCGCGAGGGGCGGGGCACCCAGTTCGATCCCCGGCCCCTGGACGCCTTTTTCGAAATCGCCGGGGAACTCTGGGCGGCACGGGACGAGGTGAGCTCTGGCCTGCGCACCGGCGAGAACACACGCTGACGCAACTCCGGGCGATGGGCTTTCGACGGCGCGGCGCATGGGATGGGTCTGCCGCTGGCACGATGGGGAAGCATTGTTGGATGTTTCAGAAATGCTTCCTTGGTGAAACGCTGTTCCGGAGTAAAGACATCCTAGATGAATGCACTCCGATACGAAGAGGGGGGTGGTGCATGCCCTCCGGAACAGGAGCGTTCCATTTCCGACTAATGCGGTTGAATGCCGTGCGGGCATGGTGTAGGTGTACCGCAGTGGACGGCGCGCACTCTCGCGCGCCGCCGCAACGGGAGACCACGAAACGGCATGAAGCTCACCGCCAGAACACGCTATGCGGCACGGGTGTTGGTTGCCCTTGCGGTGCATGGTACCGAGGGGCCGCTGACCACCACCACGTTGTCGCGACACACGGACATCAGCGTCCAGTTTCTGGAGCAGATACTCAAGGATCTGCGCCGTGCCGGGCTTACGGCCAGCGCGCGGGGCGCCATGGGCGGGCATCGCCTTGCCCTGCCGCCCGGCAAGATCACCCTGGGCGCGGTGGTGCGGCTCATGGAAGGGGGCATCCGCATCGCGGAGCACTGCACCCTTGCCGATACGCCCGGCGACAAATTGACCTGCCTTGGCTGGACCCGCGCGGCCGATGCCGTGGAATCGGCCCTTGACGCCATTACCCTGGACGACCTCGCCAAGGGTCTGCCCGACGCGACGGAACTCGACCCGCACCCTGACGGGGGCATGACGTCCGACATGGCCGACAGGTCAGGCAGGCCGGGCGTCTAGCCGGGCTGCCTTCCGCTTCCCGTCGGTTCCCTGTCCCTCGCTCCTTCCCGCCCCGCCCCGGCCCCACAGGCCAGTCCGCCCGCCGAGCCTTTTGCGACTCGGAAGCCTTGTGCTGCACCTTCAGGACGCGTCCCTGGCCGTACCTTTTCATGCCCGCTCCGGCGTCCCTTTCATGCAGGAAGGGACGCCTTCTGTTTCATGGCGCCACGACGGGTGCGGCATGAGCCATTTCTTGTAGTGCCTCTCCCTTTTATGAAAAGTGTATTCGCAACGTGGAAACAGTTTAATCCAGATTGGAATGATGTGGAGTGAACATGTTAGGTGGCTGGTGTTGTTGAATATACCAATGCGGTATGGTATGGTGTGGAGAAGTGCATGAAATGTCCGTTGCTGGAGACGGCATGTGGAGATGGCGGATGCTTCCTGCATGGGCACGGCAGGGCGCGGGGGTGTGGGTTTCCGTCCCTTGCCATGGCATGACCGTCAACCGAGGGGGCAGGGCATGCGATTGCTGACCAACAGCCGCTACGGCACGCGGATGATGCTGGACATCGCCCAGCACAGCCGTCTGGGGCCGGTGCTGATGCGCGACGTGGCGCGTCGGCTGGATGTCTCGCAGAAGTATCTGGAAAAGATCAGCCGGTCGCTGAAAGAGGCGGGTCTGCTGGTGAGCCAGCGCGGGCCCAACGGCGGTCACCGTCTGGGACGCTCGCCCGACGACATTTCCGTGGGCGACGTGGTGCGCGTGCTGGAAGGCGGGGCGGAAATGGTGGGTTGCGGCCGCGACGAGGAAAACTGCACCCATGCCCCCGGCTGCCTCACGCGCATGGTCTGGAAGGAATGCAGCAGGGCCATGTTCGCCCGGCTGGACGCCATTACCTTTGGTGAACTGTTGCGCTACGTGGATCAGGGGGTGAAGTTCGGCGATTGGTGCCCGGGCACCGTGGCCGAGCACCGCCAGGAGGCCGAACGGGAACTGCGCGCGCTGGCCGGGCTTGCGGAAGCATCCGGTTATGCGGAACCGGCGGGATTCCATGGGCCCGGAAAATCCGCGCCCGCCAGCGGCACGCCATCGGGTGGCTGCCCATCCCGCATGATCCCCGCGCCGCCCCGCGTCCCGCCGCCCGTATCGGAACCGTGCGAACCGGAAGGCCCAGTGGGATTGGACGGACTGGACGGACGGGACGGGCCTGACGATGCGGAAGGCATCGGCTCGCCGCGTACCCGCCCGGCCCGCGTGTCCTGACCGTGGGCGGCCCGGTGTGTGGGGCGCGCGGGGCGGCGGCACGGGAGGTTGCCATGACCGCAATGACCGCCGGGGCGGGCGGTACATCTCCCCCGGACACGGGCACGGGAGCCGGCGGCGGTACGGGCGCAAGACCCGGTTCCGCCCATGCCGGGCGACCCGGCAAGCCCGGATGGGGGCGCCGCCTGCGCCTCCTGTCGGGCGCCAGCCTGGCCGCCAAGGTGGTGGCGGGCAGCGGCGCGGCGCTGTTCCTGGGGGTGCTGGTGCTGTCGCTGGGCAGCATCCGCTACCAGCGCGAGCACCTGCACGAGGAACTGGCCGCCGGGGGCGACCGCCTGGGCACCACCATTCGCCTGGGCGCGCGCTACGCCATGATGCTGAACGCCCGCGACGAAATCAACCAGATCATCAGCGACGTGGCCCGCCAGAAGGACATCGTCTCCATCCGCATCTACAACAAGGAAGGCGTCATCAAGTTCTCGGGCGACCCGGATGAGGTGGAGCGCCGCACCAACATCCGCGACGAGGCCTGCGCCGCCTGCCACCGCACGGCAGAACCCCGCAAGTGGCTGGCCCTGCACGAACGCACCCGCGTGTTCACCGACGAGGGCGGACGCCGTCTGCTGGGCAGCCTTACCCCCATCATGAACGAGCCCGGCTGCTCGGGCGAGCCCTGCCACTTCCACCCGGCGGACAAGCTGGTGTTGGGCGCGCTGGAGGTGGGGCTTTCGCTGGAAGCCGCCGAAGCCGAGGTGCTGTCCTTTCAAACCCGCGTGGTCACCCTGGCGGCGGCGGTGTTCCTGCTGGGGGCCACGGCGGTGCACCTGTTCCTGCGGCGCTTTCTGACGCGGCCGGTGGCCCGGCTTATCGAGGGCACCCGTGCCGTGGCGCGCGGCGGCACGGTGGACCTATCCGACGTGCGCCAGCAGGACGAGATCGGCGAACTGGCCGGGGCCATCACCCGCATGGCCCGCGACATCAGCGGCAAGCAGGCGGAGCTGAACCGCCAGCGCGATGAATACCAGCGCCTGTTCGACCAGGTGCCCTGTTCCATCACCGTGCAGGACAAGAATCTGCGGCTGCTGAAGTACAACCGCATGTTCCGCGAGAACTTCACCCCGAAGCCGGGGGACTTCTGCTTTCAGGCCTACAAGGGCCGCACCGGCAAGTGCCCCAACTGCGCGGTGGAAATGACCATGCAGACCGGCCTTGCCCATTGCAGCGAGGAAAGCGGCTTTCACACCGACGGCAGCCGGGCGCACTGGATCGTGCATACCTCGCCGGTGTTCGACGCCGAAGGCCGGGTGACGGCGGCCATGGAAATGACCCTGGACATCACCGACCGCAAGGAGCTGGAAGAAAAGCTGCGCCGCTCCGAACTGAAGTACCACGCCATCTTCAACCACATTCCCAGCGCGGTGTTCGTGCTGGACCAGCAGACGCTGGAGGTGGTGGACTGCAATTCAACGGCGGAAAAGGTGTACGGCTGGCCGCGCGAGGAAATGAAGGGCCGCTCGTTCCTGGACCTGTTCCCCCCGGACGAGCGCGAGCGCTACGCCTCGCAGTTGCGGGCCTTCACCGTGCTGAACCGCGCCCGCAACGTGGCGCGCGACGGCAGGCCCTTTCACGTGGACATCATGCTTTCCCCGGCGGAATACCTGGCCCGGCAGGTGCTGCTGGTGACAACCACCGACATCACCGAACGGCTGGAGGCCGAGCAGAAGGTGATCCAGGCGGGCAAGATGGCCACGCTGGGCGAGATGGCCACGGGCGTCGCCCACGAATTGAACCAGCCGCTGACCGTCATCAAGACCGCCGGGGGCTTTCTGCTGCGCAAGGTGACGCGCGGCGAACCCATCGACCCGGAAATCCTGGCCACCATGGCCCGCGAGATAGACGGCCACGTGGACCGGGCCAGCCGCATCATCGGGCACATGCGCGACTTCGGCCGCCGGTCGGATCTTGCGCTGGAGCGGGTGGACCTGAACGCGGTGCTGCGCAGCGCCACGGAATTCTTCAGCCGCCAGCTTTCGCTGCGCGGCATCGACATCGACTGGCGGCTGGCCGAGCCTCTGCCCCCGGTCATGGCCGTGGCCAACAGGCTGGAGCAGGTGTTCATCAACCTGCTGCTCAACGCGCGCGACGCCATAGAGGAGCGCAGCGAGAAGGAGCCGGGCGCGCCGCGCCGCATCAGCGTGGAAACGTCCGCCGACGACCGGCGGGTGACGGTGGCGGTGTGCGACACCGGCGGCGGCATACCCCCGGCGCTTTTGCCGCGCATCTTCGAGCCGTTCTTCACCACCAAGAAGGTGGGCAAGGGCACGGGGCTCGGGCTTTCCATAAGCTACGGGCTGGTGCGGGAATTCGGCGGGTCCATCCAGGCGTCCAACCTGCCGGAGGGCGGGGCCTGCTTCACCCTGCGCTTTCCGGTGACCTCCGGAACGGTGGGGGCAGCGCCAACGACGGCCGGGGATGCGGGGAGCGCCCCGTCCGCCGCGCCGGGCGCGTCGGGATCGAACGGTGCCCCTGGCGTGGTCGCTGACGCTGGCGGCGAAGGAGACGCGGCATGAACGCGCCTCTGCCCTTGCTTCTGGTGGACGACGAGGAAGGCATCCGCACCGTGCTGTCGCTGCTGCTGGCCGACATGGGCTGCGCGGTGCGCACGGCGGCCTCCGGGGCCGAGGCGCTGGCCATGGTCCGCGAAAGCCCGCCCGCCGTGCTGCTGACCGATGTGCGCATGCCCGGCATGGACGGCATCGACCTGCTGCGCGCGGTGAAGGCGGAATTTCCCGGCGTGGAGGTGCTGGTGCTTACCGGCCATGGCGACATGGAACTTGCCGTGTCCAGCCTGCGCCATGGCGCGGGCGATTTTCTGACCAAGCCGGTGGCCCCGGAGGCGCTGGAAGTGGCGCTGGACCGGGCCCGCCAACGCATGGCCCTGCGCGAGGCCCTGCGCCGCCATACCGAGGAACTGGAACAACTGGTGGCCCAGCGCACCCGAGAACTGCTGCACGCCGAGCGCCTGGCGGCCGTGGGCGAGACGGTGGCGGGGCTGGCCCACGCCATCAAGAACGTGGCGGGCGGGCTGGAAGGGGCCATGTTCGTGCTGGAAAAGGGGCTGGAGCTGGACCGGCGCGACTACCTGGAGCAGGGCTGGCGCATGGTGCGCGACGACGTGGGGCGGGTGCGCGACCTGGCCATGCGCCTGCTGGACATGGGGCGGGCAGCGGACCTTGCCCCGCGCCCGTGCGACCCCGACGCCCCCCTGCGCGACGTGGTTCGCCTGCTGGCCCCGCGCGCGGCGGCGGCAGGGGTGACGCTGGCGGTGCAGGCCGGGGCCGGGCCGGAACCGGTGTCGATTGATCCGGACGCGGTGCATCGCTGCCTGATGGATCTGGCCGTCAACGCCATTGAGGCGTTCGAGGGACAAGGGCAGGGCGGAGGGGCAATGGATGCCGACGCGGGCGGAACGAGCACCGGCGGCGCGGACGAACCCCGCCGGGTGATCCTGCGCAGCCGCCGCGTGGCGCTGCCCGGCCCCGCGGGCGAGGAGGCGGAATCCTCAGGCGTGTCCGGCATCGAATACGTGGTGGAGGACAATGGCCCCGGTCTGCCGGAGCAGGCCGGACAGGTCGAGCAGGGCGTCCATGCGGGCGCGGACGGCTTTGCCGCCTTCGTCTCCGCCAAGCCGGGCGGCAGCGGCGTGGGCCTGATGGCCTCGCGCAAGCTGGCCCGCGAGATGGGCGGCGAACTGGAACTGGAGGCGGGATCGCAGGGGCGCGGCGTGCGGGCCGTGCTGCGGGTGCGGGGGTAAGCTTCAGGTGCAACCAAGGCGTAGTGTGGAAATATTACACGACGCTTTAGATGCGAATTTATTTGATATTATTTTAGATTTCTGAATTCTGAAAGTCCCTTGATTTCGGATCCGAAATCCTCCAATAGTGCTTTGATGGATTTTTTTATTAATTTCCAGCATGGGATGAAAGATTTCTTTCTGTTTAATTCTGCAATGTCCATCAACGGGATATATATGAAATTTTCTTTTTTGCGTTTGTCGCAAAATTCGTATCCGCGCAAGTGTTTCTTGTCATCGAGTATACAACGTGCTTTTTGATGGAGTTTATTTGACTTCCCGTACTTCAATTCAATCCTCAAGTCGCCGGACAAGGCGGTGTTGTCCTTCGACCTCACAACAATAAAGAGAGAAAACCCATTGGAAACGCTAATGTGAATGTTTGTTCCTGATGATTTGAAGGCAAAACCCTGTTCAAGAAACAACCTTTTTAATTCTTCACGGTATGCGCGGGCCTGTGGGAAATTATCAGCCATGATGCACTCCTCTGGTTGAAGGGAAGTTGGGATTCATCCCCATTATACCCGGAGCCTTCGGAGACCATGGGATTACATAAAGCGCGTTAAGCTTAACATCGCGTCAGGGAAGATTATTCCCGCCATCAAGGGCGGACTCGTGTTCCGCATCCCCCCTCCTCACCGCTTCCGGCAGGCGGCGCGGCAACGACACGGTGAAGGTGCTGCCTTCGCCCCTTTCCGAGGCCACGGCGATGTGCCCGCCGTGTTGCTGCACCACCCGGCTGGCCACGAACAGGCCGATGCCCGTCCCGGCGGTGCCCTTGGACGAGAAGAACAGGGTGAACAGCTTTTCGCGGGTCTCGCGGTCCATGCCGGTGCCGTTGTCGATGATGGTGAAGGTAACTTCGTCCGGCGCGCCTCGCACCCGGAAGGTGACCACGTGGTCCTGCTTGCCGGTGTCCGCCGCGCAGGCCTCCACCGCGTTTTCCAGCAGATTCACCAGCGCGGAGGACAGCGCCCCGGCGTCGGCCTCGAAGGTGCCGAGGTCGGCCGCGCCGCCGTCGCCCCCCGTCGCCGTCCCCGCCTCCGCGAAGTCACGCACGAAGCGCACCCCGCGTTCCGTGGCCTTGGCTTCCACCAGCGCCGCCGTGTCCTCGGCAAAGGCGCGGGCGACCACCACTTCCCAGTTCAGATCGCGGTTCTTGGCGTAGTACAAAAGGTCCAGCACCATCTTGCGCAGCCGGTCCACCAGGTGCCGGATGTCCTGGTGGCTGTCCTGCACGCGCGCCGCGTCCCCGCGCGCGATGCCGCTGCCCAGGCGGTACACCCCGCCGTCCAGCGCGGTGAGCAGCCCCTTGATGCCGTGGGCCGTGGAGCCCAGCAGCAGCCCCAGTTGCGAAAGCCGGTCCTGCAACCGGCGCAGTTCGGTGATGTCCGTGGACATCTCCATGACCTCGGCGATTTCGCCCGCCGCGTCGCGCAGGGGGGCCGTCCACACCAGCACGTTCACCTGCCGCCCGTCGCGCGCGGTGACCACGGTTTCCGCCTGGTGCGGCCGCCCGTCCTCGAAGGTGCGCTCGGCCGGGCAGCCGGAGCAGGGGGCCATGCGGTGGGCGAAGGCGTCGTGGCAGCGGCGGCCGGTGGGGTCGCCGAAATCTTCCCGGTACCGCCGGTTGGCCTCCACCACGCCGAAGTCGCGGTCTATGACGGCCACGTAGCAGGGCGATTCGTCGAACAACTGGCGGAACCGCTCGCGGGTCAGGCGCAGGTCTTCGCGCAGGCGGCGCACCTCGGAAACGTCCACCGAAAGTTCCAGCACCAGTTCCACTTCGCCGTCGTTGCCGTAGATGGGCGCGGTGTTCACGATGACCGGGATTTCCTGGCCGTTCCTGCCCAGCAGCACCTCGTTGGAGCGGAAGCCCTCGCCCGTTTCCAGCACGCGCACCACCGGGCACAGCCTGTCGCCCGGCCCGCGCCCGGCGTAGGCCTCCCAGCTGCGGCTGCCGATGCGGTGCCCCAGGCGTTCCTTGTACAACTGGTTGGTGGAAACGATCTCAAGGTCGGCGTTGTGCACGGCCACGAAGCAGGGCAGCTCGTTGAACAGCCCGCCATCGTCCAGGGCGCTGCACAGCGAACGGATGCCGCTGGCGATGCCGTCCATGGTCTGCAGGGCGGCAAGCTGGCGCTCGGCCTCCACCAGGCGGCTGGACTGGTCGCGCACCATCTGTTCCAGATTTTCGGTGTAGCCGCGCAGGCGGCGGCGCATGTCGATGCGTTCTCGCGCGCGGCGCAGGGCCACTTCGAGCATGTCGTCGTTGACGGGCTTGGTGAGAAAGTCGGTGGCGTCGCGCTTCAGGCTCTGGATGGCCAGGTCCATGTCGCCGTGGCCGGTGAGCATGATCACCTCCACCTCCGGATCGGCGGCCTTCAGGCGCTCCAGCAGGTCCAGCCCGGAGAGGCCGGGCATCTTGATGTCGGTGAGCACGATGTCGGGCTTGTGTTCGGCGAACCGGGCAAGGGCCTCTTCGCCGCTGGCGGCGGTGGTCACGTGGTAGCCCGCGTCGGCAAGCGCAATGCCGAGCACGGTGCGGATGCCTTCCTCGTCGTCCACCAGCAGGATGGATTCGCCCATGCGCGGCTCCTCGCGGTCCGTTTCGCGGCTCCGGCGTTGCGCGGGGCATGCCGGGCCGACCATCGGGGGATGGGGCGGGGCGGCTGGCCGGACGCCTGTTGCGCGTCGTCCGGATGCCGCCCGAATGGGCGCATTGTTCCATGCGGCGCGGCGCACGGCAAGGGCGGGCCGCCGGGGAGGGTATTGCCCGCCCCGGTGCGGGGTGCCCTGCCCGGCGTCATGCCCGCCGCGGATGGCCGGTCCGCCAGGACCGCCAAGTCCGTCAGACCCGTCAGGTCCGTCAGGCCCGCCATCCGGAAGTATGCGCGGTCGGTCTCCGTCCGCATGATGCGGAAGCCCGCCGTTCCGCAAGTCCGGGGGCATGCCCGCCGTGCGCAGGGTTATTGCACGGCTTCGGGCGCGCCCGCCGCCAGTTCCCCGCGCTTTTCCAGGGTTTCGCGGATGATTTCCAGCAGGCGGTTGGGGTCGAAGGGCTTTTTCAGCGAGGCCACGGCGTTACGGATGGCCAGGTGAATGCCCGACAGGCCGCTGATGACGATGACCGGGGTGTCGCGGAAGGCGTCTTCCTTGGTCATCTTGCGGTAGAAACGCGGCCCCCATTCGTTGGGCATTTCCAGGTCCAGCGTCACGAGGTCGGGCCGTTCGCGCTTCAGCACCTCCAGCGCCTCAGAGCCATCGGACGCGGAACAGGTGGCGTACCCGTTGTCCGACAGGATATCCACCATGTACTTCACGATGTAGGGGTCGTCGTCGACGACCAGTATCTTGTACGGCATGCGCTCATTCTCCTTGGCGTCGTTCGTGGCGGCGCGTGCCGCCGCTCCTGTCCGCCCCGTCCTATGGAATCGTGCATCCGGGCCTTCTGGCCCGGTCTGTTTTCTTTCTGTCGCTCCGTTGCCCGCGCGGGCCCCGCCAAGGGCCGCATGCGCCAGTTCCAGCAGCCGATCCGGCCTGGGAGGCTTTTCCACGTAGGCGAAGGGCTCGTCCACGTCCTCTCCCGCCGCCGCGCACAGGGACAGCCCGTGCGCGAAGGTGCCGCCCCCCACGCCGGACAGCATGATCACCGGCACCGTCCGCAGGGCGGGGTCGGCCTGCATGGCGCGGTACATAGGCAGCCCGCCGCCGCCCGGCATCATCACGTCCAGCACCACCAGGTCGGGGCGACGCCTGCGCGCGGTCGCAAGGCCTTCGGTCCCGTTGCGGGCGGCCACGGCCTCGTGCCCGTCGGTTTCGAACAGGGCTTTCAGGAAGAACCGGAACGACAGTTCGTCGTCCACCACCAGCACCAGCGCCATGTCGTGCCCCGTCCTTGATCGTCACCCGGGATAGTCACCCGTCGTGTGCCAGTAGCGCGCCGGTCATGTCCCGGCCGTGCCCCCGGCTGCGGGGCAGCGTGCGTGCCGCCCCGCGCCGTCACTGTCGCGATGGTTGTCGTCCCGCATGCCCGCGGCGCGGGCGGGGGCGTCAGGCCACCTTTTCCGCATGGGTCACGCTGGCCACCGGGCAGGCCGAGCGCAACACCACCTGCTCCACGGTGGAGCCGATTTCCGCCTCCTCGGTGGGCACGTCCCTGGCGTGGTGGGCCATGACGATGAGGTCGGCCTTGCGGTCGCGGGCGTACTTCAGGATTTCCACATACGGCGTGCCTTCCCAGATTTCCACCTGGTAGTTGTCGTAATCGGTCATCTTGCTCACGTACTTGTCCTGCATCTGCTTGCGCGCCCGCTCCAACTGGCGTTCGATTTCGGCCTGGCTGGGGTACAGCCCCGTGCCGCCAAGGTCGCAGGCGTGGAAGAGATACAGCTTGGCCCCCACCTCGCGCGCGGTACGGTAGGCGAACTGGAACGCCGCGTCGGCGGGCTTGGAAAAGTCGGTGCTGAAGATGATGTTCGAGAACATGTGCCAGCAGGTGTTGCACGGCCGGTTCACGATCAGCACCGGGCAGCGGGCGGACTTGGCCACCTTCTGCATGGTGTTGCCGATGATGGAGCGCACCCGCGACGAGGCGGCGTCCTCCTCGCGCCCGTGCGCGCCCATGACGATCAGGTCCACCCCTTCCTGCCGGGCAAAGCGCAGGATTTCGGTGTGCGGTACCCCGACGGCCAGTTGCAGGGCGGCGTTGGGCGGGCCGAATTCCTTGAACTGGGCCTCGTAGACCTGCTTCAGTTCATCGGTGACCCATTCGCGGTAGTCCGCGTCGGCCACTTCTTCCTCGCCCGACTTCAGGTCGCGCACGTAGTGGCCGAAGCCCCGCGTGGGCACCCCCAGCACGTGGAAGACGTACAGGCGCGCTTCGTTGCGCCGGGCCAGTTCGAAGGCCACCTTGGCCGCGTTGTCGCATGCCGGCGAGGCCGACGTTGCAAAGAGGATCTTACCGAACATGGCGTTTACCTCCGTAGGCTGCAGTGTCTGGCGCCGCCCTGGAAGCCGAGCTCCCATGCGAGGCCTTCGATGACTTCGAACAGGCTGAAGGTGGTCTCGCAATCGAGCACCCGCGTCCTGTCCCCGAACACAACATGTCGCAGGCCGCCCAGCGAGAGCGGCAAATCCAGCAGGGCATCGAGCGGTATGAATCTGATTTCGTGTTCCGTTTCTCCGTCGCGGCCGCAGGGGCTGTTTGCCCCCGGCGCCAGCGCCCGCAGCGAAAGGTAGATTTCCGCGCGCGGGCCGCCGGGGTAGCCGATGAGGTCCACGGTCTTGCGCAGCGCAAGGCCGGTCAGCCCGTCCGCCCGGCAGCCTTCGCCGGGGCAGCGGGCCGCCTCTGCCACGGCGGCGGGCAGGAACGGTCCAAGGCGCTGCAGTTCGGCGTACCGGGTCAGCAGGGCGAAAAACGAGCGCAGCGTGCAGCCCGCGTCCAGCACCGCCGCCAGGCGCAGGCAGGGCAGCGGGTCGGCGTGGGTGGTTCCGTCGGGGGCGCGAAGCGTTCCGTCGGGGGCAAGGTGCACGCTGTCCATGAGTTCTCCGGGGTGTTCTCCGTCCGGTGCAACGCGGGATGCCGCAGTGGGCCGGTTGCCGTTGTTGCCGTTTCGCCGTCTGGCCTCAGGCCTTGGCGTGGCAGCCGCCGCACGCCGTGGGGCCTTTGGCCTGCTGCTTGTGGCAGCCCATGCACTGGCGGTGGTAGGCCCGCTCCAGCGGCGTGCCCTTGCCCCTCGAGCCATTGTCGGCGGCGTGACAGTCGGCGCAGGGCGTGCCCTCGGAACTGGGGGCGGCCGGATCGCGCCGTCCGTCCTCGGTGGTGCCGTGGTGGCACACGCCGCAATCCTCGATCCTGGCCTTTTCGTTGTGCGTATCGTGGACGAAGCTGGCGGCGGGCCGTGAATGCGGGGCCAGCGCCTCGGGCGCGAGCGTGGTCATGTCTTCCTGGGCCGGGGCCGTTGCCACGGGCGGCAACAGCAGGAGCAGCAGCGCGGCCGCCAGGGTCGCCAGCAGGACCGCCATTTGGGCCGCAGCCACCGGCAGGGAACGTCGTGCCTTCATACGGGGTGCTCCTTGTCGTCGCCTACGCGGCGCCGGGCTTTTCCATGCAGTCGTAGATCAGGTCGCCCAGGAACTTGGTGTGCATGCCGAGCTTGTAGTGGTGGATGATGTCTTCGAGCCCGCCGTGGCAGTTGTGGCAGGGGGCCACCACCGTGTGCACGCCCGTGGCGGCCAGTTGATCGGCCTTGGCCTTGTTGCCCGCCAGGCGCACGCCCTTGAAGGGCGGGCCGCAGTTGATCACCCCGCCGCCCGCGCAGCAGCACAGGTTGTGTTCGCGCGTGGGGGACATCTCCACCACGTTGGAACACAGGGCGTGGGTGACCTCGCGCAGCTTGTCCATCAGGCCGCGCCCCCGGATGATGTTGCACGGGTCGTGGATGGTCACCGGTTCGTCGAACTTCCTGGCCAGCTTTATCTTGCCCTCGGTCAGCAGTTCCCAGAAGAACTCCACCGAATGCACGATGGGCACGGGGTGGAACTTCCAGCCCAGCCAGCGGTTGCCCACGTCGT
The DNA here is from genome assembly GCF_000226255.1 of Desulfovibrio sp. A2. Taxonomy (GTDB): domain Bacteria; phylum Desulfobacterota; class Desulfovibrionia; order Desulfovibrionales; family Desulfovibrionaceae; genus Cupidesulfovibrio. The sequence goes on from NZ_AGFG01000060.1 coordinate 78,279, forward strand.
ACACCGAGCGGAAGGCGTGGCCGCACTCTCCCATGACGATGCGCTTGACCTTCAGCTTCTGGGCCATCTCGAAGTGGCAGCGCTTGAGCCGCCCCATCATTTCATAGTCGCCGGTGAACATGCACATGTCGCTGTTGTCCCAGCCGGGGGAGGAAGGCATGGTCCAGTCCACCCCGGCCTGGTCGAAGATCACCGCCGCCTGGTAGATGAGCTGGGTGCGGAACTTGGGCTCGGGCGCGATGACCGAGTACAGGAAGTCCGCCCCTTCCTTGTCGAAGGGGATGCGCAGCGAGGGAATCTCGCCGCGCGCTTCGTCTTCCTGCCACACCAGGCTGTCGATCCATTCGTCGTCCTTGACCCACATCTGGTTCATGGTGCCGGAATGGCTGTGCGCCGTATCCTGGATGTACAGGGGCACCACGCCCAAGCGATGGCAGATGCGGCGCACCATGCTCATGACGTAGCCGGTGTCGATGCCCACGGGACAGTAGTGCACGCAGCGGCGGCACAGGTTGCATTCAGTGTAGGCGATCTGGGCCATGCCGTAGATGTCGTCCGGATCCACCTTGCCGCCGGTGCGCAGCAGCTTCCACATGGTCTGTTCCATCTTGCCCACGGGGGAATAGGTGGGGTCGCCGCCGTGCGAGAGGCAGTAGTGGCAGGCGTCGGCGCACATGCCGCAGCGCATGCAGGTTTCGTGGTACACGGCAAGGCGCGCCCCGGCCTCGCCCTTGGTCACGGCCTTGACCACGCGTTCGATGCGTTCACGCGTCAGCGCGGCCACGCCCCGGATGAGGTTGGCGTCTTCTATGCGGCGTTCCGCGATGCCCGAAAATTCCGTTGCGCTCATGTGGTTGTCTCCCGTGGGATGGCGTCGTGCGCCCTTCCGATGGATTGATCCGCCTGTGGCCTGCCTGCCGCGCCGTGTCGCGGGCCGCGTCTACCAGTCGGGGCAGTGGCGCACCCCGCCGAATTCCGAGCCCATGTAGGCCCGGGTGAAGGGCGAGAACAGCGCATGCGACAAGCGGGTGAAGGGCAGCGCCATCAGCGTGGCCTCGCCCGAGAGCACGTGCAGGGTGCTCATCAGCAGGTTGTCGCCGATCTGCTGCTTGGCGAGAAACGCGGTGGCGACCGGCACGGCCACCAGCGCCAGCACCAGCCAATCCATGGGCCGGGTGACGTAGCGGACCGTGGGCAATTGCAGCCTTCTCCATGCGAAGAACCCGCACAGCAGGATGACCAGCACGGTCAGCACGTCGGCGATGCCTTCGGGCAGGGACCAGACGTTGACGCCGAAGGCGTAGTCCCACAGCACCGCATGCCCCGGCGCGAAAAGCAGCAGCAGGACGAGGGCGGTGTGGAAGGAGAAGGTGGCCACGGTGACGGCGGGGTTGGCCCGCCAGCCCAGGGTGGCGAAGGGGGTGGCCCAGCGCGCCATGGAGCGCGCGGCGAAGCGGACGTCCATGTAGGCCACGGCGTTCATGTCCTTCTTGCGGGCCAGCGCCCACATGGAGGCGATGCGCCAGGCAGACCCGCCCAGAAACACGGCCCAGGCGACCCAGGCCAGGGGGCCGACGGCGAAGTTGTAAAGTTGTTGCATGGCTGTCACCTCCCCTGATCAGGTGATCAGGCCTTGAAGTCGTCAATGGTGGCCACCCACCGCTCGCACGCGCCGTCGCGCACGCCGCGCAGCAGCACCGCGCCGCCTGGTCCGAAGGTCGGGTCCCATGCCGTGGTGAACGCGTCACGCCAGGGCTTGCCGTCCACCAGCACCGTTTCGCGGGCCCGATCCCGCACGCGCACCGCCACGTGTTGCCCGCACGGGCTGAACACGGGCCGCCAGGCCATTTCCCACCGGCCGGGCCAGGGCACGCCGTCCACCACCACCTGCCAGTCGCTGTTGTCGTTGCTGACAAGGGCCGCGGCACGCGTGCCGTCGGACGAGAGGACAAGATCGGTGACCACGGGGGCGGTGAAAGACCACGGCGCGGCGTCGCGGGCCACGGTGAACCGTCCGTACTGCGGGGCCACGATGGCCCACAGGTGCCGTCCGTCCCGGCTCCATGCGGGCGACCAGCACTGGAAGAAGCGGGCGTCCCACAGCAGGGTGCCGTCCAGCGCCATGCCCCAGCGGCCCTCCTTGCGCACGGGCGCGGCCACGGCCCCGGTGGCCGGGTCGAAGCAGGGCTCCCACACGCAGGGGAAGGTGGCTGGCCACGGCGCGCCGTTGACGGCCACGGTGTACTCGGCGTGGGAAAGGCGCACCTGCGCGGCCACCCGGTCGTTGCGGTTGTCGAACACGGGCGTCCAGACGTTCATGAAATTCTGTTCCCATGCCTCGCCGTCCACGGCCACGCTGTACACGCCCCGCATGAAGGTCTCTATGTCTGCCTGGCCCAGCGGCACGGTCTGCACCACGGCGGCGGTGCGGCGGCCGTCGGGGCTCAACGCGAAGTTGTTGGCGTTCTCGTACAGCGTTTCCCAGACTTCGCCGTCCATGATCATGCCGTAGCGCGTGTCCTGCTGCACGGCGGCGGCCAGCCGCCCGGCGGGGCCGGAGCACAGCGACCATATGAACCCGTAGGTTTCCGGCCATGCCTCGCCGTCCACGGCCACGGTCCATTCCCCGTCCTGCTGCACGATGGCCGCCAGGCGTCCGTCAGCCAGGAAGCGCGGCGACCACACCTTGTCGAAGCTGGCATCCCAGACGCCGTCGTCCACCCGCATGGTGAAGCTGTCGTCCTCCTGCCGGACCACGGCGGCCACGTGCATGCCGTCGGGCGACATGTGCGGTTCTTCCTGCCACTGGTGGCCGGGCAGCGGCGCAAGGGAAGGCGCGATCACCCGTCTGCCCGGTTCCCAGTCGCCGGGGGTGGAATGCGGTGGGGCTGCTGCGGCGTTCGCGGCAAACGGCGTTTCCGGCAGACCGGAAGGGGCTAGCCGGGTGGCTGCGGAAGTGGACATGCTGACCTCCTGTTCTGCGGCGGCATGTTGGATGTCGTGCGCAGGAGAATGAGCGTTGCACTGTGCGATTATGTCGCAACTGCGGATGTATTTGAAGAAGATGTAACACAGAAAAGACTACCATGGAAGTGGTGTTGTAAAAAATAGTAGTATACTCGTGCGGTAGAATTGATTGTCTACCGTAGTGGTGTAGTATTAATGCTACCGCGAAGGTAGAAAATTCATGATGCAACAGATGTATCTTATTGAAGCAAGATTGCACTAAAGGGAGAGTGGCTGGTGCCGTGTGTCATGGTGGGGCGGTGTGTTTCGTGCGTGTTGCGGTATCGAAACAATGCCGAAGGGCATCACGCCCGTCGGCATGAGCAGGGAGGGACAGCAGGGCGGAAGGGGGCGGTGTAGAGCCGGGAAAAATCCAATATGATATTGACTATGAAAATCGTTTTCAGTATTCGACACGGAAACGTCCGCCGCCCCCTGCGCGGCGCGACGCAGCACGGGACCGCGGGGCGCACTGCCGCCTGGTCCGCATACTTTCCCGCAAGGAAGGAAGGAGAACACATGAAACGTCTGATCACGCTGCTGCTGGGCGCGGCACTGTTGTGCGGCGCTGCTTCCCCGGCCGCAGCCGCGACCATCGAAGCCAAGGGCGAGTGGGCCTTCGACTTTTCGTGGGCCGATGGCATGAACTACCGCTCCGCCGATGACGGCGGCGAAAGCGAAGACGACTTCGCGGCCCACCAGCGACTGCGCACCCAGATCGACATCGTCGCCAGCGAAGCGCTGCGCGGCGTGGTGTTCCTGGAAATGGGCACCACCACCTGGGGCCAGGAAGACGGCGCGCTGGGCACGGACGGCAAGTCGGTGAAGGTGCGCCGGTCGTACATCGATTGGGTGGTGCCCAATACCGAACTGCAGGTGCGCATGGGCCTGCAGGGCATGGACCTGCCCGGCGCGACCTTTGGCGCCAGCCCGATCCTGAGCGACGAGGACGTGGCCGCCCTGGTGCTGAGCTACGCCGTCAGCGAGAACCTGGGCCTTACCGCCTTCTGGGCGCGCCCGTATGACACCTCGGCCGGGGAATCGTCCGGCGACAACTCGTTCGACGAAGTGGACGTGTTCGGCCTGACCGCCCCGGTGACCCTGGACGGCGTCAGCGTGACGCCGTACCTGGTCTACGCCTCGGTGGGCAAGGACGCGGACGGCAGCGGCGCCACCTACAACACCGATTCGTTCGACACCTTCACCGACGGCATGCAGAGCCTTGGCCAGCGCATGGGCCTGACCGGCGACGACACCACCGCCAATGACGCGTGGTGGGGCGGCGTGGCCCTGGAACTGTCCATGTTCGACCCGTTCACTGTGAAGATGGACGCCACCTACGGCCGCAAGGACGCCGACGAGGACTATGCCACCCGCGAAGGCTGGCTGGTTTCGGCCATGGTGGAATACAAGATGGAAGCCGCCACCCCCGGCGTGTTCGTCTGGTACGGCAGCGGTGAAGACGACGACATCGACAACGGCTCCGAACGCATGCCGTCCATCTCGCCCAACGCCTGGGCGCCCACCAGCTTCGGCTTCCCTGGTTCGGCGTTCAACCAGGACAGCCAGTTCGCCCTCAACGGCGCGGGCCTGTGGGCCGTCGGCGTGCAGGTGGCGGACATCTCGTTCGTCGAGAACCTGTCGCACCTCGTGCGCGTCACCTACATGCGCGGCACCAACGATTCCGAACTGGTCAAGGACACCGCCGGCCTCTCCGACGAACTGGCCCCGGCCAGCGGCGGCGTGTTCCTGACCGACGAGGACAGCGCCTGGGAAGTGAACGTCGACCACACCTACCAGATCTACGAAAACCTCGCCCTCATCGTGGAGATGGGCTACATCCGCCTCGACCTGGACGAAGATGTCTGGGGTGCCGCGGGCGAAGACCTGACCGCCGCCAAGAAGCTGACCTTCAACCTGGTGTACGAGTTCTAGCGGCTTCGCCCATCTCGCCGCGCGGCGTGACCGACGCAGGGACGCGGCCGGAGGGGGTGGCGCGCACCGGGCTGCCGGTGCGGAATGCAACGGAGGGCATGGCCTTTGGGCCATGCCCTCTTTGTGCGTGCGCGTGCGGAGAGATACCGAAGACGATGTGCCGTGCCACGGCATCACGATGTGGTGGCGCATCATGCTGCGAGTGCGGGTGGCGGTGGCGCGGAGGCAAAAGGAATAGTACTCATGCGCTTTCGCAGCAAGATTGCTGTGTACACCATGTGAAGCGCCGTGTTAGGCGTGGGTGCAGTATTCTCGGCAGAAGGCGTCGCACGCTGCGTGGAGCATCGGGCGTCGCCCTGCCGTCGTGCTGTCCGATGCTTGCGGATGCAGGTAGGCCAGTGCGTTCCCGGAACCGTCGCCAGATGCCTTCCCCCTGCCCTTCCATGTCCCGCCATCCGCAAGGTGCTTCTACATGCCCATCGAAGGGTGGCTCAATGCGCTGCCGGGTCCGGAGACCGGCGGCGTGGACCGTGACTTGGCCCTGCTTGCCGGGCTGGACTACCCCCTGCTTTCCCCCCGTGCCGTGCGCCGCCAGGTCACCCGGCTCAGCGCGTACCTGGGCGTCATGGACGACGCGTTGCGCCGCGCGCTCATCGGGTATTCCCTGTACACCCGCCAGCTGGACATGGTGCAGGACCGCGCCACCAAGCACATCTGCCGCGACGGCTGCGGGCGGCAGCCCCTGGGCTGCTGCAACCGCAGCCACAACGTGGTGTTCAGCCTGTCCGACATCATGATGCGGCAGCCCACGGGGCTTGCCCTGCGCATGGGCGACGCGCTGGCGCGCCTGCAGGCCGACGAGGGCGCGCATCACGCCGGGGGCGCGGTCATGGGCGAGCGGGGCTGTCCATACCTGACGGCCACCGGCTGTCCGCTGCACCTCTTCAAGTCGCCGCTGTGCGCGCACTATCTGTGCGCCACGGTGACCGACACCCTGGGGGGCGCGCATGGCGACGCCGCCGCGCCTTTCGTGGCGGGCATGCGCCGGGCTGCGGAGCGGCAGATCGGGCGCAGCGCGGATTTTACGGAGCCCGGCCTCATCGAGGCGGCGGTGGAGATGTTCGCGGCGGATGGGGATGGGGAGGCGGACGGCGGCACCGCGTGACGGCGGCCGTGGCAAACTGAGTGCGCCTGGCGGAAAATGCAGGTTGCGGGGCATTGCCGCCATGGCCGGGTGCGGCTAGGCTGGCAGTCCGTGCGGTGGCGAACAGCTCGCGAACCTCACGGCAATGCCACGCCAGGGAGTCTTCATGCCGCAGTCCGCGCGTACCGTCGTGTTCGTGCTCTATCCCGGTTTCGTGTCGCTGGACCTTGCCGGTCCGCTCGACGTGTTTTCCTGCGCCACCCGGCTGGCCGAACGGCAGGGCCGCCCCGCGCCGTACCGCTGCCGCTTCGTGGCGCGGGAGGCGGGGCCGGTGGTTGCGTCGTCCGGGATGTCCGTGCTGGCGGATGCGATCCTGGACGCGATCCCGGATGTTATCTCGGACGCCTTCGACGGGGCCGCCGGGGCTGAAACGGCCGCTCCGCACACCCTGATCGTGCCCGGCGGCGTTACGCCGGGGCAGGAAGGGGACGACCCGGACCTGCGCCACATGGTGGCCCGGCTGGCCGCCCGGTCGCGGCGGGTGGTCTCCGTCTGCACCGGCGCGCTGCTGCTGGCCGCCTGCGGGTTGCTGGACGGGCGGCGGGCCACCACCCACTGGCAGGCCTGCGCCCGGCTGGCCGCCGCCTACCCGGCGGTGCGGGTGGAGCCGGACGCCATCTTCGTGCGCGACGGCGGGGTGGTGACCAGCGCCGGAGTGACGGCGGGCATCGACCTTGCGTTGCACTTGGTGGAAGAGGACCTTGGTCCGGCCATGGCCATGGAGGTGGCCCGGCTGCTGGTGGTGTACCGGCGGCGGGTGGGCAACCAGAGCCAGTTCAGCGCGCCGCTGCGGGCGCAGGCGCGGGCCGGGGCGCGGTTCGGCGCGCTGCATGCGTGGATGGAGGCTCGCCTTGGCGAGGACCTGGGCGTGGAGCGGCTGGCCGGGCAGGCCCACATGAGCCCACGCCACTTCGCACGGGTGTTTCCGCAGGAGACGGGCATGAGCCCGGCCCGCTACGTGGAGCAGCTGCGCCTGGACCGGGCGCGCGAACTGCTGGAATCGGGCGAGGCGCACATGCAGACCGTGGCCGTTCAGGCCGGGTTCGGCAGCGAGGAGCGGTTGCGCCGGGCCTTCCAGCGGCGCATGGGGGTCACCCCCACCCAGTACCTGGAGCATTTCAGCGGCTGATGCGGCGCACTGCCGCAGGCATGGCCATCCCTTTTCCGGACGTGGCGACGCCCCGCATTTTCCGCCCATGGCGCGAACTGCGGGGCGTGCGTCGTTGTGGCGGCCGGACGCGCGGGTGCATGCTGGCGGGGTCCGCCACGCCGTCCGCAACCTCATTCGGCGCTCTTCGGCGGACGCCGGGCCAGGCCTGGCCCACCATGAACCGCATCAACCGTATCAATCGCATCAGGGAGCACCCATGACCACGTATGGCCTGTACATCTACGAACAGGTGGCGGAACAGGACTTCGTCGGCCCCCAGCAGGTGTTCGCCGCCTCGCGTCACATCGCGGGCACGGGCGACACCATCGTGACCATCGCTGCACGGCCGGAGCCGCTGCGGGGCGCGGGCGGCCTGCGCATGATCCCCGACCACACCTTTGCCGACGCGCCCCCGCTGGACGTGCTGGTGCTGCCCGGCACGGCCGAGGTGGCCCGCCATGCCCTGTCCGACCCCGGCCTGCTGGACTGGGTGAGGGCGCAGGCGGCCACGGTGCGCTGGATGACCGCCGTGTGCACCGGCACGCTGATCCTGCACGCGGCGGGTCTGCTGCGCGGGCGCAAGGCCACCACTCACTGGGCTTACGTGGAGGAGTTGGGGCGCGACCCGCAGGTGACCCTGCTGCCCGACATGCGCTACGTGCGCGACGGCAACATCGTCACCTCGCAGGGGGTGTCGGCGGGCATCGACATGGCCTTGTGGCTGGTGGGGCAGATCCATGGTCCGGACCATGCCCGCGCCGTGCGCAGACTGATCCAGTACGACCCGGCCCCGCCGTACACGGCGGAAGTGTAGGGAAGGGCGGAGAAGACGCGCGCGTATACGTGCGGCCATGCCGTAACTATGCGGACAAACAGAAAAAGGCGTACGCGGTTGCGTACGCCTTTTGGCTTGCGGTGGCGTCCCCAAGGGGATTTGAACCCCTGTCGACGGCGTGAAAGGCCGTTGTCCTGGGCCAGCTAGACGATGGGGACACCCTGTGCGCCTTGCGGCGCGGAAGAGACGGATACTCCGAAGGCGCGTTGTGCGTCAAGCGAAAAAGATGGCGGCGCGGCAGGATGATGCCGGGCCCGGTGGCGCGGCGGCTCAATTCCGGCGGCCGGGCTTGGCGTCCTTCGGCCTGGCGGCGTCGTCGTCCAGTTCGCGGAACATGCGCACGTAGCTGGCGTAGGCGCGGCCCACGGGCGATTCCGGGTCGAACGCGCCCAGCAGGCCGCCCAGCTTTTCCGGCCTGGGGGGCACGCGGGGCGGGGGCGCGCTGCGTTCCACGCGTACCTGGTCCAGCGGGGTGCGGCGTTGCAGCAGGTGCACCTCCACCCGCTCGAAGTACGGCCCGTCGGACACGTCGGCCATGAAGGCGTTGACCCGTTCCAGGATTTCCGGCGTCAGGAAGGTCAGGTCCTGCATGGCCATGTTGTCCTCGGCCCCCACCAGCAGGATGCGCTTGCGGTGCCCCAGCGGGTAGGCCAGCACGGCGATGTCCACCCCCATGACCATGTCCCAGTTCTCCCACAGGCGGACAAGGCGCATGCGCTCGGGCGCGCCGCGCTGCTCCAGGAAGCCGCGCAGGGCGTCGCCGATGGCCTTCACAGGGGCCTCCGGCGGGCGGCCGCAGGGTGGGGTGGATGGGAGGTCATGCGCGTCATGCGGGCCATTTAGCATGCCCGGCCGGGAAACGCACCGTGCCCGCGCGGGGGGCGGCTGGTGGGATGTGCGCTGCCCATTCGTGCGTCCATGCGGTTCACGCGGTCCGAGCGGTCCGTGCTTCAGGCGGTCGCCTTTCCCCTCCCCCGCGCTGCCGGGTTCCCTGCGTTGGCCCCCCGTGCCGTGGCAGCCCCACGCGGAAAGCACACATGCGCTCCCATGCCCACCGTCACGGGCGCACCGGATCGCCACGCAATCGCCATGTCCGCCAACACGCCGGGACAGCGCATGAACCGCCGCGCGTTACGGAAACGTGACGCCATCGTAACCTGTTCTTTATCCGCGTGCCCCATGAATACGCCAGCCGCCGGGGAGGGTGGCGCGCCCGGCCCCCGCCATGGGGGAGTGCGGGGCATCCGGACGCTTTCGCGTTCCGGAGGAGCGGGGCGTCCGTCGCACGGGCGTGCCGCCGCGCGTGTCCCGTGCCTTTCAACCGCATTCGTCCGCTCCTTCCCGGCCCGCACCCCACGCCATACAGACAACGCCACAAGGACGGGCCACGCATGTTCACCACCCTTTCGTTCCGCACCAAGCTCATCGCGGGGTCGCTGCTGATGGTGCTGGTCACCATGTCGGGCATGCTGGTCACCAGCCTCGTGGACGCACGGCGCGGCTACCTTGCGCAAGGGCGCGCATCGCTGCGCAACGTTTCGCAGATACTCATGGAATCCGCGAAGTTCCAGGATACGCTGAACCGCAACAAGATCGGTTCGGACCTCAAGCTGATGCAGTTGCAGTTCGGCCTGGCCGGGTTTCCCATCCCCGAAATATTCATGGAAGTGGAGGCCGAACTGCGCGACGCCGACACTGGCCAGCGGGTGAAGGCCACCCTGCCCGGCTTCAAACTGGGGCCGGTGTACCTGCACGAAAGCACCGACCTCGTGGACCGCATCCGCGACCTGGCCGGGGTGGGGGCGTCCGTGCTGCAACTGCACGAAGGGCGGCTGGTGCGGGTCAGCTCCAGCGTGGTCGACCCCACCGGCAGCGCCCGCTGGACCTTTCTGGGCAAGGAGAACCCGGTGGCGGCGGCGTTGCTGTCCGGCAACGGGTTCACCGGCATCCTCAAGGTGGGCGGCGAGTGGAACCTTGCCGCCTACGCCCCGGTAAAGGGCATGGACGGCAGCGAGATTCTGGGTGCCGTGGAAGTGGCCCGCCCCCTGCTGACCCCGGAATTCGCCGCCGCCGTGGTGCGCCACAACGTGGGCGGCAAGGGCTATTCCTTCGCCTTCGACGGCGCGGGCGCCATCCTGATGCATCCGGACCCGGCCATGGTGGGGCGCAACGTGCACGACCTGCCGTGGGGCGCGGCCTTCGGGCAGGGCGATGTCGCCAATGCGGATGCGCCATCTTCCGCAGGCGGCTCCCGCGCCATCGTGTATACGCATGGCGGCGAGGAGTACGAAGCCTGCGTGGATCGCTACGCCCCCTGGGACGTCACCTTCGTCACCACCGTCAGCCGCGCCGACCTGATGGAGGGCGTGGGCGCGCGGCTGTGGCGCGGGGCGGTCATCGCCGCCGCCGTGGCCCTGCCCGTGGCCGCGCTGATCATCTGGCTGATGGTGCGCCAGCTCATGGTGCCCATGCAACGGCTGGCCACCCTGGCCCAGCAGGTGGCGCGCGGCAACTTCGACTACACCTTCGACTACGCGGCCGACGACACCATCGGGGCCACCGTGCGCGCGGTGCAGGCCATGGTGGGGGAAATCCGCATGCGGCTCGGCTTCAGCCAGGGGGTGCTGGGCGGGGTGGTGGTGCCCTGCGTGGTGGTGGACCTTGGCAACAACATTACTCACGTCAACGCCGAGGCCCTGACCGTGCTGCGCCGCGAAGGGGCCCCGGCGGACTGGAACGGCCGTCAACTGGGCGAACTGGTGCACGGCGGCGGGGCCGACGCCGCCCGCCCGGTGCTGACTCGGCGCAGCATGGAGCGGCGCGGCCGGGTGGCTGAGGACGTCACCCTCGACCCGCAGCGCGACGGGTGCGAGGTGGTGCTGCACATGGTGGCCACGCCCATCTACGACCTGGACGGCGAGTTGATGGGTGCCATCTCCATGTGGGTGGACCTGACCCATGAACGTGCCCAGCACGCCCGGCTGGACGCCCAGAACGCGGTCATCGCCGCCACGGCCCGCGAGGCGGAGGGCATCGCCCGGCGCGTGGCGTCCTCCGCGCATGAACTGGCCGAGCAGGTGGCCCATTCCAGCGACGGGGCCGCCCGCCAGTTGGTCCGCGTGGACGAGGTGACCGCCGCCATGAACCGCATGAACGACGCCGTGGCCGAAGTGGGCCGCCGCGCCGCGCTGGCCGTGGACATGGCCGCCTCCACCATGAAGGTGGCCGAGGATGGCCGCGACGTGGTGCGCGCATCCATAGACGTCATGCACCGGGTGCACGGCCAGGTGGGACGGTTGCAGGAAAACGTGGCGGAACTGGGCCGCGAGGCCGATTCCATCGGCCAGATCATGGGCGTCATCAGCGACATCGCCGACCAGACCAACCTGCTGGCCCTGAACGCCGCCATCGAGGCCGCGCGCGCCGGTGACGCGGGGCGCGGGTTCGCCGTGGTGGCAGACGAGGTGCGCAAGCTGGCGGAAAAGACCATGAGCGCCACCAGCCAGGTGGGCGAGCGCATCCGGGGCATCCAGCGGGCCACGCGCGGCTTCGTGGAAAGCACCGATTCCGTGGCCGGTGCGGTGCGCGAAAGCGACGCGCTGGCCACCCGCTCCGGCGGGGCGCTGGACGACATCCTGGCCCGCATCGGCGAATCCGGCGGCGAGGTGCGGGCCATCGCGGCCATGGCAGAGGAGCAGACACGCGGCGGGGCCGACGTTGGCCGCGCCGTGGCGGAAGTGGACGCCATAGCGCGCGAGACGGCACAGGGCATGGCCGAATCGGCCGGGGCAGTGGCCGGTCTTTCGCGGCTTGCCGGAGAACTGCAACATGCCATCGACGGCATGGCGTCCGGCACGGATGACGCAGCCTGCCGTGATGACAGGGAATCGTAGAATGCGGAAATGCGCTGGACGCGGCCCGGCCACCGGCTATACTGCGATGACACAGGATTGTAACGGTTGGCACAACTGGCCGTAACCTGCCGTGGATAGTTCTTGTGGCGCGTTGACGCTGACATCGAACACAACCATTCCCGAGAGGGAACCGTCAGGGAGGTCCTACATGAAGTCTCTCAAGAAAGTGGCGCTGGCCGCCGCGCTCGTGCTGTCGCTGGCCGGTGTGGCCGAAGCCCGCGACCAGATCCGCATCGTGGGTTCCAGCACCGTGTATCCCTTCTCCAGCGCCGTGGCCGAAGAATTCGGCGCCACCAACAAGCAGTTCAAGTCGCCCGTGGTCGAATCCACCGGTTCCGGCGGCGGCCACAAGCTGTTCTACGCGGGCGTCGGCCCCGACACCCCGGACATCACCAACTCCTCCCGCCGCATGAAGGTCGAGGAACTGGAAGCCAACATCAAGAACGGCGTCACCGAGATCACCGAAGCCAAGATCGGCTTCGACGGCATCGTCATCGCCCAGAACATCGGCAACGCCGACATGGATCTTTCGCTGAAGGACCTGGCCCTGGCCGTGCTGGAAGAAGTGCCCGTGGACGGCAAGCTGGCGCCCAACCCCTACAAGACCTGGAAGCAGCTGAACCCGGCCCTGCCCGATCGCAAGATCGTCATCTACGGCCCGCCCGCTACCTCCGGCACCCGCGACGCCTTCGTGGAAATGGTGGTCGAAAAGTTCACCGGCAAGGACGAGACCTTCAAGGCCGTGCTGGGCAAGGACGCCGCTTCGTACAAGAAGATTCGCCAGGACGGCCCCTACGTGCCCGCCGGTGAAAACGACAACCTCATCGTGCAGAAGCTGACCAAGGACACCGAGGCCGTGGGCATCTTCGGCTACAGCTTCCTGGCCGAGAACAAGGACCGCATCAAGGGCTGCACCGTGGGCGGCAATCCTCCCACCTTCGAGAACATCTCCTCGGGCAAGTACCCCATCTCCCGTGCGCTGTTCTTCTACGTGAAGGACGCCCACATCGGGAAGATCGCGGGCCTGAAGGAATACGTGGAACTGTTCATGTCCGAGAAGATGATCGGCGATGCCGGCTACCTGAAGACCATCGGCCTCATCCCGCTGCCCGCCGCCGAACGCGAGAAGGTGCGCAAGGATGTGACCGGCTTCAAGAAGCTGACCGCCGAAGACCTGAAGTAGCAACAAGCCGCACGCGCCGGGGAAGGAATTCGCCTTCCCCGGCCTTCACCATTTCCGGGGGGTGCGCGCCCCCCGGCCAACGGGATAGCACATGACCATGGGAAGCGCGTTGCAGATGGCCCTGATGGCCATATTGCCGCTTTCGGTGCTGGCGTACATGGCGGCCCGCCGCAGGGCGGGGGCCGACAATGCCCGCGGCACGGAATTTCATTCGCCGCTCGTGTACTACGGGTGGTATTCGTGCCTGTGGGTGGCCCTGCCGTCCATGGGCCTGTTCGTGCTGGCGGGGCTGCTGCACGTGCTGCGCATCGCCACCGTGCCCGGCCCGGTGCTGGCGGGCGGGGGCGTGGCGCTGGCCGCGTTCGGCCTGGTGTGGTCGCAGCGGGCCATAGGCCGGGATTTCCGCGCCATCCACAGCGTGGAGGGCGCGGTGCGCTGGGCGCTCATCGGGGCCTCGTGCATCTCCATCCTCATCACCATCGGCATCGTGGTCTCGGTGGTGGTGGAGGCCATGCAGTTCTTCCGGCTGGTAAGCCTGTGGGACTTTCTGACCGGCACCAAGTGGAGCCCGGAGACGGCCTTTCTCATTTCCACAGGCCGGGCCGACGGCAACGTGGCCACGCCGGAATTCGGCTCGCTGCCGCTGTTCGCGGGCACCTTCTACATCACCGCCGTGGCCATGCTGGTGGCCGTGCCCATGGGGCTGTTCGCGGCGGTGTACATGGCCGAATACGCCAGCCAGCCGGTGCGGCGCATCGCCAAGCCCGCGCTGGAAATCCTGGCGGGCATACCCACCGTGGTCTACGGGTTCTTCGCGGCCATCACCGTCAGCCCGTTCATCGTGCACCTGGCCGAGGCGCTGGGGCTGGAGGCGGAATACACCAACGCCCTTGCTCCCGGTCTGGTCATGGGCGTGATGATCATCCCCCTTGTCTCCTCGCTGTCGGACGACGTGATCAACGCCGTGCCGCAGGCCATGCGCGAGGGCTCCTACGCGCTGGGGGCCACCACGTCCGAAACCATCTGCAAGGTGGTGCTGCCCGCGGCCCTGCCGGGGGTCGTTTCCGCCGTGCTGCTGGCCGTTTCACGCGCGGTGGGCGAGACCATGATCGTGGTCATGGCCGCCGGGCTCATGCCCAACCTGACGTGGAACCCGCTGAAGAGCATGACCACCGTCACCGTGAGCATCGTGGATTCGCTCACCGGCGACCAGGCCTTCGACAGCCCGCAGACCCTTTCGGCCTTCGGCCTCGGCCTCGTGCTGCTGGTGCTGACGCTGGTGCTCAACGTGGTCTCGCTGGTGGTCATCCGCAAATTCCGCGAACAGTACGAGTAGGGGGGCATCGGCATGGCATCGCTGTTCGGCATTGACGAAAAGAAGCTGCTGCGCAAGCGGCGCGCGGCCGAAAAACGCTTTCGCCTGTGCGCCATTTTCGCGCTGTTTTTGGCCGGGGCGTTTCTGGTGTTCTTTCTGTTCAACATCAGCATGAAGGGCTACCCCGCCTTCCAGCAGGCGGAACTGCTGGTGACCGTGAACTACACGGCCGAGGCGCACGACAACCCCTACGCCGCCCTGGACGCGGACACCGTGCAGATCGTTTCGCGCAGCTTCACCCGGCTCATCCCGTCCATGATGGCCGAGAACAGTCGGCTCATCGGCACCACGCAAGAGCAGTGGGTGCTGGCCAGCGCGGACACCGACCAGTACATGAAGGGCAGACCCAACCGCCTGAAGCCCAGGCACCAGGCGCTGGTGGACACCATGCGCCAGGAAGGCAAGGCCCGTCTGGCCTTCAACACCGGGTTCTTCGAGGCGGGCGATTCAAAGTTGCCGGAACTGGCGGGCATTCGCGCGGCGGCCGTGGGGTCGGTGTACGTGCTGCTGATCACCCTGGCCATCAGCTTTCCCGTGGGGGTGATGTGCGCGGTGTATCTGGAGGAATTCGCGCCGGACAACCGGCTGACCCAGATCATCGAGGTGAACATCAACAACCTGGCGGCCATCCCGTCCATCCTGTACGGGTTGCTGGGGCTGGCCATCTTCATCAACTTCATGGGCGTGGCCCGTTCGTCGGCCCTGGTGGGCGGGCTTACCCTGTCGCTGATGACCCTGCCCGCCATCATCATCAGCACGCGGGCGGCCATCCGGTCCATTCCGCCGTCCATCCGCGAGGCGGCGCTGGCCCTGGGCGCAACGCCGTTGCAGGTGGTGTGGCACCACACCCTGCCCCTGTCGCTGCCGGGCATCCTTACCGGCACCATCATCGGCCTGGCCCGCGCCATGGGCGAAACCGCGCCCCTGCTCATCGTGGGCATGATGGCCTATATTCCCGAAGCGCCGGAAAACTTCAGCAGCGCGGCCACGGTGCTGCCCGCCCAGATATTCACCTGGGCCTCCGATTCGCAGCGGGCCTTTTCCGAGCGCACCGCGGCGGGCATCATGGTGCTGCTGGTGTTTTTGCTGGGCATGAACGGCACGGCCATCTGGCTGCGCAACAAGTATGAGCGCAAGTGGTAGGGGCGCGGCAGGCGCTGCGTTGCACGACCGCTGCATGAATAAAGAAACGGCGGCTCCGCAGGGGGCCGCCGTTTTCGCATGCGGAGGGGCGGGCTCTGTTGCCGGAAGCGGGCTGCCCGGCACATGCTTTCCCCGCATGGAGTCCGTCGATATGCCTCGCTGCGGAATCCGCCGGGTGGCCCCGCTCGCAGCGAGACGTCGCTTCGCCCGACGCTGCGGGCAGGACCGGATGAAGCGGGCGAAAGTTCTGCCCTGGCTTCGGCTCCCGGATCAGGGGCGGGTCGCGTTCATTCCAGCCCCAGTTCCTTGCGCTTGCGCCACAGGGTCACGGTGGTGATGCCCAGGATGGCGGCGGCGCGCTCCATGTTGCGCTCCGTGGCCAGCACCCGGCGGATGTGCGCCTCTTCCAGTTCGCGCAGGGTGGGCAGCCGTCCGTCGTCCCCTTCGCCGCGCTGCGGCAGGCCGCCCGTGCCCAGCGGGGGCAGCCCGGCGGCGGCGCGCACCGCGTCGGGCAGGTCGGCCAGTCCCGGCTGCCGCCCGGCGGACAGCAGGGCCATGCGCTCCATGGCGTTGCGCAGTTCGCGCACGTTGCCCGGCCAGCGATGGGTCAGCAGGGCGTGCAGCACCGCCTGCGGCAGGGGGGCGGCCCCGCCGCTCCCGTTCGCCGCGCCGCCCGTTTCCTCCCCGCCCATGTGCACTGCCGCCCCCAGGCGCACCGCCGCCGCACGGAACAGTTTTGCCGCCAGTGGCGGGATGTCGTCCGGCCGTTCGCGCAGGGGCGGCACCACGCACTCGAACACGTTCAGCCGGTAGTACAGGTCCTCCCGGAACGCGCCTTCGCGGCACAGCCGGGCGAGGTCGCGGTTGGTGGCGGCAACGATGCGCACGTCCAGCCGCAGGGGGTGGGTGCCGCCCACCCGCTCGATGACCCGGTCTTCCAGAAAGCGCAGCAGTTTGGCCTGCGACGCGGGAGACAGTTCCCCCACCTCGTCCAGGAACAGCGTGCCCCCTTCGGCCAGCTCGAACTTGCCCGCGTGGTCGCGCACCGCGCCGGTGAACGCTCCGCGCACGTGGCCGAATACCTCGGACTCGAACAGCGATTCCGCCAGCGCCGTGCAGGTCACCTCCACGAAGGGGCGGCCCGCCCGCGCGGAACGGGCATGGATGGCCCGCGCCAGCGCGGTCTTGCCGGTGCCCGTCTCGCCGGTGAGCAGCACCGTGGCCTCGCTGGGGGCGATGCGCTCCACCAGCGCCTGCAAGGCCAGTGTGGCCGGGGCGGTCAGCCCCGCGAACCAGTCGCCGCCCGTGCCCGTCGCGCCCGCCGCCCGCAACCGGGCGTTCTCGCGGCGCAGGGCCACCACCGTGGCCACCTTGCCCACCAGATGTTCCAGCTGTTCCACGGAAAAGGGCTTGGGCAGGTAGTCGAAGGCCCCGGCTTTGATGGCGGCCACGGCGTTCTCGAACGAGGCGAAGGCGGTCATGACCACGCACAGCGCGTCCGGGACCAGAGCGCGGACTTCACGCACCAGGTCGATGCCCGACGCCCCCTCCATGCGCACGTCGGTCAGCACGAGGTCGGTGGGCCGTTCGGCCAGCAGGGCCAGGGCCTCTTCCGCGCCGCTCGCCGTGCGCACCGTGCGCCCGGCGGTGGCCAGGGCCAGGCGAAGGGTGGTCAGGATGGCGGGGTCGTCGTCCACCACCAGCACGTCCAGCGTTTCCGGGGAAGGTGTGTCCGGGAGGGCCGCGCCGCCGCCGGGTGCGGCGGTGCGGTGCGGGGTGTCTGCGTGCGGAGTATGGGGCATGGCGTCCTTCATGAGTATGGCGCGGCGGCTGCGCCGCTGGCGCGAGTTGTCGCCGATGGTCCGGGCTATGCGTTGGGGGCGTCATCGTTGACCGGGCCGTCCAGCGGGGGCAGCGGCAGGGACACGGTGAAGCGCGAGCCGCGCGGCTCGCGTCGCTCGTAGGCGATGTGCCCGCCGTGGGCATCCACGATGGACCGGGTGATGGCAAGGCCCAGGCCGAACAGCCCGCCGCGCACCCCGGCCGTGCGTCCGTGCGAGAAGGGCTCGAACAGCCGGGCTTCCACGGCTTCGGGCAGGCCCGCGCCGTCGTCCTCCACCTCGATGACCGCGCGGCCCTGGCGTTCGGTCACCCGCACGCGCACCTCGCCGCCGGGCGGGCTGGCGCGCAGGGCGTTGGCCACCAGGTTGGAGACCACCCAGGCAAAGCGCTCGGCGTCCAGGCGCACCCTTTCGGGCGCGGCGCGCGTGTCCACGGCAAGACGCACCTCGGTCTCGCGGGCCAGCAGCACGAAGGGCGTCAGCCAGCGGGCCAGCAGGGTGGGCAGGTCCGCCTCGTCCCGCGCCAGAAGCAGGGCCGAGGGCGTCATGCGGGCAATGTCCATGAACTGCTGGGCCAGGGTGCGCAGGCGGGCGGCGTCCTCGCGCACCGTTTCCACCAGCAGCCGCCCCTCGGCATCCAGCCCGTCCTTGCGCCGGTCCAGCAGGTCAGCCGCGAGGCACAGCGACTGCATGGGGGTCTTCAGTTCGTGCGACACCCAGTCCATCATTTCCGAGCGCAGCCCCTCGCGCCGCCGGGCCTCGGTGACATCGCCCAGCAGGAACACCTGGCCGACCACGGGATTGTGCAGGCCGGGGGGCAGCCCGCCCCCCTCTCTCGTGCCGCGCCCGCCGCCGTCAGCATCCAGGATTTCGCGGGCATCGCCCCCCACCAGGTCGCGCCGCCGGGCCACGAACACCCTGTCCTCGCCGCCCTCGGCCAGGGTGACGTCGCGCTTGCCGTGCAGGGTCGTGTCCAGCGCCGCGCGCAGGGCCAGGTAGTTGGGCGCGGCGGTGGAAAGGTCGGCCCAGGGCATGCCCAGCACCTGCTCGCGCGCAAGGCCCAGCAGCGGCAGCATCCGTTCGCTGACGTGGGCCACCGCGCCCGTGCCGTCCAGCACCAGGATGGCGTCGTCCGCCGATTCCAGGATGACTTCCAGCTTGCGCTTCTCGGCCGTCAGGCTGCCCACGTTCAGGGCGTCCAGTTCGCTCAGCCGTCCCCACAGCCGCACCAACTCGTCGAACAGGATGCGCACCTCCAGCGTCTGCGGCGAGGGCAGGTGCAGCGGCGCGCCCAGGCGGGGGCGTTCCTTGAACACTTCCGCCGCGCGGCGCAGCGGGTGCGAAACGCGGGCCGCGATGGAGTCCGCCAGCAGCACCGCCCACAGCGTGCCCAGCGCGAACAGCGCCGCAGCACCCAGCACGGTGGCGTCGCGGAGCAGGGTGTTGCGGTCCAGCCGTCGGAACATGCCGCGCTCGTTCACCGCCACCAGACCGGCCAGGGAGGCGCGCAGTCGCCCATAGGCGGCGTCGGCGTCGGGCGCGGCATGCGGGTGGACAGCCCGGAAGGCCTCCCACGCGGCACGGATGTCGGCCAGGGCCTGCGGTTCGTCGGGTTCGGTGATGTTGCGCTCCGCCCGGTCCAGCGCGGACTCGAACGCGGCTGCCCAGCCCGCGCCGTCCCGTTCCGGGTACTGGGCGGGAAAGCGCAGGCCGTTCATGGCGGTTTCCATCTCGCGCACCCAGGCGATGGAATCGTAGTTCATGCGCACCAGCAGGTTGGGCATGCGCCCGGCGGCGAACACCGCGCCCACCAGCACGATGCCCAGCACGCCGAACAGCCCCACCAGCCGCAGAAAGTCGCGCCGGACGCGCTTTTGCAGGGTGGGCAGGGGCAACACGCGCGGCCCGGCCTGATCCGGCGGCGGCTGGTGGCCACCTGCCGCTCCATGCCCGGACGTGGAGCCGCCAGCGGGACCTTCCGCCGCGTTATCCTTGGGAAAGGACGAGTACGCGCTGGCGCTCATGGGGCCTCCCGGGGGGTGGTGTTGACGATGTGCACGTCCACCCCCACCGCATCGTGCAGGAAATCGAGGATGAACGACCCGCGCAGCCGTTCGCGCAGCGGCGACAGGCGCGACTTGCCGAACACCGCGTGGCGCACGTTGCGTTCGCTGGCGAAGTTCACCAGCGCCTCGGGCACGTCGTGGCCTTCCAGTTGCACCACCTCGGCCCCCAGCAGCGCGGCCAGGCGCAGGTTGTTCTGCAGCACCCGTTGCAGCCCGGCGTCGATGCGGGTGGGGGTTTCGCTGGGGCGGCGCACGTACACCACGTAGCACGGCGAGCCGAACTGGCTGGCCATGCGCATGCCCTTGCGGATGAGCGTTTCCGCGTCGGTGGGGTCGGAACTCAGGGCCACCATCACCGCCTCCACGGCATCCCCTGCCGCCTCGCGCGACAACAGGCCCTGTTCGGTGATCTTGCGCACCTGGTCGCCCGATGCCTCGCGCAGGCACAGTTCGCGCAGCAGCGAAAGGTTCTGGTAGGTGAAGAACCCCACCAGCGCCCGTTCGGCCTGTTCCGGCCCGTAGATCTTGCCAAGGCGCAGCCGCTCGCGCAGTTCCTCCTTGGTCACGTCCACGTTCACCACCTGGTCGGCGCGGTGCAGCACCGCATCGGGCAGCCGTTCGCGCACCGGGATGCCGGTCACCGTCTCCACCCGCTCGGCCACCGCCTCCAGGTGCTGGACGTTCAGCGTGGTGATGACGTTGATGCCCGCCTCCATGATGTCCAGCACGTCGCGGTAGCGCTTGGGGTTGGGCGAACCCGCCGCGTTGGTGTGGGCCAGTTCGTCCACCAGGGCCACCTGCGGGCGGCGGGCCAGCACGGCGGGCACGTCCACCTCGGGGAACAGGGCGTCGCCCACCCGGCACAGGCGCGGGGGCACGGTTTCCAGCCCCTCCATGAGGGCGGCGGTTTCCGGGCGGCGGTGCGGCTCCACGTAGCCGATGACCACGTCGAACCCCGCCTGCCGCAGCCGGTGGCCTTCCTGGAGCATGGCGTAGGTCTTGCCCACGCCCGCCGCGTAGCCAAGGTAGACCTTCAGCGAGCCTTGCCGCTTGCGGGCCAGGAGTTCCGCGAAACCTTCCATAGTCTCCTCTTCGACCGCGCGACGGCCGCGCGCTCCGGGGTTTCGCCCTCCGGCTGCGTCAGATTCGCCTTTTACTCCGGTCACGCTCCATCAGAGTGCGCTCGCCTTCGTAAAAGGCGCATCTTTCTTGCCGGAGAACGAAAGCCCTGTCGCGCGGGGAAGGGCGCGGTGCGCCTGACTGTGGTGTCGGCGGTCCTTCGGTTTTTTGAAAGACCTGCCGCACGGCGCGTCCTAGTTGCCTTCTGCCCGTCCGCCCGCCAGCGCGTCCAGGGCCAGGTTCAGGCGCAGCACGTTGACGCGCGGCCCGCCGAACAGGGCCAGTTCCGGTCCTTCCACGTGCGTTTCCACCAGCGCGGCCACGGTTGTGACGGGCAGTCCGCGCGCGGCGGCCACCCGGGCCACCTGCATGCGCGCCCCGTCCGGGCTGATGTGCGGGTCCAGCCCGCTGGCCGAGGCGGTAACCATGTCGGGCGGCAGGGGGGCCTTCCAGTCCGGGTTTTCCGCGCGCAGGGCGGCGGCGCGGGCCACCATGGACTCCGCCAGGGCACGGCTGGTGGGGCCAAGGTTGGACCCGCCGGAGGCCGAGGCGTCGTAGCCGTTTTCCCCGGCGGCGGACGGCCTGCCGTGGAAGTACCCGGCCCCGGCGAAGGCCTGCCCGATCAGTTCGGAACCGACCACCCGGCCACCCGCTGGCCGGTCATCCACCAGCACGGGCGATCCGTTGGCCCTGTGGGGCATGAGTGCCTGCGCCGCACCTGTCACCAGTATAGGGTACGCGCCGCACAGCACGGCCGCAAGCAGCAGGGTGACCACAAGGGATTGTCTGACGAGGGTGAGCATGAACATCTCCTTTGCCTGCCGCTACACCAGCCCAAGGGCGGTGATGAGCAGGTCGATGCACTTGATGCCGACGAACGGGGCCACCAGCCCGCCAAGGCCGTACACCAGCAGGTTGGCGCGCAGGGCATGGGCCGTCCCGCGCGGGCGGTAGCGCACCCCGCGCAGGGCCAGCGGGATGAGCGCCACGATGATCAGCGCGTTGAAGATCACGGCCGAGAGCACCGCGCTTTCCGGGCTGGTCAGGCGCATCAGGTCCAGCGCGCCCAGTTGCGGCAGCGAGGCGGCGAACAGCGCGGGAATGATGGCGAAGTACTTGGCCACGTCGTTGGACACGCTGAAGGTGGTCAGCGCCCCGCGCGTGATCAGCAGTTGCTTGCCGATCTCCACGATTTCGATGAGCTTGGTGGGGTCGGAGTCGAGGTCGATCATGTTGCCCGCCTCGCGCGCGGCCTGGGTGCCGGTGTTCATCACCAGCCCCACGTCCGACTGGGCCAGCGCGGGGGCGTCGTTGGTGCCGTCGCCGGACATGGCCACCAGTCGCCCCCCCTTTTGCAGGTCTACGATGAGGTGCAGTTTGTCCTCGGGTTTGGCTTCGGCCAGGAAGTCGTCCACGCCCGCCTCGGCGGCGATGGCCTTGGCCGTCAGGCGGTTGTCGCCGGTGATCATCACCGTGCGGATGCCCATGGCCCGGATGCGCTCGAAGCGGTCGCGCATGCCCGGCTTCACCACGTCCTTCAGGTGGATGACGCCCAGCACGCCCGAGGCGGAGCAGGCCACCACCAGCGGGGTGCCGCCCTGGGTGGCGATGGCGTCGGCCAGTCGATGGGCCTCGTCCCTGCGGGCGGCGCGCTGGTTCTCCATCCCTGTTTCGCCCGGCAGGTCCAGGCCATCCACCCAGGCCAGCACCGCGTCGGCCGCGCCCTTGCGCAACTGGCGGCCGGGCAGGTCGATGCCGCTCATGCGGGTCTGCGCGGTGAAGGGGATGCGTCGCGCGTCCCCGTGGTGCGCGTGGTCGCCGTGCCCCTCGGCCTCGCCGCCCTGCGCGCGGGCCAGTTCCACGATGGAGCGGCCCTCCGGGGTTTCGTCGCCGGACGAGGCCAGCAGTGCGGCGTGCACCAGTTCCGCGCGGTCCACGCCATCCAGCGGCGCGAAGTCGGCGGCCATGCGGTTGCCAAGGGTGATGGTGCCGGTCTTGTCCAGCAGCAGCACGTCCACGTCGCCCGCCGCCTCCACCGCGCGGCCAGACATGGCCAGCACGTTGCGCCGCAGCAGGCGGTCCATGCCCGCGATGCCGATGGCCGCCAGCAGCCCGCCGATGGTGGTGGGGATCAGGCACACCAGCAGGGCGATCAGCACCACCACGCTCACGTTGGCCCCGTGGAACAGGGCGAAGGGCTTCAGGGTGACCACCGCCAGCAGGAAGACCAGGGTAAGCCCGGCCAGCAGGATGTTCAGGGCGATCTCGTTGGGGGTCTTCTGGCGCTCCGCGCCCTCCACCAGGGCGATCATCCGGTCCAGGAACGACTTGCCCGGCTCCTGCGTCACGCGGATCACCAGCCGGTCGGACAGCACCGTGGTGCCGCCGGTGACCGCGCTGCGGTCGCCGCCGGATTCGCGCACCACCGGGGCCGATTCGCCGGTGATGGCCGATTCGTCCACGGCGGCGGCCCCTTCCACCACGGTGCCGTCGGCGGGTATCACCTGGCCCGCCTTCACCACCACCAGGTCGGCGGGGACAAGGGCCGAGGCGGACACCTCTTCGGTGGTTCCGCCGTCACGCAGGCGAAAGGCCGGGGTGTCGCGCCTGGCGTTGCGCAGGGTGTCGGCCTGGGCCTTGCCGCGCCCTTCGGCCAGGGCCTCGGCGAAGTTGGCGAACAGCACCGTGGCCCACAGCCACAGGCTGATCTGCCCGCCAAAGGCCGCGCGGGCCGACCATCCGTCAAGGGCCAGGTCGTGCAGGAAGGCGGCGGTGGTCAGCAGGCTGCCCGCGCCCACCACGAACATGACGGGGTTTCTGGCCAGCACGCGCGGGGCCAGCTTGCGGAAGGCGTCCGCCGTGGCGCGGCGGTACAGGGCGGGGTCGTGCGAGAGGGGGCGTGTGCGTTTCATGGCGTTGGTACCTTCATCCGGCTAGTACAGCCGACCTTCGAGCATTTGCAGATGTTCCACGATGGGGCCCAGCGACAGGGCGGGCAGGTAGGTGAGCGCGCCCACGATGAGGATGACGGCGGTCAGCAGCAGGGCGAAGGTTGCCCCTTCCACGGGGAACGAGGCGTCGGTGATGGGGCGCGGCCTGCGCGCGGCCAGCGAACCGGCCACGGCCAGCATGGGCAGCATGACGCCGAAGCGCCCGATAAGCATGGCCGCCGCCGTGGTCAGGTTGAATGCCGGGCTGTTCGCGGCAAGCCCGGCGAAGGCGCTGCCGTTGTTCTGCGAGGCCGAGCTGTAGGCGTAGAGCAGTTCGGAGAAGCCGTGCGCGCCCGCATTGGCCAGGGCCTGCGGCCCCCAGCCCACGGCGGCCAGCGCGGTGAAGCCCAGCAGCGGCAGGGCGGGCAGCAGCAGGGCCGCCACGGCCAGGGTCACCTCGCGCCCTTCGATGCGCTTGCCGAGGTAGTCCGGCGTGCGGCCCACCATCAGCCCGGCCAGGAACACGGTAAGGATGATGAACAGCACCATGCCGTACAGGCCGGAGCCCACGCCGCCGAAGATGATTTCACCCAGTTGCATGTTCAGCAGGGTCACCAGCCCGCCCAGCGGGGTCAGGCTGTCGTGCATGGCGTTCACCGCGCCGCACGAGGCGTCGGTGGTGATGGTGGCGAACAGGGAAGAGGCGAACACGCCGAAGCGCACTTCCTTGCCTTCCATGTTCGGGACGGGCGGGGGCGTGCTGGCGGGCATGGAGGCAGGGGTCGGGCTGACGCCGGGCGCGGCAATGGAGGCGGACGGGGCGGTGGTGGCGGCCCCGGCCTGCGCCATGGCCGGGGTGCCCCGATATTCGAAGTGGGCGGTCAGCAACACGCCCGCCAGGAACACACCGGCCATCACGCCCCACACCGTCCAGGCATGGCGGGGACGGCGCACGGCGGTGCCCAGTGTGAACACCAGCGCGCTGGGCAGCAGGAAGATGGCCAGCATCTGGATGAAGTTCGAAACGGCCGTGGGGTTCTCGAAGGGGTGCGCCGCGTTGGCGTTGAAGAACCCACCCCCGTTGGTGCCCAGCATCTTGATGATCACCTGCGAGGCCACCGGGCCCACGGCAATGGTCTGGGTCGCTCCTTCCGGCGTGACGGCGGTGAACGAGGCGGCGAAGGTCTGCACCATGCCCTGGCCCGCCAGCAGCAGCGCGCCGGGCACGCACAGCGGCAGCAGCACGTACAGCGTGGCGCGCACGAGGTCGGTCCAGAAGTTGCCGATGCCCTGTGCCTCCGCCCGGGCGATGCCCCGCGCCACGGCCATGCATGCGGCCATGCCCACGGCGGCGGAGACGAAGTTCTGGTAGGTCAGCGCCACTGTCTGCGAAAGGTGGCTCATGGCGGTTTCGCCGCCATAGGCCTGCCAGTTGGTGTTGGTGACGAAGCTGACGGCGGTGTTCAGGGCAAGGTCCCACGAGGGGGCCGGAAAGTTTTGCGGGTTCAGCGGCAGCACGTCCTGGAACAGCAGCACGCCGAAGGTCAGGCAGAAGCCCGTCAGGGTAAAGCCCAGCACGCAGGCTGCGTAGCGCTGCCAGGTGTGGTCGCGGGTGGGGTCCACGCCCGCCGCCGCGTAGATCAGGCGTTCCACGGGGCCGAGCAGGGGGTGCAGCCAGGTGCGGCCGCCTTCCAGCACGCGGTGGATGTAGCGGCCCAACGGCGGCGAGACGGCGGCCAGTATGCCGAGGAACAGGGCCAGTTGCAGGTAGTCGCGCGGGGTCATGATGGTCTCCGGTATGGGGGCGGGTCCGACAGGGATGGGGAGCCGGTCCGGAAGTGGGCGGCTTGGAGGGTGTCGTCACGAGTAGGATTTTTGTTCTCTGCCTTCGTCAGAACTGCTTTTTATGGAGGGAGTATGCTTTGATGGTATTTGACCGGAATAAAAAGCAGTTCTGACCTCTTTGCGCACGATGTCCGTAAGGCTCGCAAGCTCGCCCAACGGCCACGCTTCGCGCCCTTCGGGTCGGAAGGCAGTGGGCAAAAAGACATTCGTGGCGGCACCCTCTAGAATTTGTCGGGTCGAAACAACGCATACACAAGGTAGACGAACAGGCCCGCCGCGAAGGCGATGCCGATGGCGTCGTACAATTCCATGGTGCGCTCCGGCGCGCCCTGCCGGGCGCGGATGGGAGGTGCGCGGGGGCCGTTCCTGCATGTGGCAGCGGAGGAAGGCGAACCCGGCCCGGCGGGTGCCGGACGTCACCGGTAAAGCACGCGGCGTGCCAAGGAAGGGCTGCGCGAGAAAAGCTTGCCGTGGCAGTGTGTTGCGCGTGCCGGTGCGAGGGGGAGAGGGCGGCGGGAAGGGGGCGCGGGATTACCTTTTGCAACGGGGATATTTCATTTTGTAATCCCGTGGCCGTGTCCCGGCAATGAAAATGCGCGGGGCCGGAATGAATGCCGCAGCCGCGTGGCGTGGGGGCATTCCCGCATCCGCCTGGGCCGTGCCGTGTCCTTTGGGCGCTGGGGAAGGCGCTGTATGCGCCATAGCGGATGCTTGCAAATCAAGTTTTCTTGATGTATGGATATCAAGGCATCCGGAAACGGTGCCCGGCGTGTGGAAAACCATGCGTCATAGTTCAAGAAATCCTGCGCGGGAATCTCATGTCGGCAGCACTCGACTACTTCAAGGCCCTTTCCGACGACACCCGAATGCGGCTCATGCACGTGCTGAACCGGCACGAGCTGAACGTGAACGAGTTGGTCTCCATTCTCGAAATGGGCCAGTCGCGCGTGTCGCGCCATCTCAAGATACTGACCGGGGCGGGGCTGCTGGTCTCGCGCCGCGACGGGCTGTGGGTGTTCTACGCCGCCCCGGCGGAGGGCGAGGGCCGCGACTTTCTGGACGCGGTGGCCCCGTTCATCGCCGAGGACATGACCCTGCAGGGCGACATGGCCATGGCCGAGAAGATCATCGAGGAGCGGGCGCTGAAGACGCGCCAGTTCTTCAACGCCATTGCCGAGGACTGGGACGAGCTGAACCGCGAGGTGCTGGGCGAGTTCGACCTGGCCGGGGCGGTGGCCGAGGCCATGCCGCAGGCCCCGCGCTGCCGCGTGGCCGTGGACCTTGGCTGCGGCACCGGCACCGTGCTGGAACGCATGCTGCCCCGCGCCGAAGAGGTCATCGGCGTGGACGGTTCGCCGCGCATGCTGGAAATGGCCCGCCGTCGCATGGCCGACGCCGGGGCGCGCGTATCCCTGCGCATCGGCGAGCTGGACCACCTGCCCCTGCGCGATGGCGAGGCCGACTTCGCGTCCATCAACATGGTGCTGCACCACCTGTCGGAGCCGGTGGCGGCCCTGCGCGAGATAGGCCGCACCCTGCGCACCGGGGGCTTGCTGTTTCTCAGCGATTTCGACCACCACGACAACGAGCGCATGCGCAGCGACTACGGCGACCGCTGGCTTGGTTTCGACCGGGCCGCGCTGACGGCCCGCCTTTCCGAGGCGGGCTTTGCCGTGCGCAAGGCAGACCTGCGCGAAGTGCGCAACGGCTTGTCGCTGCACCTGATTTTGGCCGAGAAGGAATAACTTCCTTCCGGCATGCGCAACTATACTCCCGTAACCACGGCGACCGGGGTATGTCTTTCGGGGCAGGGGCGCGGCCGCGCCCTTTCCCGCACCACCCGTCCGGGGGCGCGGCGCGCCATGCGCCGCCCGCAGCCGCGCGGGCCCCTGTCCGCATCACCACAGCAACCAAATCCTTCCCTACGGAGGCACACATGACCGATGCCAAGCGGGCGCAAGCCCTGGACCTTTCCCTTGCCAACAAGGTGGCCGACATGGCCCTGGCCGACTTCGGCCACAAGGAAATGCAGCTTTCCGAGCGCGAAGTGCCGGGGCTGATGGAACTCATCCGCATGTACGGCGTCAGCAAGCCGCTGAAGGGCCTGCGCGTCACCGGCTCCCTGCACATGACCATCCAGACGGCCATGCTCATCAAGACGCTGTACGAACTGGGCGCGGACATCCGCTGGGCCTCGTGCAACATCTTCTCCACCCAGGACCACGCGGCGGCGGCCATTGCCGATTCCGGCATGGCCAAGGTGTTCGCCTGGAAGGGCGAGACGCTGGAAGACTACTGGTGGTGCACCGAAATGGCACTGACCTGGCCCGACGGCAGCGGCCCCGACCTGCTGGTTGACGACGGCGGCGACGCCACCCTGATGATCCACAAGGGCGTCGAGGTGGAAAACAACCCCGAACTGCTCAAGCAGGCCTACGACAACAAGGAATTCCAGATCATCATGGACCGCCTTGCCCTGGCCTACCAGAACGATCCGGGCCGCTGGCAGCGCGTGGCCGCCCGCGTGCGCGGCGTTTCTGAAGAAACCACCACGGGCGTGCACCGCCTGTACCAGCTGGAGCAGGAAGGCAAGCTGCTGTTCCCGGCCATCAACGTCAACGACTCGGTGACCAAGTCGAAGTTCGACAACCTGTACGGCTGCCGCGAATCGCTGGCCGACGGCATCAAGCGCGCCACCGACGTGATGGTGGCGGGCAAGGTGGTGGTGGTTGCGGGCTACGGCGACGTGGGCAAGGGCTGCGCCCAGTCCATGCGCGGCTTTGGCGCGCGCGTGCTGGTGACCGAAATCGACCCCATCTGCGCCCTGCAGGCGGCCATGGAAGGCTACGAAGTGACCACCATGGAAAAGGCCGTGGAAGAAGGCGACATCTTCGTCACCGCCACCGGCAACTACAAGGTCATCACCGGCGCGCACATGGAGGCCATGAAGGACGAGGCCATCGTCTGCAACATCGGCCACTTCGATAACGAAATCGACATGCACTACCTGGAAACCACCCCCGGCTGCACCTGCCTGAACATCAAGCCGCAGGTGGACAAGTGGACCCTGAAGTCGGGCCGCTCCATCATCGTGCTGGCCGAAGGCCGCCTGGTGAACCTGGGCTGCGCCACCGGCCACCCCAGCTTCGTCATGTCCAACAGCTTCACCAACCAGACCCTGGCCCAGATCGAACTGGCCACCAACCCCGACCTGGAACGCAAGGTGTACATCCTGCCCAAGAAGCTGGATGAACAGGTGGCCCGCCTGCACCTGGCCCGCCTTGGCGTTACCCTGACCACCCTGTCCAAGGAGCAGGCCGACTACATCGGCGTGCCCGTGGACGGGCCGTACAAGCCGGGGCATTACCGGTACTAGCCGGAGCCGGACGAATGATTGGAACGCCCCCGGGCCACGCGCCTGGGGGCGTTCTTTCGTTGTTGCCCTGGGGGATGCCGGTCTGGCTAGGCGTCGTGGCTGCCTTCCGGCCGCGCGGAAGGGGATGGGGATTCCGCGTGGCCATTCCGGCATCGGGCTGCATGACGGCAGGTGCGGCATTGCGTGTCATTGCAGACTTCCAGCTTCAGATGCACCCCCGCCACGTCCGGGTTGTCCCGGCGCAGGACGCCTTCAAGCCGCGCCGTGCATTGCTGGGCCTCGGCAAGGGATAGCCCGCGCGGCAGCACCACGTGCATGTCCACATAGATGTCGCGGCCTGACATCCACGCCCGTACGGCATGGACCGAAAGGCAATCTTCCGAGGTCGCGTGCCGCAGCGAGTTGTTCAGGCGCTGGAGCAGCGCGGCATCCGCTTCGTTCATGAGTCCCTTCACGGCATTGCGCACCAGCCCGTAGCCCGTGCGCACGATGTGCAGGGCCACGGCGCAGGCGATGGCGCCGTCCATCCACAGCCAGCCGGTCAGGCGGACGGCGGTCAGCCCGGCCAGCACCCCGGCGGTGGTATACACATCGGTAAGGATGTGCCTGCCGTCGGCGATGAGGGTCATTGTGTTGGTGCTCCTGCCCACCCGAAGAAGGTGAAGCGCCAACACCAGATTGGCCGATGACGCCAGCACCGAGATGGCCAGCCCCATGTCGAGGCGGGTAAGGGGCAGTGGGTTGATGATGCGGGGCGCGGCCGTGATGATGATGCCGATGGCCGCCGCCAGGATGAGCGTTCCTTCGAAGAGCACGGAAAAGTATTCGATGCGGCCGTGCCCGTACGGGTGATCCTCGTCCGGAGGGGTTTGCGCCACATGTATGCTCCACATGGCGAACCCGCTGGCAAGCACGTTGATGGTCGATTCCAGGGCGTCTGTGAGCAGGGCGGCTGAACCTGTCACCAGAAAGGCCAGCGATTTGAGCAACAGCACCAGGATGCCGCCTGTGAATGCAGCCGCGATCGCCTTGCGGGGCGCGTTTCCGGTGTCGTTTTGTCTCATCGTCGCCTCCATGGGAAATGGGCCGATCTCCGGAGGATGGTGTGAACAGGCTATGTTGCCGTTGCCCGAAAATCCATGAGTATTCGCATCCGGGATGGTGGCGCGGTGGCGGCGTGCGGCAGCCGATCTGCGGCGCGTGTGGAGGCATCGCTAGGCCCCTTGCACTACAAGGGCGCAGAAGTACAACGGGGCAGGGCGGCAAAGAGAGTGTCCCGCCACATCCTCATTGTGTCCACGCCCTGACGTTACCTTGCCCGCCACCTTCTTCGCCCCGCCCCGTTCCCACCGCTTCGGAAATCGCGTATTGTCCAGCGTGACTGTCCCTAACGAGCAAAACCCACGAGGCATGACCATGAAGAAATTGATCAATGCAGTGGAAAACGTGGTACGCGAACAGTTGCAGGGCATGGCGGCGGCGCATCCGGAACTGCGGGTGAACATCGACCCGCACTTCGTCTGCCGCAAGGAAATACCGCAGGGCAAGGTGGCCATCGTCTCCGGCGGCGGCAGCGGGCACGAACCCATGCACGGCGGCTTCGTCGGCCACGGCATGCTGGACGGAGCCTGCCCCGGCGAGGTGTTCACCTCGCCCACGCCCGACCAGATGTACGAGTGCGCAAAGGCCGTGGATCGCGGCGCGGGCGTGCTGTTCATTGTCAAGAACTACACCGGCGACGTGATGAACTTCGAAACAGCCGCAGAACTGTGCCACGCCGACGGCGTGAAGGTGCAGAACATCCTCATCGACGACGACGTGGCCGTGAAGGACAGCCTGTACACGGCCGGGCGGCGCGGCGTGGGCACCACCGTGCTGGCGGAAAAGATCGTGGGTGCGGCGGCGGAAGCCGGGTACGACCTGGACAAGTGCGCCGACCTGTGCCGCAAGGTGAACCAGTACGGCCGCTCCATGGGCATGGCGCTGACCCCGTGCACCGTGCCCGCCGCAGGCAAGCCCACCTTCGAACTGGCCGAGAACGAGATAGAGATCGGCATCGGCATCCACGGTGAGCCGGGCACCCAGCGCGCCCCCATGAAGCCCGTGGACGAACTGGTGCAGATCATGGCCACCACCATCATCGACGACCCGGCCTACACCCGCACCGTGCGCGAGTTCGACCGCGCCAGCGGCCAGTGGGTGGACAAGTCCCTGACCGATGCCCCCTTCGCCAAGGGCGACAAGGTCATCGCCTTCGTCAACAGCATGGGCGGCACCCCGGTCAGCGAACTGTACGCCGTATACCGCAAGCTGGCCGAAATCTGCGGGGCGCGCGGCATCTCCATCGTGCGCAACCTGATCGGCCCGTACATCACCTCTCTGGAAATGCAGGGCTTTTCCATCACCCTGCTGAAGGTGGACGACGAGATCCTGAAGTTCTGGGATGCGAAGGCTATCACCCCTGGCCTGCGCATGGGCTAGGGGCGGGTTGTGGTCCTTTTGTCCGCTGCCTTCGTCAGCAGGTTTTTTCATTCCGGTCACGTACGATAAGAGTACGCTCCCTTCATGAAAAATCCCTGCTTCCTTGGCAGCGAACAAAAATCCTCACAACCCGCGCAGATGCGGTAGCGCAGCGCACGGCGATTGCTAGCGGCGTAGCGTAGCAAAAGCCCAGAGCGCACCAGTCAGGCGCAAAGCTAGCGTATTTCGCCAGAGTCAAACTCCCTTTGAATGTGAATCCCGGTCCGGCCGGTGGCCATGCGCCGCCCGCCGGACCGGAATCCGTACACGCGGATGGCGGTTCACGCCATTTTCACCAATTCACCGCAGCCTCCCACAAGGATGCCCCCATGCAGATCACCCGCGACCACATCCTCACATGGCTCGCCAAGCTGGGCGATATCATGCGCGACAACCGCTCGTATCTCACCGATCTCGACGCCGCCATCGGCGACGCCGACCACGGCATCAACATGGACCGGGGCTTCAGCAAGGTGCAGGAAAAGCTGCCTACCTTCGCGGACAAGGACATCGGCGCGATTCTGAAGGACACCGGCATGCTGCTGCTGTCCACCGTGGGCGGGGCCAGCGGCCCCCTGTACGGCACCTTTTTCATGAAGGCCGGGCTTGCCGTGGCGGGCAAGGAAGCCCTGGACGCCCCCGACGTGCAGGCCCTGCTGGACGCCGGGGTAGAGGGCGTGGTCTCGCGCGGGCGGCCCGTGCTGCACGACAAGACCATGTTCGACGCCTGGAAGCCCGCCATCGACGCCTACCGCAGCGCCGTGGCGGGCGGAGGCGACCTGTCCGCCGGGCTGGATGCCGCCGTTGCTGCGGCGGAAGAAGGCATGCGCGCCACCATACCGATGCAGGCCCGCAAGGGCCGCGCCAGCTACCTTGGCGAGCGCAGCATCGGCCATCAGGACCCCGGGGCTACCTCCACGGTGTTGTTGCTGGCCGCCCTGCGCGACGTGGTGCGGGGATAGCCCATGGTCGGCATCGTCGTCGTCACGCACAGCGCCGTGCTTGGGCAGGGCGTGAAGGAACTGGCGGATCAGATGACGCAGGGCCGCGTGCCGCTGGCCGTGGCGGGCGGCATCGACGACCCGGAACACCCCATCGGCACCGACCCCGTACGGGTCATGGCCGCCATAGAAGAGGTGCAGCAGGGCGACGGCGTGCTGGTGCTGATGGACCTTGGCAGCGCGCTGATGAGCGCGGAAACCGCTCTGGATCTGCTACCACCGGAAGTGGCGGCGCAGGTGCGGCTGTGCGCGGCTCCGCTGGTGGAAGGCGTCATGGCCGCCGCCGTGCAGGCGTCCATCGGGGCGGATCTGGACACGGTTGCCCGCGAGGCGGAATCCGCCCTTGCGGTAAAGGCGGAACTGCTGGGCATGGCCCCGCCGCAGAGCGAGCCAGCGCCGGATGCCACGCCTGCCGCACCGGCCACAGCGGGCGGCCAGGAATTGACCCTGATGGTGCCCAATCGCCTTGGGCTGCACGCCCGGCCCGCCGCGCGCATCGTCACCGCCCTTGGCCCCTTCGTGGCCGAGGTGCAGCTGGTGCGGGGCGACCGGGTGGTTTCCGCCCGCTCGGTGAACCGCATCGCCACGCTGGCCGTGCGCGGCGGCGACACGGTAACCTTCCGGGCCACCGGGGCCGACGCCGCGCAAGCCCTGAAGGCACTGGCCGATCTTGCGGCGGAGAACTTCGGCGATTTGCCCGATGTGGTAGGCACCTCTGCCCCGGCGGCGCAGGGCAAACCCGCTGCGGCGGGTGCGCCCGTCGCCAGGGGGGGCGTGCCCGCTTCCCCGGGCATTGCCATGGGACCAGCCGTCTGGCACCGCCCGGAGTTCGATGCGCCGCCGCCTAGCCTCGTGGCGGGCGATCCGGACAGCGAGGCCGCCCGGCTGGAAGCGGCGCTGGACGCCGCCCGCAAGGAACTGGCCGCGCTGGAGCGGCGCACCGCCGCCATGGCGGGCAAGCAGGAGGCGGAAATCTTCGTCATGCACCGCCTGCTGCTGGATGACGCCACCATCGCCGGGGATGCGCGCCAGCGCATCGCAGAGCGGCACGAACCCGCCGAGGCGGCATGGTATGCGGTGATCGACCAGGCGGCGGAAAGTTTCCGGCAACTGCCGGAAGGCTACATGCGCGAACGCGCGGCCGATCTCGTGGACGTGGGCGCGCGCGTGCTGCGTCTGCTGACCGGCGCGCCGCCTTCCGGCCCGCGACTGGACCGGCCCTCGGTGCTGCTGGCCGCCGACCTTGGCCCCTCGGACATGGCCCATCTGGACCCCGCGCTGGTGCTGGGCATCGTCACCGCGCAGGGCGGGGCCACCTCGCACGCTGCCATCCTGGCCCGGTCCATGGGCATTCCGGCTGTGGCAGGCGCGGGCGCGCTGGCCGCCAACGTGGCCGACGGCGTCACCGTGGCGCTGGACGGGTCCACCGGAGAGGTGTGGATTGCCCCCGCGCCCGACGTGCGGGCGTCCATCGAATCCCGCCGCGCCGCGTGGCTGGCCGCGCGCGAGGCCGCGCTGGCCGGGGCCGCCCGCCCCGCCGTGACCACGGACGGCCGCCACGTGCACGTGCATGCCAACATCGGCTCCCCGGCCGACGCCCCCCCCGCCCTGAAAAACGGCGCGGAAGGCGTGGGCCTGTTCCGCACCGAATTCCTGTTCCTGGACCGCGCCGCCGCACCGGACGAGGAGGAGCAGCGCGCCGCCTACGTGGCCGCCGCCGTCGCCATGCCCGGCCTGCCGGTGGTGGTGCGCACCCTGGACATTGGCGGCGACAAGCCGGTGCCCTACCTGGGCGACTTCGCGGCGGGAGAGGACAACCCCTTCCTGGGGCTGCGCGGCATCCGCTTCTGCCTGGCCCGGCGCGAACTGTTCCTGACCCAGTTGCGCGCCCTGCTGCGCGCCGCGGCGGAACACCCCCTGCGGGTCATGTTCCCCATGGTGGCCCACCCCGGCGAACTGGCCGCCGCAAAGGCCATGCTGGAAGAGGCCCGCGCCGCGCTGACGACGCAAGGCCTGCCCCACGGTCCGGTGGAGGTGGGCATCATGGTCGAGGTGCCCGCCGCCGTGGCCCTGGCCGATCAGCTGGCCCGCGAGTCGGCGTTCTTCAGCATCGGCACCAACGACCTGGCCCAGTACGTCATGGCCGCGGACAGGGGCAACGCCGCCGTGGCCGACCTGTCGGACGCCCTGCACCCTGCCGTGCTCCGCATGGTGCGCGACACCGTGGCGGCGGGCAACGCAGCGGGCATTCCCGTGGCTATGTGCGGCGAACTAGCGGGCAGCGCGGAGGCCATCCCGCTGCTGGTGGGGCTGGGGCTGGATGAACTGAGCATGAACGGCCCGGCCATTCCGCGCGCCAAGGACGTGGTGCGCGGGTGCGACATGGCGGCCTGCGCCGCGCTTGCGGAACGGGCGCTGGAACTGCCCGATGCCGCCGCCGTGCGCCGGTTGCTGAAAGGCGGCGGGTAGACGGGCGGGCAGGTTGTGACCACGAAATGAAAAGGGCCGCGCGGTGGAGCATCGCGCGGCCCTTTCGCGTGGGGTACGGGCGCAAACGCGGCAAGGCGGAACCGTCTGGTGACAGTGCCGCCTTGCCGTTGCATTCAAAGGCCGTGCGCAAGCACACGGCCGAAAAGCCGTACGCGCCGTGCCCGCAACCATCCTTTCCCGGAACCGACCCACGCCGGAAGAACACCCGGCGCGACGCGGAACATCACGGGAGAGGGGCGGGCATGCCCGAAGCCGCTAGCCGAACAGGTCCTGTTCTTCCTTGAGCAGCTTTTCGGCCACGGCGCGCGAGTCCACCTGGTACTCGCCGGATTCCACCTTGCTCTTCAGCGCGTCCACCTTTTCCTGCCGCACGTCTGGCGCGGCAAGGGCGGCGGAATACGCCTCGGTGCGCAGCTTGGCCTCGTCGGAAAGGCTTACCCGGTCCCCCTGCGCGGAGGACGCGGCGTCACCTTCCTTGCGGGCGGCGTTGCGCTTGGTCTGGAGCTCGGACTGTTCCAGCTTGGCCCTGTATGGGTCCAGGTTCTTGAGATAGTTCTTGATTTCCATGGTAACCTCCCCGGGGGAGCATACCGTTTATCGGTTCGCGCTGACCGCCTAGAGCATGGTGTCGTCCACTGTTTCGAGAGCTATGTGCCACAGCCGGTCCAGGATTCTCGCCTTCTCCGCTGGCGCTACCTCGACGGGGCCTGCTGGCCCGGAGCGGAACACCTGAATGTCCAGCTGCGTCGGAGGATACGTGAAGGTGAGCGTTTCTCCCAGTTCCTTTTCCAGCTTCTGGCGAATCTCTCGTACGACGGGGTTGTCACTTCCCGCAAGCAGAAGGTTTTCCATGATCTCGCGAGCTACGCGTTCCACCATGAACCTGCGCTTCACCTCGGGAGGAATGGCGCTTTCCTCCTCGCCCGCCGCCAGACGCATGGCCTGCCGATAGCGGGCCAGCCTGCGTGCGGTTACAAGCTGCTTGTCGTAGTTCAGCAGCATGTTGCGAAGGTAAAACGAGTTCGTGGTCACGGTAGTCTCCCCTCGTATCGCCTATCGGCATCCCCGAGGGGGAACTTTAGGGGGCGGACGCATCTTTTCCGAAAAAATTTTTCGGGCAATGCGGTGAGGGAAGACCCGCCCATGCACTCACACCTCCTATCGGCGGCTGGCGCGGAAACATTAGGTGGTTTTGGGGTGCGACTGCATTCTTCTGGGGTAGGTAGGGTTATCCCCCGGTGTGCATTGGGTGTTTCGCATGCACATGGGGGGATATGAATGCACTGTCACATGGTGGAGTGGGTACATGCATGCGGTATGGCGGAAAGCGGGCGTGCTTGCGCCCGGCGTCGCCATGGGGCATGACACGCGAAACGCGCCGCACGTCGGGCCGCCCGACCCGCAAAGGGGCCACGGATAGTGCGCCCCCCGGATTGGGGCGCGGACGCCGCATTTCTTCCCGGAGCAATGAACGCATGACCGATGTGCTTTCGATGATGCAAGACCGTTCGGCGGATTGCGCCGATGTTTCCGACAGCGCCGCGCCCGCCCTGTCCGCCCTGTCAGGCGGACCTTTCCGGGTGCTGGCCCCCGTGGTGCTGGCCTCCGCTTCGCCCCGCCGCCGCGAGTTTCTGGAGTCTCTGGGCCTTGCCTTCGAGGTCTACGGTAACGGAGCGGCCGAGCCCGATCCCCTGCCCGGCGAACCCCCGGCGGACTATGCCCGCCGCGCGGCCGAGGCCAAGGCAGCCTCGGTGGCCGCGTCCCGCCCCGGGTGCCCCGGTTCCGTGGTCATCGCGGCGGACACGGTGGTGGCCCTGCACGGCGAGATCATGGGCAAGCCGCAGGACCGCGCCGACGCGGTGCGCATGCTCACGCGGCTGGCCGGGCACACCCACGAGGTGGTCAGCGCCTGCTGCGTGGCCCTGCCCGGCGGCACGCGCGAAACCTTTCACGCCGTCACCCGGGTGACCATGTGGAATGCCCCACCCGCCGCGCTGGCCGCCTATGCCGCCACGGGCGAACCCGACGACAAGGCCGGGGCCTACGGCATTCAGGGCGTGGGCGCGTTTCTGGTGGAATCCATCGACGGTTCGTGGAGCAACGTGGTGGGGCTGCCGGTGGCGGAACTGGTCCGGCTGCTGCTGCATCACGGGGCCATCGAGCCGGTGGCGTAGCAGGCGGCGGAAAACGACGACGGGGACGCCCCCGATACGCAGGACAGGGAGCACACGCATGAGCGCGACGAACGACAACGGGACGGAATGCCGCACCCCGCCGGATGACCTTCAGGGACTGGCCAGGCTGGCGCTGGAGGTTGCCCGCGTGTGGTACGCCGGGCGCAGCCCGGTGGCCCCCGGCACCGTGGGGTCCGCCGTGGCCGCGCTGCTGGCCCCGTGGCTGTTCCTGCCGCTGTCCTTCGGCTGGCGTGTGGCGGCGTTGCTGGTGGTGTTTTGCGCCGGGGCCTGGGCTGCTGGCCGCGCGGCGCGGCTGCTTGGCCGGTGCGACCCCGGTAGCGTGGTCATCGACGAGGTGGCCGGGCAGTGGACGGCCATGCTGCCCTTCGCCACGCTGTCGCCGCTGGGGGTGCTGGCCGCCTTCGTGCTGTTCCGCGTGTTCGATATCCTGAAGCCGGGCCCCGTGGGGGCGTCGGAGTCATGGTTTGAAGGCGGCCCCGGCATCATGATCGACGACGTGGTGGCCGGGGTGTGCGCGGCGGCCGTGCTGGCCGTGCTGTCGTGGCTGGGGCTGCCGGTCTGACGGCAGGGCAGGGCGGCAGGGCAGGGCGGCAGCGAAGCGCAGGCGGCGTTGTCCGCCGGGTCTTGAGAGCTTTTTGGGGCACAGCCTTGCGGCACGACGGCCCGCGCACCCGAAATCAGCGGGTACGCGGGCCGTCGTGCGTTGACCGCGAGACTTCCGTCAGGGGGGATGGGGCGGGTATCCGCCCGGCGGAGCATCCGTGTTCCGTGCGAACTCAGCCCCGCTCGGCCTGCGCCAGGCGGATGCCCAGGAACAGGAACAGCGCGCCAAGGCAGCGGTCGCCCCAGCGCGCGAACCGGCCCGCATGCCCTCCGGCCTGGAAGAGGCTGCCCACGCGGGCCGCGCCCCACGCCACCAGCAGGTTCACCACGGTGCTGTTGACGGTGAAGATGCACCCCAGCAGCAGAAAGGCCAGGGGCGACGGCGGCGCGCCCGCCCTGCCACCGTCCACGAACTGCGGCAGGAAGGCCAGGAAGAACAACGCCACCTTGGGGTTCAGGGCGTTGGTCAGAAAGCCCTGCGCGAACACCGCGCGCAGGGTGGTTCGTGGCGCGCGTTCCTGGTCTGGTTGCCCGCGCCGGTCAGACGCGGCGGGTGATGCGGCGGCCTTCGCCGTGCCTTTGCGGGCCAGCAGCAGGGTGGCCCCCATGTACAGCAGATAGGCCGCACCCAGCATCTTCACCACGCTGAAGGCCGTGGCCGAGGTGGCCAGCACAGCGGACAGGCCGAAGGCCGTCGCTGCGATGTGCACGGAACATCCCGCGCCGATGCCGAGCGCTGCCGCCACGCCCGCGCGCAGACCGCGCGTGCCGCACGTAGTAGACCGGGCGATGATGTACAGCATGTTCGGGCCGGGGGTGATGTGCAGCAGCAGGCCAGAGGCCACGAACAGCCAGATGTCGTGCACGCCGTGCATGGGATGTCCTCCGATGTTTCCGCCCTCATGCGCCCCGGCCTTGCGGGCGTCAAGCCGATATCCGGGGGGGGGACCGCTGGCCAGCAATGTGCGTTGTGTGCCTGTGGAAAATGTGCGTTGTTCAGGTAATATGTCAAATTCAAAAGGATTAATGGGAACGCCGCATGTGCGTTGCGTGGCGCGGAAGCTGGCAGGGGGCGTCCCGCGCAGCCGTCTGGACCAGCTCCGGGACATCTCCAGCCACGCGTCAGGAACACCGTGTGCGCAACGGTGTGCGTATCTTTGGTATCTTAGCGATATGGTATAGCTTTTTAAAAAGACAGAAGGCGGTGGGGCGCAGGGGGGGGCGTCGCCCGGCGGCCAGGCAGGATGGATAGGGAACAGCCGTCCGGGCCTACTCTGGCGGCAGCAGACCCAGGGTGCGCAGTTCCGTGTACAGGCGGTCAAAGTCCAGCGGCTTGACCAGATAGGCGGCAATGTGCCCCTGCTCGAAGGCGCGCAACGCGATGTTGATGTCGGTGACGGCGGTGGTGACCAGCACGGGCACCTGGGGCAGGCCGCGCTCCGCTTCCACGGTGCGGATGCGTTCCAGCACGGTCAGCCCGCTTTCGCCGGGCAGCATCAGGTCCAGCAGCACCACGCCGAAGGGGGTGTCGAGGTCCAGCGCCTGCATGTAGGCCGCCAGGGCGCGTTCCGCGTCGTCCGCGCGGTGGGTGTCGAAATACCGGTTCAGCGCAAGGTTAAGGACGCGGGCGCTGAGGGCGTCGTCTTCTACGATGAGGGCTCGCATGGGGCCTCCGGGCGGTCCGCCGTGGCCGCCGGTGGGCGGTTGCATGGCGCAGTGGGATGATGCGCCGCGCAATGTAGCCCGGAATGCCCGGAGAAAGGAAGAATAGATTTGAGAGGCTCGTGCTGGCGGGCATCCAGGAACGTGGGGGCGCGGGGGCGCGTGGCCGGGCCGCACCCTGAAGAAAGGCCCGGCGGCGTCAGTCCTGGGCGTGGGGCGAGATGTGGCAGGCGTTCTTGGGGCACAGGCTGGCGTCGCGCATCAGGTCGGCCAGGGTGAAACTGTTGAGCTTCTTGTACATGGCGCGCGAGGCCTCGTCCCAGATGGTGCGCGTCAGGCACACGGCCATGCGCGGGCAGCAGGGGTTTTCCTCGTCGCAGGTGTAGGGGGCCAGCGATTCTTCCAGCGCGAACACCACGTCGCCCACGGGAATTTCCGCGGCGGGCTGGGTAAGCTGGTAGCCGCCGTGCGCGCCCAGCGTGCTGCGGATGTAGCCAGCCTTGCGCAGTACCCGGATGAGTTTTTCCAGGTACTTGACGGAAATACCCTGGCGCTTGGCGATATCGCGGATGGACACGGGGGCTTCCGTGCCGTGCATGGCGATGTCGAGCAGCATGCGGGTGCCGTATCGGCTGCGGGTGGTCAGTTTCATGCGTGTGTCGTTATGGTTTCGGCTCGCCCAGTCGTCTGCCAGTCGTCTGCCTGTCGTCTGCCTGTTGTCGCTTGTCGTCCGGCTATCGTTCGCCTGTCGTCCGGCTGTTGGCGGGCTATTCGCCCAGCGCCCGCCGCACGATGCCCAGCATCAGGTCCGGGTCGAACGGCTTGTCCACGGTGCCCACGGCGTTGGGCACCATCAGGTGCAGGCCGCCAAGGCCGGTCACCAGCACCACGGGTATGTGCGCGCCGCCGGGCAGGTCCATCAGTTCGCGGTACACGCGGGGGCCCCACTGGCGGGGCATTTCCAGGTCCAGGGTCACCAGGTCGGGCCGCCGGGCCCGGGCCATTTCCACGGCGTCGGGGCCTTCGGTGGCCGCGTCGGCCCGGTAGCCGTTGGTCCTGAACAGCGAGACGAGGTAGGCGGCGATGTCCGGGTCGTCCTCTACCACCAGGATGGACTTAGCCAGAGTGTTCCGGGCCGGGGTGTTCCGGTCCTGGGTGGCGTTGGCCATGCGTCGCTCCGGGCCTCCGTTTGCGGGCCGGGCCGGGGCCGCCGGTTCCACCTTGCGAGCGGAAGGGGCGGCGGTCCGGCGGGCCGGGCGGGGGGCGGCTCTCCCCGCCAGGCGGCCGTGAACATGCGGCCTTGGGCCGTCGCGTGGGGGCGCGGGCCTTGCCATGTTGTCGTGCAAGGCCCGCGCTCCCCGGCGCGCTCTATTCGTCCTCTTCCTGCGGCTTCAGGTGCTCGGGCACGATGACCATGCTGATGAGCAGCGGCTTCAGGAACGACCAGCGGATGCCGATCTCGTATTCTTCTTCCAGGTCGCGGATGGCGTCCCAGCAGTTGTGGCAGGGCGCCACCACAAGCTTGCAGCCGGTGGCCAGGATCTGGTCGCGCTTGGTCTTCAGGGCCACGTTGCGCTGGTGCCGGTAACGGCCGATGCCGTTGAACCCGCCCCCACCGCCGCAGCAGTAGTTGTGTTCTCGGTTGGGAGCCATTTCGTGGAAGTCTTCCGCGATGTAACTCATGATGATGCGGGTGTGCTTGGCAAGGCCGTGGTTGCGCACGTAGTTGCAGGAATCCTGCAAGGTCACGGGTTCCTTGATGCGCTTTTCCGGGTCGATCTTCAGCTTGCCGGTGGTCAGCGCCTCGGACACCCATTCCACGTAGTGCAGGAAGGGCACCGGGGTCCGGCCGTCGGCACGGCCTGCCCAGTAGGGACCCTCGATGACCGTGGCGCGGTGGGCGTGGCCGCATTCGGTGCCGACGACGCGCTTGGGCCGCAGCTTGTCCACGGCGGCGTAAACGCGCTCCACCTGCATCTTGCAACCCGCCCAGTCGCCGGCGAACATGGTCAGCGAGGTCTGCTCCCAGCCTTCGCTGGGCACGGTCCAGTTCTCGCCCGCCAGGTGGAACAGGATGGCGGCCTCGGCCAGGTCTTCGGGGTAGTGCTTGGGCTCGCGGGCGTTCAGCACGTACATGGTGTCCGCGTCTTCCTTGTCGACGGGGATCTCAAGGCCCGGCCATTCTTCCTGCTGTTCCTCGGCCATCCATTCGCAGGTTTCCACCCAGTCTTCGGTGGTCACGTCCATCTGCGCCCCGTACACGCGGTGCATGCCGGAGCCGATCTTCAGTTCCCACGGCACGAAGCCCTGGGAGAAGAGCAGGCCGCGCAGGTAGCTGAACATGACGCCCATGTCGATGCCGTGGGGGCAGTACATGCCGCAGCGGTTGCAGCAGGTGCACTGCGACCAGGCCACCTCCATGGTGCGCATCATGAACGCGGTGTCCACCTCGCCCTTCTTGCGCACGATTTCGCCGAGGGTGGACTGGATCTTGTAGGCGGGCACCTGCTTGGGGTCGCGCTCGTTGACCCGGTACAGGAAGCAGCTGTCGGCGCACATGCCGCAGTGGGCGCAGATTTCCAGCCACGTCTTGGTGCGCGACTGCAAGGTTTTCTGCAGGGTGGCCTTAAGGGCCTCCACGTCAACCTCAAGCTCCGCCATTTCCTTGTAGTATTGCGCTCCGCCCTTGTCGCCGAGCAGGGCCTTGAGGTCCTCTTCGGTGTTGACGGGGCGTCTGTTGCAGAACGTTCCTTCAGGCATGGGATGCTCCTTTCGTGTCCGTCACTCGCATGGCACGATCATGGAACGGCCGGGGCCGCTACCAGGGGAAGGCCGCCCCGCGGCTGTACCCGCCGCGCTTGATGGCATAGTCCATGCCTATCTGGCCGCGCGACATGAAGAACAGCACGATGTGGGACAGCTTGGTGAACGGGGCCACGATGAGCATCAGCTCGCCCGTGATGATGTGGGCGAGCAGCCACGCCTCGTAGTTGCCCACGTGCAGCCGGGCCACGAACCCGGTGACGAACGGCGCCGCCGAAACGGCGAGGATGAACCAGTCGTAGGCGGTGGTGAGGATGCGCACCTCGGTCAGGGCGATGCGCCGCAGCGCGATCATGACCAGGCCGATGATGGCGGCGACGGTCAGCGCGTCGGCGATGCCCATGGGCAGCGCAGGCAGGCTGAAGCCGAACCGCTCGGCCAGGATGATGTTGTGCCCGGCGAGGAACAGCGGCACCAGCACCGCGCCGATGTGGAACAGGAAGAACGCCACGGCGAAGTAAGGCTGTTCGCGCCAGCTCTGGGTGCCGAACGGCAGCATCCACTTCAGGGCGGAATGGATGCCGCCCTTCAGGCCGTGGGCAAGGTGCGGGCCGTAGGCCACGCGGTCGAGCTGCCAGCTCAGGCCGCGCACGTACCAGACCACGCGCGCCGTGAGGCCGCCGAAGAAGACCAGCAGCGCCACCCACAGCATGGGACCGGTGAGGAATGCGTACATGGTATGCTCCTATGGCCTAGTATTTGCGGATCTTTTCGTCGCGCCCGGTAAGGAACAGCCAGTAGCACACGAAGCCCACCAGGGTGGCACCCATCAGCAGATAGGTGATGTTCTTGGTGTGCAGCATGAACTCGTGCAGGGTATGGATTTCCATAGCTTGCTCCTTGGCACCCTTAGTGGGCGTCCTTGTATTCGGGATGCTCGTACAGCACCGGCATGCGCGTGGCGATGAACCGGTAGACCGTGATGATGAGCGTCACGATGAACACCGAAACGCCGATCTCCATCCAGTGCGGGAAGTAGCGGTCGGCGGCGGGCAGATTCCAGTTGAAGGCGATGAGCGAGACGTTGAAGCGGTTCACCACGATGCCGAGCACCGCGAAGATGGACGCCACGCGCACCAGCGTCATGTTTCTTTCGCGCACGCCAAGGGCGTACAGGAACGAGGGCAGCGCCACGAAGCCGAACATCTCGACCAGGAACCACGCCCCGTATCCGGTGGCGAGGTAGGCCCAGTCGTTGTCCATGGCGATGTCCATGGTCTTGATGAAGAAATACCCGGCAAGCACGAACGAGGCCGCCTTGCCGAAGCCGAAGACCACGCCCTCGGCTTCCTTCAGGTGGGTTTCGTCCATCTTGTGGTGCAGCCCGGCGTGGGCCAGGGTGCCCTCGAAGATGACCATCGAAAGGCCCGCCACCATGGACGAGATGAAGAAGAACACCGGCAGGAAGCTGGAGTACCACAGGGGGTGCAGCTTGCCCGGGGCGATGAGGAACAGCGCGCCCAGCGAGGACTGGTGCAGGGTGGACAGCACCACGCCGAAGATGGTCAGCATAAGGGTGAGCTTGACCACCACGTTGCGGATCTTGCGCAGGCCCAGCCACTCCAGCGCCGCCGGGGACCATTCCACGAACAGCACGGTGAGGTAGGTGGCCACGCACAGGCCCACTTCGAACAACAGCGAGGTGGTGCCCTGCGAGTACACCAGCGGGTAGGGCAGGCGCAGCGGATGCCCCAGGTCGTAATGCAGCGCCACGACCACGAAGAAGTAGCCGAGGAACGCCGTGGTGATGGCCGGGCGCACCGCCGAGTGGTAGCGCTTCATCCCGAACAGGTAGCATGAGGCCGAGGTGACGTAGCCGCCAGCGGCCAGAGCCACGCCGCACAAGAGGTCGAACCCGATCCAGATGCCCCACGGGTTGTTGTCCGACAGGTTGGTGACGGCCCCGATGCCCTGGGTGAAGCGGATGAAGGTGATCACCGCGCCCACGGCAAGGATGATGGCCGTTATGATGTTGCCGGGCGTGAACAGGCCGTTTTTGGTGTTCGCGTCGTGCATGTTATGCGTCCTCCTTGCCTTCGCCGCCGGCATCG
This sequence comes from Desulfovibrio sp. A2, assembly GCF_000226255.1. Lineage (GTDB taxonomy): Bacteria > Desulfobacterota > Desulfovibrionia > Desulfovibrionales > Desulfovibrionaceae > Cupidesulfovibrio. The sequence continues at coordinate 122,546 of NZ_AGFG01000060.1, forward strand.
GGCGGGGTGTCCTGCCCTTCGGCGCGCAGCGCGGCGAACTTCTCTTCGAACGCCTGCTCGGCCTGCTCGATGGCCTTCTTGACCTCGCGGGTCACGGCGGCGTCCTTTTCCTTGGCCGCCTTGGCCAGCGCCGAGTTCATGGCGGTTTCGGCATCGGCCTTGGCCTTGGCCAGCGCGGCCTGGACGGCCTCTTCGCGTTCTTCGGCCGCAACCTTTTCCTTGCGCTTGGAGATGGCGTAGGCCCCGGTCAGCAGCACCGGCCAGATGCCCACCACCATGGGCACGGAGCCAAGGGCCCCGGCCGTGTATTCCGGCGCGGACTTGGTGCCCATCTCCTGCTGGCCCACGGCCTCGAACGGCGCGCCGGACACGTACATCCACGCCGTGCCGCCCATTTCCAGTTCACCGTAGATGTGATCCTGGTAGCGGCCGGGGTTTGAGCGGATGCGGTCGCGCGCGATGCGCACGAGGTCCTCGCGCTTGCCGAAGGTCAGGGCCTCCTTGGGGCAGGCCTCGACACAGCCGGGCAGCTTGCCTTCCTGCAGGCGCGGGTGACACATGGTGCACTTCTGGATCAGCGGGTCGAAGGGCTCGTCGTACTGGAAGGCGGGCACGTTGAACGGGCACGCCACCATGCAGTACCGGCAGCCCACGCACAGGCTGCCGTCGTAGGTGACGGAGCCGTCGGGGTTCTTGGTGAACGCCTTGACGAAGCAGGCCGAGGCGCAGGCGGGTTCCAGGCAGTGGTTGCACTGCTGCTTGCGGAACACCGGGTGCTCCAGCCCCGCCACGTTGTACTTGTTGACCACCGTCCAGTTGTTCGCGTCGGTGCGGCGCGACTTTTCAAGCACCGTCAGGTCGTCGAACTTCACCTTGGGCGCGGGCAGCTTGTTCACCTCGTTGCAGCCCTGCTCGCACTTCCGGCAGCCGATGCAGCGGGTGGTGTCGTGCAGCACCCCGTAACTGTCCTTGTAGCCCTTGAAGCTCTGGTTGCCCGCCGCGACGGCCTGTTTCGCGCCTACAGCGCTCATGGCCGTGGAAACACCGGCGGTGCCCAGCAGGGTCAGGAATCTTCTCCTGTTCATGGATAACTCCTTACCGGTTTCCTATTTCGCGCGTTCCTTGTGACACTCGGCGCAGGCCGTGGCGGCGGGCTTCTCGATCTTCATCCGATCGTGGCAGCCCATGCACTGCTGGTGGTAGGCAGCCTTCAGGCCGGGGCGGTCGCCCTTGGCGGCGTCGAAGGGCTTGCCGTGGCAGCTGGCGCACTTGGGGGGCGTCTTGCTGAGGGGGCTGTTGTGATGGCAGCCCGCGCAGACGGTGGCCTTGTCGGTGTGGAACGTGGCGGCCAGCTTGTCGTCGCCGATGCCCGCCATCAGGGTGTTCACGATCTTGCGGTGCGGCAGCTTGGAGGCTTCGTACTTGTCGGACAGCACGCCGATGGTCACGAACTCGGGGATGTCGTCGGCGGGCAGGGTGCCCTTGGTGGTGCGGCGGGCGGCCAGGGTGGCGGCGGCCACTTCGGCGCGCTGCTCCTTGGTGGCCTTCAGCAGGCCGCCGTCGGCCACGGCCTTGGCGTCCATACCCACCGGATCGGCGTGGCACACCGCACAGGCGGTTTCGGACTGGGGCTTGGCCCCGGTCTTCATGAAGCCGTGGCAACCAGCGCACACCGGGGTTTCCACCCGGTTGTTGTGGCAGCCCACGCAGCTCTTCATGGAGTCGGGCTGGTGCATGGCCTTCTCGACCTGCACGAAGCTGCCGTCCTTCACGCCTTCCAGCGTGTGGCAGGTGGTGCAGTTGTCGATCTTCACGTGGTGGCAGGCGCGGCAGGTGTTGCTGGCCGCTTCGTGCACCTTGTGGTTGAAGGCCACGGGCTTCATGGTGCCCTTCATGCCCTTGGGCGCGTTCTTGCCCACCTCGGGCAGGACCATGGCGGCGTCGGCCTGGCCGCGTTCCAGGCGGGGCACGTCGCGCACCACCTTGAACTTGGCCTGCATGGCCGGGTCATGGCAGCCGGCGCAGGAGACGGGGCCGCTGTCGGCCTTGGCCGGGGCGGCGGCCACGCTGCGGTGGCAGGTCACGCACTGGGTGTGCGCGGCCTCGCGCAGCGAGGGCTTCTTCTCCACGCGCGCGTCGCCGTGGCAGGCGCGGCAGGAGTCTTCCTTGTTCTTGCCCCACGAAAGCTTCTTGGCGGCTTCGTCGTACACGTGGTGGCACGCGCCGCAGTTCTTCTGCGGGTCGTTCACGGGCGCGATGGCCTTGGAGGCCACGTGCCGGTAGTGCAGCGACTTGTCGAGGCCGATTTCCTTCCACGAGGAGGCAACCGGCTTCGGGTTGTGGCACGAGCGGCATTCGCCGTCCTGCGGGCCGGTCTTCTTGCCCGCCTTGGCCTGCTCGGTGTGACAGCCGATACAGTTCTCGTGGTAGATCTTCTTGAGGTCGGCGGCGGAGGTGTCCTCAAGGCGCATGAACCTGAGCGACATCTTGCCCTTGTCGTCGTTCTTGTGGCAGGTGGCGCATTCCTTGCCGGGCGCGGCGACCTTGACCACGGCTTCGGTGTGTCGATCGTGCGGGAAGGTGACCTTCGGCAATTCCAGATCGCCGAATTTCGCCATGACGCCGATCTCCACCAGGTCGGCGCGCTGCTCGCCCGTGGAGCCGGGAAGGGGCTTCGTCGTGCCCCGCGCATCCAGCCCGAAAACCGTGACCGCGGCCACGGCGACCAGAGCTCCCGCCCATCGCAGCAGTGATTTCGCGTTCATCATAGTGGCAGTCCTTTGAAATGAGTGAAACGCTTCCTCTGACAACCCTCAGTCGTCGTGCCGCCAGCCGGTTCCCTGCGGCTTGCGCGGCGGCACGGTCGGACAGAGCCCTGCCACGAAGCCGAACTGCGCCGGCGCCCCCCATGCCGGGGCGCCCGCGTGGTCCGGGTCGTGGTTTCTCCCTGTGGCGTTCGCGGTTCCCGATGTGTGTCCTGTGATACCGCATGGTTGTGCGATGCTCGCAGGGCCCGTCATCGGGGCGTTTTCGGCCGTTGGCGTCGGCCGGAGCGCGCGCGAATACCCTACCTCTAGGGTATGGAATAATTCCTACCGGAGGGGTATGCGATAATCAAGGGTGCGTCAAGCACATTCTGCGAAAAATCGAGGTTACTCGATGGTGTCTGGGGTGTGTTGTTACATGTTGAAATAAAAACATAAAATTTGGTATGTGAGCGGTTGCAAACTGGCCTTTTTCAGTCCGGATTAAGGTGGTACGCGGGGTGGCGGCGGGGCGTCTTTCCGGGGTGCGCGAAAAAAGAGGCGGAGTGCGTCAAAACGGGCTCCGGATGGCCGGAAAAGGGGGTGCGCCTGCCGGGGATCGGGTGAAGGTGGTCAAAAACGGGGGCAAGGCCGTTCTGCAGGGGCCACGCCAGGCGCGGCCGGGCCGGCGTTGCGCGGTTGGCCCCAGTTGGCCGCTGTCGGTCCCTGTGCTACACGGGGCCATGCGCACCTTCGTGAATCTTCCCCTCAGCTGGGTCGCCCGCGACCCCGCGTGGCTCGACCGTTTCGTGGCCGAGGCCATGCCGCCGGAACTGGGCATCGACACCTTCGCCGTGCAGAACCTTTCCATGGACTGGCACCGGGAAACCGCGCGCAGACTGGCCGATGCCGGGCTGACCTGCGCGGTGCACCTGCCGTTTTTCGACCTGCATCCCGGCAGCCTCAATGACGGCGTGCTGGCCGCCAGCCGCGAGACCCTGCGCCGCGCGGCGGACCTGGCTACCCAGTATGCCCCGCGCCATCTGGTGGGGCACGCCGCCTTCGACCACAGCCAGCATCAGCCGGAACTGGCGGAATGGCTGGAACGGGCCACGGGCACGTGGAACGCGGTGCTGGACGTGTGTGACGCGCCCGTGCGCATCGAGAATACCCACGAGCGCGAACCCGAGCCGGTAGCCACGCTCGTGGGCGCCCTGCCTGCCGACCGCGCGGGCATCTGTTTCGACGCCGGGCACTGGCACAGCTTCGCGCGCGGCGTGCAGCGGCGCGATCTGCGGCGCTGGCTGGATGCCTTTGCCCCCCGCCTGGCCCACCTGCACCTGCACGACAACGACGGCAGCGACGACCAGCACCTGGGCCTGGGCACCGGGTCCATCCCCCTGGACGATCTGTTCGGCGGGCTCATCGCGCGGGGGCTGCACCCCACAGCCACCCTGGAACCGCACGACGAGGCGTCTTTCGCCGTGTCGCGGGCCTGGTTGGCCGCGCGGCCGCAGTACGCGGAGGTGCTTTCGCCCGTGTCCGCGCCCGCCGCGTAACCCGGCGGCAGGCCGCGCCTCTTCCGGCCCCAGTTTGTTTCACCAACGCCAACGCGCCGCCTGGTATTTGCCGGACGGCGCGTTTTCATTGCGAATATGGGGAGATATCTGGACGAATAGTATGGGAGGGTTGCGGACTGGCGCGATGGGAGCGCTCGGCCTACAGCGCGTCGGCATAGTTCACGGGCAGCCAGGCGTAGCCTCCCTTTCCCTGGTCCCTGGCCCGCACCCGGCCCAGGCCCGGGAAGGGCAGGTGCGAACCGGCTACCCAGATGTCTTCGGCGGCCACCTTGGGCAGCAGGCGCAGGCGGGTTTCCACTGCCTTCTTCTGGTCCACGTCGAAGTCGATGGACACCTCCGGCCGGGCGAACTGCACCGGGGGGCTGTGGATGATGTCCGCCCAGAACAGCAGGGCCTTGCCGCCGGAGGTCACGCGGAACCCGCAGTGCCCCGGCGTGTGGCCGGGCAGGTCCACCGAGGTGACAAGCGGCAGATGGGTCAGGGGCGCGGCCCCCGGCGCGAAGGCGTGCAGCCTGCCGGAATCCTTGTACGGGGCCAGCGCCTTGCGCAGGGCCAGCAGCCCGGCCTTGCGGCCCTCCGGCGCGGCGGCCAGGGTGGCGTCGCTGGTCCAGTAGTCCAGTTCCGGAGCGCTCACGTGCACGCTGGCCGTGGGGAACACCGGCACGCCGGTGGCGTCCACCAGCCCCAGGGCATGGTCCGGGTGCAGGTGCGAGAGCAGCACGTGGTCGATGCGTTCCGGGGCGTGCCCGGCCGCGCGCAGGTTGCCGGGCAGATGCCCGCCCCGCGCGCCGAAGAACGCACCCGCGCCGGTGTCCATGAGCACCCGGCGCGTACCGGCATCCAGCAGGAAGCAGTTCACGTTGCTGGTGGCGGGCTGCCCGGCGGCGATGCCCGCGTCTTCCAGAAGTTTGTCGATGTCCTTGCGGTCGGCCCCGTGCAGGATGGCCGGGTCGAGCTTGCCGTGGGCGTCGAACAGGGCGAACACGGCCACATCGCCCACGGGCAGCCGGAAGAAGCCGGGGGCCTGTACGCCGCCCCCGGAATTGGCGGCCATGGCCGTGGCGGCGGGCAGGGTGGCCATGGTGGCCGCTGTGGTAAGTGAGGACAGGGGGACGAGGGCCAGCAACGACTGCATGAAGCGTCTGCGATCAAGCATGCGAGCCTCCGGAATGGTTGGGGCGACGGGGTGCGCGGGGCGGGCTGGGAGGGAAGGGCAGGATGACGGACGCCCGCATGTTTCAAGATAGCATCTGGCGGCGCGCAGGCAAGCGGCGTCGGCAGGATGCCGGACACTTTGGCGAGGAGTGTTGACGCCCCTCAGATTGCGGTGTACATTACAGTTGAAGCGTGAGCTTCCGGTTCCACACAGGCCGATAATATGTTAATCCCCTTGGGCTTCAGTTGCCCAAGGCCCTGAGCCGGGTCCTTGACCCGGCTTTTTTTATGCACACATGAGGAGTAGGTATGTCCGTTCCTTTACGGTGTTCGTTTTTTATTGATGGGTTCAATTTTTATCATTCTATTGATAATAGCCCGCTGCAGAACAGATATAAATGGTTTAATTACGCCGCGTTGGCCAGGAGCTATCTTCCGCATAGCCATCAATTAGGAATTATACATTATTTTACGGCGTATGCCGATTGGATGCCAGATAAGAAAAGAAGGCACAAAGCCCTTATCCGGGCGTTGCTTTCAGAAGGCGTAAAGGTTCGCAGAGGAAAATTTAAAGAGAAAAGTAGGTATTGTAGGTGGTGTCAAAAAACATGGAAAGCCCACGAAGAAAAACAGACAGATATAAATATAGCAATTGAATTGATGTCTTCTGCGTTTAAGAATGAGTATGATACGGCGATAATTATATCGGGAGATACGGATCTGGTGCCTGCTGTTCGACGTGTTAAAAATTTATTCCCAGAAAAACGCATAGGCGTATTGTTCCCTCCCGGCATGCGTCATGGTGAATTGGAACGGTGTTGCGATTATGCAATAAAGTTGTATGCGAATCAGTTGAAAAAATTTCGTTTCTCAGATGTTGTTCAATGGAACGTTGGTTCTCAAAGATTATCCGTTGCATGCCCTGAGGAATATAAGTAGCGCCGCTACTCCCTGCCCGCGCCGCCGATGCCCAGCCGCCGCAAGATTTTCTGCAATGACACCCGCTCCAGCCCGGAAATGCGCGCCGCCTCCGAGATGTTGCCCTCGGTGCGTTCCAGCAGCCGTTCCACGTAGCGCCGGGTGAATTCGTCCAGCACGTGGGCCTTGGCGTCCTTGTACGGGGTCAGCGGCGGTTCGGCCACGGGCGCGGCGCAATCGGCCGGGCCGCCCACTAGCCGCAGGTGGGCCATCTCCACCGTGTCGCCGGGGCAGAACACCGCCAGCCGCCGCACGAAGTTCTGCAACTCCCGCACGTTGCCGGGCCATTCCCGTCCGCACAGGCAGGCCATGGCCTCTGGCGAAAGGCGCTTTTGCGCTATCTGCATCTCGCGGCAGGTCTGGGCCAGAAAGTGGTCGGCCAGCAGGGGGATGTCGTCGGCGCGGTCGCGCAGGGGCGGGGTGTGGATGGTCAGCACGTTGAGCCGGTAGAACAGGTCCTCCCGGAATTCCCCGCTCTTGATGCGCGCCTCCAGCGCCTGGTTGGTGGAGGCGATGATGCGCACGTCCACCTTCACAGTGCCGCTGGAGCCCACCGGGCGGATCTCGTGTTCCTGCAACACCCGCAGCAGCTTGGTCTGGATGCCGGGCGAGATGTCGCCGATTTCGTCGAGCACGATGGTGCCCCCGGCGGCGGACATGAACAGCCCCTTGCGCGAGCGCTCCGCCCCGGTGAAGGCCCCCTTCACGTGGCCGAACAGTTCGCTTTCCAGCAGCTGGTCCGGAATGGCCGGGCAATGCACGCTGACCACCGGGCGCTGGGCCCGGCCGGACAGGGCATGGATGGATGCGGCCACCAGTTCCTTGCCGGTGCCCGATTCGCCCCGCACCAGCACCGTGTAGTCCGACGCGGCCACCGCCGCGATGGTTTCCTTCAGCCTGCGCATGGCCGGGGTTTCGCCGATGAGCGAACGTTCCAGCCCGGTGCGCGACATTTCCTCGCGCAACTGGCGGTTTTCGCGCAGCAGGCGGCAGCGCTCCAACCCCTTGGTCACGGCGCGGTACAGGTCCTCGCGGCGCACCGGCTTGGTCAGGAAGTCGTAGGCCCCGCTCTTGAGCGCCGTCACCGCCGTCTCGATGGTGCCGTGCGCGGTGAGCAGGATGACGCTGGGGGTCGCGTCCTGGGTTTGCGCGTGGGCCATCAGTTCCAGCCCGTCCATGTCGGGCATGCGCAGGTCGGTCAGCAGCACGGCCGGGTCGCTGCGGCCCAGCAGGTCCAGCCCGGCCCGACCCGATGTGGCCACCAGCACCTCCGCATCGGGGAAGCCCGCGCGCAACTGGCGCGCCAGGCCGTTGGCGAAGTCCGCCTCGTCGTCCACCACCAGAATGGTCTCGTGGGGCGTGGTCATGCGTCATGCTCCGTGGGCGCGGCCGGGTGGTCGCGGTCCGCCGCTGGCAGGTGAAGGGTGAACACCGCCCCGCGCGCCAGTTCGGCCGGGGGGGCGGATGCGCCGGAATCGGGCTCGGCAGCTTCCGCGAACAGGGCGGCCAGGTCCACGCGGCAGGTCAGGCCATGCCCTTGCGCGGCCGGGGCCTGGTTCGGCGTGATCAGGTCCGCCGGGGTCAGGTTGCGCGCCTCGATGCGGCCGCCCATGTCGCGCATGATGCCGAAGACCACGGCCAGCCCCAGGCCCGTGCCCCGCCCGGCGGCCTTGGTGGTGAAGAACGGGTCGAACAGGCGCGGCAGGTGTTCTTCCGGAATGCCGGGGCCGTTGTCGATGACGTGCACCACCACCTCGCCGTCTTCCGGCAGGTGGCGGGCGGCCAGCACCACCAGCCCGCGCCGCAGGGGTGGCGGCGATGCGGGCGGGGCGTCCACGTCGATGTTGTCGTCCGTGTCCCCCACCATGTCCGCCATTGTGCCCGGGCGGCAGGACCGGGCCTCGCCGTCCTCGCCATTCGCACCGTTCGCGCCGTCCCGCAGGGTCGGGCCGTCGGTCTCCACCGCGTCCAGCGCGTTGAGCAGCAGGTTGGTCAATATCTGCTCCAGCCCGCTGCGGTCTGCCAGCACTGGCGGCAGGGGGGCGCAGCCGGTGTGGCCGCTGTCCTTCATGTCGGGCAGGTCCGGCAGATCGGGCAGGCCCGGCAGATCGGGCACGATGCGCGCCCGCACGGCCCGCGCCCGGGGGCGGAACACATCGGCCAGCCCGGCAAGCACCTCGCCCACGTCGCAGGGGCCGCGCTCCGCTTGCTTGGGTCGGGCGAAGTCCAGCAGGTCGCGCACCACCTTCCGGGCCTGCTCGGTGTGGCGCATGATCACGTCGATGTCAGCCTGGGCCTGCCCGGCGGGCGCCGCTGCGCGCAACAGGTCTGCGTAGCAATGGATGACCCCGAGGGGGTTGTTGATCTCGTGGGCAAGGCCGGCGGCCAGCTTGCCCACGGCCACCAGTTTCTCGTGCTGTTGCACCCGTTCCAGCATGCGCCGTTCGTCGGTGGTTTCGCGCAGGTAGGCCACGGTGCGCCCGCCGCGTTCCAGCCGCCCCCCCAGCGGGTAGGCGTTGACGGCGAACGAGCGTCCGTCGCGCAGGGTAACCGCCCGCGAAACCGGCCCGTCGCCCATGCGCGCGGCGATGTCCGCCGCGTCCAGCAAGGCGGTCAGGCCCGGCCCCCGGCCGTCGTCGCCCTCCAGCGACTGCGTGAGCCTGCGGGCCGAGCTGTTGGCCAGCACCACACGTCCGTCGCCGCCAAGCAGCAGCAGCGGGTCGGAAATGCCCTCGAAGATGGAGTCGAGCAGGGCGTTCTGGCGCAGCAGGTTGTCCAGCGCGTCCAGGTTGTCCATGGCGATGCCCAACTGCCGACCCACCGCCTGGGCCAGGTCGGCCGTGCCGGGGCCGCTGGCGTGGTCCGCGTCCCAGTACAGGCACAGCAGGCCCCGCGTGGTGTCGCTGGTCTGCACCGGGATGAACCACGCGCGCGGGGTCAGGCGCGGCGCGCCCTCGGCGGCCAGGTCGTGCCAGTCGGCGGGAAGTTCGGGCTTTACGGCGCGATCCGGCCAGGCGTGGAAGTCGCTGGCCGAGAGCACGCAGGCGTAGGCGGCCCTGTCCGCCCCGAAGCGCCGCGCGATGAGCGCCAGCGAGGCGGCCAGCAACTCGCCCTTGCCGCTGCTGCGGTTCAGGCGGTCCAGCAGCCCCACGAACAGCTCCACGTCGGTGCGCCGGGCCGTGGCCTCGGTGGCCAGATCGGACGTGCGCTCCTGCACCATGCCTTCCAGGTTGGCCGCGTAGTCGCGCAGCTTGGCGCGCGCCTCGCTCAGGTGCAGGGCCAGCGATTCCATGTCGCCCAGCAGATCGTCGATGCCCACGTCCGGCTGGCCGCGCCGGGGCATGGTCTTGTCCGCCTCGTCCGGGAAGTGGCGGCGCATCACCGCGCCCATGCGGCGCAGGTTGTGCACCACCAGCCGGTTGAAGAACGCGTGGATGACCGCGAACAGCGCCAGCGCCCCGCCCGCGAACAGCACGCCGAACGACAGCACCGCCTCGCGCATGCCGCTGACGGCCTGGTCCATGGGCAGGGCCACCATGGTCATGCCCGCGAGGTCCCCGGTCTTGCGCCAGAACCCGCGCTCCGCGCCGTACATGGCCAGCAGCACGGGCGGGGCCTCGGCCGGGTCGCCGTGGCAACGCAGGCACGAGGCCTCGAAGCGCACCGGCCGGGCGGTGATGAACAGCCGTTCGCCCTCTTCCTCGGTCACGTCCTCGACGCGGGTCAGTTCCGGATCATCGCGGAAGCGGGCGATGAGTTCACGCTCCAGCCCGGAGGCCTCGTAGGCGGGGTTTCGCGCGCCCACGGCCACCCGGCGGTAGGTGAAGCGGTCGTGGGCCAGGTTGTTGTCGTTCATCACCGCGCGGGTGACGAACGAGGTGGACATGGCCTCGATGACGAAGGTGTCGTCGGGCAGGGCGCGGTACATGGCGGGGCGCAGGGTGTTGCGCACGTAGCTCTGCACGGCCTCGGCCTGCGCCAGGATGAGCGCGGCGCGGTCGCGCGCCTCGTTTTCCACCAGTCGCTCCAGATGCATGAACAGCGACAGGGCGAAGAACCCGCCCAGGCAGGCGAGGATGAGCAAAAGGCCGAGCAGGAAGCGGGCCTGCAATGAATGGGGCTTCAGCGGAAACACAAGGCTCCTTGCGCGGGCGGCCGCGCGGGGCGGGTGCGGTGGATGGCGTCCGGTGGATGGCGGCCGTGGGCATCCGTGCGGCGGATGTTGCCCGTCCAGTTTCGTCCTGTCCGGCCCGGTGCGGTCGGGCGCGGCCGACGCCGCATGGCCGTTGTCTAGCACAGGCGGGCCAAAGGGCAACCCGCGGCCCGCGTGCTGCGTTGCACCGGCTGCGGGTGCCAACGCAAGTTAGCAGGCAGGAGCGCAGCCTGTCTGCGCAACATGCCGGAATTCCAGATTTCGGACATCTCCGACCCGAATGGTCCGCGTCTTGCTTTTCGGGCTGTCGCCATCCGACGCACGGCTGCGCGCCGTGCTCGGGCGAAGGAAAAGGAAAGGGGCGATGCACCGGCGGGCCGTGGTCCGCGCGTTGGCGTGGCGGGTCAATCCGCCGGGGCATCGGTCTGAGGTCATGCAACCCCCGAGGAGATGCAACGCAATGGAAGACAAGGGGCTTTTCGGAAAGATCCTGGCCATCGTGCCCGGTCTCGCGGTGATGATCGGCACGCTGTACGTGCTGCGCGTGTACGTTGAACCGTGGATGAAGGACGCCGTGGTGTTCGGCAGCAAGGGCTGGCTGGTGCAGGTGCTGAGCCTGAACTACATCCTGCTGTCCATCCTTACCGGCATGTTCTACCGCAACATCCTGTTCGGCGGAAAGATTCCGGCCTGGGCCGAGGAAGGCTTCCGCACCACCCGCCTGTTCATCAAGACCGGCGTCATCATGCTGGGCTCGCTGTACACCTTCGACAAGCTGCTGAAGGTCGGCGGCGTGGCCATCACGCTCATCGTGGCCTTCGTGTTCGGCACGGCTATCTTCGTGCTGTGGCTGGGCAAGCGCCTTGGGGCCGACCGTTCGGTCACCGCCACCATGGCCGCCGCCTGCGGCGTGTGCGGCGTTTCCGCCGCCGTGGCCACCGCGCCCGGCGTGCGCGCGAAGCCCGTGGATCTCGCCCTGTCCATCGCCACCATTCTCGGCTTCGGCATCATGACCATGTTCGTCAGCCCCTTCGTGGGCAAGATGCTGTCCCTGTCCGACTACCAGTTCGGCGCGTGGGTGGGCACGGGCATCCTGAACTCGGGCCAGGTGCTGGCCACCTGCCTTGCGTTCAACCCCAACTTCGCTCCCGGCACCGCCGTGGCCTACGGCGAAATCTGGAACGTGGTGCGCGTCATCTGCATCCCCTTCGTGGTGTTCTTCATCACCGCCTGGTACTGGAAGGGCGAAGCCGACGCCGAACACGTCAGCCTCGGCTCCATCCTCGCCTCCAAGTTCCCCATCTTCGTGCTGGGCTTCATCGGCATGACCGCGCTGTCCTCGCTGCACATCATCGGCGCCGAAGGCTCCGAGACGCTGCACCTGATGCGTGACGTCATGGCCTGGGTGTTCGGCATCGGCCTCGTGGGCCTTGGCGCGTACATCGACGTGCGCGAAATCAAGGCCGCGGGCGGCAAGCCGCTGCGCATCGGGCTCATCGCGGGCGTCACCAAGTACGTCCTCGCCATGATCATCATCCTGGCCTTCATTCCGAAGGAAGGCGCCTTCTAGGCGGCCCGCACGAGGAGAACACACATGTCCGACAAGAAGAAGTCCCTTACCGTATTCAAGAGCGACCGCCACGAGGACCTGGCCGCCATCTTCGCCTCGGCCCTCATCGTGGTCGTGGTGCTGACCTACATGGCCTTCATCGTGCCCTCGGTGGGCATCAAGGCCCCGCAGGACGGCAAGCTGGTGGAGATTTTCGTGGCCGAAGGCGCCGACGTGAAGAAGGGCGACAAGCTCTACGCGCTGGAAGTGGTCAAGAAGAAGTGGGTCAACAACGTGATGGAAGAGAAGGTCGCCGTGGAAAGCTTCACCGCCAAGGCCAACGGCAAGGTGCTGAAGATTTCCGGCAAGCCCGGCGAAGCCGTGAAGAAGGGCAAGCAGACCATCGTCGTGCTGGAGCACGAGAAGGGCACGCTGCCTTAAGCCGGGATGCAATGCCTGTGGCCGGACGGGTACCCCCGCCCGGCCACGCCGGACTCGCCTGATATCCGGCGGGCGGCCCCGCGCCGCCCGCCGACAGATTTCCCATACGGAGAACATGCCCCATGAAGCTGCTGCTCGCCCTTGACGACGGCCCAGGCGCCCGCCGCGCCGTGGACGAGGCCATCCGCATCGCCCGTCAACAGGGAGCCACCCTGGACGCCCTGTTCGTCATCGACGCCACGTGGGACGTGTTCACCGGGCATGACTGGCTGTCCGGCTGCAATTCGCGCATCGGTTTTCTGGAATACATGCAGGGGCTGGAGGAAAAGGCGGCGGCGGAAACCGCGCGCGCCTTTCTGGAGCGCCGGGGCGATCTGCCCGGCGAACTGCTGACCGCGCCCGGCGACGTGGTGGACGTGGTACGCGAACACGCCGCCAGGGGGTACGACCTGCTGGTGCTGTCCAACCCGTTCACGCGCGGGCTGGAAGTGATGCGCGACGCCGTGGCCAAACTGACCCGCGACGCCCCCTGCGACGTGCTGCTGGTGCGGCCCGCGCCGGAATAGGCGCACCGCCCCGCATCGCGCCGGAATTTTCCGCCTGGCCGCCCTTGCCTGCCGCACCCCGTGCCGGGCGGCCACGGTGGACGCCCAAGGGCCCGCCGCCGCCGGAGACTGCCCCGGCGGCGGCGCTGCGTTTGGGCTCAGCGCAGTTCGGTGGTGCAGTGCGGGCAGCGGGTGGCGCGCACGTCGATCTTGGTGAAGCAGAACGGACAGTCCTGCTGCTTGGGCGCGGCCGGGCCTTCCAGGCGCGTGCGCAGGGTGTTCACCCCGCGCACCAGCAGGAACACGGCGAAGGCCACGATCACGAAGCTGACCACCGTGTTGGCGAACACTCCCGCGTTCAGCGTCACCGCGCCTGCCTGTTTGGCCGCCGCCAGGCTGGCGTACGGGCCGGGCGCGGCCCCGTCGCGCAGGGTGACGAACAGGTCGGAAAAGTCCACGCCGCCCAGCACCAGGCCGATGGGCGGCATGATCACGTCGTCCACCAGCGACTTGACGATGGTGCCGAACGACGCGCCCAGAATGACGCCCACGGCCATGTCCAGCGCGTTGCCCTTTACCGCGAATTCCTTGAATGCCTTCAGCATGGCGCACTCCTGTGATTGGGGATTGCCCATGCTATGCACCTTCCGGTGGGCGGCGGCAACACGGAACATGTCTGCCCGCCGCCGGTGGGTGCGCCGAGATGGGCGGGATGCGGGGCTCGCCGGACGAAACCGAGGGGGCGGCGCGAACATGGTGACCGGATGACGGAAACGACGAATCTGCCGTGGCGCTCTTGACGGATGAAGCGATGCAAGGGTAGGGCAGTGCGCCCGGTGGGAAGCGAGCGTGCGGAGCACCACTGCGTCCCGTGCCGCCGAGCGTGCGCACGCACGTTTTTGATGGCGCACACGCTTCAGGACGGACGTGTGTCTCGTTGTCGAGCGGGTGGGCGCGGCGGACACCGACAGGGTGGACCAAAACCGGGGCCGGGTTTTCTCTCGACGAAGTGATGCCAAAAATGACAACGCGGCGGCGCATCGCCAAGATGTCGCCGAAACATCACGCATTTGCCGTAACCGGTAGTATTTGACAGCTTTCCAAATTCCGTGGCATCAAAAAACGTTGGTCGATGGTGGCATTCCTGCCCGACGCGCTGCATTGCCGTGCGTGCGCGGGGTGGTCGCCGTTGCGGCAATGTCTTTACAATATTGTTCACCCGTTTCGTCAACATTTCGGAGGATCGAGCATGCGTAAAGGATGGTTCAAAGGCCTTGTTGCGGGTCTTGCCCTGGCCGTCATGGCCTGCCCGGCGTTTGCAGCTGACACTATCAAGTTCGGCGTGGCCGGCGCCCACAGCGGCGACCTGGCCTCCTACGGGCTGCCCACCGTCAACGCCGCGAAGCTCGTGGCCAAGATGGTGAACGCCAAGGGTGGCGTGCTCGGCAAGCAGGTGGAAGTCATCCCCCAGGATGACCAGTGCAAGCCCGAACTGGCCACCAACGCGGCCACCAAGCTGGTGTCCGACGGTGCCAACGTGGTGCTGGGCCACATCTGCTCCGGCGCCACCAAGGCCGCGCTGCCCATCTACAAGGAAGCCAACATCGTGCTGATGTCGCCCTCGGCCACCAACCCGGCCCTGACCCAGAGCGGCGACTACCCCAACTTCTTCCGCACCATCGCTTCCGACGACCAGCAGGCCAAGCTGGGCGTGGATTTCACCATCGAGAAGCTGGGCAAGAAGAAGATCGCCGTGCTGCATGACAAGGGCGACTACGGCAAGGGCTACGCCGAATACGCCAAGCAGTTCATCGAGCAGGGCGGCAAGGGCAGCGTGGTGCTGTTCGAAGGCGTGACCCCCGGCGCGGTGGACTACTCCGCCGTGGTGCAGAAGATCCGCAACTCCGGCGCCGAAGCCGTGATGTTCGGCGGCTACCACCCCGAAGCCTCGAAGATCGTGCAGCAGATGCGCAAGAAGCGCATGGACCTGCCCTTCGTGTCCGACGACGGCGTGAAGGACGACACCTTCATCAAGGTGGCCGGCAAGGACGCCGAAGGCGTGTACGCCTCCAGCTCCCGCGACGTGAGCGCGCTGCCCCTGTACAAGGAAGCCATCGAAGCCCACGTGAAGGAATTCGGCGCCGAGCCCGGCGCGTTCTACAAGGAAGCCTACGCCGCTTCCCTGGCCCTGCTGAACGCCATCGAAAAGGCCGGTTCCACCGATTCCGCCAAGATCATGAACGCCCTGCGCACCGAATTCGTTGAAACCTCGGTGGGCAAGATCAAGTTCGACAAGCGTGGCGATGCCGAAGGCGTCGGCTTCTCCATGTACCAGGTGAAGAACGGCAAGTACGTGGAACTCAAGTAGTTCCTCGGCAAGCATCCGATATGACAGGGGGGCGGGCCGCTGGCCCGTCCCCCGAGTTTTGACGACGGCGCGGCACATGCCCGCGCGTGCACGGGAAGGCACTAATGGATTGGCAGTATTTCTGGGAACTCTTCTTCGGCGGGCTGACGCGCGGCTCCATCTACGCGCTCATCGCGCTCGGCTACACCATGGTGTACGGCATCATCGAGCTGATCAACTTCGCCCACGGCGAGGTGTACATGCTGGGCGCGTTCACGGCGCTGATCGTGGCCGGGGCGCTTGGCATCTACGGCTTTCCGGCCGTGGCCATCCTGATCATCGCCGCCGCGGTGGCCGTCATCTACTGTGCTGCCTACGGCGTGACGCTCGAAAAGATCGCCTACAAGCCCCTGCGCGACGCGCCGCGCCTCTCGCCGCTCATCTCGGCCATCGGGATGTCCATCTTTCTCCAGAACTACGTCATCCTGGCCCAGACCTCGGACTTCATGCCGTTTCCCAATCTGGTGCCGCAGCCCGAATTTCTCGAACCCATCGCGCACATCATGGGCGCGAGCGAGGTGCTGATCATCGTCACCTCGGCCATCGCCATGGCCGCGCTGACGCTGTTCATCAAGTACACCCGTATGGGCAAGGCCATGCGCGCCACGGCCCAGAACCGCAAGATGGCCATGCTGCTCGGCATCGACGCCGACAAGGTGATCTCGCTCACCTTCGTCATCGGCTCGTCGCTGGCGGCCGTGGGCGGGGTGCTCATCGCCTCGCACGTGGGGCAGGTGAACTTCGCCATCGGGTTCATCGCGGGCATCAAGGCCTTCACCGCCGCCGTGCTCGGCGGCATCGGCTCCATTCCCGGGGCCATGCTGGGGGGCCTTGTGCTTGGCTGGTGCGAAAGCTTCGCCACCGGGTACATTTCAAGCGACTACGAGGATGCGCTGGCCTTCGGCCTGCTTGTGCTCATCCTCATCTTCCGGCCTTCGGGCATCCTGGGCAAGGCCAAGACACAGAAAGTGTAGCCAGCGCCGCCACAAGGTGCCCTTTGTCCTCTGCCTTCGTCAGAACGTCTTTTTATTCCGGTCGAGTACGGTAAGAGTACGCTCCCTGCATAAAAAGTCGTCCTTTCTCGGCAGAGAACAAGAATCCCGCTTGTGACGGCATCGCCTGCCTGCGGTCCCCCACCGCCTGCCGTGCACGCCACGGACACGCCACGGGCCGCCCCGCGGGTGCCGGAACACGCGGGACACAACGACGCATTCCGAGGAAGTCTTCATGCAAGGTCTCAAGAAATCCATACTGGTCAGCCTGTGGTTCATGTTCCTGACCTTTCCGCTCATGGTCATCAGGATAGACAGCCTGAACGGGACCATCGACTGGCGGTGGGAGAACATGCTGGGCATGGGCGCGGGCATCTTCGTCCTTTCCTTCGTGTGGCGGTTCATGCTGGCCCGCAAGGAAGCGGGGCGCGCCGCCGCGGCCGGGGGCGCCATGAGCGCGCGCGGCGCGTGGTTCGAGCGCCTGCGCAGCGACCCCAAGGCCGCCGTGCCCGCCATGGCGCTGATCTTCGCCGTGTTCCTGGCGCTGCCGTGGGTGTTTTCCACCTACCAGACCAACATCATGATCTCGGCGCTGCTCTACGTGATGCTGGGCCTTGGCCTGAACATCGTGGTGGGCCTTTCGGGCCAGCTGGTGCTGGGCTACGTGGCCTTCTACGCCGTGGGGGCCTATGCCTACGCCATCCTGAACAGCAACTTCGGCCTGGGGTTCTGGGCGGTGCTGCCCATTGGCGGGGCCATGGCCGCGCTGTTCGGCATCCTGCTGGGTTTTCCGGTGCTGCGCCTGCGCGGCGACTACCTGGCCATCGTCACCCTGGGCTTTGGTGAAATCATCCGCCTGGTGCTGGAAAACTGGAGCAGCTTCTCGCAGGGGCCCAGCGGCATCGCCAACATCGAGCGGCCGGGCCTGTTCGGCATGCAGCTGTCGGTGAACGAGGCCACCACCTACATCTACTACCTCATCCTGGCGGCGGTCATCGTCACCATCGTCGCGGTCACGCGCCTGAAGAACTCGCGCATCGGCCGCGCGTGGCAGGCCCTGCGAGAGGACGAGATAGCCTGCCAGGCCATGGGCATCGACATCACCACCACCAAACTCACCGCGTTCGCGCTGGGCGCGTGCTGGGCGGGCTTTGCCGGGGTCATCTTCGCGGCCAAGACCACCTTCATCAACCCGGCCAGCTTCACCTTCCTGGAATCGGCCATGGTGCTCGCCATGGTGGTGCTGGGGGGCATGGGCTCGGTCATCGGGGTTTCGGTGGGTGCGCTGGTGCTCATCCTGCTGCCCGAATACCTGCGCGCGTTCTCGGAATACCGCATGCTCATCTTCGGCGCGACCATGGTGCTGATGATGGTCTTCCGCCCGCAGGGCCTCGTTTCGCCGGGGCGCACCAAGTACAACGTGCCCGGCGCAGACGGCGTCGGCGCTGACGCGGCGCGCCCCGCCGCCGGAGGCAACGCCTGATGTCCGCAACCACCGCCACCGCCGCCGTCAATGCGTCGGCCGCCGTGCTCGACGTCCGTTCCGTATCCATGAACTTCGGGGGCCTGCGCGCCCTGAACGAGGTGGACCTGCAGGTGCGCCAGGGCGAGATCGTGGCGCTCATCGGCCCCAACGGGGCGGGCAAGACCACGTTCTTCAACTGCATCACCGGCATCTACGTGCCCACCGAGGGCGAGGTGCGGGTTACCCCGCGCGACGGCCGCACCGTCACGGTGAACGGCATGAAGGCCAGCGAGGTGACCACGCTCGGCATGTCGCGCACCTTCCAGAACATCCGCCTGTTCCCCACCATGAGCGTGCTGGAAAACGTGATGATCGGCCGTCACTGCCGCACCAGGGCGGGCATTCTGGGCGCGCTGCTGCGCGACCCGCGCACCCGCGCCGAGGAACAGCGCATTGTCGAGGAAAGCTACGAGCTGCTGAAAAGCGTGAACCTGCACCAGCACTATCAGGACCAGGCGCGCAACCTGCCCTACGGCGCGCAGCGCCGCCTGGAGATAGCCCGCGCGCTGGCCACCAATCCCTTCCTGCTCTGCCTCGACGAACCCGCCGCGGGCATGAACCCGCAGGAAACCCTTGAACTCAAGGAACTGGTCCTCGAGATTCGCGAACGCCACGAGCTTTCCGTGCTGCTCATCGAGCACGATATGAGCATGGTCATGTCGCTGTCCGACCGCATCTACGTCATGGAGTACGGTTCGAAGATCGCCGAGGGCACGCCCGAGGAAGTGAGCAGAAACCCGAGGGTCATCAAGGCCTACCTGGGCGAGGAATCCCATGCTTGAGCTGCGTAACGTCAACGCCTTCTACGGCAACATCCAGGCCCTGCGCGACATCAACCTGACCATCGGCCAGGGCGAGATCGTCACGCTCATCGGCGCCAACGGCGCGGGCAAGACCACCACGCTGATGACCGTGTGCGGCGCGGTGCCCCCGCGCAGCGGCGAGGTGCTTTTCGAGGGCAAGCCCATCCACGCGATGAAGCCCAACGAGATCGTGCGCCTGGGCATCAGCCAGGTGCCCGAGGGGCGGCTGATCTTTCCCGACCTGACGGTGCAGGAAAATCTGGACCTTGGCGCGTTTCTGCGCAACGACAAAGAAGGCATCGCCCGCGACCTGGACTACATTTTCGGCCTGTTCCCCATCCTTGCGCAGCGCCGCAAGCAGGCGGGGGGTACCCTTTCCGGCGGCGAGCAGCAGATGCTGGCCATCTCGCGCGCCATCATGGGGCGGCCGCGCCTGCTGTTGCTGGACGAACCCTCGCTGGGCCTCGCGCCCATCATCATCCAGCAGATCTTCGACATCATCCGCAAGGTCAACGCGGACGGCACCACCATCTTCCTGGTGGAGCAGAACGCCAACCAGGCGCTCAAGATCGCCCATCGCGGCTACGTCATGGAAACCGGGCGCATCACGCTGGAGGATTCCGCGGCCAACCTGCTGGTGAACGAAGACGTGAAGAAGGCCTACCTCGGCATGTAGCCGGGCGGTTTTTTTCCGTCGGCCTTTTCCTGTCGCGGCGCTTCCCGGTGAGCGGCGCGGCGCATACCCTGCCTGGCGTGGGCGGTCCTTTCCGAAAGGGGAGGGCCGCTCTTTTTTGTCCGGCGGCGGAAGGGGGGCACACGAACGGGGGCCTTTACCCCATCCCGAGCAGGGAAAGGACGAAGGCCCCCGTATCAAAGCCCGTTGTCCGCGGGTCCGCCACGTCACGGCCGCGCTCCTGGCGGACGCGGCGGTACCGTGTTCGGTCGCGGTCAGGCGGGCAGCGGGCCGAGGAGAAGCGCCGTCAGCATGGCGCAGGCCATGGCGACGGCCACGGAGGTGCAGAGCAGGCGCATGGTCATGCCTCCCGTGTGCGTGCCCGGCCTTGATCCGCTGTGCGGGATTGCCGGGGCTTGTCGTTGTGGTCGCCACCAGTCGGCGGCGCGTCGGAAACAGGGGGAGCGGATCGGGGGGCGAGCCCGGCCGTGCCGACGGTGCGGAGCTTTTCCGGTGTTACTCTCCCGTCACTGGCGATGCTGGCGAGTTCCGCCGGGGTCAGCGGGCGGCGGAGCCGGGCGGAGCATTCGCGCACCGCATCCACGATGGCGGGCAGCGCATCGGGCGGCGGCAGGATGGAAAGTTCGGCCAGGGCGGCGGCAACGGCCGCCACGCCGCTCTTGCGCCCCACGCCCAACCGGCGGCTGCCGCCCACCAGCGCGGGCGGAAAGGGCTCGAACAGGCTGGGGTCGCGCCGCACGCCATGGGCGTGCAGGCCGCTTTCCACGGCGAAGATGTCGCGCCCGGCCACGGGCCAGTGGCGCGGTACCGACAGCCCGGCGGCCTGGGCCACGTGGGCGCACAGCCCACGCAGGGGGGCCAGATCCAGGTTTGCCCGGCCGCGCACCACAAGGGCGGCGGCCAGTTCCTCCAGCCGGGCCACTCCGGCCCGTTCGCCAAGGCCCAGCACCGAAACGTCGGCGCAGTCCGCCCCACATTCCAGGGCGGTGAGCGCATTGGCCGTGGCCATGCCGCAGTCGTTGTGGAAATGCGTGCCGATGGACACCCGGCGCGCGCGGGGGGCCGTGGCGTCCTGTCGGGTGGCGTCCAGCGCTGCGCGCAGCCCGCGCACCATGTCCGCCACCTCCAGCGGGGTGAACAGCCCCACGGTGTCGCTCAGGCGCACCCGGTGCGCGCCGTGCGCGGCGGCATGGCGCGCCACGGCGAACACGAAGTCGCGGTCCGCGCGCGAGGCGTCCTCCATGCCCACGGTAACGTGCCGGATGCCCAGCGCGCGGGCCTCCGCCAGGGTGGCGGCCAGCAGGTCGAGCAGGGCGGGCCTGCCCACGCCCAGTCGCCGGGCCAGATGCGCGTCGGACACGGGTACCCCCACGCAGACGCGCCGCGCCCCGCAGGCCGCGGCCGTGCGCAGGTCCTCCGGGCGGCAGCGGCACCACGCGGCGGCGGCCAGGCCAGGGGCCACGCGGGCCGACAGGGCCAGCATGTCCGCAAGATCCTCGCGCCCGGCCCAGCCCACCTCGGCCTCGGCCACGCCCACCTCGGCCAGGCCAAGCAGGATGCGTTCCCTGTCCGCCATGGACAGGTAGGTGCCGAAGGACTGTTCCCCTTCGCGCAGGGTGGTGTCGAGCAGCATGTGGCCTCCGTGCAGGAAGGCGGATGCCACCTCGCCTTCGGGTGACGGCGGGAGGAGGAGGCGGGGTGGCATCCGCGTGAACCGGACATGTCATTCCTGCATCGTCGGTGCCAATCCGGCCACGCCGGGGCGGCATCGTCGTGTCGGGCCCGTCCGGCAGCCCCTGGTCGTCGCCGTTCTCTTCACCGTCCTTCGTCGGCATCTCCGTGCTCCCCGTCCCGCCATTTCCTTGCGTCACGGCAGGTTGGCCCCGCAGGCACGCCGCCGCGACCCTTCGTGCCGGTGGCGCGCGCCCCTGGGCACGCGCATGTCGGGAATGAAAGCGGCGCACCACTCCCATCCCAGCTAGCCCACCCCTCGCCCCATGCTCCGGCCGTGTCGGCAACAACGCATTTGTCGCGTGCGACAAAATGGTCGTGTCGCGCGTGTCGCGTCCAACGCGCTCCATTCCGCCGCATCCCCTTGTGAAACCCAGTTGTTCCGGAAGGTTGCTGTGCGATGCGCGCACTGGCACGGGGTTTGCCCTATGCGTGTCGTTGCATGGGCACGCCAGTCACGGCGAACGCACCCCGGCCAATCCAACACCCGGCCGGGAGTGAATCTTCAGGAGGATATCATGAGAAAGGTGGCCATCTACGGCAAGGGCGGCATCGGCAAGTCCACGACCACGCAGAACACCGTCGCGGGTCTCGCGGAAGCTCTGGGGCGCAAGGTCATGGTCGTCGGCTGCGACCCCAAGGCCGACTCCACCCGCCTGCTGCTGGGCGGCCTGGCCCAGAAGTCGGTGCTCGACACCCTGCGTGACGAGGGCGAGGACGTGGAACTCGATGATATCCGCAAGCCCGGCTACTCCACCACCCTCTGCGTGGAATCGGGCGGCCCCGAACCGGGCGTGGGCTGTGCGGGGCGCGGCATCATCACCTCCATCAATATGCTGGAATCCCTTGGTGCGTACGAGGAAGACCAGAAGCTGGACTACGTGTTCTACGACGTGCTCGGCGACGTTGTGTGCGGCGGCTTCGCCATGCCCATCCGCGACGGCAAGGCCGAGGAAATCTACATCGTGTGTTCCGGCGAGATGATGGCCATGTACGCGGCCAACAACATCTGCAAGGGCATCATGAAGTACGCGGAATCGGGCACCGTGCGCCTTGGCGGCCTCATCTGCAACTCGCGCAACGTGGACAACGAAAAGGAAATGATCGAGGAGCTGGCCCGCAAGATCGGCACCCAGATGATCTACTTCGTCCCCCGCGACAACCAGGTGCAGCGCGCCGAAATTCACCGCCAGACCGTCATCGAGTTCTCGCCCGAGCATGGGCAGGCCCAGCACTACCGCAACCTGGCGAAAGCCATCGACGAAAACAAGATGTTCGTGGTGCCGAAGCCCCTCCAGATCGCGGAACTGGAAAAGCTGCTGATGGATTACGGCCTGTTCGAAGCCTAGCCGAACCATTTCCACCACCCCACCCAAGCTGAAGGAGAACGGCGATGATGATCATGGTTCGTGCCATCGTGAGACCCGAGAAATCCGACGACGTGCTGGCTGCCCTTATGGCGGCGGGCTTCCCGGCCGTGACCAAGATGTCCGTGGCCGGGCGCGGCAAGCAGCGCGGCATCAAGATAGGTGAGATCACCTACGACGAGATTCCCAAGACCCTGCTGATCAGCGTGGTGAAGGCCAGCGAGAAGCAGTTCGTCATCGACACCATCATGGACGCGGCCCGCACCGGCGCCAAGGGCGCCTTCGGTGACGGCAAGATTTTCGTCACCCCGGTTGAAGAGGTCTACACCATCAGCTCCGGCGTGAAGGAACCCGACATCGAGGAGGCCGCCGCATGAAGGAGATCATGGCCGTAGTGCGCCTGAACAAGATGAACCAGACCAAGAAGGCCCTGACCGAGGCGGGCGTGAACGGCTTCTACGCCCACGAAGCCTTCGGCCGGGGCAAGGGGCTGGTGAGCAGCGACCTGCTGGAAGGCGCCAAGGAAGGGTTTGAAGAGGCCGTGGAACTGCTCGGCGAAAAGGGCAGGTTGTATTCCAAGCGCGTGGTCACCGTGGTGGTGCCCGACGACCAGGTCAGCGACGTGGTCGAGGCCATCATCAAGGTCAACCAGACGGGCAAGCCCGGCGACGGCAAGATATTCGTGTCCGCCGTGCCGGAGGCCCACCGGGTGAGAACCGCCGAGCATGGCGACAAGGCCATACTGTAGGCGCGTTGCAAGGGTTCTTTTGCCCGCTGGCGGACTGATCCGAAGGGCGCGAAGCGTGGCCGTTAGGCGAGCGTGCGAGCCTTACGGACATCAAGAGCGAAGCGTCAAACTTCGCCCGCCGACTCGGTCAAATACAAGAAGAGTATGTTCCCTCGCGGCCGGTTCGTTTTCCTGGCCAGCGAACAAAACTACACCTTGCAACCACGCCTACTGCCAGAAACGAGGTATATCATGGCTTTGAAGAACAAGAGCATCCCCGACGTCGCGACCGTCAAGGAAGAACTGCTCAAGAAGTATCCCACCAAGGTCGCCCGCAAGCGCGCCAAGCAGATCGTCATCAACCAGGTGGCGGAGGGCGACGTGGTGCCCGAGGTGCAGGCCAACGTGCGCACCACCCCCGGCATCATCACCATGCGCGGCTGCACCTACGCCGGTTGCAAGGGCGTCATCCTGGGCCCCACCCGTGACATCGTGAACATCACGCACGGGCCCATCGGCTGCGGGTTCTACTCGTGGCTCACCCGCCGCAACCAGACCAAGGCCCCGTTCGATTCGTCCGAAAACTTCATGCCCTACGCCTTCTCCACGGACATGCAGGACGAAGACATCATCTTCGGCGGCGAGAAGAAGCTGGCGGCGGCCATCCAGGAGGCCTACGACACCTTCCACCCCAAGGCCATCGCCATCTTCGCCACCTGTCCCGTGGGCCTCATCGGCGACGACATCCACGCCGTGGCCCGCAAGATGAAGGATAAGCTGGGCATCAACATCTTCGCCTTCAGCTGTGAAGGGTACAAGGGCGTCTCGCAGTCCGCCGGTCACCACATCGCCAACAACCAGATATTCACCCACGTGGTGGGCGAGGACGATACCCCCAAGCTTGGCGAATACAAGATCAACATGCTGGGCGAGTACAACATCGGCGGCGACGCCTTCGAACTGGAGCGCGTGCTGGAAAAGTGCGGCATCACCCTGGTGTCCACCTTCAGCGGCAACTCCACCTACGAGCACTTCGCCACCGCCCATCAGGCCGACCTGAACGCCGTCATGTGCCACCGTTCCATCAACTACGTGGCCGAGATGATGGAGACCAAGTACGGCATCCCGTGGATCAAGGTGAACTTCATCGGCGCGGAATCCTCCGCCAAGTCGCTGCGCAAGATCGCCCAGTACTTCGGCGACAAGAAGCTCATCGACCGGGTGGAAGAAGTCATCGCCGAAGAAATGCCCGCCGTGCACGCGGCCCTGGAAGAGGTGAAGCCCTTCACCGAAGGCAAGACGGCCATGCTCTTCGTGGGCGGCTCGCGCGCCCACCACTACCAGGACCTGTTCACCGAAATGGGCATGAAGACCATCGCCGCCGGGTACGAGTTCGCCCACCGCGACGACTACGAAGGCCGCAAGGTGATGCCCTCCATCAAGGTGGACGCCGACAGCCGCAACATCGAGGAAATCGAGGTCGAGCCGGATGCCACCCGCTTCGCCCCCCGCAAGTCCGAAGCAGACCTGAAGCGCCTCGCCGAGGAAGGCTTCACCTTCAAGGATTACGAAGGGATGATGCCCCAGATGGAGTCCAACACCCTCGTCATCGACGACCTGAACCAGTACGAGGCCGACAAGCTGATCGAACTCCTGAAGCCCGACGTGTTCTGCGCGGGCATCAAGGAAAAGTTCTCGGTGCAGAAGATGGGCGTGCCCATGAAGCAGCTGCACAGCTACGACTACGGCGGACCCTATGCGGGCTTCAAGGGCGCGGTGAACTTCTACGTGGAGATCAAGCGCCTGGTCACCAGCAAAGTCTGGTCCGACCTCAAGGCCCCCTGGGAAGAAAACCCCGAGCTCTCGGCCACCTACGTCTGGGAATAACGGGCAAGGAAGGGAAACGACATGCTGCTCAGACATACCCCGACGGAAATCAAGGAGCGCTCGGCGCTCAACATCAACCCGGCCAAGACCTGCCAGCCCATAGGCGCCATGTACGCGGGCCTGGGCATCAAGGGCTGCCTGCCGCACAGCCACGGTTCGCAGGGCTGCTGCGCCTACCACCGCAGCACGCTGACCCGCCATTACAAGGAACCCGTGTCGGCGGCCACCAGTTCGTTCACCGAAGGCGCGTCCGTCTTCGGCGGGCAGGCCAACCTGCTCCAGGCCATCGAGAACATCTTCTCGGTGTACGAGCCGGAAGTCATCGCCGTGCACACCACCTGCCTGTCCGAAACCATTGGCGACGACCTGAAGCAGATCGTCGACAAGGCGGTGAAGGAAGGCAAGGTGCCCGCGGGCAAGGAAGTGATCTTCGCCTCCACCCCCAGCTACGTGGGCTCGCACGTCACCGGCTTCTCCAACATGGTCAAGGGGATGGTGAAGTGCCTGGCCGTTTCCACCGGCAAGAAGAACGGCAAGGTCAACATCATCCCCGGCTGGGTCGAGCCTGCCGACATGGAAGAGATCAAGCGCATCGCGGGCATGATCGGCGTGTCCTTCACCATGTTCCCCGATACCTCGGGCGTGCTCAACGGCCCGCTGACCGGCGAGTACCACATGTTCCCCGACGCGGGCACGCCCATGGAAGACATCCGCTCCGCGGGCGACGCCATAGGCACCCTGGCCCTTGGCGAATGGTGCTCCGGCGACGCCGCCCGCACCATGGATGCGCAGTGCGAGGTGCCCTGCCGGGTGCTGGACATGCCCATCGGCCTCAAGGCCACCGACCGCTTCATCGACGCCCTGCGCACCGTCGCGGGCACCTCGGTGCCCGACGCCGTGAACTTCGAGCGCGGCCAGCTCATCGACGTCATCTCCGACTACCACCAGTACTTCTTCGGCAAGAAGGTGGCCCTGGTGGGCGACCCGGACCAGCTCATCGCGCTGACCGAGTTTTTGCTGACGCTCGACATGCAGCCCATCCACGTGGTCACCGGCACGCCGGGCAAGAAGTTCGAGTCGCGCATCAGGGAACTGTGCGCGGGCAAGGGCTTTGACGTGAACGTGCGCGCCGCGGGCGACATGTTCCTGCTCCACCAGTGGATCAAGAACCAGCCGGTCGATCTCATCATGGGCAACACCTACTGCAAGTACATCGCCCGTGACGAGGACATCCCCTACGTGCGCTTCGGCTTTCCCATCATGGACCGCGTGGGCCACCAGTACTTTCCGGTGACGGGGTACAAGGGCGGCATCCGCCTGATGGAGAAGATCCTGGGCGTCCTGCTCGACAGGGCGGAACGCGACGCGCCCGAGGAGAAGTTCGAACTCGTCTACTAGGGCGTGCCGTCACGCGCGGCCTTTTGCACTCTGCCTGCGTCAGGACAAGTTTTTATTCCGGTCACGTACAAGAAGAGTACGCTCCCTTCATAAAAAATTGTCCTTCCTTGGCAGAGCACAAAAATCCTGCTCGTGACGACACACCCAGCAACCGCATCCTTTCCGCCCGGCGCCGCACCCCGGCGCCGGGCGGAGAACCCCACGGAGACACCATGAGCGGCGCATCCCACTGTACGCACCCGAACGCACGTCCCGGCGGCTGGCTGCTGCTGCCGGTGGCGCCGCGTTCCAACGCCCGCAGCCGCCATGGCGACACGGGCACCCCGTGCGCCTGCGGAACGCCGCCCGCGTCCCCCGCCATGCTGCCGCACGAGGCGCTGGAACACCTGCGAACGGTCATGGAATCGGGCGCCGTGGTTACCACGGTGGGCATTGCCGGTCCCGGCGACCCGTTCGCCGTGCCCGACCGCACCCTGGAAACCTTGCGCCTGGTGCGCGCCGCCTACCCAAACATGGCCCTGTGCGTGACCACCAACGGCCTCGGCGTGGCCAGCCATGCCGCCGCCCTGGCGGACCTTGGCGTGGGCCACGTCACTCTGCTCATGGATGCCGTGGACCCGGAGCTGGTGGACACCCTGTACGCCTGGATCCGCCCCGGCACCCGCACCCTGCGGCCCGGCGAGGGCGCGGCCTTGCTCGTGGACGAGCAGGCCGTGGGCCTTGCCGCGCTGGTCAAGGCGGGCATCGAGGTGGCCGTGTGCGTCACCGTGTACCCCGGCATCAATGATTCCCACGTGGGCGACATCGCCGCCGCCGCCAAGGTGCTGGGCGCAACGGGCATCTACGTGCTGCCCTTCGTGCCCGCCGCCGACGCCGCAGGCCCCGTGCCCGCCGCGGACGCGGCCACCATGGACGCCGCCCGCAACGCGGCTGCCGCCTTCCTGCCCGTGCTCGATGCCTCTGCCAGCGACGGACTGCCCGTCGCGCGGCGCACGGGCCTGGGGTGCGGCGAACCCGTGGCCGTCACCGCCGGTTCCGGCCTGCCGCTGCCCGGCGGCCACCGGCCCTACGTGGCCGTGGCCAGCAGCGACGGCTTTGACGTGGATGAACACCTTGGGCACGCCCGCCAGTTTCTGGTGTACGGGCCAAAGGATGGGCCTGCGTCCGGTCCCGCTGCCGATCTCATGACCGGTCCGGTGGAGCTTCTGGGCGTGCGCCCGGCACCGCCCGCCGGTTCCGGCGACGCCCGGTGGGAGGCGCTGGCCGCCGTCCTGTCCGACTGCGCCTACCTGCTGGTGTCCAGCGCGGGCCAGCGGCCCGTGGACTATCTGGCCGGCAAGGGGCTGCGCGTCATCCAGACCGAAGACAACATCGAGGGCCTCGTGGACGTGCTCTACGGGGGTGGCAAGAAAGGCAAGAACCGCGGCACGGGCCGCACAGTCTAGGTATTGCAAGGGAGAGGAAGGACCATGCCCAAGCCGACGCATCAAATTCTCGTATGCCAGAGCTTCCGTCACAAGGGCGAACCCAAGGGCGTCTGTTTCAAGCAGACCGACGGGTTCCTGCAGTACCTCGAAGAGGAAATCCTTGATCGCGGCCTGGACATCCTGGTCACCGCCACCGGGTGTCTGAAGGCCTGCGAGGAAGGTCCCGTCCTCGTGGTGCAGCCGCAGAACTGGTGGTTCAAGGGCGTGGACAGCCACGATGCCATCGATGCCATTCTTGACGGCATCGAAGACGGCGAACCCAATGCCGACTACCTGATGTACTGAGGAAGAATTTCCGGGGGAAGGGACCCTTTGGAAAGGGTCTCCTTCCCCCGGACCCCCATCCCCCCAAACTGTTTATTGGGGGGGCCACCCCTCAGGAAAAGGCGAGGGGCGGCATCAGTCAGATGACTGCGTAGCGCGAACATGACGGGGGTGCAGGGGGCAAAGCCCCTTGCCCGCCGGAGGCGTAAAAGAAGGAAGGCGACCATGACCACCGCAACCGCACCCAACGTTACC
Organism: Desulfovibrio sp. A2; assembly: GCF_000226255.1. Classification (GTDB taxonomy): domain Bacteria; phylum Desulfobacterota; class Desulfovibrionia; order Desulfovibrionales; family Desulfovibrionaceae; genus Cupidesulfovibrio. The sequence goes on from NZ_AGFG01000060.1 coordinate 151,228, forward strand.
GCCACGGCAGAATGCCGCGACGCGGATCTTCTGGACGAACGGAAGAAGCAGGTGCACCGCGCCGGGCAGGGTCCCATCGACATGGCCTGCAACCGCGAGAGCCTCGCGGGGGCCGTCAGCCAGCGCGCCTGCGTGTTCTGCGGCTCGCGCGTGGTGCTGTACCCCATCGCCGACGCGCTGCACCTGGTGCACGGCCCCATCGGCTGCGCCGCCTACACCTGGGACATCCGGGGGGCGCTTTCGTCCGGGCCGGAACTGCACCGCCTGAGCTTTTCCACCGACCTGCAGGAAAAGGACGTCATCTTCGGCGGCGAAAAGAAGCTGGCCGCCGCGCTGGACGAACTGATCGACCTGCACCAGCCCAAGGCCGCCTTCGTCTACTCCACCTGCATCGTGGGCCTCATCGGCGACGACCTGGGGGCCGTATGCCGCAAGATGTCAGAGAAGAAGGGCATCCCGGTGATTCCCGTGCAGTCGGAAGGCTTCAAAGGCAACAAGCGCGAAGGCTATCTTGCCGCGTGCAAGGCCATGTTCCAGCTGGTGGGCACCGCGCCCACGGACGACGTTTCGCCCCTTTCCGTGAACATTCTCGGCGACTTCAACCTGGCGGGCGAAATCTGGATCGTGCGCGGGTACCTGGAACGCATGGGCATTCAGGTGGTGGCCAACATCACCGGCGACGGCCGGGTGGACGACATCCGCCGCTGCCACGGCGCGGCCCTGAACCTGGTGCAGTGCAGCGGGTCCACCATGGATCTGGCCAAGATGATGAAGGAAAAATACGGCACCCCGCACCTGCGCGTGTCGTACCTGGGCATCGAGGACATGGCCGATTCGCTGTACGCCGTGGCCGAACATTTCGAGTCCGTGGATCCCGGCATCGTGGAACGCACCCGCGATCTCGTGCGCGATGAGCTGGCCGCCCTCATGCCGCGCCTGCGCGACATCCGGCGCGACCTTACCGGCAAGCGCGCCGCCATCTACGTGGGCGGGTCGTTCAAGGCGTTCTCGCTGATCAAGGCCTTCCGGCACATCGGCATGAACGTGGTGCTGGTGGGCTCGCAGACCGGTACGCAGGAAGAATACCAGGAACTGGAAACCGTGTGCGACCCCGGCACCGTCATCATCGACGACGCCAACCCGCTGGAGCTTTCGCACTACGTGCGCGAGCTGGACGTGGACGTGTTCGTGGGCGGCGTGAAGGAACGCCCCATCGCCCACAAGCTGGGCGTGGGCTTCTGCGACCACAACCACGAACGCAAGATCGCCCTGGCCGGTTTCGAGGGCATGTACAACTTCGCCCGCGAGGTGCACGCCTCGGTCATGAGTCCCGTCTGGCGGTTCGTGCCCCGCCGGGCCAGGCGCGCCACCGTTCCCGCTGGCGCGGATGCATAGGGGGTGGGTCATGACGCTTGATTACGTTGCCAACGACGGCCTCTGCGCCGACGAGTATTCCGATTCCTGCGGCTGTGGCGGAAGCTGCGCCGATGGTTGCGCCGATGGCTGTGCAGACGGCTGCGCCGATGGTTGCGGCTGTACCGAAGCGCCGGGAGCCGGCCCGGAAACTGCCCCTGACGACTGCGGTTTGGCTCCAGTCAGCCTGAAGGCCGCCCCGTCCACCAGCGGCGGCAAGCCCGGCAAGGCCCCGCGCCCCAAGCGCCCCGACTTCGTTTCCACCACCAACGCCTGCAAGCTGTGCACGCCGCTGGGGGCCATGCTGGCCTTCCGGGGCGTGGAGGGCGCGGTGCCCTTCCTGCACGGTTCGCAGGGCTGCGCCACCTACATGCGGCGCTATGTGATCAGCCATTACCGCGAGCCCATGGACATCGCCTCGTCCTCGCTGGGCGAAAAGCAGGCCGTGTACGGCGGGGGGCCCAACCTGAAGAAGGGCATCCTCAACGTCATGAAGAAGTACGACCCCGTGCTGGTGGGCGTTGCCACCACCTGCCTCACCGAAACCATCGGCGACGACGTGGGCGGCTACCTGCGAGAATTCCGCAACGAATTCGGTGATCTCGACCTGCCGGACATCGTCCACGTGCACACCCCCAGCTACAACGGCACGCACATGGAAGGCTGGAACGCCGCCGTGCGCGCCCTGGTGGACCAGTTGGCCAAGGACAAGGTGGAACCCCACGGCAAGGTGGCCCTGCTGCCCGGCTTCGTTTCCCCGGCGGACCTGCGCCACCTGCGCGACCTCGTCACCGACTTCGGCAGCGACGCGGTGATCCTGCCTGACCTGTCCGACCCGCTGGATGGCCCGGCGCTGGAAGACTATACGCCGCTGCCCGAAGGCGGCACCCCGCTGGCCGACATCCGCGCCCTGTCCGGCGCGGCGGCGGTTATCGAGTGCGGTTGTTCGCTGGCCATGACCCCGGTGGGATCCACCGGCCCGGCCACGGCGGGGCGCGTGCTGCACGAGCGCTTCGGTCTGCCGCTGCACGCCGTGGGCCTGCCCATCGGCCTGCGTGAAACCGACGCCCTTGTCGCCGCGCTGGAGGCCATTACCGGCAAGCCCCTGCCCCGCAGGCATGAACTGGAGCGCGGGCGGTTCGTGGATGCCCTTGTCGACGGCCACAAGTACGTGTCCGGCAAGCGCGCCGTGGTCTACGGCGAGGCGGATCTGGTCATCGGCCTTGTCTCCCTGCTGACCGAGATCGGCGTGCACACCGTGCTGGCCGCCACCGGCACGCGCGGGGCGCACTTGGCCGAATCCATCGCCGCCGTCACCGAAGGCCTGCTGCCCGCAATGCCCACGGTTATCGAGGGCGCGGACTTCGAGGAAATCGCCGACACGGCGGAAGGCCTGTCGCCCGACCTGCTGGTGGGCAACAGCAAGGGCTACCGCTACGCCCGGCAGTGGAACATCCCCCTCGTGCGGGCAGGCTTTCCCATTCACGACCGCTTCGGCGGCCACCGCCTGCTGCACGTGGGCTACGCCGGGGCGCAGGCCCTCATGGACCGCGTCGTCAACGCCGTCATCGAGAAGACCCAGAGCGATAGCCCTGTTGGTTACTGTTACCTCTAGGAATCAGGAATAGCGAAGGAGACCGCCATGAAGCCGCTGCGCACCACCCCCCCCGGCCATCCGTGCTTTGATCGCAACAGCGCCTCGTCCTGCGGTCGCGTCCATGTTCCCGTGGCGCCCAAGTGCAACATCCAGTGCGGGTACTGCAACCGCAAGTACGACTGCGTCAACGAATCGCGCCCCGGCGTGACCAGCGCGGTGCTTTCGCCGCGCCAGGCCCTGGAGTACGTGGACAAGGTGCTGGCCGCCGACCCGCGCATCACCGTCGTCGGTATCGCCGGTCCCGGCGACCCCATGGCCAACCCGGCGGAAACGCTGGAAACGCTGCGTCTGATCCACGAGAAGCACCCCGAACTGCTGTTCTGCCTCTCGTCCAACGGCCTGGGCCTGCCGCCGCACCTCGACCGGCTGAAGGAACTGGGCGTCACCCACGTCACCGTCACCATCAACGCGGTGGACCCGGCCATCGGCGAAAAGCTGTATCCCTGGGTGCGTGACGACAAGGTGGTCTGGCGCGGCCGCGAGGCGGCGGAACTGCTGCTTTCGCGCCAGTTGGAATCGGTGCGCGGCCTGGTGGAGCGCGGCCTGATCGTCAAGGTGAACACCATCCTGGTGCCCGGCGTGAACGCCCACCACGTGGAAGAGGTGGCGCGCGTGGTGGGCGAACTGGGGGCCACCATCCAGAATATCATCCCGCTGAAGCCCACGGCGGATACCCCGCTGGCCCACCTGCCGGAACCGGACGCCGCCGCCGTCAACGCGGCGCGCAAGGGCGCGGGCGAGCACATTTCCCAGATGACCCACTGCAAGCGCTGCCGCGCCGACGCCGTGGGCCTGCTGCACGAGGACAAATCCGCCGAGATGGCCGAAACCCTGCGCGCCTGCGCCGCCAGCAAGACCGAAGAGGCAGAGCGCCCCTACGTGGCCGTGGCCACGCGCGAAGGCATGCTGGTCAACCAGCACCTGGGAGAGGCCCCCCGGTTCCAGATATGGGGGCAGGGGGCCAACGGGTTCTTCCTGGTGGAGGAACGCCTTGCGCCCAAGCCCGGCTGCGGTCCGGAACGCTGGAAGCAGGTGGCCGCCACCCTGCACGATTGCCGGGCCCTGCTGTGCGCCGCCTTTGGCGCGCATCCGGAAGGGATTCTGGTGGCCGCCGGGGTGCAGCCGGTGGAAGCGTCCGGTTTCATCGACGACGCGCTGGAGGTGGTCTTCGGCAACGGCAACACCGCCGCCCTGCGCGGTCGCAAGGGCGGGGTGGGCAAGACGTCGTGTGCTGGGGGCGGGTGTCGCGGCACCGGCGAAGGCTGTTAGTTTCCGCAAGTTCTCCGTGTGCTGGCTTCGTCAGACGGTGTCGCTTGCTCCGGTCACGCACGTTTAGTGCGCTCCCGTCGCAACCGCCTCGTCTTCCTTGCCAGCGCACGGATTGCTTGCGGAAACCGAAGGCATGTCGATCCCGCGCGATGGCAGGAACGCCATCCGAAGGCTGAACGCGAAAAAACGGCGGCTCTCCTTGGGGAGGGCCGCCGTATGTTGCGTGCGGGCAGCAAGGCGAGAGGGGGCGCGAAGAGGGGAAGCGGCTACTTTTCCAGCGGCAGGCCCGCCGCGTTCCAGGCCAGCGTGCCGCCGTTCATGTGCAGGACGGAGGTGAACCCCAGTTCGCGGAACACTTCCAGCGCCTTGGTGCTGCGGTTGCCCGAGCGGCAGTACATCAGGTAGGTGCGGTTGCGGTTCAGCGAGCGTACCCTGTCGCGGAACTCCGGCGAGGTGAAGTCGATGTTCCGCGCGCCCTGCAGGTGGCCTTCGGCGAATTCCGGCGGGGTGCGCACGTCCAGCACCATGAAGGCATCGTCGGCCTGGCGCTGCTCGATGATGGCGGCGGCTTCCTGCGGGGTCACGTCGCGCCAGCCGGTGGCCTGCCCGGTCTGCCCCATTTGGCCGGTCTGCTGGGTTGCCTGGGCCGTAGCGGGCGTGCCCGGCTGCAGCATGACGTGCGCTGTGTACACGGCCACGCACAGGGCGGCCAGCCCCAGCAGCAGCGTGCGCAACGAGGTGCGCCGGGGGGCGTGGGGGATGCGGGCGTGTTCCGCGCGCGGGCTGAATTCCTCGTCGGGCTCGGGACGGTAGGTCATGGCGTTTCCTGTCATGGCAAGGCGGTGGATGGCCGGGAACGGACCGGCGCGGCTTGTGGGCCGCGCCGTCAGCCCATAGATAGGGCTGGGCCGCCCGGCGTGCAAGCACGGAGTGGGCTTGCCCATCAACGGTCACGCGTCGCGGATATTCCGTCAAGCCGTTGCGTGAAGCGCCACGGCCGCGCTATGCTTCATTCCATCGACGCATGGGAGTGCCGCCATGAAACATACATTGTCCGTGTTGGTGAAGAACAGGGCCGGGGCAGTGGCCGAGGCCACCGACGTCTTCCGCCGCCGGGGCATCAGCTTTCGTTCCATTTCCTGCGCGGAGACCGAGGATTTCGACGTCTCGCGCCTGGTGCTGACCGTGGAGGACCACGAGGCCGAGCTGGAATCCATCGCCGACGAACTGCGCGCTCAGGACGTGGTGGCCACGGTCGAGGACCTTTCGCGCCGCGACTTCGTGGACCGCGAACTGGTGCTGGTGAAGGTGGACGTTACCCGCGAGACCACCACCCAGATCATGCAGGTGTGCGAGGTGTTCCGCGCCAGCGTCATCGGCATGGGCCAGGAAACCATGACCGTGGAAATGACCGGCGATACCCAGAAGGTGGACGGCTTCATCCGCATGTTGCGCCCGTTCGGCATTCGCAGTCTGGCGAGGACGGGGGTTGTCGCCATGAAGCGTGGCGACGACGACTAGCAGGGGCGGCGATTTCGCCGGTTCGCTGCGTCAGCCGCCGTTTCCGCTCCGGTCACGCACCAAAGAGTGCGCTCCCATCGCGGAATCGCCGCCTTCCTTGCGCTCCGACAAACTTGCCACCCCTGCGTGAAGAAACTTTCGATGTGTACGCTCCCTTGCGCGGCAGCGTTTTTCCTTGTCCCCGGGACAAAATTCCTGCGGGCATCGCGCCGGGGCGGCTATTTTGCCCGATCGTAGCGTCAAACCGGTGTCTCGCTCCGGTCACGCACCAAAGAGAGCGCTCCCTCCGCGAATCCACCGTTTTCCTTGCGCTCAGGCAAACTTGCCACCCCTGCATGAAGTGATGTTCTCGCCGTTTCCCCTTTAGTGCAGCCCCTTTTCCCGTTGACGGGTTTCACCTCCATCGGAGCATGCCGGTTTGACCACTGAAGCGAACATCTGCCGAGGTCCGGAAGCGAAGGGGCCGCGCAGCCTTGACGATCTGGTGGTGCGCGTGGCCGCCTGCGGGGCGCGCCCGCGCATCGTGCTGGCCGCCTGCGCAGAGGCCCATGCTCTGGGCGCGCTGCTGGACGCCGCCGACCGGGGCATTGCCCAGCCCCTGCTGGTGGGCGACATGGAGCAGGCCGCGCGCATCGCGGGCGAGCTTTCGCGCGACATTTCCGGCATCGCCGCCGTGCATGCGCCCGACCCGCGCGAGGCCGTGCAGTGCGCCGTGGACATGGTGCGGCGCGGCGAGGCCGAGGTGCTCATGAAGGGCCTGGTGAACACGGACGTGCTGCTGCGCAGGGTGCTCAACCGCGCCACCGGCCTGCCGCCCAAGGGCGTGTTGAGCCACGTGGCCGTGTTCGAGCTGCCCGTGGCGGGCGGCGGCACGCGCCTGGCCATGATGACCGACGCCGCCGTGAACATCCGGCCCAACCTGCAACGCAAGCTGGAAATCGTGCACAATGCCGTGGGCGTGGCCCGCGCGCTGGGCATTGCCCGGCCCCGCGTGGCCATGCTGGCCGCCACGGAAAAGGTCATCCTGCCCGCCATGCCCGCCACGCTGGACGCCCAGATCGTGGCCCGCATGGCCGAGCAGGGCGAATTCGGCGCGGCGGACGTGGCCGGGCCCATGGCCCTCGACATCGCCCTTTCGCCCGACGCGGCGGCCCGCAAGGGCGTGGACCACCCCGTGGCAGGGTGCGCCGACATCCTCGTGGCGCCGGACATTGAAAGCGGCAACATCCTGTACAAGTCGCTGACCATCCTGGCCCGCGCGGACATGGCCAGCACCATGGCGGGCAGTTCCGCGCCGCTGGTGGTCACCTCGCGCGGGGACACCGAGCGGTCCAAGTTCTGTTCCATCGCGCTGGCGGGGTATCTGGCCCTGTCCGCGCGGGGTTAGGCACACCGGCCCGCTTATCCGTTTTCCGGCGGCGGCCCGCGCTTGCCGCCCATGCCCCGACACAGCCTTTCGAGAGGATACCCATCTGAGTTCCCAGCCTTTCCGCACCGACAGCAAGCCCGCCGCCAGCAAGGCCCGTCCCGCAGATTCGTCCGGTTCCGGGGGCGAACGCATTCTGGCCATCAACCCCGGCTCCACTTCCACCAAGGTGGCCCTGTACGAGGGCGAGACCGAGGTGTTTTCCGAAACCGTGGAGCACGCGCGCGAAGAGCTTGCGGCCTTCCCCACGGTGATCGCGCAGTACGCCTACCGCCGTGCCGCCGTGGATGCCCTGCTGGCGAAGCATGGCGTGGCGGACCTGCCCCTGGCCGCCGTGGCCGGGCGCGGCGGGCTGTTGCCGCCCATGCCGGGCGGCGCGTGGCGCATCACCCCGACCATGCTGGAAACCCTGGCCCAGGCCCGCTACGGCGAGCACCCCTGCAACCTCGGCGCGCCGCTGGCCCAGGACTATGCAACCCGCTGGGGCGTGGCCGCCTACATCGTGGACCCGCCCGTCACCGACGAGATGGACGAGGTGGCGCGCATTTCCGGCCTGCCCGCGCTGCCGCGCCGCAGCGTGTTCCATGCCCTCAGCCAGCGTTCCGCCGCGCGGCGGGCCGCCGAACTGCTGGGCGTGGACTACGCGGCCAACCGTTGGCTGGTGGCGCACATGGGTGGGGGCATTTCCGTGGCGGCGCACCGCTGCGGGCGCATCGTGGACGTCATCAACGCACTGGACGGCGACGGCCCCATCGCGCCGGAGCGCACCGGCCGCCTGCCCTCCCTCGGCGTGCTCTCGCTGGTGCAGGACGGCACCTACACCTTCGAGCAGTTGCGGCGCATCATCCTGCGCGAGGGCGGCATGTGGGCCCACTGCGGCACCAATGACCTGCGCGTGCTGGAGCGGCGCATGGACGGGACGTCCTGCTGCGGTAAAGACGGCACGGCCGGTGGCGGTGCGGACGGCGCGCCGCCGGACGCCCACGCCGCGCTGGTGTTCGAGGCCGTGGCCTACACCATCGCCAAGGAACTGGCCTCGCTGGCCCCGGCCCTGCTGGATGGGGGCAGCGGCACCGGCTGCGGTGAACCCGCCCCGGCCGACACCTGCCCGGCCCGCATCGCCGGGGTGGTGCTGACCGGTGGCATGGCCCGCAGCACCCGGCTGACGGAACGACTGCGCCAGCGGCTGGAATGGCTGGCCCCGGTGGTGGTGCTGCCAGAGGTGGAGGAGATGCACGCCCTGGCATCCGGCGTGCTGCGGGTTTTGCGCGGCCAGGAGACCCCCGGCGAGTACGCCTGACGGCGCGGAGCATGCGCGGCACGGGCAGCCCCGCCGCGCACGGGCATTTCGCACCGTTTTCCGGTTCGGGCCGCCGGGCCGGGTCGCCGGGACGTGCTGGGCATGCCTGAACGAACCCGCACAAATTCCGGTGCTTGACGCCGCGTGCGGGAACGTGTCTATGGTGTGCAGCGCAACGCGCGTTCCGCACCCATCGCTCGCCTTGCGGCGGACGCATCCAGAAACGAGGCACGCATGGCATCCTCCAAGGATCTGATTCTCGAAAACGCCCGCGCCCTGTTTGCCGCCAACGGCTTCAAGGGCACCACCATCGCGCAGATCGCCAAGACGTCCAACGTGACGGACGCGGCCATCTACCGGCATTACCGCTCGAAGCAGGAAGTGTTCGACGTCATCGTCGAAACCTATCTGGAAGAGTACCGGAAGCTGATGGCGGCCATCAAGGAACGGCAGAAAAGCGGCTACTGCCTGCTGGAAACGCTGATTCTCGACCACTGCGGGTTCATCGACAAGCGCCTGACGGACACCCGGGTGCTGCTGAACACCTACACCACCATTCCCAGCGCCCGCGCGGTGATGGATTCGCTGTCCACCAGCCTGTTTCTGACCGTGGAAGCCTGCCTGGTGCGCGGCATTCGCGACGGCACGGTGCGCGACGACATCGACGTGCCGGAAACGGCGCGCATCGTGGGCATCCTGCTGCTGGGGCTGAACCGCCGCCGCATCTTCTGGCCGGATACGCCAGACCTCGCGCGCGGGGTGGTGGCCTTCTGCCAGCGCAGCATCAAGAGCTGACCGGAAAGCGCCCGGTTCGGGGCTGCGATTCCAGGTGATCCGGGGCGTCCGGCGCTGCGTGTCGCAGCGCCCTGTCCGGCAGGCATCGGCAACTTGCCGATGTCGTCGCCGCCGGTACCGCAGTTGCCCTTCGGTACTATTCCTCCGCTTCCGGTTTTTCCTTCGGGAAGTGAAACGGCCCGTCCTTGTGGACGGGCCGTCGTCGTTTCCGGGGGGGAGTGGGGCCGGGCTGCGGGTGCCGCACCGGGCCGCGGAAGGGGGGGCCGGACGCTAGCGGCCGTCGTCCAGGCGCATGTCCGCCGGGGCGGTGGCCCGCACCGTGTGGCGGATGGCAGCGGTGGCGCGCGGTTCCACGGTCAGGTCCCACACCAGGCGATGGTTTTCCGTGGCGGGCTTGGGGTCGGATTCCACGGTAAGCGCGATGGCCGTGTCGCGCGGCTGCGGTTCCGGGTCTTCCACGCGCACCGACACCGCCTTGGCCCGCCGGTTGGCCACTTCGATGGTCCAGGCCCACACGCGGGTCTGCTGCTTGCTCACCAAACCCTCGCGGCCGCTCTTGCGTTCGTCCAGGCGCATGGTGGCGGCCACCAGCGGGTCGCTGCCGAAGAAGATGTCGGCCTTGTCCTCGGCCAGCGAGAAGGGCGCGCTGCCCACGCTGGCCCCGTCGGCCACGTAAAGCGCCTCGCCCGCAGGGTAGTGGCGCGGCTCGGGCAGGGTGACGGAGGCGGTGAGAAAGGCGCGCGGGTCCGCCGCAGGGCGCACGGTGTGCCGGAAGGTGGCGGGCCATTCCTCGGCCCGCAGGGCCACGCGGGCGCTGCCGCCAGCGGGCAGGGTGCGCGGGCCGAGGTCCCACACCTCGTAGGTGGCCTTTTCGTCGGCCATGGGGGCGGGGTGCGTGGCGTCAGCGCGCAGGGCCATCGTTTCGGCGGCCATGGGGGCCGCCTTCATGGCCACGGGCATGGGTGTCACGCCCAGGATGGGCCGCAACTGCCAGTCGCGCAGAGGCGGCGGCTGCAGGGCCGCGCCCGGCTCCACCGTGGCCACGGACAGGCGCGCGCCGTTCCAGTCCACGGAGCCGCCCTGGCGGATTTCCGCCTCGAAGGTGAAGCTAACGGTGTTCTTGTCGGGGAAGGCCTCCAGCCGGTAGGCGGGCCGCCAGCCCGCCTCGGGCAGGGTGTAGGCGTAGGAAACCGCCAGGGGGCCGCGTGCCGGGCTGGCCAGCAGCACCGTGGCTACCGGGGCCGTGCGCGCCGCGCCGCCAGCGTCGTTCAGTTCCTGTTCCAGCCGGGCAATGCGGGCGGCCAGCACGGCCTCCTTGTCGCGCAGGTCGGGCAGGGTGGCGTTCAGGTCCGCCAGCCGCCTGGCCATCTGGGCGTCCAGCCGTTCCAGGTCGGCTGCGAGGGCGTTGGTCACCGGCGGCTTGGACCACAGGGCCATGCGCGCCTCGGTGGCGGTGATGGACCCGGCGACGGACGCGGCCTCGCGGCGCAGCCCGGCCAGTTCCGCGCGCAGGCGGGCCACGCGGGGTGCTTCGGGTGCGTCGGCTTCACGGACGGTTACCGATGCCACCCCGTTGCCGGGAATGGTCACGGACAGGCTGGCCGGGTCCGCCCCGGCGGGCAGGGCCACCCGGAACGCCTGCCCGCCCCCCGGCGCGGGCTCCACGGCCACGCGTTCTTCCACCGTGACCCGCGCGGAGCGGGGGTAGAGCACCACGGCCACGGGGGATGCGGGCAGCGGGTCTGCCGCCGTGCCTGATTGCGCGGATATGGTGGATGGCGCGGATGCGGTGGATTGTGCGGGCATGGCCGGAGTGCCCTGGGCCTGCGGGGCGGCCTGCACGGGAAGCGCCGCCAGCAGCAGCGCGGCGGCCAGGGCGGCCAGCGCTTGCCCGCACGCGGGGAACGAGAGGATGGGGGAGGTCGGTCGGCGCAACGCGCCTCCGGTGCGGAAAATGCTCATGCCGCCCCTGTAGCACGTTTCGCGGGGCGGGGCGAGAGCGGGGCGGGCCTGGCCGCGCGGTAAGGCGCGCGCGGGGCTATCGCGCCGCCGGGTCCAGCAGGTCGGTGTCGTCGTGGTCGTAGGGCGGGGCGCAGCAGCACAGCACCAGCAGGGGCACATCCCCGGTGTTGGCGATGCGGTGGGGCGTGCCGGGGGCGATGTGCACCGTGTCGCCCGGCCCCACGGCAAAGGTGGCTTCGCCCAGGGTCATCAGGCCCTGCCCGGCGGCGACGTGGTACAGCTCCTCGCTCTGCGGGTGGCGGTGCAACAGGGTGACGCAGCCGGGGGGCACCTCCGCCTCGGCCAGCGACTGATTGCGGTTGCCGTGCACTGCGGGGTGCATCAGTTCGCGAATGATGGACCCGTCGCGGGTGACGTAGGGCGTGGCGTCCGCGCGGGCGGTGACTGCGGTGCTGGGGGGTGCGGGGGCGTCGGGGCGGGACATGCGGTACCTTCGGGCCGGGCCCGTGGGTTGCGTTCAGGGTGCGGCGGGGCGAACGGGCATCCGCCGCGCATCCCAAGCGAAGCGCCCCGGCCCACGGGCCTCGAAAGTCCTCATGGGGCCGGGGCGCATGCATCCGGTCGTGTCGTTCTGTCTAGTACAGCTGCTTCAGCAGGTCTTCGGCGCTCTTGGTGTCGTCGTCGCCGCGGTGTACCGGGTCGCCCGCCGTGGAACTGGGCTGGGTGCCCAACTGGAACGGCAGCAGGTAGCTGGTCTCGGAGCCGGGACCGGCGATCTGCCCGGTCTTGCCGTCCACGCGCACCATGACGATGCCGGGGGGCATGGGGAAGTCGTCCGGCGGGTACTTGGGCTCCACCACCTTGCGGTAGTCCACGAAGATGGGCAGCGCGGCGCGGCCGCCGGTTTCGAACTTGCCCATGGGCGCCACCTGGTCAAAGCCCACGTACACGGCGGTGACCAGATGCGGGGTGTACCCGATGAACCAGGCGTCGCGCTCGTCGTTGGTGGTGCCGGTCTTGCCCGCCAGGGGCTTGCCCAGCACCTTGGCCTTGGCGGCCGTGCCGTCCTGCACCACTTCCTTCATCAGGGTGGCCATGATGAAGGCGTTCTGCGGGCTGAGCACCTCGCGGACATCAGGCTTGGATTCGAACAGCGTCTCACCCCAGGCATCGCTGATGGAGTGGATGAACCTGCGCTTGGCCACGCGGCCTTCGGCGGCGAAGGCGGTGTACGCCTCGGCCATGTTGATGGGCGAAACCGCCACCGCGCCAAGGCTAACGGAGAGTTCGTTGGGGAACGGCCCTTCCAGCCCCAGGGCGGTGGCCCGCTCGATGACGGCGGGAATGCCGATCTTCTGGGCCACGCGGATGGTGCACAGGTTGCGCGATTTGGCCAGCGCCGTGCGCAGCAGGGTGGGGCCGTAGAACACGCCCTCGAAGTTCTCGGGCCGCCAGATCTTGTCGGTGTACTCGTTCAGGTACACGAAGGGCGCGTCCAGCACCACCGAACCGGCCGTGAAGCCGTGGTCCATGGCGGCGGAATACACGATGGGCTTGAACGACGAACCCGGCTGCCGCTTGGCCTGGACGGCCCTGTTGAACTGGCTGTCGCTGAAGTTGTAGCCGCCCACCAGGGCCAGGATGTCGCCGGTGTCGGGCTCTATGGACACCACCGCGCCCTGCACGTCGGGGTACTGTTCCAGCGAAAGCTGGAGCACCCCGGCCTGCGAGACCAGCGAGGGGTTGTAGCTGGCGGCCTTGCCGTCGGCCCCCAGGGCCGAAACCCACACCACGTCGCCCACCTCCAGCACCTTCTTGGCGTCCTTGATGGCGGCCACGTTTTCGGGCGCGTAGCGCACGTCGGGGGTGCGGCACCAGGCCATGGTCTTTACGTCGATGAAGCCCCGGTACGCGCCCAGGCGCACTTCCGCGCCCTGCGGCACTACCTTGGTCACCAGCGCCCGCGCCCATGCGCCGTCGGCCAGCGCGGCGGGGGTGAAGTTCTCGTGCTTCAGGAAGGCGTCGTACTCGGCGGGCTTCAGCCGCTGCAGCGGCCCGCGCCATCCGTGGCGGTGCGAGGCGTCGTCCAGCCCGGTGCGCAGGGCCTTTTCCGCCGCGGCCTGGTGCACCGGCTCCATGCTGGTGCGCACGTGCAGACCCAGTTCGTAGATGGCGTCCTCGCCGTAACGGTCCACCTTCAGGCCCAGGCGCTTGACGTTGGCCTCGCTGAAGAAGTCGATGAGCTGGCGGCGCACCTCTTCGAGGTACCACGCGCCCTCGCGCCAGCCGCTGTCGTCCATGGACCGGTACACCAGCGGCTGGGCCACGGCCTCGTCGTATTCGGCGCGGTTGATCCACCCCAGTTCCAGCATGCGGTGCAGCACGTACATCTGGCGCTGCCTGGTGGCCTCTGGGTCGCGGAAGGGGTTGTACTTCGAGGGGGCCTGGGGCAGGCCGCCGATCACCGCCGCCTCGGCCAGCGACAGTTCGTTGACGTGCTTGCCGAAGTAGGTGCGCGCGGCCGCCTCCACCCCGTAGGCGCCGCCGCCGAGGTAGATCTGGTTCAGGTAGATGGTGAGGATTTCGTCCTTGCTCAGGTACTTTTCGAGCCGGTAAGCGAGAATCGCTTCCTTTATCTTGCGCTCGTAGCTTTTTTCCGAGGTCAGCAGCAGGCGCTTGACGATCTGCTGGGTGATGGTGCTGCCGCCCTGCTTGATGGACCCGGCCTGCATGTTCTTGATGAACGCGCGGAAGATGGCGAGCGGGTCGATGCCCTCGTGCCGGTAGAAGCCGTCGTCCTCGGCGGCCAGAAAGGCCTGGGGCACGCGGGGTGACATTTTCTCCAGCGGGGCCAGGAAGCGCTTTTCACGGTAGAAATAGCCCATCACGCTGCCGTCGCGGGCGTACACGGTGGTGACGAGGGGGGGGCGGTAGTCGGCGATGCGGGTGAAGCTGGGCAGGTCGTGCGAGGCCCAGACCACCAGCATGGCGGCAAGCCCGGCCGCGGCGGCAATGCCAAGCGCGCCGACGATGCCGAGGGTGAGCAGCAGTTTTTTCATGGGGGTGCGCGTTACAACGTTTCCGGCCCGTCGTCCAGAGCGCCGGGTTTGCCGGGCCGGGGCGGCCTGCGGCGTCCGCGCGGCGCGGCGGCGGGGTCGGGAACGGGCTGGGGTTTGGGCAGGTGGGCCGCCGGGGGCGATGCCGGGGCGGCGTCATCAACACTATCGGCGGCGGTGCCGTCCGCGTCCTGCGCCCCGCCGGGGGGCGCGAAGGGCAGGCCGGACTCGAACGGGTCCAGCGGGGGCAGGCCCCAGGCCAGGCGCATGCGGCCGAACAGCAGGCGGACGTCCTTTTCCGTCAGGTGCACGGAGGCCAGCACGCTGGCCAGGGTGCGGCCTTCGCGCACGGCCACGCAGTGGTCCGGGGTGAACAGGGTGATGCGCTCGCCGCGCATCCACAGGGGGAACAGGCGGCAGTACCAGGGCCGCACCTCGCGCGGCAGGCGGCAGCCCTCCGCGCCCAGGAAGGCGCAGTCGCCCCGCCGGTCCACGGCCAGGCGCAGGTGCTCGCCGTGCAGGGGGAACAGGGCCTCCACGGCCGCAGATTCGCCGGGGAACAGGCGCTTCATGCCGTCCACGAAGGGGCGGGTGTTGCGCTCGGTGGCGAAGCCGCCCACGTGGTCGCACCATTCCACGATGCGCTCCCATTCCGAGCGCGACAGGGGGAAGCAGAATTCCTCCTCGCCGGGGGTGGTGGAGCAGCATGTGGGGCCTTCGGCCGCGCAGCGGGCGCAGGCGGAGGGATCGGGCGCGGGGGCGTTCCGCCTGGCGTGGGGTTTGGCATGGGGCCGGGCGCAGGGAGCGCCCGTCGTATCGGGCGTTTTGGGGGTGCGGGGTACGCGTGCCATGTCAGTAAGCTCCGGAGCCCGAACTGGGCCAGTTGCCGTTGAAGCCGCGCAGCACCACCACCCAGAATTCCCGGCCGGGCTTGCCCCGGTGGGTGGACTGGTAGCGGGTGACCTGCACGGAGTCGAACATGGCGGCGAGCTGGCGGGGCATGTTGGGCCCGTCGCGCCGCACCAGCACCGCGTCCCAGCCCACCTTGTCGGCGGGCGAGGGCCAGATGTCGTACTGGCTCATGCGGCGGCCGAAGTCGGCGCAGTAGGTCACCGGCTGGCCGGGGGCGTAAAAGGCCAGCGAGGCGGTCATGTCGTAGGCGTCGGAAAAGAAGAACACCCGGCCCGGGTCGGGCAGTTGGCGGCGCACCTCGTCCAGGTGTTCGCCAAGGTCGGCCCAGCCCTTCAGGCGGGTGGCGGGATTGTATCGCGGGGGCAGGGGCAGCGCATCCTGCGCGTGCACAAGGCCGAAGGTCAGCACGCCCAGCACCGCCCACGCGGGCACGAGCTTGCGCCATACGGTGGCGGGCGCGCCGCCCGGTTCGAGAACCGCGTCGCGGCGGCGGGCGGCGATGAGGTCGGACAGGCAGCACGCGGCCAGCATGATGCCCGCCACGTAGCTCATGGCCGGCCAGTTTGGGTAGATGCGGGTGTGCAGGCTCCACAGGGTCATGCCGCCCCACATGGGCCAGAATCCGGCGGCCAGCAGGATGTCGCGGCGCAGCCTGCCCGCGTCGGGAACCCCGTTGGGCGAAGCGCCGGGCGTGCCCGCGTGCCCCTTGCAGGCGTGGCGCAGGGCGCGCCAGCCGCCCACCAGCATCAGGCCCAGCCACCACGGGGTGATGATGCCCGCCTGCGCGCCCAGATGTTCGGGCAGCCGTTCCGGGGTCAGGAAGGTTTTCGCGGCCTTGCCCGCCACCCCGGCCAGGGTGGCCACGTGGCGGAAGCTGACCCAGTCGTTGGAAATGTTCCAGGCCAGGATGGGCAGCATGCCCACGGCGGCACCGGCCAGCATCACCGCCAGCACCCGCCAGGCCACGCCGCGCGCCAGCAGCCCGTGGCGGGAAAGGCCCCACAGCCACAGCACGGCCACCCCGGCGATGCCCAGCATCATGTACTTGGCCAGCACGCCCAGGGCCATGCACGCGAACAGCAGCACGTAGGGGGCGCGGCGGCGCGGCTCCAGCGAAATCCAGTGCAGGCAGAACAGCGCGCCCGCCCAGCACAGCAGCAGGGGGCTGTCGGTGGTCATCAGCACGCCCGAGGCCATGAACAGCGGGGTGGCGTTGGCCACGAACAGGGTCAGCACGCCCAGCGCGGGCGCGCGGAACAGCCGGGCCGCGCCCAGGTACAGCAGCGTCTGGGCCAGCGCCGAATTGACCACCGCGCCCATGCGCACGCCGGTTTCCGTGTCGCCCAGCAAGGCCGTCCAGCCGTGGATGAGCCAGGCGATGAGCGGCCCCTTGGAATAGTAGGAAAGTTGCAGCCTGCGCGACCAGTCCCAGTACTGCGATTCGTCCTGCACCAGGTCGAGCTGGCCGGAGAGCACGAACCACAGCCGCACCAGGGTGGTGACGGCGATGATGACGCCCGCGCACAGGGCGGGGTTGCGTTCCCAGACGGGGGCCGGGGGCAGGGCGGGCGCGCCGTGGGGGCCAGACGGGGCGGCAGACGCGGGACGCGCGCCGTGGGACCCGGCGTAGGGGGCGTCGGGGCGGAATTCGGGCCGGTGTATGGAAGCGGACATGCGCGCGAAGGTGACCTGTGGGGATACGTGATTGGGGAATGGCGGGGGATGCCCGCCGCGCAGGCGTGGGCGGAACCGCGTTCCGCCGTTGGGAATGTAGCCTCTCGGAGTGGGGGTGTCCAGAAGGGCGGGGCGCGGAGGAAATTTGCTGGTATCGTTTGATTTTTCTCGGGGCAGCGAGCCTTTGGGAAAAGGTTCGCTGCCCCGGGCGGTGAGGCGCTACTTGTACAGCCGCTTGAGCACCTTCAGCTTCAGGTCCGAGCCGGGGGCGAAGCGCAGGGGGATGTCGAAGAAGTTGGAGCCCACGGCCACGGCGCGCGGGGCCGAGAAGGTGGCCAGGCCCGCCGGGCCCGCCACGGCCCCGTGCCCGGTTTCGCCAACGCCCCCTTGCGGCAGGCGCGGGTTGGCGAGATGGGTGGCCGCGTCGTTGATCAGCACGGCCCCGGCTCGGGTGGTTTCCATCAGCCGTTCGCCGCGCGCGTGGGCGGTGGTGAAGGCGTACAGCGCGGTGAGCGCGGGCAGCCCGGCCAGGAAGGTCGTGGCCTCGTCCAGCCGGGCGTAGGGCCGCACCACCAGCACGGGGCCGAAGCCTTCTTCGCGCAGCACGGGGCTGCCGTCGGGCACGTCGGTGATCAGCGCGGGCGGCACGTACAGGCTGGTCCTGTCGGGCTGGTCGGCCGCGCCGCCGGGGCCGAAGGGCAGGGGCCGCCCGGCCGCCAGCCGTTCCGCCTGGCGCACGAACCCGGCGGCGGAGACCATGCGGCCGAAGTCCGCGCTGGCGCGCGGCTGCGGGCCGAAGGCGCGCTCCAGTTCGCCGCGCAGCGCGTCCAGCACCCGGTCCAGCACGGTGTGCTGCACCAGCAACACGTCGGGCGCGGCGCGCAGTTGCCCGGCGTGCAGGAACTTGGCCCACACGATGCGCCGGGCGGCCATGGCGATGTCCGCGTCGCCGTGCACCAGCGCGGCGGATGGCCCGCCGGTGATGGCGGCATACGGGGCAAGGGTGCGGGCGGCCAGACCGGCGATGGCCCGCGCGCCGCGCGTGTCGCCGTCGTACCACACGAAGTCGGGCGCGGCGGCCAGCAGGGCCTCGTCCGTCTCGGCGCCGCCGGTGACCACGGCCACATGCTCCGGCTCGAAGTACTGGCGCACCATCCGGGCCAGCATTTCCGCCAGCGCCGGGGCCTCGGGCGAGGGGCGCAGCACCACGGCGTTGCCCGCGCCGATGGCGTCGGCCAAGGGCACCAGCAGGCTGCGGAACGGGTCGGCCCAGTGGGCGTAGGCCACGACGCGGCCCAGCGGCTGGTGGCGCACGTAGCTGCGCGCCTTGAACTGCGCCAGCGACGAAAGCACCCGGCGCGCCCCGCAGAAGCCGGGCACGGCCTTGATCAGCCAGTCGATCTCGTGCAGCACGGGCAGCACCTCGCGCACCAGAAAGGGGTGTTCGGGGCGGCCGTAGTCGGCGCGGATGGCGTCGGCCAAGCGGTCGCGGTAGCCTTGCACCCCCTCGCGCAGGCGGCGCAGGGCATCCACCCGCGCGCCGGGGGGCAGCACCGCGCCCGAGGCGATGAACGACGCCTGGCGCGCGGCCAGGGCGGCCATGTCGTCCGCGAGCACGGACGTGGGAGCGGGGCCGGGCGAGGCGGACGGGGAACCTGAAGCGGACGGGGCGGACGGAGAAGCGGCGGTCTGGGTCATGGCGCACTCCTTGGCGGACGTTCCGGCGCGGGGCGAAGACGCCCCGCCCGATACGGAAGGTTCGGGGAAAGGCTGGCGGCGGGCTGCTGCGCGGGACGCCGGTCGGCGGCGTGAAGGCCCTGCGCCGCAAGGCGCGGGCGGGCGCGTGCGTCCGGTACGGACCGCCATTGTGTACTGATAACGCATCGCGTGTCGCCGCGCCAGAGGGAAAGGATGGGGAGGGGGATCTTGACAGCTTGCCGCTTGCGGTGCACGCTATAGTGGCCTTCGTGCGGCCCGGCGTCCGGAATCTGCTGTTCTACACGCAGCCAATGACGCTGACGGGGCCGGTCACTGCGGGCGCACGCGACACCGCTTGCGCCCCTTCGGCGTGCCCGTGGCACGGCGCGACGCAGGTGCCCCTTTCCCCATGCCGCGCGGATGCCGCAATGATCCGTCAGGGAGAGTTCTCACCATGTCAAAGGGTTCCCATCAGTTTGACGTCATCGTCGTGGGCGGCGGCCCCGCCGGGCTGTTCGCCGCGTACCATCTTGCCGAGCATTCCGGCCTGCGCACCTGCCTCATCGAGCGCGGCCAGGACGTGCGCAAGCGCAGCTGCCCCATCAACAAGACGCAGAAGTGTCTGAAGTGCAAGCCGTGCCACATCCTGTCCGGCATGGGCGGCGGCGGCCTGTTTTCGGACGGCAAGCTCAATTTCATCCACAAGCTGGGCAAGACCGACCTTACCCAGTTCATGCCCCGGTCCGAGGCCGAGGTCCTGATCCACGAAACGGAAACCATCTTCAACCGTTTCGGCATGGACGGCCCGGTCTACCCCTCGGACATGGAGGCGGCCAAAGCCATCCGCAAGCAGGCCAAGAAGCACGGCATCGACCTCTTGCTCATCAAGCAAAAGCATCTCGGCAGCGACTGCCTGCCCGACCATATCGCCTCCATGTGCGCGCACATCCGCGACAAGGGCGTGGACATCCGCACCGGTGAAGAAGTGCGCGCCCTTACCGTGGAAAACGGCCAGGTGCGCGGCCTTGTCACCGACAAGGGCGAATATGCGTGCAAGGCGGTGATCATCGCCCCCGGCCGCGTGGGCGCGGACTGGGTGGGCGAACTGGCGCGCGGGCACGGCCTGGCCGTGAGCCAGCGCGGCATAGAGGTGGGCGTGCGCGTGGAAGTGCACAAGGACATCATGTCGGACATCACCGACGTGATCTACGACCCCACCTTCTTCGTGCAGACCGACAAGTACGACGACCAGACGCGCACCTTCTGCACCAACCCGGAAGGGTTCATCGCGCTGGAGAACTACCAGGACTTCGTGTGCGTGAACGGCCACGCCTACCGCCACCGCAAGTCGGAGAACACCAACTTCGCCTTCCTGTCCAAGGTGGTGCTGACCGACCCGGTGTCCGACAACCAGGGCTACGGCACCGCCATCGGGCGGCTGGCCACCATCATCGGTGGCGGCAAGCCCATTCTGCAGCGCTTCGGCGATCTGCGGCGGGGCCGCCGGTCCACGTGGAACCGCATCAACAAGGGCTACATAGAGCCCACCATGACCAACGTGGTGCCCGGCGACATCGCCATGGCCCTGCCCGAGCGCATCGTGACCAACCTTGTGGAGGGGCTGGAGCAGTTGAACAACGTCATGCCCGGCATCGCCAACGAGGAAACCCTGCTCTACGCGCCGGAGATCAAGTTCTTCGCCACCCAGGTGGAGACGGACAACCACCTGGAAACCTCGCTGAAGGGGCTGTACGTGGCGGGCGACGGGCCGGGGGTTGCGGGCAACATCGTGTCCGCCGCGGCCACCGGGCTGATCCCGGCCAAGGCCATCATCGAGCGGATGTAGCCGGGCGGAACTGCCGCGCCCCGCACCGGCGGGGACGGCGGCGCACAGGCATGAAATGGACGGGGCGTCTTGCGGGGCGTCCCG
>NZ_AGFG01000059.1 GCF_000226255.1 Desulfovibrio sp. A2
CCACCACCGGCACCCATGGCGGCGTGGCCTGGGGGGCCATGCTCTCGCCCATGCGGATGCGCCTGGTGGTCTCCATGCCGTCCATTTCGGGCATCTGGATGTCCATGAGCACGGCGTCGTAGCGCGTGCGGGCCAGCATTTCCAAAGCCAGCCGCCCGGACGCGGCGCGGTCGGCCGTGTAGCCCAGGCGCGTCAGCAGCCGTTGCGCGGTGATCAGGTTCACCTCGTCGTCGTCCACCACCAGGATGCGCTGCGCGCCGTCGCGTGGCTCCGCCGGGGGCGTTTCGTTCGCGCGGTTGCCCGCCGTTTCCGCAGCGGCCGCGTCGACCGCTCCGTCCGGCCTGCCAGTAGCGCCAGTCGCGCCGGTCGCGCCAGTCGTTACAGTCGTGCCAGTCGTTGCGGTCGTGGCTGACGGGCCGTGCTGTTCCGTGTCGGCGGGTTGCGTCGCGTCGCGCCCCGCCGCGCGCCGTCGCCGGGCGGCCTGCTTTTGTTCGGTGCGCAGGGGCAGGGTGATGTGGAATTCCGCCCCTTCGCCGGGGGCGGTGGCCACGCAGGCGGTGCCGCCCATGAGCAGGGTGAGCCGCCGCACGATGGCAAGGCCAAGGCCCGCTCCGGCGGCCCTAGCGGTGGCCGCGTCGCCTGCGGCGTAGCTGTCGAACAGGGTGCGCAGCCGTTCCGGCTGGAAGCCCGCGCCCGTGTCGGACACCGCCATGTGGATGTTCACCCGGTCCGGCCGCCCGCAGCGGGGCAGCGGGTAGATATCCACGCGCACGCCGCCCGCGTCGGTGCACTTCACGGCGTTGGACACCAGGTTCACCAGCACCTGCCGGATGCGGCCCGCGTCGCCCACCAGTTCCTGGGGCAGGGTCGGATCCGCCGCCACCTCGAAGGTCAGGCCCTTGGCGAGGGCCTGGTGGGCCAGAATGGCGCGCAGGGGTTCCGTCACCTCGGCCATGGAGAACGATTCTTCCATCAGCGGCAGCGCGCCCGCCTCCATGCGCGAAATGTCCAGAATGTCGTCCAGGATGCGCAGCAGGTTGCGGCTGGCGCCCAGCGCGGTTTCCACGCAGTCTTCCTGCTCGGCGGAAAGCTGGGTGCCGCGCAGCAGTTGCAGCATGCCCATGACCCCGTTGATGGGGGTGCGCACCTCGTGGCTCATGACCGCCACGAATTCCGATTTGGACCGGTTGGCCTTCTCCGCCCCTTCCTTGGCCTGGCGCAACTCTTCCTCGGCACGGGTGCGCCGGGTGACGTCGGCGAACATCACGGCGATCTGGCGGTTTCCGGTGCGGAACACCCACAGGTCGGCAAAGGCCCACCCGGCGGGCAGCCAGCCGGAGCTGGCGTGGGCCGAGACGCTGAACGCCCCGCCCTTGCTGGCGATGCCGCCGAAGATGGTAGGCAGGTTGGTGGCGGCGATGCCGGGCAGGGCCTCGGTCAGCCGCCGTCCCAGCATGCCCCGCCCGGTGATGCGCAGGGCCTCGTCCGCCGTGGGGTTCACCGCCTCTATGCGCAGGTGCTCGGCCTGGTCCAGGGTGAGCAGCAGCACGCCGAAGGGCGCGCCCTCGACGATGGAGCGGAAGCGGGCCTCCACCTCGCGCAGTTGCTGTTCCGACTGCCTGCGCTCGGTGATGTCGTGGAACATGCCCACGGCCACGTCCCGTTCGCCCACGCGCAGCACCCTGGCCTTCACCAGCATGTCCCGTTCCACGCCATCCCGGGTGCGCATGGGCATTTCCACGGGCAGTTCAAGGGGCTGTTGCCGCAGGGTGTTGAAGCGCCCGCCAAAGCCACCCTGGTGCAGCCGCTCCGGGTGCAGGACGCGCTGGTGCATGCCCACCAGTTCTTCGCGGGTGTAGCCGAACACCTGCGCCGCCGCCCGGTTGGCGTCCATGATGATGCCGGTGTCCGCGTCGGCCAGCAGAATGGCGTCCATGGCGTTGTCGAACACGGTGCGGTAGCGGGTCTCGTTGTCGCGCAATTCCGCCGTGAAGGCCTCGCGCTCGCGCAGGCGGCTGGTGAGAATGGCGGCCATGGTGTCCACGCTGAAGGCCAACTGGCCGATTTCGCCCCGGTCATGGCTTATGCCGGTGCGCGCCCCAAGCTGGCCTTCGCCGATGCGGGTGGCCGTGGCGGCGATGCTGGAAAGTGGCCGGGCCACCAGCCTGCCGCCCGCCAGCCAGGCCACGGCCAGGGTCACGGCCATGGCTCCGCCCAGCAGAACCAGCGCGCGGTTGCGCGCGGCGCGCACGGGGGCCAGCACGGCGTCTTCGGGAATGCCCACGATGACGTTCATGTAGGGCGCGGCTTGCGGGTACAGGCGCAGGCGGGTGAACCCGTAAAGCCGGACAGTGCCGTCCGCGCCTTCGTGCGTGAGCAGCCCTTCGTCGCCCATGACGCGCATGGACTCCCACACTCCGCTCCGGATGGGGCTGCCCACGGGATTGCTGGGGGTTTTGGGATGGAAGGACAGGCGGATGCCGCGATGGTCGGACAGGCTGAGCACCGATCCGGGGGGCAGGTTCAGCTTGTCGAACAGCGTGTCGTAGTGGTCGAGGCGCATGGGTGCGGCCAGCACGCCGTAGACGCGCCCCTCGCCGTCCACGAGCGGCAGCGCGAAGTGGAAGGTGGCCTCTTGCAGGGTGCGCGCCACCACGTATTCGCCGCTGCTGAAGCGCCGGTCGCGCGTGGCGGCGCGGAAATACAGGCGGTCGGCAAGGTTGAACGGGGCCTGGCCGGGGTTGGGCACGGGCTGGCGGCCGGAGGCCACCAGGTCGCCGTTGGCGTCCAGGGCCAGCAGGTTCAGCAGGGCCGCGTCATCGGCCAGCACTTTCCGGAACACGGCCTCGCAGGCGGCCGGATCCAGCCGCCGCACGTCGGGCAGGGCGGCCAGGGTGGTCAGGGTCTGGCGGGCGCCGTCGGTGACGCGCGCCTGCAACGCGGCGATGCTGCTGGCCGCGCGCGAGACGGACGCCTCGGCCTCGGCCTGCAGTTGCGTGGCCAGGCGGTGCGAATCGTACAGGATGACGCCGAACGAGGGCAGTGCCGCCAACAGGGCGACCCAGACCAGGGTGACGCGAATGGAAAGCATGTGCGGCCGCATGGCGACTCCGGGCACGGAAGGCTTGTCGGCCGGTCTGCGGCCGTTGGAACCTGCCATGAGAATGGCACGCTTTCTTGCCGTGCGCCACCGCAAAATCGCGCCCGGCCAGCATCTTTGCGCGGCAACCACGCGAAACGGGGCGGACCATGCGGCCCGCCCCGTTGTGGAAAACGTGTACTTTCGGGGTATTGCTACCAGTCGAAGGTGGCCTTGAACGACCGGGCCAGGCCCTCCACGCCTTCCGCCAGCAGGGGCGCGCCCGCCGCCGTGACGGTGAGGGTGGCGTCCGAGGTCACCTCGCCGATGCAGGCGCAGGCGGAACCGGCGAAGCGCGCCTCGAAGGCGGCGGCGTTCTCGGGCTTCACGGTGACCAGCAGGCGGCTGGCCGATTCGGAGTACAGCAGTTCCGTGGGTGTCATTGCGCCGCCATGCGAGGGCGCGGGCACGGCGGCGATGTCGCAGCGCGCGCCCAGCCGTCCGCCCACGGCCATTTCGGCCAGGGCCACGGCAAGGCCGCCGTCGGACAGATCGTGGCATGCGGTGACGAGGCCCGCGTTGATGGCCCCGTGCAGGGCGCGGTAGCGGTCCATGGCGGCCAGGGCGTCCACCTGCGGCACGTGCGCGCCCACGGTGTTCAGTTGGTCGGCGATTTCGCTGCCGCCCAGTTCGCGGAAGGTGTCGCCCAGCAGGTACACCTTGTCGCCGGGCCGCTTGAAGTCGGAGGTGACGGCCCGGTTCACGTCATCCATGACGCCCAGCACCGAGTACAGCACCGTGGGCGGGATGGAGATTTTCACCCCGCCACCGAAGTAGTCGTTCTTCATGGAGTCCTTGCCCGAGACGCAGGGCACCCCGTAGGCAAGGCAGAAGTGGGCCAGGGCCTGGTTGGCGCGCACCAGCTGGGCCAGCTTGTACTGGCCGTCGGGGGTCTTTTCCGACTGCACCGGGTCGCACCAGCAGAAGTTGTCGGTGCCGGCCATGCGGTCGGGGTCGCCGCCCACGGCCACGGCGTTGCGCACCGCCTCGTCGATGGCGTTGGCCATCATCCAGTAGGTGTCGTAGTCGCTGAACTTGGGGCAGATGCCGTGCGAAAGCACGATGCCCGCCTGGCTGCCCAGCAGGGGACGCACCACGGCGGCATCGGCCGGGCCGTCGCGTTTCACGCCGACCAGCGGCTTCACCACGCTGCCGCCCTTCACCTCGTGGTCGTACTGACGGATCAGGTATTCCTTGCTGCAGATGTTCAGGCGGCCCAGCATGGCGTGCAGCAGCGGCCCCTGTTCGGCCGGGGCCGGGTTCAGGCGGCATTCGCACTCGGGCGCGAAGGCCGGGCGTTCCCACACGGCGGAAAGCTGCATCTGGGGCACGCCGTCATGCAGAAAGTCCATGTCCAGGCAGGCCACCTGCCGGTCGCCGTAGACCACGTGGAAGCGGCCCGATTCGGTGAACTCGCCCAGCGGGGTCAGCTCCACGTCCATCTCCCTGGCCAGGGCCAGGAAGGCGTCCAGCTTTTCCGGCGGCACGGCCAGGGTCATGCGCTCCTGCGCTTCGGACAGCAGGATTTCCCACGGGCGCAGGCCGTCGTACTTCAGCGGCGCGCGCGAAAGGTCCAGGCGGCAGCCGCCGGTGTCCTGGGCCATTTCGCCCACGGACGAGGACAGGCCCCCCGCGCCGTTGTCGGTGATGGCGTTGTACAGGCCCATGTCGCGCGCGCGCATGATGCAGTCGTACATCTTGCGCTGGGTGATGGGGTCGCCGATCTGCACGGCCGTGGCCGGTGAGCCTTCGTGCAGTTCTTCCGACGAGAAGGTGGCGCCGTGGATGCCGTCCTTGCCGATGCGCCCGCCCGCCATGACGATGACGTCGCCGGGCAGGGCCTTC
This sequence comes from Desulfovibrio sp. A2, assembly GCF_000226255.1. Taxonomy (GTDB): domain Bacteria; phylum Desulfobacterota; class Desulfovibrionia; order Desulfovibrionales; family Desulfovibrionaceae; genus Cupidesulfovibrio. Next base: position 4,985 of record NZ_AGFG01000059.1, read on the forward strand.
TTGTACCAGCCGGGGCGGCCGTGAATCTCCTTGGGCAGCATGCCCACGGTGCCGCAGTACACCAGCGGCTTGCCCAGGTAGCGTTCGTCGAACACGATGGAGCCGTTGACGGTGGGGATGCCCGACTTGTTGCCGCCGTGCTCCACGCCTTCGCGCACGCCTTCCATGACCCGGCGCGGGTGCAGCAGGCGGGGGGGCAGCTCCCCTTCGTGGAAGGGCGAGGCAAAGCAGAACACGTCGGTGTTGCACAAGAGTTCCGCGCCAAGGCCGGTGCCCATGGGGTCGCGGTTCACGCCCACGATGCCGGTCAGCGCGCCGCCGTAAGGGTCCAGCGCCGAGGGGCTGTTGTGGGTCTCCACCTTGATGCACACGTCGTGGGTGTCGTTGAAGGCGATGACCCCGGCGTTGTCCTTGAACACCGAGCGGCAGAAGTCGCGCTCGCCAAGGCGCTGGCGGATGGTTTTGGTGGAACCCTGAATGTACGTCTTGTACAGGCTGTCCACCACCTCGCGGCGGCCCGTTTCGCGGTTCTCGTAGTCGATGCGGGCGGAAAATATCTTGTGCTTGCAGTGCTCGGACCAGGTCTGGGCCAGCACCTCGATTTCCGCGTCGGTGGGGTCTGCGGGCAGGCCAAGGGCGGCGCGGTCCTGGCGCACGGCGGGGTCCGCGTAGTAGGCGCGGATGGCGTGCAACTCTTCCAGGCTGAGGGCCAGGGTGTTCTCGCGGCTGAAGGCCAGCATGGCCGCGTCGTCCATGGAGGACAGCGGGATGATGGCCACCTCGTCGCTGGATGCCCCGGTCACCTGCGCGGCCTGCGGGACGAAGCCGGGCTCGGCGGCCCATTCGTCGCGGCTTTTCAGCATGAAGCGCTGGATGAGTTCGTTGGCCAGCAGGTCGCGGGCGATGTGTTCCATGTCCGCGCGGGACAGGGGCGCGTCCTTGGCGCAGGTCACGTGGAACTGGGCCGAGGTGTACACGGCGATGGACCGGCGGTCGGCGTTCAGCACCAGGGCCAGGGTGTCGCGCGCGGTGCGGCCCTCGTTGTCGGTGACGCCGGGGCGAAAGCCCACTTCCAGCACCCAGTCCGCCGGGGCCGCGCCCTGCGGGGCGGGCAGCAGGTCCAGCGCGGCGTCCTGCAGCACGGGGTCGTGCAGCACGCCCTGGGCCACCATGCGGGCGAGATCATCGCCGGAAAGGCCATCCACGGTGAACACCCTGACGAGGCGCACGGACTCCACGTTCAGGCCCAGCGAGGCCCGGATCTTGGCGGCGACGTTGCGGCCCACGGTATCGGTGACCTGCGGCCGAAGCCCAACTTCTATGCGCCGAAGCATGACTGACTCCTGAGGGTGTTTGGGGGTGGCGAGCGGTTGGCTCTCCATAAAGGCAAACGGCGTGGTTTGCAAATACGTGAAGGGGGCTCGTGGCGCGGGGGGGATGGAGGCGGGATGCCAGGGCCGCGCGGGGCGCGTACGGCGCGGCGGCATGCACGGATGGTTTCCGTACATGCCGCCTGTTGTTCCGTGATGTTCCGGATGGCGGCGGGCGTGGCTGCCTATTCCGCCCAGCGCACCTTCACGCCGTCCATCTTCTTGGCGGTGTAGCTGGCCCGGTCGGCCCGCTGGACCAGGCTTTCACCCGTGTCGGAGGGGGCCAGCAGGGCAAGGCCCATGCTCAGGTCCACCGCGCCCTTGCAACTGGTCACCACGCCTTCGCGAATGCGCTTGGCAAGCCCTTCCATGGCCTCGGGCGAGACCTCGGTGACCACTACGGCGAATTCGTCGCCGCCGTAACGGCATGGAAAGTCCATGCCCTTGCGCACCACCGCGCTGATGCCCGCGGCCACCCGGCGCAGCACGGTGTCGCCCGCCTGGTGTCCGTAGGTGTCGTTGATGGACTTGAACCGGTCGAGGTCGAAGAAGATCAGCCCCAGCTGGCGGCCGGTGCGGCGGCTGCGTTCCATCTCGCGTTCCAGGATCATGTGGAACTGCGAATGGTTGAACAGCCCGGTCAGGCCATCGTACATGGCCTGCTGCTTCACCTTTTCCTCCAGGCGGCGGATGCTGGTCAGGTCGCGTCCCACCACCAGGAAGGCCGGGCCATCGTGCTCGCGCGAATCCAGCGCGGAAAAGACCAGTTCGAACAGGCCCATGCTGCCGTCGCCCAGTTCCAGCACCGCTTCCACCGGCGCGGCCGGAGAAGCGCCGGACAGGTAGGCCACGTCCCATGCCTCGGTGAAGGTGGCCGTGGGGCGCGAGACCGCGAACAGGTTCTTGCCCCGCAGGCCCGCGCAGCGGCGTGACGCCCAAGAGACCAGACCCGCCCGGTCCACGGTGAGCACGATTTCCTGCATGGAGTCCAGCAGCCGTTCCAGAAAGTCGCGCTGGCGCAGGTTCTGCACGTCCACGTCGGATATCTCGGTCACGTCCTCGATGAGCAGCAGGGCGTCGTCGTGAGTGGCGTCGCGGCGGCGGTGCAGCGAAACGTAGGCGCACGGGGCCTCCGTGCGCGCGCTCGCCGCGCCGGAGGGGCAGAACAGGCGGCTGATGAAGGCGGGGCCGTCGTCGGCGGTAAAGGTCTGCCATTCGGGGCCGAAGTCGAAGCCAAGGGCCTCGGCCAGCAGGGGGCGCACCGGCGTGCGGGGGGGCAGTTCGTCGCGGCCCACGTAGTCCAGGAAGCGCCGGTTGGCCTCCACCAGCAGGCCTTCGCGGTCCAGCCGGGCCACGCCCAAGGGCAGCGCGTCCAGGGTGTCGGCCTTGGCTTCCAGCACGGCCTGCTGGCGGTAGTAGTTTTCAAGCGCCATGGCCATGAAGTGGCAGTACACCAGCAGGGCCGACTTGCGCGCCGGGGCCAGGGCGTCCTTGGGCAGGCGCAGTTGGCCCCAGTCGGTGCCGGAGGCGGACAGGGGCACCCGTTCCTGGCCGGACTGCCACGGCAGCCGCGCGAAGGGGCCGGGACCGGCCTGACGTGGGGTGGGGGTGGTTTCGTCCGCGCTGAACAGCAGATAGTCCTCGCCGCCCGGCACGCGCAGCGCCACTTCCCATCGCTGCACGTTCCAGTACCAGCGCAGCTGCCGCCCCAGGGTGGCGGCCAGCGAGGGCAGCCCCCCGGCCACGTGCGACAGTTCCGCCCCCAGGAAATAGAAGGATTGCAGCGTTTCCAGCGACTGTTCGTACAGCCGCGCCCCCACCGGACGGTCCTGGATGGCCAGTTGCGCCAGCATGGACTTGAAGCGCTGGGCGCAGGATTCGCGCAGGTTTTCCAACGCCTGGTCGTCCAGCGCGAGGCGGGCGCGCAGCAGCATCTCGAACTGGATGATCAGCGCGGGGTGGGTGGCCTGGCCGTGCAGCAGGTCGGCCCACTGGGTGCCCAGGATCACCGCCTGGGTCAGCGGCGGGTGGTGGGGCACGCCGTCCAGGTCGTGGTGGTTGGCGATGGCCTCGGCGATGGCCTCGGGCAGCCCCCACCTGTGGATGATGTTGCGGGCCATGGCCGCGTGGTCCGCGCCCCAGCAGGTGTTTTCCAGCGAAAGCTGGTCGCGTTCCAGGCTGGTGATGCAGGCCTTGCCGCGCAGCACCGGGTCTTCGTCGGCGGAGCACAGGTGCATGAACAGGGCAAGGTCTTTCAGCAGGGACGCGAGATAGGCCAGGTGGGCCATGTCGGGCTGCACGCGCAGGGCGATCTGCTCCGCCGCGATGGACGACCAGACCACCAGCCGCCAGTCCTGGTACATGGCCTGCTGGGGGCGCTTCAGCTCGCTGCTCACCCGCTTCTGGAACGACAGCGACAGGGCCAGCTTGAGGATTTCGCGGGTGCCCAGCACCGTTGCGGCGCGTTGCAGGTCCGCCACCTTGGTGCCCAGGCCGTAGTAGGGCGAGTTGACCAGATTCAGCACCGCCGCGGCCAGCATGGGGTCCATGGCCAGGATGCGGGCGATGGTGGAGAATTCCGGAAACGGGGCCACCAGCGCCTGCACCAGTTGCACCATGACCGGGGGAAAGGTGAGTTGCAGGCAGCGGTTGATGGCTTCTTCGTCGGCCGGTGGCCGACCCTGCGGAGCATTCATGCGCCCCTCCGGCTGTGGGGTTGCGTGGAGCATGGCGTGGCGTGCGGGGCATGCGGCGAACCGCGCGCCGGTAAGGCTGGCCCGGCTGAGTGGTCTGGCCGTGTGGTCTGGCCGTGTGGTCGGGCGGCGGCGCGGGGTGCGCTATGCGCCGCGATTCAGGACGTAGTCGATGCTTTGCCGCAGGATACGACGTTCCGGGGTGTCGGGCAATGCATCAAGGCACGCCGCCGCCTTGTCCAGGTAGGTTCCGGCCAGTTCGCGGGTTTTCGCGTCGCAGCCGCGCGCGCGCAGGTCGGCGGTGACGGCGGCCACCGAGGCGTCGTCGAAGGTTCCCTGCCGGAAGCGCGTCACGAAGTCGTCGCGTTCCTGCGGAGAAAGGGTTTCAAGGTAGTAGATCAGCGGCGGGGTCAGCTTGCCCTCGCGCAGGTCGCCGCCCACGGGCTTGCCCGTGTCCTTGGACGAGGCGGCGAAATCCAGCGCGTCGTCCACGATCTGGAAGGCGATGCCGAGGTTCAGGCCGAACCCGGCGGCGGCCGCCACGGCCTCCGCATCGGCCTGCGCGGCCAGCGCGCCCAGTTCGCACGAGGCGCGCAGCATCCACGCGGTCTTGCCGGTGATGATCTCGATGTAGGCGTCGTGCCCGTGGTCGGTGGAGCGCTGGTGGGCGATCTCCACGATTTCGCCGGTGGCCGTCTGCACGATGGCCTCGGCGATGGTTTCGGTAAGCCGGGCGTCGCCGTAGCGGGCCACGATGCGGTTGGCCAGCGCCAGCAGGGCGTCCCCGGCCAGCACGGTCTCCGTCTGGCCGAACACGGTGTGCGCGGCGGGCAGGCCGCGCCGCAGGTCCGCGCCGTCCAGGATGTCGTCGTGCAGCAGGGTGGCCGAGTGCAGCAGTTCCACGGAACACGCCAGCGGGTACAGGTCCGTTCCGGATTTCTTGCGGAACAGCCCGCTGCCTTCCGCTCCCAACGCCCGCGCGGTGAGCAGGGTCAGCAGGGGGCGCAGCCGTTTGCCGCCAGCGCGCAGCACATGCTCGGCCACGGGGCGCACCAGCGGGTGGAGCACGGCCACCTCGGCGTCGAGCGTCTTGTTGATGCGCGGCAGTTCCGTGGCCAGGTAGGCTTTGAGCTTCAGCATGGGAATGTCCGTAGGGCTTGCGGCAGGGCCGCCGGGTATGTCGCGCGGCGCTGCCGCCGCTGTCCAGAACGTCAGTCGGTAAGGAAAAGTTCTCGCGCCAGGCACCCCAGGGCGTCCAGCGCTCCTTCCAGCGCCCAGTCCTCCGCCGCGCGCGAACCCACGATGTTGGACATGGTGCGCGCCTCGGCAAAGGGCAGGCCGTGGCGCAGGCAGGCCAGGGCCAGGGCAAAGCCTTCCATGTTCTCCATCAGCGGGCCGTGGCGGCGGCGCATGGCGTCCGCCCGCGCCGGGGTGCCGGAAACGCCGGCCACGGTCAGCGAAACGCCGTTGCGCGCGGCCTTGGGCATGGAAAGATGCCACTGGCCGAACAGCGCTTCCGGCGCAAGGTCGATGCGGTCCCAGACCGGCCCCGCCGGGCCTTCGGCCTGCGGAAAGGCGATGCCCCGAGGGTCCACGCCGTCGTCACCGGCCAGGCCGTATTCGGGCCAGACTTCGGCGGACGCAAGCACGGCGCTGCCCAGCGGGGCGCGCAGCACGTCGAAGGTGCCCGCCACGCCCAGGTTCAGCACGCCGCGCACGCCGCGGTGCGCGCCCAGCACCCGGCCCAGCGACAAGGCCGCGTTGACCGGGCCCACCCCGGTGACCACCAGCAGACAGTTGCGCCCATTGACGGGCGACGGGCAGGCCTCGCCCGGTCCGGGCAGGGCGCAGCCCACGCGGCCACGCCCGTTGAAGCCGGTGAGCACGGCCTTCATTTCACGGGTGGTGGCGGTGGCTATGACAAGGCTCATGCGTGAAGGCTGTCCATGAACGGCGCGGGTGCGCCGGATGCGTCGTTGTTATCGTTTGCGCAGCAGCAGGCGCAAATGCCCGTCGGCGGTGGCGCAGGGCATGCCCAGCACGTCGGCCTGGCGCACCCGGGCGATGTGCCGGGCGCTGCCCATCTGGCTGGGCGCGATGTCCAGCAGCAACTGCCCGCCGGAAGGCATGGACCGCAGAAGCGAACTCGCCTCCTGCAGGCCCCGTCAGCAGTCGTCCCAGCACAGCACCACCGGCACGTCGCGGGGGGGCAGTTCGCACAGCAGGGTGCCGCGCGGAATGCCCGGCATCAGCGCGCAGGCCGGGCCGGTGGGCGAGTCGTCCGTCTTGCCCAGGCTGTCGTCGGCCTGTTCCTTTTCCGCCGTGCGGCGCAGGGCCGCGCGCAACATGGCGTCGTCCGGCGGGGGGGGCAGGCGTTTGCGGCGTTGGCTGGCGAGCATGTGCGTCCCGATGTCCTTTGGGGCCGGATGTGCGCGGCGAGGCCCCGTTACAGCCGCCAGTAGGCGAAGAACCCGGCCTCTTCCGCCGTTCGCGCGTCGTGCAGGCCCTTCAGGTCCAGCAGCAGGGCGCGGTCGGGCGTGGCGAACCAGCCGCGCATGGCGGAGAGGGGAATGGCGCGGTACGCCTTGTGCCCCACGGCCAGGATCAGCGCGTCGAGCTGTTTGAAATCTTCCAGCGCGGCAAGGTCCAGGCCATACTCGTGCTGCGCCTCTGCGGCCTCGGCCATGGGGTCGTGCACCAGCACCGTCACCCCGTATTCGCGCAGTTCGGCCACCACGTCCACCACCCGGGTGTTGCGCAGGTCGGGCACGTCCTCCTTGAAGGTCAGCCCCAGGATGCCCACCCGCGCGCCGTCCACGCGGCAGCCCGCCTTGATCATCTGCTTGACGGCGGTTTCGGCCACATGCTTGCCCATGCCGTCGTTGATGCGGCGGCCCGCCAGGATGACCTGCGGGTGGTAGCCCAGCTCTTCTGCCTTGAAGGTGAGGTAGTACGGGTCCACGCCGATGCAGTGGCCGCCCACCAGGCCGGGCCGGAAGGGCAGGAAGTTCCACTTGGTGCCCGCCGCCTCCAGCACCTCCAGGGTGTCGATGCCCAGGCGGTCGAAGATCAGCGAAAGTTCGTTCATCAGGGCGATGTTCAGGTCGCGCTGGGTGTTCTCGATGACCTTGGCGGCCTCGGCCACCTTGATGCTGGCGGCGGGGTGCACCCCGGCGGTGACCACGCTGCCGTACAGGGCGCACAGCAGGTCCAGGGTGGGCGCGTCGCTGCCGGAGACCACCTTCATGATGGTCTCCAGGGTATGCACCTTGTCGCCGGGGTTGATGCGCTCGGGCGAGTAGCCCACGGTGAAGTCGCGCCCGAAGGAAAGGCCCGATTCGCGTTCCAGGATGGGCACGCAGACGTCCTCGGTGACGCCGGGGTACACCGTGGATTCGTACACCACCACGCACCCGCGCGACATGTGGCGGCCCACGGTGGCGGAGGCCTTTTCCACGGGCGTCAGGTCGGGGTTGCGGTGGTTGTCGATGGGCGTGGGCACGGCCACGATGATCACCCCGGCGGCGGCCAGGGCGGCCCCGTCGCAGGTGAAGCGGGCGGTGGTGGCGGCAAGGTCCGCGTCGGCCACCTCGCCGGTACGGTCGTGCCCGGCGGTCAGTTCGTCCACGCGGCCTTGGGAAATGTCGAAGCCGATGACGTCGAAGCGGCGCGCCAGGGCCACCGCCAGCGGCAGGCCCACGTACCCCAGGCCCACCACGGCCACGGGGGTTTCGCGCCGCGCGATTGCATCAAACGTTGTCATGTCGTTCTCTCGGATGGGTATCGTGTGCCCGGTGCTTGTCGGCGCGTGTTGGCGCGCGCCTGATGCCGCTCCGGGCCGGTTCATTGTCGTTTTCTGCCGTCCGGGCAGGCATGCTGCATGCCCCTGTCCCGGCGTGTCCCGGCGCGTCCCGCTGGCCCGTTCTGCCTCGTCCTGTCTCGTCCTGCCGCGTCCGGCGGGCGGCCTGCCCCTGCGCTTGCGGGCGCACAACCCATGGCGGCAGGGGCTTGCCACGGGCGGGGGCTCCGTGTGAGAAGGCCCCATGCATATTGACTGGAATACGCTGCTCTGCGCCCTGGGCCTTGCCTTCGTCATCGAAAGCGTTCCCTACGTCCTGTTCGCCGAACGGATGCGCCCCGTGTTGCGGTCGCTGTCCGACCAGCCCCCGGCGGTGCTGCGGGCCATGGGCCTTGCCGCCATGTGCGTGGGGGTGCTGGTGGTCTGGCTGGCCCGGCGCGCCCTGTCCTGACGCCCGCCGGATCCGGTTCGCCCGTCCGTTCCTTCCGGCCTGCCTGTCCGTTTACTCAGGCCTGTCTGCCCGCCACGCCCGCGCCGGGCTAGCGGGCCTTCTTGCCTGCCTTCGCGCCGCCCGTGGCGCGTTTCTTTTTGGTTGCATCCTTCGCGGCCGCGCCGGGCAGGGTGGCCTGCACCGCGCTCCGCGCGGCGGCCGTCTTGCCGCCCCTGGTCTTGCCGGTGACGGCGGGCGCGGCGGTCGATGCGTCCGATTCCGCGATGGGCGGGGCCTGCGGAGCCGCGATTGGAGCCTCAGCCGGGGGCTCGGTGGTGGGTGCCGTTTCCACGGTCGCCACGGGGACTGCCTGGGACTTCGCGACGGTTGCCTTCCCGCGCGTCTTGCCGGTGGAGGGTTCCGCCCCGGCCGTGCCGGAACCGGCCCGCCTGTCCACGCCGCCCGCGCGGGGTTTTTCCGCCACGTGCAGGCGCACGATGCCCGAGGTCAGCGGCAGGTGGAACACCCGGCCAAAGCCCGCCGCCGTCATCTCCCCGGCCAGTTCGTCCGCCGTGGGAAAGGCCATGATGGTGTCGGCCAGGTAGCGGTAGGCCCCGGCATCGCCGGAAACGGCCTTGCCCACCAGCGGCAGCAGCCGGTTCAGGTAGAAATTGTACAGTCCGCGCCACACCGGGGTCTTGCCGGTGCCGAATTCCAGCACGCACAGCCGCCCGCCGGGCACCAGCACCCGCAGGATTTCGGCAAAGGCCTCCGCGCGGGGCACGATGTTGCGGATGCCGAAGGCGATGGTCACGCAGTCCACGCTGGCGTCGGCCAGGGGCAGGCGGCGTCCGTCGGCCGTGACGGGCCAGATGGCGCGCGCCGTTTCGCCGAACAGCTTGCCCCGCCCCCGTTGCAGCATGGGGCGGCAGAAGTCCAGCGCGGGCACGCGCACGCCGGGGTGCTGGCGCATGATTTCCAGCGAAACGTCCAGGGTGCCCGCCGCCAGGTCCAGCACGCGGCCGGTGGGGCCGGGCGTCACGTGGCGCACCAGGCGGTGCCGCCAGTACATGTCCAGCCCGCCGCTGAGCACGCGGTTCAGCAGGTCGTACCAGTCGGCGATGCGGCCGAACATGCCGGAAACGCTGCGGGCGTGCCCGCACGGGTCGGGCGCGCGGGGGGCGTCCTGTGTGGCGTTTCCGGCGGGCGCGGAACTGTCGGCGGCGGGGGCGCCTTCGCAGGTGGCGGCGGTGCGGTGCATGCGCGGCTACTCCCGCTCCGCGCCCATGGAGGGCGCGGGGGCCACGGGGGGCTGGCCGTCGCGCGCGCCGTCGGTGGCGATGGATTCCAGCACCACGCGGTAGATGGAGGGGAACACCTCGCCCAGGCTCGCCGGGGAAACCCGCTGGGTTTCGATGAATTTGACCACGATTTCCTTGGTCACCTGCAGGGCTTCCTTGCGAATCTTGTCCATCTGCGGTCCTTTGGGCGCTCGCGCGGCGGGCGCGGCCGGGAAAAGGGAAAAACCCGCCCGTGGGGGAATGGTCTCGACCACGGCGGACGAAGACCGGACGGGTGAAAGAGGAATAACCGGTAAGCCATCCCTCTTTTTTCAGGCGTCTATACCATTGCGGCCCGCGCCCGTCGAGGCCCGGCGCGGGCCTCGACGGGCGCGGGCCGGCTGGTCCCGACTGTGGTCGTGCCCTTGCCGGCATTCCGGTCCCGGCCGATGTGCCTGCCGTAACCTGGGCTGACTGACGGGCCGGAGGGTTCGGCCCTCGTCCTGCCTGTCTTGTCCTGCCCAGTCTGGCCCTGCCCAGTCTGGCCCGGCCCGTTGCGGCGTTTCCGGTGGTCGCGGCCTGCCGGACACGCGAAAGGGCGGAACCGGCAAGCCCCGGTCCCGCCCCGCGGGTGTCACGATGTGCTGACGTTGGCCGCGCAGATGGTGCGGAAGACGTTTCACCCCGCGCCGTCAGCGAACGGGCGCGGCCGCCGGGCTACAGGGCCTCTGCCAGCGCGGCGATTTCCTCGCGGATGATCCGCGCGGCGGCGGAGGCCGCGGCCTTGTCCGTCTCGGCCAGCAGCGCGGTGCGCAGGTCGGCGGCCATCATGTCGAGGTCGGCCTGGGTCACGCCTTCGGCCTGGGGGGCTGCTCCCGCGCGGTCGCGAAGCGGGGCCAGATGTTCTTCGATGCGCGCATCCAGGTCTTCGGCCAGGGCGGCGCGCACGCGTTCCAGCAGCGGGGCGAACGGGCCGTCCTCGCGGGCCAGCAGGGGTTCCAGCAACGCGGCCAGATTGTCCTCGGACAGGGATGGGGCGGCGTCGGCCAGCGATTCGATGGCCGAAAGGCGCGTTTCCAGGGCCTCGCGGGCGGCGCGCTCCTCGTCGTTGCGCTCGGCCAGGGCAGCCAGGGAGCCTTCCAGCGCCTCGATGCGCGCGGCGTACCCGGCGGGGGTGTCCCCTGCATCGGGCGCGGCGGCAGCCGTGGAAATATCGGACGATTCGCCTGCTGCTTCCGCAGCCGCGGCTACGGGCGTGGCCTTGGTCGCGGGCCTGGGCGATTCCGGCGCGGCGATGGCAGCGGCGGTGGCGGCGGCCGCCAGGGCGGCCTCGAACGGGTCGCCGTCTGCCGGGGGCTCGTCGGGCGGTGCGGCGGAGGGCTGCGCGGCGCTGGCGGCCAGGGCGGCCTCGAAGGGGTCCAGATCTTCGGGGGCGGCGGGCGCGGGTTCCGGCGCGGGGGCGGCCTTGGGGCCGGAGCCCAGCATGTCTTCCAGCAGGGCGTCCAGATCGGCCACGTCCACCATGTCGGCGGGTTTCTGCGGGGCGGCCTGTTCCGTGGAAGCGGGGGGCGCGGGGACCGCAGGCGTGGCCGGGGCCTTGGCGTCCAGCCCGGCGATGAGGTCGTCGATGTCGTCGCCCATGGTCCGTCCCGCGCCGCCCGACGTCAGGTCGGCGGCGGTGGGTGCGCCAAGGTCGCCGAGCAGGGCGTCCACGTCGGTCATGTCGGGCATGCGCAGTTCCTCGTCGGGGTCGACCGGGCGTCCGGTGATGGCCGAGGGCGTGGACGAGACGGGCTTGGCGGACATGGAGGTGGCCTCCTCTGCGTCGTTGTGGGCGGCTGTAGCCGGGGCCGGACGCGGCGCGGGCGCGGGCTCCGGAGTGTCCGGCAGGTCGCCGATGCTGTTCAGCAGGGCGTCGATGTCGGCGTCCATGCTCGCGTCCATGCCGGCATCGGGGCCCGCACCGGGGCCCGCATCCATGCCGTCGTCGGGCGAGGATGCGGCGGAATCGGCAGGGACCGGGGGCGGGATGTCGGCGTCGAGGGAATCGAAGCCCTTCAGCGATTCAAGACCGCCGCCGTCGGAAAAGAGGTCTTCGAGTTCCTTCTCGAAGCTCGCGGCATCGGATCCGGGTTGCGCCTGCGGCGCGGTGCCCTTCTCAATGATGTCGGTAAGCTCGATGATGTCCTCGTCGGCCGTCAGGTGGGCATCGTCGGTGGGAGACATGACAGACCCTTGGGCAAACCTTCGGTAACGGTTGCGGCGCGGCGCGCGCACCTGCCGGAAAAAGGCCCGCGCGACCATGGCGGGCGCTTTGCGTGTTTCAAGGCATCAATACTACACACAGGTGCGGGCATGGCGCAAGCGCGTGCGGCACGACACGGTGTCGCGGGGCGCGGCGGTCGTGCGGGCGGCAGCCCGCCCGGAAACGCAAAGGGCCGCCCCCGAAGGGACGGCCCCGAAAGCCGGGAGAATGACGGCAGCGCCTAGCTATGGCACTTCGAGCCCTTGCAGCCCGTCAGTTCCTTTTTCTTGGCGGCGTCGGCGCCGGCGGCTTCAAGGTGGCAGCCCACGCAGGTCTTGAACTTGGTGCCCTTGTCATGCATGGCGTGGTAGTAGCCCTTGGCGGACTTGTCCTTCTTGTCCATGCTGTCGTGGCAACCGGCGGTGGCACACTTCTGGTAGTCTTCCTTGCCGTTGACCGGATGGTGGCAGTCGCCACACTTCACGGCCTTGTGGGTCGAGTGGTTGAAGACCACGGGCTGCTTGGTCTTGTCCATCTTCAGGCCATCGGCGGGGGCCTTCGGAGCAGCGGCAAGGGCGGGCATGGCAATGGCGACGGCCAGCGCGAGCACGCCAGTGAGGAACATTTTCTTCATTGCTGAAATACCTCCTTCACAAGGCATGTTAAGGATTTCCCAAGCGCCATGGTAGTAGGTCGCGTTCGCGGTGTCAATACGGGCCGGGAAAATGCCGCGAACTCTGGTGGGTTAGGGGGAATCGCCGCCCCATTCCGAAGGCGTCGCGCGTGCCGTGCGGCACAAGGTGCCCCGGCCATCCATGGAATTTCAGCTCTGACGGCTTCGGAATATTCCGGATGGGCAAAGCGAATGTTGCGGCGTTTGTCGGGTATTTCAGCGGATTATGCGCATGGCTCGCCTTCGCCCCGGCGTGCGGCGCGGCGTTATTTTTCGGCCGCGCCCTTTCTGCGCGCGCCGTCGGGGGCATATTTGTCCAGGTAGCCGCGCGGGGTGACCATGCGGTTTCCCACCATGCCCGTGGCCCCGTTGCCGATGATGACGATGGACAGCATGTCCACCGTTGCCGGGTCGAAGGCGGCAAGCGGCGTCACCGATACCTGTTGGTCGGGCCGGTAGGCCTGGCGCACTAGGCCCACGGGGGTTTCCGGCCCACGGTGGCGGGCGGCGATGGCCAGCGCCTTTTCCAGGTGGTCGGCCCGGCGGCGCGAGCGGGGGTTGTAGATGACCACCACGAAATCCGCGCCAAGGGCCGCTTCCAGGCGGCGTTCGATGACCGGCCACGGCGTGAGCAGGTCGCTCAGGCTCACCGAGGCGAAGTCGTGCATCAGCGGCGCGCCCAGCAGGGCGGCGGCCCCGCACAGCGCGGGCACGCCGGGCACCACCTCCACCGTGTCGGCCAGTTCGGCCAGTCCGGTCAGTTCGGCCCGTTGCGACAGGCCACGCTGTGCCAGCAGTTCGAAGACCAGACCGGCCATGGCGTACACGCCGGGGTCGCCGGAGCAGACCACGCAGGTGGCGCGCCCGGCCAGCGCGGCGTCGATGGCGGCATTGCAGCGTTCCACCTCGGCCATCATGCCGGTGGCCAGCACCTCGCGGCCGTGGCGCAGGTCTTCCGGCACCATGTCCACGTACAGGGTGTAGCCGACGATGCACTGGGAACCGGCGATGGCCGCGCGGGCCTGGGGAGTGAGCAGGGCGGCGTCGCCCGGGCCGAGCCCGACGACGCGCAGGGGGGCAATGGTCATGATGGGGTCTCGCTGGATGCGTGTGGGAAAGGGGTGCGGGGCCGGGCGGCATGGGCGTCGGGCACGGCGGCCACGGCCACGGTGACGCCCCGCGCGGCGGATTTGGGAAGCAGCAGGGTGGGCGCACCGCCCGCTTGCCGGGCGGACAGCAGGGCGGCGGCCTCGGCCACGCCCACTTCGGCCACGCCCAGCACTTCCGCCGCTTTCGGGGATGGATGGGGCACCGGCACGGCGGCAAGGCTGGCGGCGTCGAAAAAGTGCAAGGGTGCGCCCAGCGCGGCGGCGGCCTGGCGCAGGCCCGGCTCATTGGCCTTCAGGTCCGCCGAGGCCAGCGCGGCGATGGCGGCGGGGGCAAGGTTGGCCCCGGCCAGCGTTTCGCGGATGCGCGATTCGATGACCGCTCCGTCCACGCCGCGCCGGCAGCCCACGCCCACGTGCAGCACCCGGGGGTGCAGCACCAGGCGACGCGGGGCGGCAAGGTGGGCGTGCGGGGTGACCAGCACCGTGGCGGCGTCGGGCGGGAGGTCGCCGGGGGCGTCCACGAAGCGGAAAATGGGGGCCGGGCGGGCGGGGGAAGACGCGCCGCCGTAGGCATCGCCTGCGGCATCCGCATCGGTCTGGTCAGGCGCGGAGTAAGTGCCGCGCAGGCCCAGCCGGTCGCCGGGGTCGCATATCCACACCGTTTCCCCGGCCAGCAGCGCGCCGTTGACGTGGCGGACCATGGCGATGTCGGCCATGGACAGCCCGGCCCGCGCGGCCAGCAGGTCCAGCGAGGGCAACCCCTCGGTGTCCGTGGCCGTGGTGATGACCGCCGTGCCGCCGGTGGCGGCGGCCACCCGCAGGGCAAGGTCGTTGCCGCCGCCGAGATGCCCCGACAGCAGGCTGATGGCGTGCGCGCCGCGCTGGTCGCAGACCACCACGCACGGGTCCTGCGCCTTGGAGGCGATGTGCGGGGCGATGCAGCGCACCACGATGCCCGTGGCCGCCACGAAGACGTGGCCCGGATGTTCCCGGAAGGTGCGCGCCACCAGTTCCGCCAGCGAGACGAAGGGCTGGGCGCTTGATGTGTCCGGCACTCCGTCCGCGTCCGTATCGCCCGCGCCCGCCGTTGCGGCGTGCGCCGCGCACAGTCGTTCCGGCAGGTACAGCACCCCGCCCAGCGCCCCGGCAATACGCCGTGCCAGCGCCGCCCCGCCGGGGGTCAGCGCGTAGACGGCCAGCGGCCGCGCGGATGCGTGGGGGGGCGTGTGGGGCATGGCGGGCAGACGGGGTTGAGGTGGAGCGGCCTGAAGGTTTCAGCCGTTGCCGTTCGGGAAGGGCGGTTGGGTGCCGTGCGGGCGACCCTTGCCGGAATCGCCCGGTTCCATCCGGTTCCATCCGGGGGCATCCGGCCCGACGGCCCGACGGCCCGACGGTCCAACGGGGAACGGGGGCGGGGCCGGGCTTCGGCTCCACCCCCGTGGTCGATGCAATGGGCCGGAGTTGCGCCCGGCGCGTGGTGCGTTACGCCGAAAGGGTGATGGCCTTGGCGGCGTCCAGCAGCGCGCCGAGGTCCGCGTCGGTATGGGCGAACGAGACCATGGCCGCCTCGAAGGGCGAGGGGGCGAGGTAGATGCCCTTGTCGCGCATCTGCTTGTAGTAGCTGGTGTACAGGGCCGCGTTGGCGGTCTTGGCGCTGGCGAAGTCGGTCACCGGCTGGTCGGTGAAGAACACCGTGAACATCGACGCCAGGGTGTTCACCCGCACCGGCACGCCCTTGGCCGCGAGGATGCTTTGCAGTTCCCCCGCCATGGTGGCCACGCGGGCTTCCAGCGCGGCGTAGTCGGACTTCTTCAGTTCGGCCAGGGTGGCGATGCCCGCCGCCATGGCCAGCGGGTTACCGGACAGGGTGCCCGCCTGGTACACCTCGCCGCAAGGGGCGATGCGGCGCATCAGGTCGGCCCGGCCGCCATACGCGCCCACGGGCAGGCCGCCGCCAATGATCTTGCCGAGGGTGGTCAGGTCGGGCGTGATGCCGAAGCGCTTCTGCGCCCCGCCGTAGTTCACGCGAAAGCCGGTGATCACCTCGTCGAAGATCAGCAGCGCGCCGTGTTCGGTGCACAGGCCGCGCAGGCCCTGTAGAAAGCCTTCCACGGGCAGGACAAGGCCCATGTTGCCCGCCACCGGCTCCACGATGACGGCGGCGATGTCCTTGCCGTGCAGGGCGAACAGTTCGGCCACGGCGGTCAGGTCGTTGTAGGGGGCCAGCAGGGTGTCGCGCACCGTGGCCTCGGGCACGCCGGGGGTGCCGGGGATGGACAGGGTGGCCACGCCAGACCCGGCGCTGGCCAGGAAGGCGTCGGCATGGCCGTGGTAGCAGCCCACGAACTTGACCACCTTGTTGCGGCCGGTGACGCCGCGCGCAAGGCGCAGGGCGCTCATGGTGGCCTCGGTGCCGGAGTTGACCATGCGCACCATTTCCACGCCGGGCAGGGCGTCGATGACGGCTTCGGCCAGGACCACCTCGTCCTCGCAGGGCGCGCCGTAGCTGGTGCCGCGGTCCACGGCGGCGTGGATGGCGGCGGCGACGGCCGGGTGGGCGTGGCCCAGCAGCATGGGGCCCCAGGACTGGACGTAGTCGACGAAGGTGTCGCCGTCCACGGTGGTCAGGTGGCTGCCCTTGGCGTGGGCCACGAACAGGGGGTCGCTGTCCACGCCCAGGCAGGCGCGCACGGGGCTGTTGACCCCGCCGGGGATGAGTTGCTGGGCGCGTTCGAAAAGTTCCTTGGAGCGGTGGTCCATGCTGCGTTCTCCGTGGTGTCGCCGAATGAGGTGGCGGTAGTTGGCGAAGCGTGCGGTGGCTTGCGGGGTAGATTGGTGGCGTAGTCTGCGGTTACCGCGGTGGCGTTGCCAGCAGAATCCGCCTTTTGCCGCCGGGCTGCGTTGGCTCGGCATTTTTGATGCTCACGTACACGAGTACGTTCCGCTCAAAAATGCCGACCCGCCTTGCCCGGCGGACAAAAATCGTAATTCCTTGCACCGCCCCCGTACTAGCCATCCGCGCCGGAGGACCGGCGCGGAGTATAAGGAAGAAAGGCAGTTTCACGGGATGGGCGGGGAAAAGAATCGGACAGGCGGCAAGGCCGCAAGCCGATCGTACGTTTTTGCCTATTCCGGAAAATAGACCATGGAGGTCTTTTTCAACTCGCGCAGCGATTCGAGCACGGCGTATTCGTCGAGCACGGTTTCGCGGCGCAGTTGTTCGATCACTTCCAGGTGTTCCGTTTCGTGGCGGCCGTGGATCATGGTGTACAGTTCGTACGGCCAGTCCGGCGCGGACGAGGGGCGGTAGTAGGCGTGCGAGATCAGCGGGTGCTCGGCGGCCTGTTTGCCCGCCTCTTCGGCCTGCTGCTCGGTGACCCGCCAGGCCACCATGGCGTTGTGGGTCCACCCGGCGCGCTGGTGCTTGATGCTGGCGCCGAAGCGGCGGATGGCCCCGTCTTCCTTCATGCGGCGCAACAGGTCGAGCACGGTGGCTTCATCGGTGTCCGCTGCGGCGGCGATGTCGGCGTAGGGGGTGGCGCTGTCGGGCAGGTTCTTCTGCACGATGGCCAGGATGCGGCGCTCGGTTTCGGTGAACCGGGGCGATGTTTCTTCGGGACGGCTCATGCGGTGGCCTCGTTCGGTTGCGGTTCGACACACGCTGATACCCCGTCCCACCGGCCGACGCAACCCGCGGGCGCCCGTGCCGCGCACGGTGCCAACGCTGCCGGTTGCCATCGGGATGACGGCGGGAAGGGGATGGCCGCCCGTTTGCATGGTGTGTCACGCATTCGCCACGCGGTTGCCGTATCCCTGTCGCCCGGCGGCATGCGGCGGGCGTTCGCCCGGGGTCTGCCGCGCGCGGCGCACGCGCCTTGAACCACGCCCCGCTTTGCCATATCCTTGCGGAATGCAAGACACACAGCGCGCCATACCGGCCATGGAGCAACGCATATGACCAGCGACGCCATGCGCATCGCCGTCATCGGGGGCGGCAGTTGGGGCACGGCCCTGGCCCACCTGCTGGCGGGCAAGGGCTACGACACGCGGCTGCTGCTGCGCGACGCCGAGGTGGCCGAGGCCATCAACGCGCGCCACGAGAACCCGCGCTACCTCGCGGGGCTGGCCCTGCATCCCGGCGTGCGCGCGCACGTGACGGCCCAGCCCGCGCTGGACGGCGCGGACGTGGTGCTTTCCGTGGTGCCCTGCCAGCAGGTGCGCGGCGTGCTGCGCACCCTGCGGCCGCTGCTGCCGCGCGAGGTGGTGTTCGTCAGCGCCAGCAAGGGCGTGGAGACGGGGAGCATGCGCACCATCGCCGAGATGGTGGCGGAGGAACTGGCCGGGCTGGACCCCCGCTACGCGGTGCTTTCCGGGCCGTCCTTCGCGGCGGAGGTGGTGCGCAACCTGCCCACGGCCGTGGTGCTGGGCTGCGTGGACCCGGACCTGGGCGCGCGGCTGCGCGAGGTGTTTTCCACCCCCGGCTTCCGCACCTATTCCAGCACCGACGTGCGCGGGGTGGAGCTTGGCGGCGCGGTGAAGAACGTCATCGCCATCGCCGCCGGGTTGTCCGACGGCCTCGGCTTTGGCAGCAACGCGCGGGCCGGGCTGATCACACGCGGGCTGGCGGAAATGTCGCGCCTGGGCGAAGCGCTGGGGGCGCGGCCGTCCACCTTCATGGGGCTTTCCGGCCTGGGCGATCTGGTGCTGACCTGCACGGGCGACCTTTCGCGCAACCGGCAGGTGGGGTTGCGCCTGGCCGAGGGGCGCGCGCTGGCCGACATCGTGGCCGAGATGCGCATGGTGGCCGAAGGGGTGAAGACCACCGAGGCGGTGCACGACCTTGCAGCCGCCATGGGCGTGGACATGCCCATCACCGACGCCATGTACAGCGTGCTGCACGACGGCGCGAACCCGCACGACGCGGTGCGCGAACTGATGACGCGGGAGTTGAAGGAAGAGTGAGATTGTTTTTTGATATAAAAATTAAATTTTTATATTCTTTGTACTATATAGGGCGAGAGGGCTTGTAGGGCAAGGAGGGCTCGTCATGACGAAGAAAAGCATGTTGCGTTGGGTCGCAGTTTATGTGGCTTGGTTGTCCTTTGTGACGGTGATTGCTTTTTTTTGTATATCTATATGGGGCGGCATGTGAGGCTTGGTATTATAAGTTATACAAGGATCTTATACCTATTTTTGTGTCTTTCCCGCTTGCATGGCTTGGTTTTTGTCTCCAAAGAAGAATGTCCTATCTCCAACAATTGAGAGTATTGTGGTCTAAGCTAATTGATGCAGTGCAAAAATCTATTCAATATACGCATAAGAAAAGTCCAACTCAAGATGAGTATGGAGAAGTTTTGACATCTATAAGCTCTGCGATAGAAGAGGTGAGGGGCGTTTTTTCGAACATTGGAGAGAATGATAAGAATATTGGATTGTACCCATTTGAGCCGATAAAGCGTATTTATAATACAATTTCTGGGCTTGGCTATGGAGTAGGATATGAATTCGACGCCGCGCGAGATGCAAGAAATTTAATTATGGATCTTTGGAAAATTGCTCGTACAGAAATATTAAAAGAATTTGATAGAGAAATTCCCACATGGCCCGTCGATTATTGGCATCTCGACAAATTATCGTCGAAAGGGCGTTAGATTCCGAAAAGATTCCTAATCACCTTTTGGAAAGACTTCTAACCCGGCAGCCACTGCACCCACAGCTTGCGGTCGCGCGGGCCGTCGAATTCGCAGAAATACACGCCCTGCCACGTGCCCAGGCGCACCCGCCCGCCATCCACGATGAGCAGCAGCGACGGCCCGAACAGGCTGGTCTTGATGTGTGCGTCGCTGTTGCCTTCGGCGTGGCGGTAATCGCCGCGCCGGGGGACAAGCGTTCCCATGTTCACGGCGATGTCGCGGGCCACGTCCGGGTCGGCCGCCTCGTTCACGGTCACCGCGCCTGTGGTGTGCGGGCAGAACAGCACCAGCGCGCCGTCGGTCCAGCCCTTGCGGGCCATCAGTGCCTGAAGTTCCTCGGTCACGTCCAGCAATTGTTCGCGCGCGGTGGTGCGCAGGGACAGCGTTTCCATGGGGGCT
>NZ_AGFG01000058.1 GCF_000226255.1 Desulfovibrio sp. A2
CCCCATCCTCCCTTCAAAACGTTCCATTTGGGGTGGGTGCTGGGCGGAGCAATTCGGACAGGCCCCCGTTGGCCTCCATGTCCTACCAATCGAAAAGTTTGGGGGGATGGGGGTCCGGGGGAAGGGGACCCTTTTCAAAGGGTCCCTTGCCCCGGTCGCCTTTACCTGAAACATCAGTGGGATCCACGTTGCCATGACCACCGACACCGCCATGCACATCATCCTGCTGGACCTGGGGCGCGAAATGCGCGGGGGCCAGTTGCAGGTGTTCTACCTGGCGCGCGCGCTGCACCGCAGCGACGAGTTTTCGGTGGTGGTGGCCTGCCCGGCGGGCGCGCCGCTGGCCCGCGAGGCGGCGGCGGCGGGCATTGCCGTGCTGCCGCTGCCGGGCCGTCGCTCGTGGAGCCCTCGCGCTCTGCTGGCTCTGCGGCGCGAGGCGCGCGGCCATGCCGCCGTGGTGCTGCACACCCACGACGCGCGCGCGGCGTCCTTGGGCGCGCTGTGCAAGGGCACGTGGGGCGGCAGCGTGCCGCTGGTGCACACCCGGCGGGTTTCCTATCCCCTGGGCCGGGCGCTCAGCCGTCGCAAATACCTGGCGGCCGACGCGGTGGCGGCGGTCAGCGCGGAAACGGGCGGTGTGCTGGCGGCGGCCGGGCTGGACCCGGCGCGCATCACGGTCATCCATTCCGGCATCGACCCTTCCCGCTACTACCCCCGGCGCGAGCGCGGCGACGGCCGCTTCGTGTTCGGCATGGTGGGCGCGCTCACCCCGCAGAAGGGGCACGCGGTGCTCATAGAGGCGCTGGCGGTCCTGCAGGCGCGCGAGGCGGGCGACGCGGCCGGTGAAGCCACTGGCGGCGCGTGGAACGGCGCGCCCCTTCCCCCGTGGGAAGTGCGCGTGGTGGGCGAAGGACCGCTGTTCGGCATTTTGCTCGACCGCGCCGACGAGTTGGGCGTCTCGCCGCGCCTGGCCTTTCTGGGGCGGCAGGACAGCCGCCGCATCCTGCCCGATTGCGACGCCCTGCTGGTGCCGTCCGTGCATGGCGAAGGCAGCAGCGGGGTGATCAAGGAAGCCTGGGTCACCGGGCTGCCGGTGATCTGCTCCGGCCTTGCCTCCAACCTCGAACTGGTGCGCGACGGCGAGAACGGGCTGGTGGCCCCACCCGGGGACGCCACGGCCCTGGCCGACGCCATGCGCCGCGTCGCCACCGACACCGCCCTGCGCGCCCGCCTGGTGCGGGGCGGCGCGGTCAGCGTGACCCACTACACCGACACCCGCATGGCCGAGGCCTACATGGCCCTGTACCGCCGCCTGCGGTAGGCGCCCCCCGGTTCGCCGGTTCTCTGGCCTCCCCGTACCCCGCCTTCCCTGTCCTTCCCCGCCTGTGTCCGCGTGGTCAGCGTATGGTTTTTCATCTCGCGCCGCCCACCGTCCCGCCTTGTGCCCCCCCCGGATGATACTCTCCCGTGCCTGGGTTGACGTGCCCACGCAAACTGTCGCGGGTGATGGGCGTGCGTTGCATGGCCGCTATGAACATGCAACGAGTGCTCGCGCCAATGTCGTGCCGCGTTCGGAACGGGTGTCGCGCTGCCGCACCGTGAGGCGCGGTGCGCTTCATGTTGCATCTTTGCCCCGGTCGGCGCGGCTCTGGCTTTACATACCTTGACGGCATGCGCCAAAGGTAGGGTTTTCCCGCAGTGACAGGAACACTCCGCGCGGTATAGAAAATTCGCAAGTGAGCCGCGAGGGGGATTCTCCATGACCTGGGTGTTCATGATCGTGGCGCTGGCGGTGCTGGTCATTCTCATCGCCCGCGACCGGTGATGCCCCTGCGGCAGCCGTGCGCCAGCGGCGGAACGGAAGCAAAGGGGCTCAGCCCGAGAAAAAGGGGCCGGACGATACGTCGTCCGGCCCCTTGGTTTTGGGCGTTCGGGTTGTTTTGGGTCTGATGTCCCGGCGTCAGGCTAGCTGGCCGGAGCCGCGGCGGGGGCGGGCGGCGGCACCAGGCGGGTCTGGCCGTCCCACACGCGCGGGGCCTTGGGGGTGACCGGCAGGTACTTGAACCACTTGTGGGTGGCCATGTGGGCCGGGTCCATTTGCAGTTCGCGGCTGTGCTTCAGAATGGGCGGCACGAGCTTCTTGATGTCGCCGTCCAGGTCCTTGGCGGTGGTGAAGGCCGCCGCGCGGATGGCCACGTCCACGGCCTTCTGGCTGTACTGCTGCGACTGGGCCAGGGTGTTCAGGGCCTTGGTGGGGTTGTGGAAGCCCACGCTGTTCTCGGCGGAGATGAGATCCCAGAAGAACTGACCCTTGCGGCACATCTGGCGCGCCTCGATCATCAGGTCGTCGTAGTCGGCGGGCTTGGGCCCGGTGTATTCGGCGGCCATGCGGATGGCCTCGTGCGCCTTCACCGAGATGTCCTGGGCCACCATCAGCTGTTCCCAGACCTTGTTCTGGGTGAACAGCACCCGCTGGCGCAGGTAGTCGGGGGTCTTGTCGGTATGGCACTGGCGGCAGGCGCGCAGGTCCGGATCCTTCAGCGGCGACGTCCAGTGGTGGGTGGACATCTTCTTCTTGCCGTCAAGCCGGGTGTAGGACATGTGGCAATCGGCGCAGGTGACCCCGGCCGACCCGTGCACACCGTTGATCCACGTTTCGTATTCCGGGTGCTGGGCCTTCAGCATGGGGGTCTTGGACACCGGGTGTACCCAGTCCACGAAGTTGCCCTCGAAGCCCTTGGTGGTCGTGTTGCCGTGGGTCTTGTAGTACTCGAACATGTCTTCGGGGTCGAAGCCGTTGGCCCAGGGGAACACCGGCTTCTTGGCCGCGCCGAATTCCTTGTCCTGGAAGTAGTATTCCACGTGGCACTGCCCGCAGACCAGCGCGCGCTTTTCATTGCGGGGCAGATTCTTGAATTCCTTGTTCTGGGTCTTCAGGTAGTCTTGCAGGGGCACGCTGTACAGGCGCAGTTCCATGGTCTGCGGCTCGTGGCAGTTGGCGCAGCCGATGGTGTGATCGTCCACGTCCAGCTTCTGGCGGAATTCGTGGAAGTCCTTGGCCCAGAAAGCATCGCCGTTTTCCTTCACCCATTCCATCATCTTGGGCGTCTTGCAGTTCCAACAGGTGGAGGGCAGGCCCGCCTTTTCGCTGTAGTTGTTCAGCCGGTCGATGTGCAGGATGTCCTTCACCGCGTAGGTGTGGCCGCGCGCGGCGCGGTATTCGTAGCTGAAGGGGTACCCCAGCCACAGGTTCTTCAGGTACGGCTGGGCGTGCTTGTACCCTTCGGGCAGGGGGTTCACGTTGTCGTTCTTGTTGTACGCAACGGACCCGCCGTACTCGGTCATGATCTGCGATTCATTGTTGCGCAGGTAGGTTTCGTAGTGCAGCGGGAATTCCGCCTTGAAGGCGGAGTTCTTCATTTCCTCTGCGGAAAGCTTGGTCTTGTACGTGGGCGTCATGGGTTCCGAAACGTCGGAACAGCCCGCCAGCACGGCGAGCGCCATGGCCATCAGCGCGACGAGAAGGCGACGGCTAGACATCGGCGGCACTCCTTCTGGCGATGGGAAGCTTGGGGGTGTGGGGCACGTGACGGTGGCAGTCGGTGCAGTACTTCTTGGTTTCCATGGACACGGTCATGGTGGTGGCCACGTGGCAGCGCCGACAGTTGGCCTGCACCACGTCCTTGGTTTCCCCGCCGGGGTGGATCAGGCCGGGGATGGTGCCAAGCGTGGTGGAATAGATGTCGCGCGCACCTTCCTTGGCCTTGAACGGCAGCTTGGCGGCCAGGTTGTGCGGCGCATGGCATTCGTTGCACGCGAACTTCGCGTGCGGCGAGCGCTTGTGGGTCAGCGCGGCCTCGGACATGGAGTGGCAACTGCCGCAGAACAGGGCCTGGTCCGTGGCCGTCATGGCCAGGGCCGCGCCCACGGTTACGGCAACGCCCGCCAGCGCGGCCATGAGCATGATGCGCCATGGTCGCCCCGGGGAGTTGCTCCGCAGTGCATGCATGGTTCCTCCTCCTGTTGGTGTGTCATGCGTCTGCCCGGCGCGAATGTCCGCGCGGCATGCCCGGTGGCCCGGACATGCCGTTTGGCCTTTCTGGCCGGACGCGGCAAGGATTCCCGGCCCATTATATGGGAAAACAACATCCCGTGATACAATGATTTTTTGGTTGAGCGAAGAAGTCGGAACTTTTACAATTTTCTGATTAACAGCGTAGCAGGCTGTTTTGGCAGGATAAAAAATGCGACTTTGGTGCGCCGCACAAGGCGTGGCGCATCGTGCGCGCCGTTGCCCGCGCCTGGCGGAAGTGGCGGCAGGCGTGGTTCAAGAGGGGATTTAAGGCGTTGTGTGACGCATCCATCCGGAATGGAAAGGAAAAGCTGTGTGAGTGAACAGCTTGCGGCATTCGGCGCAACACGGCGCACGGCGTACCCCCGCGAAGTGGGGAAATGCCTTGTCTTTGTTGGGTTTCTATCCAAATTATCATTTTATAATAAAGTGTTGCAGCTGATATAACGCCAAAATTGTTATTTTTTGCATGACGAATATGTAATAAAAAATCCAATGTGGCTGCCGTCAAACTCGCCATCTTGCCGTTTTTGGAATTTTCCGCTATCGCACGTGAACCCGCTGCGGATTGCGCATTCGTGTCATTCCGGGGCGGAGTCCACGCCATCCGGAGAACGCGTCCATGTGTCGATTGTTCGCCTTGACTTCGACAGAGCCCGTCTCCCCCATGGTGGCCATCAATGCCCTGAATGTAATGAAGGAAGGGCATGACGGCTCCGGGGTCGGGCTCTATCTATCCGGTCTGTCGGGACCCTTCGCGGAGCATCCCGAATATCCCATCCTTTCCGGCATCTTCACCGAGAAGGGCCTGAAGCGGCTCGACGGGATCATGGACGACCTGGGGTTCCGGCCGTTCCATTCGGTGTCGATCATCAAGTCCAGTCCGCCCGTGGGCACGCCCAAACGCGGCGTGTACCTCGCACGCGCCTACGAGCCGCCCAAAGCCTGGGCCGACCTGCCCGAGGCCGAGCGCACCGCGCAGCTGGTGCAGGCCCGCGTGGCCATACGCCAGCAGGGCGAGGCCGAGCGCGACATGATGGCCTTCTCGTTCTGGCCGGGCGTGGTGATGATCAAGGAAGTGGGCGACCCGCTCACCGTGGGCGAGTACCTGGGCCTTGATCGGCCCGACCTGCACGCCCGCCGCATCCTGTGCCAGGGCCGCCAGAACACCAACTACGCCATCAACCTGTACGCATGCCACCCGTTCTTCATCGAGGGCGTGTGCACCATGACCAACGGGGAAAACACGGCGTTCATCCCCATCCGCGAATACCTCTCGTCGCGCAACGTGCCCGGCTACATGGGCTACCAGTCCGACTCCGAGGTGTTCACGCACATCATGCACTTCACGCACTACAAGCTGGGCCTGCCGGTGGAGGCGTACAAGCACGTCATCACCCCGCTGTCCGACGCCGAAATGGCCGGTCACCCCGACCGCGACATGCTGGCCCGCCTGAAGGTGCTCTGCCGCAAGATGATCATCGACGGTCCCAACTGCGTTATCGGCTGCCTGCCGGACGGCACCATGTTCATGGCGCAGGACCGCAAGAAGCTGCGCCCCGGCGTCGTCGGCGGCAAGCCCGGCATGTACGCCTTTTCGTCCGAGCTGTGCGGCCTCGACGCCGCCATCCCCGACCGGGACAAGACCCTCGACTTCCAGCCCATGCATCTGGACACGGCTTACGTCCGTCCCGAATGCCAAGAGGTGACCATATGCAGCCAACTGCAGGCATTACCCCGTCAACGCTGAGCGTGAAGGACCTGCCCTGGCAGGTCGAGTGGAACAAGGACACCTGCACCCTGTGCGGGCGGTGTACCTCCGTGTGCCCGGTGAGCGCCATCGAGCTTGCCGTGCACAGGAAGCGCGTGGTCGAAACCACCACCGGTCTTCTGCAGAAGCCCAAGAACGCCTATTCGGTGTTCCACGGCATCCGCCAGCGTACCGACGCGGCCTACGCCTGCATCGGCTGCGCCATGTGCACCATGGTCTGTCCCAACAACGCCATCCGCCCCATGCGGCTGGACGAAGGCACCACGCTGCGCTTCCACAACAACCGGGGGGGCCATGCCCGTACGCGCGGCGGCCGCCGCAACGCCCCGGACAGCCTGCTGGACCAGATCAAGTTCATCCGCATCTCCATGCTCACCGACCCCGCGCTGGACGCCGGGCGGCACGAGTTCGAACTGCGCACCCTGCTGGGCCGCGTGCTGCCGCCCGAACAGGGCCTGAAGGCCTTCCAGGAAAACGGCTGGGTGCCCGCGGTGCGCGAAATCTACCCGCTGGTCATCGGCTCCATGTCCTTCGGCGCGCTTTCGCCCAACATGTGGGAAGGCCTGCAGATGGGCGTTGCCTACCTGAACGAGGAACTGGGCATGCCCGTGCGCATGTGCACCGGCGAGGGCGGCTGCCCGCCGCGCCTGCTGCGCTCGCGCTTCCTCAAGTACGTCATCTTGCAGATTGCCTCCGGCTACTTCGGGTGGGATGAAATCCTGCACGCCATCCCGCAGATGAAGGAAGACCCCTGCGCCATCGAGATCAAGTACGGCCAGGGCGCCAAGCCCGGCGACGGCGGTCTGCTGATGTGGCACAAGGTCAACAAGCTCATCGCCTCCATTCGCGGGGTGCCGCCGGGCGTGTCGCTGCCCAGCCCCCCCACCCACCAGACCCAGTATTCCATCGAGGAATCCGTGGCCAAGATGATCCAGTCCATGAGCATGGCCTGGGGATTCCGCGTGCCCGTCTACCCCAAGATATCCGCCACCACCACCTCGCGCGCGGTGCTGAACAACCTGGTGCGCAACCCCTACGCGGCGGGCCTTGCCATCGACGGCGAGGACGGCGGCACCGGGGCGGCCTACAACGTGTCCATGAACCACATGGGCCACCCCATCGCCTCGAACATCCGCGACTGCTACCACGACCTGGTGCAGCAGGGCTGCCAGAACGAGATACCGCTCATCGCGGGCGGGGGCATCGGCAAGAACGGCAACCTCGCGCACAACGCCGCCGCCCTGATCATGCTGGGCGCCAGCATGGTGCAGGTGGGCAAGTACGTGATGCAGGCCGGGGCCGGGTGCGTGGGGTCTGAAATCGACCGCTGCAACATCTGCAACCTGGGCCGCTGCCCCAAGGGCATCACCTCGCAGGACCCCCGCGTGTACCGCAGGCTGGACCCGGAAAAGGTGGCCGAACGGGTGGTGGACTTCTACCTGGCCTTCGACACCGAGCTGCGTAAGATCTTCGCGCCGCTCGGCCGGTCCACCTCGCTGCCCGTGGGCATGTCCGACGCGCTGGGCATTGCGAACAGGGATGCGGCAGACCGGCTGGGCATCCAGTACGTCGTCTAGCGCGGGCATTCGGGGCCTTTTGCCCTCCGGCTTCGTCAGGCGGTCTTTTCCTTCGGGTCACGTACCGAAGAGTACGCTCCCCTCGGAAAAGGCCCGCCTTCCTCGCCGGAGAACAAAAATCCTCTGAATGCCGGAGAGGCGCAGCGCGTCCGGAGCGGCGACGCCTCCGAATGCCGGAGACCGGCAGCGCGTGCGGAGAAGGGGGCCGAAAGGCAACATCCCTTAGGATGCATGGCCAGGTGAAGTGAATATCCGCGTGACGGGACTGAAATCGGGTCCCCGGCGCGGCAAATGAAGATAACGCCGGAAAGGCAACCATACAGCAGCGGAGTGACGCCATGTCCCCCAGCGAAGTGGTCCGCGTAAGCGGCATGGAAGACGGAAAGCGCATCGAATCGCGCATTCTCGAAGAGCGCCTGCAAGGCGTCGTGCGCGACGGCGCGCGCAACGTGGAAGTGGATGCCTGCGGTCAGCACGGCATCGGCGGGCGCTTGTGGATATCGGAGCAGGAACCCGTGCACGTCACCGTGCGCGGGTCGTCGGGCCAGCGGCTGGGTTCGCTGGGCAGCACCGGCACCACGGTGGAAGTGTTCGGCCCCGCGTCGGACGACGTGGGCTGGCTGAACGCGGGCGCCAACATCGTCGTGCATGGCAACGCCGGCAACGGCGCGTGCAACGGCATGGCCCAGGGGCGCGTGTACGTCGGCGGCAACATCGGCTCGCGCGGCATGACCATGACCAAGCACAACCCGCGCTTTTCCGCGCCGGAACTGTGGGTGCTGGGCGGCGTTGGCGACTACTTCGCCGAGTTCATGGCGGGCGGCACCGCAGTGGTCTGCGGCGTGGGCGCGCAGAACCCCGCCAACGTGCTGGGCTACCGCCCCTGCGTGGGCATGGTGGGCGGGCGCATCTACGTGCATGGCCCGCACGAGGGCTTTTCGCAGGCCGACGCCAAGCAGGTGGCCATCGACGATGCCGCCTGGGCGTGGCTGACCGAAAATCTGGCCGGGTTCCTGGCCGCCATCGGCAAGTCGGACCTGCTGGCCGGGCTTTCGGTGCGCGAGGACTGGCAGTGCATCGCCGCGCGCGGCCCGTTCGAGAAGACGGGCAAGAAGCGCCGCGCCATCGCCGATTTTCGCCGCAACGTGTGGGAGAAGGAGCTGGGCATGGGCGGCCTTGTGGGCGACCTGACCTCGGTGGACCGCAGCCCCATTCCGCTCATCACCACCGGCGAGCTGCGCCGCTTCGTGCCGGTGTGGGAAAACGGGCAGCACATGGCCCCCTGCCAGTCCAGCTGTCCCACCGGCATGCCGGTGCAGGAGCGCTGGCGGCTGGTGCGCGAAGGCCTCATCGACGAGGCGGTGGACGTGGCCCTGGCCTACACCCCCTTCCCGGCCACCGTGTGCGGCTACCTGTGCCCCAACCTGTGC
Source organism: Desulfovibrio sp. A2 (assembly GCF_000226255.1). Lineage (GTDB taxonomy): Bacteria > Desulfobacterota > Desulfovibrionia > Desulfovibrionales > Desulfovibrionaceae > Cupidesulfovibrio. The sequence goes on from NZ_AGFG01000058.1 coordinate 8,851, forward strand.
ATGCAGGGCTGTTCGCGCAGCCTGCAACGCATGAAGCCCGTGGACATCACCCAGATCGGCAAGGCGGGCGCTGCATCGCGCGCGCCCAAGCTGCCGCCCCTCACCGGCACCAAGGTGGCCGTCATCGGCGGCGGCGCGGCGGGCATCTCGGTGGCGTGGCAACTGCGCATGCGCGGCATCGCCGCCACCGTGTACGACATGGAGAAGGAACTGGGCGGCAAGATCAGCTCGGCCATTCCCGGCAGCCGCATCCCGCAGGACGTGCTGGACGCGGAACTGGCGCGCGCCCGCGAGGTGCTGCCCCACGTGCACCTGCAACAGCGCCTGGGCAAGGAAGAGTTCGCCCAGCTGAAGTCCGACAACGACTTCGTGGTGCTGGCCACCGGGGCCAACACTCCGCGCATGCTGCCCGTGCCCGGCAAGGAACTGGCGCGCACCGCGCTGGAATTCCTGAAGTCGGCCAAGTCCGGCTCCGGCACCGTGGGCAAGCGGGTGGTCATCGTGGGTGCGGGCAACGTGGGTTGCGACGTGGCCACCGAGGCCGCGCGGCTGGGGGCGGAATCCATCACCCTCATCGACATCCAGACCCCGGCGGCCTTCGGCAAGGAAAAGGAAGAGGCGGAACACGTGGGGGCCACCTTCCGCTGGCCCTGCTTCACCAAAGAGATCACCGCCGAAGGGCTGGTGCTGACCACCGGCGAGCTGCTGCCCGCCGAAACGGTCATCTTCTCCATCGGCGATGCGCCCGGCCTCGACTACCTGTCCGACGACATCGCCGTGGAGCGCGGGCACGTGGTGGTCAACGACATCCAGCAGACCACCGACGCGCGCGTCTTCGCCATCGGCGACGCGGTGCGCCCCGGTCTGCTCACCCAGGCCATCGGCATGGGCCGCAAGGCCGCCGAAGCCATCGTGGAGATGGCCGAAGGCAAGCGCCCCGTGTCCGACACCCGCAAGATGATCGATTATTCCCGCGTGAAGCTGGAATACTTCGACCCGCGTATCGACAACTTCCAGGATCTCGGCCAGTGCGGCGACGCCTGCGCCAGTTGCGGCGCGTGCCGCGACTGCGGCATCTGCGAGACCATCTGCCCGCAGGCGGCCATCAGCCGCCGCGAAGTGCAGGGCGGTTGCGGCTTCGAGATGGCCGTGGACGCCGAAAAGTGCATCGGCTGCGGCTTCTGCGCCGGGGCCTGCCCGTGCGGCATCTGGAACCTGGTCGAAAATACTCCCATGGAATAACCGGGGCACGCCCCGGGCGATTACTGGAATAAGGAAAAACGGGCGGTCCTTCCCACGGAAGGACCGCCCGTTCGCGTTGTTGCCAAGGTGGTCGGCCAGGTCTGGCCCCTGCTTCGGGGGCTGCCGCTACAGGCTGTCCAGGAGCCTGTTGACGGGCTCGTCATGCACCCATGGGATCGTGGCGGTGTGGCCCGCGCTCAGCGCGTTGACCTTGTTGATCCAGCCTGCTTCGGCGGTAGCCCTGTGGCGCAGTATGGAACTGTCCGTTTCAAGGCGCGAGAAGCACTGGTTGGCGACCCACCACTGGGTGTGAATGCCCGCGCGGCGCAAATCGGCTTGCAGCCTCTCTGCCTCGAAGACGGGGGTGGCCTCCGGAAGCGTGACGATGACGACTTCCGTTTGCCGCGGGTCGCGCAGCCTGGGAAGAAGGTTCCTAACGGAAGGCGGGATGATGCCCTTGGTCCGCTGCACTTCCTTGTGGTGGCTTTGGGTCGCGTCCAGCAGAAGCAGCGTATGGCCGGTGGGGGCGGTGTCGATGATGACGACTTCTTCATCGGCCTTGTCCACGATTTCGGCGAAAGCCCGGAATACGGCAATTTCCTGGGTGCAGGGCGAGCGCAGGTCTTCCTCGATATATGCGATGTCATCCTTGCTCATGACCTGCATTGCCGTGTCCAGCACCTCCTTGCGGTACCTGTGCAGTTCCTCCTGTTCGTCGATACGGCTCAGGGTGATGTTTGGCGAGCTTTTCATGATGGTTTGCAGATCGCTTGCCGGGTCGGTGGACGTAAGGTGCACCTTGGCTCCCTTTCTTGCCAGCCCCAGGGCGATGACCGCCGCGATGGTCGTCTTGCCCACGCCCCCCTTGCCCATGGTGAAGATGACCTTCTTTCCGGTGGCATGCAGATCCGCGACAAGGTCGCCCAGCGTCCGGGTTTGTTCCGGATGCTCCACCGTGGCGGGCTGTGCCGGGTGCTTGCCGGTAAGGAAGGCACGGACGCCGTCCAGCCCGAGAATGTTGTAGGGCACGAGCGGAATCGCGTAGGTGCGGATTCCCGCCAGTTGCTGCGGAATGTTGCGCAGCGCAGCCTGCTGCTTCGCATGGAGTTTGCCTGAAACGGCGTCGGTGGGGTTTTCCAGGACGGCGTTGATGATGAGTATCTGGTTTTTTATTCCCAGGTCGCGCAGTTCCGCGCTGGAGCGGCCTGCCTCCTCCAAGGGCGCGGCATCCGGCCGGGACACCAGGACGAGTGTCGTTGCGGCGGCATCGCCCAGGGCGTCCACGGCGTGGCGGTACATGGCCTGCTTGCCTTCCAGCCCGGCAAGCTGCCCCAGGCACGAAGCGCCGTGCGTGCTTTCGCTGATGAAGGAACTCCACGCCGAGGGCAGTTGCAGCATGCGCAGGGTGTGGCCTGTCGGCGCGGTATCGAAAATGATGTGGTCGTATTCGCGGTTGATGGCGTCGTCCGTGAGAAACGTCGTGAACTGGTCGAACGCCGCTATCTCCAGGGTGCAGGATCCGGAGAGCTGTTCTTCCATGCTGGCGATGGCGCTGTCGGGCAATTTGCCCCTGTATGGCGCGACAACGGATTCCCGGTATTCCCGCGCGGCTTCTTCCGGGTCCAGGTTGGCGACCACCAGCCCGTCGACGCCGTGTATCGGAACACCACGGCCATCGAGTTCGGTGTTGAACACGTCTTGCAGGTTGGAAGCCGGGTCGGTGCTGATCAGCAGGATTCTTTTCCCCTGGTCGGCCAGCGTTACGGCAACGGCGCAGGCGACCGAGGTTTTTCCCACGCCGCCCTTGCCGGTGAAGAACAGGTATTTGGTCAGCGGCATCGAGCCAAGGTCGAACGGCGCGAACGTCATGATTCCTTCCGTGTCTGTGTTTGCGATAAATTTCATGATGCTACAGCGGCATGAGCACGTTGCGGGCTCCGGTCCATCTGATGAATTCCTCGTTGGTCGGGTAGGCCCGTGATTTGACCACCTCGCCGTCAACGAGGGTGAGGGGCAGTATTTCCACCCCTTCCCGCTCAAGCGCCGCGCTTACCGTGGGGTTCGCGATGAACTGCTGCGGCTGTTGCGCGAGGTTGAACCGTTCGCAGTCCACCCCCTGCGCCTGCAACTGGCCGATCATGGTGGCAACCCGCAGAAGTTCCGGGTCTACCCCCGGTCCGCATACGCCGGTGGCGCAGCAAAGGGCGGGATCATAAATGGAGAGTTTCGGCATCGCGGTTTCTCCTTGGCATGTGGCGCGCCGTCGCGGGCGGCATGCCGAGTGATATTCGTTGAAGTGTTGAAGTGTTCGGGCGCAAGGCGCCCCGGTTTCGCGCCGTTCTTATCCGTGGTCCGGCAGCACTGCGGGCTCCACCCGGCTTGCTTCGCGGTAGTTGCTGCACTGCGCGGGGTTTCCGGAACAACATTCGGAGGTGAGGTAGGCGATAAGGTCCAGCATGAGCGGGATTTCGGCGCGGTAACGCAGGAACTTGCCTTCCTTCTCCATGGTGATGAGCCCGGCGTGCGCGAGGGCCTTGAGGTGGAAGGAAAGATTGCTTGCGGAAACGTTGAGCAGCCTTGCGATATCTCCTGCGACGAGACCGGCGGGTGCGTGCCTGATCAGCAGTCTGAACAGGTCCAATCGGGTGCCTGAAGATAGCGCTTCAAAAAGCGTCACCGCATGTTTTGTTTTCATAAATAAACAATACAACAACAGTTGAAATGTGTCAAGGGCGCTTGCCTTGGCGGGGCCGCGTCGACATGCCCGTGACGACGGAACTGCCCAGAAGCGCAAGGGGCGTGACGGAGGGACGCGCATTCCGGCTTGAGCCGCCGGGACGGTACACGGGTTCGCGGCGGGGCGCAGGGGCAGCCTGTGCGCGCACGCCGAATCCGGGCGGTTTCTTCGGGCGTATCCCCTCGGCCCGGCGTGCCGCCGAGGGGCGAAAGAACCACCAAGTCGACGTTTATCGCAGGATGAACCCCATGGTCTTCAGGTCCTTGGCCCAGCACCCCCACGGCCCGGTCAGGAAGGTGGCCTGCATGGTCTTGGGGTTGAAGCGCACCTTGGCGTCCTGGTCCAGGTGGCACTGGCGGTCGTAGTTGGTGTGGGTGATGCGCAGGGTCCACGTGCCGTCCTTGTTGGGGCAGGTTTCCTCCACGTACACCGGGTGGCCGGTGGGCATGCCCCGGCCTTTGTTGGCGTCCAGCACCATGACCGAGCCGGGCGTAGGCGTGCGAGTGGTGGCCCCGCTGCGCTGGGCGCAGGCGAACCACTGCACCGGGCTGGTGTCGCCCAGGCGGCAGGTGTCGATGCCGGTGCGGCAGCGGGCGTAGATCAGGCTCTGCGGCTGGCAGCGCCCGGCGACCTTCACCGTCTTGCCCTTCTTGTCCTTTTTGGTGGTGGTCGCGCCGGGGCGCAGCGAATAGCACTGGCCGCGCACCTTTTCCTGGTTCATGGACACGCACTGGCCTTGCAGCACGCCGGTCAGCGGATCGCACGCGGCGTCGTCCGGCGTGTTGGGCGAGTGGGGCTTGCGGGCGGCATCGCGCATCCTGGCGGCTTCGGCGTCCTGATCGGCGCCGGGCGCGGGTTGCGTCTGGGCCGTGGATGCGGGGGGCGTGGCGTCGGCTACGGGCGTGGGCTTGGCGCACCCGGAGAGCATGAGCGCCGCCAGCAGCAGGGCGGGGATCAGACCGGACAGAGGGCCGGATACGACGGCGGACACGGGGGCAGGCAGGGAATGGCGAAGAGCGCGGGTGCCGGGCACGGTTCCTCCGGGTTGGCGTGGTAAGGTGCGGGCCGCCTGGGCCCGTGCGCGTCGCGTCGCGCGCCGTCCGTTGTCGTCGTCTATCCGGGCGGGTGGGGCGCGTCAATGTGATGATGGGTGATGATGGGCGATGATGGGCGACGCGGACAATGGAGGCGGGGAGGGGGATGGGGACAGGGCGCGGCGGGCCTCGACCCGATTCCGCTGGTTTCTGGGACTCCGTGGTGCGGCGGGGGGTTGCGGCTGGCTGCCACTGCGGTATGGTGGAGACAAGTACCGCAAGGCAACCGACTGCATGGGGTGAACGATGCACGGAACGGAGCAGGTAGGCCGGATGGACGGGGGAGGCGGCGCGGAACAGCGTCTGACGGGGCAGGAGCGGGGAACGGTACGCGCCGCGCGCGGCCTGTTCCGGCTGTCGATGGCTCTGCTCGTGCCGGTCGTGGTGGCGGGGCTGGTGGCGTTGGCCGTGCCTGCCCGCGCGCTGGACGACATCGCCAATCTCAAGGGCATGGGCGTGGTGGCGGCCGGACAGGTCAAGAGGCTGGACTGCCCGGCCTCGGGCCGCTTCAACTGCAACTCGTGGCCCAGCAATTTCTTGAAGTTCGAGTACGAGAACATCTGCTTCGCCACCGACCCCGGCGTGTGCGGCGCGTACTGCAAGGGCATCCTGGCCACGGACAAAAGCAAGTCCGTGTATTTCTTCGAGTCCTTGCCGGGTGGCGACCTGGCCCAGCGCCGGGCGCGCGGCTACGAGTGCCCGCCCGGCTTCTAGGGCGGGCGTTGCACCTCCCGTCGTCCGCCTTGTTTCGCGGGTGCTCGAAGTGATGGCGTGAGCGGCCCGGCGTGCTTCCGGGCGAACTCCCGTCGTTCGGTTCCCCGCGTTCAAGCTGCCCGATCCTCCTCCGGCTCCCCCCATCCCCGCAACCCGGCCCGGCGCGTGCCGCCGGTGGGGGCCGCTTTGCCCGGCGCGGCGGATGTGCTACGGAACCCGCACATCCTGCCCGTTTCGCACACCCACCGGAGGTTCCATGCCCGCCACCGACGCCCCCCTCGCCAAATGGATGTTCCTGCACCTGCTGCACGGCTTCAGCCAGTCGGGCTACGCCATGGCCGGGGCCAACGAACTGCTGGGCGAACTGGACAAGCTGCACCCCCAGCAGCGCAAGGCGCGGGTGCTGTTCGGCACGGGGCTGCTGCGCCAGGCGCTGCTGCTGAACCCGCTGGATGCGGGCCTGCGCGGGCTGGTGGGGCAGTTGGGCGGCATGTCGCCGCCGTCGTCCGCCTACGCCGCGTGGCTGAAGGCGTCCGCCGCCGTGCTGGACGGCCAGCCGCAGGTGCCCGCCAACGAGGCCTTCGGCCGGGCCTGGGACCTGCCCGCCGACCCGGACGCGGTGCTGGCCGCGTGCCGCGAATCCACCGCCCCCGGCGACGTGTTCGCCTGCCTGATGCGTCTGTGGGAAATGGGCGTGTGGGAACAGACGGCGGCGGGCATCGCGCATTTTCTCGCATCCCCGGCGGCCCCGGCGGGCGCGGGCGTGCTGGCCCACGCCGCCCATGCGGCGGGCGACGCCGCCCTGCGCGACGAACTGCTGGCCAAAGCCCTGCCGTGCCCGCTGGTTACCCTGCTGCACGCCCGCATGGCCGAGGCCGCCGCCGATCTTTCCACGGCCCGCGTCCTGTACATCGAGGCGCTGGACGCAGAGCCCGCCCTGCTGTTTCTGGTGCGCCACCTGGCCCAGATGGGCAGGCCCGAGGCCCCGGCCTCGGTGCTGGAGGGGCGGCGCATCGGCGTCGGCTTCTATACCTGGAACAAGTTGCAGGTGACCCTGGACACCCTGGCCAGCCTGCTGGCGTCGGACATCGGGGGGGCGCACGTGGCGCTCATCAACAACGGGTCCACGGCCTTTTCCCGCGACGAGTTCGAGGCGGGCGTGCGCGCGGTGGCCGCCGGGCGGCAGGTGGAACTGATCCAGTTGCCCATCAACATCGGCGCGCCCGCCGCCCGCAACTGGCTGTGGCACCTCGACTCCATGCGCGACAAGGACCTGTTCGCCTTCCTGGACGACGACGTGCTGCTGCCGCGTACGTGGCTGCGCAACTACGTGCAGGACATGGACGAAATGCCCGGCACCGTTGTCGCCGGCCCGCAGGGGGTGAACCCCGGCACGCTGCCCACGGTGCAGTACGTGGCCCGCTTTTTCGAGAAGACCGGCAAGCACCTCATCCGGTTCACCAACAATGCGCCGCTGGTCATGGATTTCGGCCAGTACGGGCAGCGCCGCCCGTGCCTTTCGGTGATGGGCTGCTGCCATCTGCTGGACAAGGCGGCCTGCGCCCGGCTGGGCGTGCCCGATTTCGATCTGCGCTTCTCGCCCTCGCAGGTGGATGACCTGGAGCACGACATCCAGGTGTGGAAGGCGGGCGGCCGGGTGGTCTACGACGGCCGGGTGCGCGTGGTGCACCGCCAGGACGCCGGGCGCGCCGCGCCGCTGTCCGAGGCCTCGTGGGGGCACGTGTGGGGCAACCATTACAAGATGGAGCGCAAGTTCACCGAACAAGAACTGGCCAGCGTGGACAGGGCCACCCGCGCCGCCGACGTGGCCGACCTGGTGGACGCCTACGAGGCAGTGGCCGCGCAACTGCCCCCGGCCGCCCGGTCGTACGTGGGCCTGTGCGTGCGTACCCTGCAGGCGGCGGCCGCCGAGAGCGCATTGTAGGCAGGCCCCGCGTCACGTCGCGGAACGTGGAAAATGACGGCGGCGCGTTCCGGAAGGGGCGCGCCGTTCCTGCGTCGTGCGAGGTGAGGGGGCGGGAACCCTAACCCTACGCGTAGCGGGCGCGCACGGCCCGAAACAGTTCGGGCATGCGGTCGTACTGGTGCACCATGACGGCGGGCAGGCCCGCGTCGTTCAGGATGTCGCCGTGGGCATCGGCGGCGGGCTGGGTGGCCTTGTAGCCCAGGGTCAGGATGGGCCCGGCGTTGTCGTGCAGGGTGACCTTGGGCAGGTGGCCGCCGTGCAGCAGGTGGTTGTGCACGCCCTGGTCGTACCCGGCCATGCCGGTGGGCGGCGGGGGCGTGCCGTCCGGTACTGGCGGGGGCGGCGCGGGGGAGAACGGCAGCAGCAGCCCGGTCAGCCGCTCCAGATAGTCCAGCATGGCCGCGTGACCGCCCACCGTGGTGCCGGAGCACGAGATGCGCTGCCCGGCCAGCGCCCGCCACGCCGCCTCGCCCAGGTGGCCGGTGGTCCAGCGGGTCATGTACGGGCAGGTGCCGATGGTCATGCGGGCGTCTTCCAGAGTGACGTTGAGCCCTTCTGCCCACGGAAAGGAGAACGGGTCGCGCTGGAAGATCACGTCGCGCACGTCGCTGATCAGGATGCGCGCATACGGGCGCGGTGCCTGCCGCAGCAGATCCAGGTACAGGAAATAGCGCAGCGCGTTGTAAGGCAGGTGGGCCAACGCGGGCGGCCGCTCGAAGGGCAGGATGTCCGCGCCCATGTCGGCCATGCGGCCGGTGTCGCGGGTGGTGGGCGAGGCGAACAGCACGCACCGCCCCGCGAAGCCGGTGCCCCGCAGGGACGCGAGAAACGGGCGCACGTCGCCCGCGTGGTATCCGGCGGCAAGGCCCATGACCAACGTGGATTCGGGCGTGGATTCGGGCGTTGATTCGGGCGCGCCATCGGGCAGGGGACCGGGCGCGTTGCGGGAGGATGCGTTGCGCGCGGGCGCGTCTTCCGGCCCGGCGGAGGGGGCGTCCGGCAAGGCGTGGGGGATTTCGGGGGCGAGGGGCGTGGTCACGCCACAGGCTTGCCCCGCGCAGCGCCAAATTGCAAGCGCGGCGCGGGGAGGGCGACGGCGTGCGGGGGGGGGGATCCGTCCGCGCCCGCCTACACAGGCACGGCCACGATGCCGGTGATGTCGTTCTCGTAGTCGCCGGAATTCTTGTATTCGCGGTACCCGCACGAGGGGGCCGCACCCAGTGCATGGCGCCGTCCCAGCATGTCGTGGATGCAACTGACCCCGGTGGGATCATCCGTGAGGGCCTGCGGCGGCAGGGGCAGCATGTGGCCGGGCAGAATGTCCGGGCTGGTGGAGGACACCACCGTGCCGCCCGCGTCCACGTACAGGCCAAAGGCCCCGCGCATGGGGGCCTGTGCCGCGTCGCGGGGCAGGGCGTCCGCCAGCATGGCCTCGAACTGCGGCCCGGAATCGAACACGATGCCGATGCCACCCACCGTGGTGCGCTCGTCCGCCGGGTGCATCACAGCCGCGTTGTAGATGTAGGTGGGCCGCCCGCCGTACAGGTCGGACGGGGCAAAGGGCGACACCCGGTATTCCTGCTGGTTGCGGATGGATTGCACGGTCTGGCGCACGAAGTCGCACCCCGAAAGGTCGCGGACAACGCAGCCCTCGTTTTCCGGGTTGGAGACGGCCACCACCACCCCTGCGGCGTTGTACACGCACAGGTCGTGGTACACCGTGTACAGGCCGTGGATGTAGCGCAGTATTTCCGTCATGCCGCGCCGGGCCGCCTCGGGCGGCATGGCCCGGCCGTGGCCCGCGGCAGCCAGCACCTGGCGGAAGGCGGGCGTCAGCGCCCACCAGCGGCAGTCGTTGGCCCGCTCGTACAGGTTGCGGTCCATGATGTCGCAGGCCAGCGCGGCCTTGAAGCGCAAGTCGCTGAGCAGGGCCGAGGAAACCGTGGCGTACAAGTCGTCGATGGACTTGACGAACATGTCCTTGGTCTTGTGGCCGATCTTGCGGATCTCGTCGAGCACCGGCAGGAATTCCTGGGCATTGCGTTTAACCGCGATGATCTGGCCGTTGATGACCACAAGGCCGAGATCCTGGTTCACGTCCTCGGACGTGGCGGCGATGTCCAGCAGGTCGTCCGAGAAGATGCACGAAGGCTCGGCGTTGTCGTTTCCTTTCGGTCCGATCCCGTTACCACCTGACTCCTGCCTGTCGCCCTCCCTGTCGGGGGCCGGGTGCAGCCCTTGGGCCATCCGGGCAAGATTCGCGCCGTCGCCGGTGCAACCGTTCTCTCCGTCACAGGCAAAGGCGGCGTGCGGCGGAGTGGCCGCGCAGCCGCGCCAGCCCAGCCCCAGATACCCCTGGTAGCCGTTGGTGGGGGCGCTGAAGGCCAGGTATTCCTCGCTGCCGCTGCCCAGGGATGTCAGCGCGCCGGGAGCCCGGTTGCCCAGGCACGAGCCCACCCGGAAATCGCCGGGCGCGCTTGACGCGATGACCGTGCCCGCCTCGTCGGTGAGACAGAGCACCACGTCTTGCCGGCCGTTGACCAGCTTGCGGAAGATGCCCTCCATTTCGTCCTCGAAGCGGAAGCACAGGCACAGCACCCCCAGCGGGCGGCCCGTTTCCGGGTGCAGGATGCGGTGCGAGAAGATGTGGGCCACGGGCCTGCCGGGGCGCAGGTCGGACGGGCGGAAGGTTTCCAGGTAGCCGTTGGCGGCCAGGGTTGCGGCCACCAGCGGGTCTGCCGAGGCGCGCACCGGGGTGGCCTCGTCAAGCTGGGCGCGCACCCGGCCGTGCGTGTCGAGCACGAGGATTTCGTCGTAGACGGTGTACTTGGCGCGGTAGTCGCGCAGTCGGCGGCGCACGGCGGCGCAGGCGTCGTCCCCGGTGGCGGAGGTCATGAGGGGCATGTCGGGCGGGGGGACTGCGGGGGAGGGAGGGGGCGCGTGCTCGTCATTCCCCATGCCCGTCGCGCAGGTGTCGGCATCGCCGTCGCTGGCGGCCAGAAAATCCACCAGCACCCCGTCGGTGGCCAGAAACCCCACGTCCGCCGTGCGCTCGAACAGGTTGCGCACCACGATGTCCACGGCAACCTGGGCCATGGCCCCCAGTTCCAGCGCCACCTTGCGGGTATTTTCGCGGGCCAGGCTGTCGATGAGCCGTTCCTGCAATTCCTGGAATTTGCGCTGGGCCTGATCCATGGAATCCAGCAGGGTGGCGGCCACGGAAAGGCTGTTGATCTTGCCGGTCAGGGAGACGCGGGTCCACCATTTGGACAGTGAACTCAGCGAACTGCGGTATTCGCCTATGCCGGGCATGTGGTGCAGGTACCTTCGCAACTCCACGTCTATGCTCATGTTTTTGTCCCGCTGGTGTTGTTTTTACGAGAACGCAAAAAAAACGGGCGATAATTCTAGCGTCATATCTCTTGTATTGCCATGATTGTAAATATCATTATTCCCTTGGCCGCTGCCAGATTGCAGTGTGCACTCGAACAATGCGGTGGAATCACATGACTTTCCTGAAACCGGAAAATGTAAAAAAACCCCCAGCCGGGCCTGGGGGTGGGATGAAGACGGGTAGGGCTGCCGGTTCGTGGGGTGGGGAGGCCCGTGGGCGCGCACGGGGAATCGTCGCAAGGAGGCGCGCGTCGCCCGGCCGCCCGGCCGCGTGGTAGCGGCGGGCGGCGAAAGGCCCCGTTACAGCGGCGCGTCAGCCGGCATGGCGGGCATGGCGGGCAGGATGGCCGCGCGCAAGGCATCGAAGGCGGCCTGGTGGGGGGCCTGCCGCGCGCAGGCATGACCCTGGGCGTGCATGTCCACCGGGGCCACGCGGCCCTCCGTGAGCACGGCGGCCTCGTCGCAAAACAGCGGGATGAGGCGCACGTCGTGCGTCACGAACAGGTAGGCGGTACCGGTGGCGCGGCGCAGTTCGGTCAGCAGGTCCAGGATGCGGGCCTGCACCAGCATGTCCAGGCTGCTCAGGGCTTCGTCCAGCAGGATCAGCCGGGGCCGGGGGGCCAGCGCGCGGGCTATGCACACCCGTTGCAGTTGCCCGCCGCTCAGGCGGTGGGGCAGCCGGTCCAGCAGGGCCGGGGAAAGGCGCACCTGCTCCAGCAGTTCACCTGCGCGGGCGCGGCGCTGGCGGCGGTCGAGCGTGGTGAAGTTTTCCAGCGGCTCGCCGATGATGCGCTCCACGGTCAGGCGCGGGTTCACCGCGTTCACCGAATTCTGGAAGACCACCTGCACGTGGCGGCGGTCCTTGCCGAGTCCGTGGCGGGTATCGCGCCCCCAGGCACGCCCCATGAAGCGCACCTCGCCGCCGTCGGGCCGTTCCAGACCCAGGGCGATGCGGCACAGGGTGCTCTTGCCCGCGCCGCTGGGGCCCACAACGCCGGTGCACCCGCCTTCGCGCACGGTCAGGTCCACGCCGCGCAGTACCTCGCGCACCTGGCGCGGGGCAAACCACCCGCCGGTGCGATAGCTGCGGGTTACGCCCCGCAGTTCCAGCAGGGACGGGGCGTCGTTGCCGCCGGTTACGCCGGGGCGGTTGGGGAGCACGGGATGGGCGGTGTCGGCGGGATGCATGGCGGTGTCCTTCATGGGCGGCCTGCGGCGGCGGAAGCGAGGGCAGGATGCTGCTGCACGCTGCCGCCCTCTTGCAGCGGGTACTGGCCGTACAGCCGGTGATGCGCGGCCAGCAGGGCCTGGGTGTATGGGTGGCGGGGCGCGGCGAACAGGGCGCGCGCGTCGCCCTGCTCCACCACGCGGCCATGGCGCATGACGGCCATGTGATCGGCCATGCGGGCCGCCACGCTGAGGTCATGGGTCACCAGCAGGATGGCCGTGTTCCGGGTGCGCCGCACCTGGTCCAGCAGGTCCAGCACGCGGGCCTGCGAGGGCAGGTCGAGGTCGGTGGTGGGCTCGTCGGCAATGAGCAGTTCCACGTCCAGCATCAGCGCCAGGGCGATCATCACCCGCTGGAGCATGCCGCCGCTCATCTGGAACGGGTAGTGACGCAGGATGGCGTCCGCATCGGCAAAGCCCACCTCGCGCAGGGCAGACAGCGCGGCCTTGCGCCAGCCGGTCCGGCTGCCGTTGGTGGCTGCGTCGGGTAGATGCGCGGTCAGGGTTTCCTGGAAATGCGCGGCGATGGTGAACACCGGGTCGAAGCAGCTGGCCGGGTTCTGCAGCACGTAGGCCGCGTTGCGCCCGCGCAACAGGCGCAGCCGTTCCGGCGGCGCGCCGTCCACGGCTTGCCCGACCACGCGGATGGAGCCCGCCGCCCGGACCACCCCTTCCGGCAGCATGCCCAGCAGGGCCATGCAGGTCAGCGACTTGCCGCAACCGCTGGGCCCCACCAGGCACACCACCTGGCCGCGCTCCACCGTCAGGTCCACGGGGCCGACCAGCGGGGGTGCCGCATCCGTGACGCCCGATCGTGGGACGGCGCGGCGCAATTCCAGCCCGCGCACGGCCAGCGCGGGGACGGTGACGGGAATCTCTGCGGTGGCGGGAACCTCTGGTGTCGTGCCGCTCATGCCGCCTCCTCGCGTGCGCCCGCGCCGATGCCGCCGAAGTCCGGCGCACCGGGCTCCGCATCCTCATGCTCTTCCATGCCGTCCATGCCGTCCATGCCGTCCAGACCATCTGGCCCGGCGGGGCCATGCGGCGCGCAGTCCGTCTCGCGCGCGGCGGCGGGGTCCAGCGCGTCGCGCAGGGCGTCGCCCAGCAGGTTGAAGGCCATCACCGTCACGAAGATCATCAGGCCGGGGTACAGCAACAGTTCCGGGTGGGTGCCGATGTATTCGCGCGCGTCGCCGATCATCACCCCCCATTCCGGCGTCGGGGGGCGCACCCCAAGGCCCAGGAAGGACAGCCCGGAGACGTGCAGCAGCATGTGGCCCACGTCCAGCCCGGCCATGACCAGCATCTGGGCCAGCACCGGCGGCAGGATGTGCCGCAGCACCAGCCGCGCCGGGCGGGTGCCCGCCGCGCGCGCGGCCAGCACGTATTCGCGCTGCTTCAGCCCCAGAACCAGCCCGCGCGCGAACCGCGCGTACCAAGCCCAGTGGGTGCAGGCCACGGCGATGACCACGTTGGTCAGGCCCGAGCCCAGCAGCCCCACCAGGAACAGCGCAAGGATGAAGGTGGGAAAGGTCATGAACACGTCGCAGGCGCGCATGAGCAGGCCGTCCACCCGGCCGCCCGCGTAGCCCGCCACGCAGCCCGCCGTCAGCCCCACGGCCACGATGCAGGTCAAGATGGCGGCCACGGCGAACAGCGAGACCCGCGTGCCATGGCACAGCCGGGCCAGCACGCTGCGGCCCAGGTGGTCGGTGCCCAGGGGTTCCTCCAGGCTGGGGGCCTCGAACTTGCGGGTGATGTCCACATCGTCGGGGGGGCGGGGAGAGAAGGCGGGCGCGAACACGGCCATGGTCAGGATGATGCACAGCAGGGCCAGCGCGGCCAGGGCCGTGGGCCGCGACAGCAACTGGCGCAGCAGGGCGCTGCCGGGGGGTGTGTCGAAAACGGCCGGGGGGGCCATGGAGGGCGTGTCGGCGGCGAGGGTTTCCGTACTCATGCGCGGTCCTCCCCCAGGCGGATGCGCGGGTCTGCCCATGCGTACAGGATGTCCACGGCCAGGTTGCACAGCACGAAGATGGCCGTCATCAGCAGCATGAAGCACTGCAATATGGGGTAGTCGCGGTTGTACACGGCGGACACGGCATAGCGGCCCACGCCCGGCCAGGCGAAAACCGTTTCCACGATCACCGCGCCGCCCAGCAGTTCGCCCACGTGCATGCCGAGGGATGTCAGCACCGGGATCAGCGAGTTCTTGAACATGTGCCGCCACACCACGCCGCGTTCGGAAATGCCGCGTGCCCGTGCATACATGATGTGCCGGGCGTGCATGTTTTCCAGCAGGCTGGTGCGGATGAGTCGGGTGTTGATGCCCATGGACATCAGCGACAGGGTGACCGCGGGCAGCACCAGATGCTCGAAGCCGCCGCGCCCCAGCGCGGGCAGCCAGCCCAGCCTGACAGCGAACAGCCATACCAGCAGGAAGCCCAGCCAGAAGTTGGGCAAGGATACGCTGGTGTAGGACAGGGCGCGGGCCGCGTTGTCCAGCGGGCGGTCGCGGTGCAGGGCCGCGCCGACCCCCAGGGGCACGCTGACGGCCAGGGTGAGCAGCAGGGCCGCCCCGGCCAGTTGCAGGGTGGCGGGCAGGTAGTGCAGCACATCGCCCAGCACCGGGCGGCCGGTGACGTAGGAGTTGCCGAAGTCGCCGGTGACGGCGCGGGCCAGCCAGCGGGCGTACTGTTGCCACAGGGGCAGGTCCAGTTCCAGCATGCGGCGGGCGGTGGCCAGGGCCTCGTCGGTGGGGGGGATGCGCGACAGGCGCAGGTAGGCCATGGCCGGGTCGCCCTGGGCGTCGCGCAGCAGCAGGAAGACCACCACCGAGACCAGTAGCAGCAGGGGGATGAGCGCGGCGAGGCGTTTCAGGATGTAGGCGGGCATGCGTGGTTTCCGGGGCTGGGGGGGGGGATGCCTCCGTCACGCGATCACGCAGCTTGCGGAATCCGCCTTTTGGGGCCGGGCGGCGTTGGCGCTTGATTTTCACTGCTCACGTACGTCAGTACGCTCCGCGTGAAAATCGCGCGCCGCCTTGCCCGGCCTCAAAAATCGTAATTCCTTGCTTCGCGACCGCACCAGCCATCCGCGCCGGAAAGACCGGCGCGGAGTATAAGGAAGAAAGGCAGTTTTCCTCGGAAATATCAGGAAGACAAATATGGTGAAGGTTAAAGGCGCCGATGTATCCAAGCGGATGGAGCAAGGAGAAGGCGGCGCGTGGCCGCCCTCCCGCTTCTCGCTTCTATTTCAGGCGCATGTCCTCGAAGGGGATTTCCGTGTCCATGGCGCCGAAGTGCACCCCGTCCACACGGGCGGTGTGCACCACCATGCTGGTCTGGTAGGTCAGCGGCAGGTACACGGCCTGCTCGTGCAGGGTGGTCAGGATGTCGCGGTACAGGTTCTGGCGCGTGGTTTCGTCGGTGGTCAGCAGCACCTTGCCGATCCTGGCGTCGATGTCGGCCTTCATGGGCAGGCCGAGCTGTGCCTGGTAGTCGGCGTGGGTGGGCACGCGCATGCCGCTGACGAAGGAATGCGGGTCGTAGGGTGCGCCCCAGGTGTCGCCAAACACCATGCCGAACGCGCCGCTTTTCTGGCGTTCGCCGATGGCGTCTTCTTCCTCGCCGATCAGGTTGGCCTGCACGCCCACGCGGGCCAGTTCCGATTGCAGGAATTCGGCGATGGCCTTTTGCAGGGCGTCGTTGCCCACGAAGCACAGGTCGACGGACAGCGGCTTGCCGTCCTTCATGCGCGGACCCTTGGTATCCTTGGGGTTGGCGCGCTTCCAGCCTGCCTCGTCCAGCAAGGCTTCCGCCCTGGCGGTGTCGTGGGCGTAGGGGGGCAGCTTCAGGTCGCAGTAGGGGGACGTGGGCGGGAACAGGGCGTCGGCGCGCGCCTCCGCGTTCAGGAAGATGCCCTTGACCATGGCGTCCTTGTTGATGGCGTGCAGGATGGCCTTGCGCACGGCGATGTCGGCGGTGGGGCCGCTCTTGCTGTTCAGCGCGATGACCCGGCTGGCCTGCGGCGGCGAAAGGTAGGTGGCGTAGGTGTCGCCTTTCTTCAGGGCGTCGAAGGCTTCCAGGCTGATCTGGCCGCCGCCGTGGCCGCCGCCGCCGAAGACCAGGTCAAGCTCGCCCGCCTGCAGGGCCACCAGGCGGGTGTTGGGGTCCGGGATGACCCGGACCACGATGCGCTTGATGGCGGGCTTTTTGCCCCAGTAGGCGTCGTTGCGCTCGAATACGTCGTATTCGCCCTTGCGGGTTTCCACCAGCTTCCACGGGCCGGTGCCCACGGCCGCCTTGATGCCGTCATTGGTGTTGCCGGACGCGGGAAACGCCGAGGGCGACAGGAAGCGCACGGGCCGGATCAGCGCCAGTTCCTGCAACGTGGGGTAGTAGGCGTTTTTCAGCACCAGGCGCACGGTGCGCGCGTCGGGCGTTTCCACCTTGTCGATCTGGGCCACCAGTTCCAGCCAGTCGTGCCGGGCGCGGTTGGCCAGCACCGTCTCGAAATTCATGCGCACGGCCTTGGAATCGAAGGGCGTGCCGTCGGAAAAGGTCACGCCCTTGCGCAGCGTGAAGGTGTACACCTTGCCGTCGGGCGAGGTGGTCCAGCTTTCGGCCAGCCAGGGTTCGATGGCCCCGCCCTTGGCGTACTTGACCAGCGGCTCGTACACCATGCCCTGCGCGAACATCTGGTTGGGCGAATACTTGTGCGGATTCAGCTCGCCCACGTTGGAAGGCCAGGAATAGCGCAGGGTGTCCGCCGGGGTGTCGGCGGCGTGCGCGGCAAGGGGGGCGGCCAGGCCGCCCGCCACCATCAGGACGGCGAGCAGCGGCAGCAGAAGCGCCCGCAGCCAGTGGCGCGGGAACGGGGCGACAGCGAATGGCGACCGGGTCGGCATGTCGTTCTCCGGAATTTGAATGTGCATTTCAGATAAAAAAAAATAAAGTGTGCCACTCCGAATGCCAGAATGGAAAATTCATGTCAACGATACAGCGGGCAGATTGCTGTTTCATTTTGTAATCCTGATGAATTTACTTGGGTTATTGCGTGGGTGGTCGCGTTGAGGCCAGCGAGGGAGATTGCACGACTGGGGGCCGGGCGTGCCTGGGGGGCGGACGGTATGCGGATGTCTTGCCGGGCTAGGGCCATCCGCAGAGCCGGTGCGGTGGGGTGTGCCCTGCGGGCACGGCTGCGCCGAGCCCGCAGGGCGGGGAAGGGGGACATGATATTTCCGCCAGAGGATGCGGTAACGCGTTCATACGGTGTGCGGCAGATGTGCAATGGGACACAGTAAAACGCAGAAACGGTCACGAATTTTCAGGACGTACGGAAGTCACGATAGTTTTATTATGCATGACTCTTCATAGGTGGTATCTTGTATGCATGAATTCCCCTGCGACGAACCGTTCGCGCAGGAAATTGCATATCCACGCACAGTCATGACAGGAGAACCATCATGAAAGTCAGCGCTCGCAACCTGATTCCCGGCAAGGTCAAGGAAATCACCGTCGGTGCCGTGAACTCGGAAGTGATCATCGAAGTGGCCCCCGGCATCGAGATGGTGTCCATCATCACCAAGCGCTCTGTGGAAGGCATGGACCTCAAGAAGGGCTCGGACGTGAAGGCCATGGTCAAGGCCTCCAACGTCATGATTGTCACCGACTAGCACGTTCGGCGGGGAGAGCGCGGCATTTCGCCGCCAGGCCCCGCCAGCATCAAGCGGCGCTCTGCGGAACGCCAAGTTGACCCGAGGCGTGCCCGCTGACGCCTGATATCCTCTGATGCAAAGACGGCGAAGCCCCCGCTCCGAATGGAGCGGGGGCTTTTGCGCGTGCCGGGTAGGGTGCGCTGCCGTGTCAAACGTCGCGCGCGCGTACACCACGGGCGGCCGATGCGCCCGGTGTCGCGATAACGCAAAAAAGGGTTGGAACGTCTGTTCCAACCCTTTGCTGTCTGCGTGGTGCCGAGGGAGAGAATTGAACTCCCGACACGGGGATTTTCAGTCCCCTGCTCTACCAACTGAGCTACCTCGGCGTCGCGGAGAACCTGAATAGGCAAAATGGATGGGCTTGGCAAGCACTTTTTGCCACGAGCATGATTTTTGTGACCGACCGGGAGCGGGGGACTGAAAATCCCCTTGGGTCCGGGTGGCTGGCTTGTGCAATTGGGACCGGGCTGCGGTGGCAACGCAGCGGATCGTGCCCGCGCAGGTTTGGGCTGCCCTGAGCAGAACCGGCGTCTCGGGGCGTCGCCGTCGCCGCCGGTGTTTTCCGTCCCACGCTACAGCAGCATGCGCTTGGCTTGGCGCATGGCGTTGCGGCAGTCGCACACGAAGCGGAAGGCCGCCCGGTGCCGGGGCGTTGCATCGCGCGGCAGCGCGCCCGTTTCGGCCCATTTGAACAGGTCGTCCATGGGCGCGGCCACACTGAACCAGAAGCCCTGCTCCATGGGCACCGGGCTGTGCGCGTAGTGGCCGAACAGGATGCGGTCGTCCACGATGACGCACGGCGCGCAGGGCAGGGCGTGGGTTTCGTACACCTCCACCAGCCCTTCGTGGCGGGCGGCCAGCCGCACGATGAAATCGCGGGAGGCGGCGAACTCGTGCTCCATCTGCACCGCCGTCAGGTCCGGCCGCAGGGCGTGCAGGAATTCGTCCACCCAGTTCCGGCGAGAGGTCAGCGGCACGGTGATCACCTGCAACCGCCGGAAGGCGGGCTGGGTGAGGGCGGTGTGCAGCGCCTCGGCCAGCGCGGGCATGCGGCCGAATTCGGCGTACAGGGCCATGTGCAGCACGATGCGCTGGCGGGCCTCCGCCAGTACCTGCGGCAGGCTTGCGGTATGCAGGCCGACGTACATCCGTCGTTACTCCTCGTAGATCATCCGGCGGGTCATGCCGCCGTCCACCAGCCAGTTCTGCCCGGTGACGAACCCGGCGTCGTCCCCGGCCAGAAAGGCCACCAGCGCGGCCACGTCGCGCGCCTCGCCCACGCGGCCCACGGGGTGCTGGGCGCGGTCTGCGTCCGCATGCACCGGCGTTTCGCGCAGCGCAGCCTTGCGCAGGTGGCGCACCTCTATCCAGCCCGGCGAGATGCAGTTTACCCGCACCTCGGGGCCAAGGCTCACGGCCAGGGCGTGTGTCAGGGCCACAAGCCCCCCTTTGGACGCGGCGTAGGCTTCGGTGTGCGGCTCGGACTGCACGGCGCGGGTGGAGGCGATGTTCACCACCGCCCCGCGCGCGGCCCGCAAGTGGGGCGCGGCGGCGCGCACCATGCGCATCGGGCCGGTCAGGTTCACGGCCAGCACGCGTTGCCAGCGGTCCATGTCCATGGTGTCCACGGTCCCGGAATGGGGATTGGCGATGCCCGCGTTGTTTACCAGCAGGTGCAGCCCGCCGAAGCGGGTCACCGTAACGGCCACGCAGCGGTCGGCATCGGCCTGATCGGCCACGCTGCCGTGCAGGGTCAGCAGGGGATGGGCTGGGGGACGGGGCGTTGCCGGGGCATCTGGACGTGCGGGAAAAGGTGCGCCGTTGTCAGCGAGCAACTCGGGGGCCAATGCGTCAGCCAGTTCGGCCAACGCCTCGGCGTCGGCGTCCATGGCGGCCACGCGCATGCCGCAGGCCAGCAGGTGTTCCACGATGCCCCTTCCGATGCCCTGCGCGCCGCCGGTGACCAGCGCCACGCGGCCCGCCAGCGGATGGGCGCGGGTGAAGGCGTTGGGTTCCGGAGAATGGGCGGGATGGTCCATGGGGCTCCTGCGGCGGCGGGCAGGCGCGGTCCATGCGGTGTATTCTGTCTGGACGACCGCGACGCGCCACCGGCGCTCGGGCATTCTAGCCCGCCCGCGCGGACGTGGCAACCGCGTGGCCCGTCACCCCCAGTCACCACCAGTGCCGGGGGTAGCGCCGCCCGCGCGGAATGTTGTTCACCAGCAGGGCCACCACCAGCAGGGCGGCGGCCCCGGCGGCCACCGGAACCACGGCGTACTTGTAGCCCAGCGCCTGTATCTGCGGGCTGCCGGTGACGGCGATGAGCGCCGTGGCCCCGCCCGGCGGGTGCAGGGTGTCGGTAAGGTGCATCAGCGCGATAGCGGCGGCCACGGCCACGGCCGGGGCCAGCCAGGCGGTGGCGGCGACCTCCCCCCCTGACGCTGCGGGTACGCCAAGGTTGCGCGCCACGAACACCCCCACCAGCGCGGACAGCACGTGCCCGCCCAGCAGGTTGCGCGGCTGGGAAAAGGG
Organism: Desulfovibrio sp. A2; assembly: GCF_000226255.1. Taxonomy (GTDB): domain Bacteria; phylum Desulfobacterota; class Desulfovibrionia; order Desulfovibrionales; family Desulfovibrionaceae; genus Cupidesulfovibrio. The sequence continues at coordinate 29,496 of NZ_AGFG01000058.1, forward strand.
CGCGCCTGGTGCGCCGTAGGCCAGCACCGCCGATGCCCCGAACGAGCCGATGAGCACGAAGCCGTCGCCCGGCGCGGCCACCCGGTCGCACAGCCAGGCCACCACCCCGATGCCGCACAGCGCGCCGATGAACGACCACAGGGTTTCGGAAACATCGGGCTTGGGCAGCAGGCCCAGCAGGCCGGGGCGGCAGCCGTCGCGGCCGCAGCCGCACATCTTGCGGAAGTAGTCCATGGTGTCGCCGGGTGGGAGGATGGGGGATGGAGTGGAACAGGCCGGGGTGGCGCAGCCGCCGGGGCCGCCGCAAAGGGCATGGCCGCAGACTACCCGCAACCCGCCACGGCCGCCGTGACCGGCGTCACATCAACGGGGAGGGGGGCGGATTGTGCTGTATCACCATGAAAAGGAACAAGTTGTCGTGACAATGTGCAGACAGCCCCCGGCAACCCGTCGGGCACCCGTCGATAACCTGCGGGGATGGCCAGCTTTTTTGCCCTCGGCCACGACGGCGTTGTTTTCCACAGTTTTCATCAACATGTGAATTTCTGTGCATCATGCCGACATGAAACAACTTTAAAAAATATTCTTGCCAACCCGAATCGCGCGGGCTATGGCCGAATCCTGCAAATCCATCGGGCGTCGCGCTCCTTCTCCGGGGGGCCGCGCACACCGCACGCCACGATACCAAGGAGCCCACCACATGACCCGCAAGGACCGTACCGAAGGCATCTACAGCCGCCGCGAGGTGCTCGACGAGAGCGAACGCAGGCAATACTACCTCATTCAGCTGAAAGACCTGCTTTCCTACGCCTACCGCTATTCCGAGGACGTGAAGAAGCGCTTCGACCGCGCCCAGTTCAACGTGGAGAAGTTCAAGACCCTCACGGACCTCAAGCACATCCCCATCCTCAAGAAGAAGGAACTCATCTTCCTCCAGTCCATGGGGCCGCGCCTTGGCGGGCTGTTGACCAAGGACCTTGGCGAGCTGAAGCGCGTGTTCCTGTCGCCCGGCCCCATCTTCGACCCCGAAGACCGCGCCGACGACTACTGGGGCTACACCGAGGCCTTCTATTCCGTGGGCTTCCGCCCCGGCGACGTGGCCCAGATCACCTTCAACTACCACCTCGCCCCGGCGGGCCTGATGTTCGAGGAACCCCTGCGCAACCTTGGCTGCGCCGTGGTGCCCGCTGGCCCCGGCAACGCGGCCACGCAGCTCGAGATCATGTCCAAGCTGCGCGTGTCGGGCTACGTGGGCACGCCCAGCTACCTCTTGCACCTTGCCCAGAAGGCCGAGGAAAAGGGCATGAACCTGCGCAAGGACCTGTTCCTTGAAGTGGGCTTCGTCACCGGCGAAAAATTCTCCGAAAAGCTGCGCGCGCAGCTCGAGAAGAAGTTCGACCTGATCATGCGCCAGGGCTACGGCACTGCGGACGTGGGCTGCATCGGCTACGAATGCTTCCACAAGACCGGCCTGCACATCGCCAACCGCTGCTACGTGGAAATCTGTCATCCGGACACCGGCATTCCGCTGAAGGACGGCGAAGTGGGCGAAATCGTGGTCACGGCCTTCAACAAGACCTATCCGCTGATCCGCCTGGCCACCGGCGACCTGTCGTACATCGACCGTTCTCCCTGCCCCTGCGGCCGCACCAGCCCCCGCCTTGGCTCCATCGTGGGCCGCGTGGACACCACCGCGCGCATCAAGGGCATGTTCGTGTACCCGCACCAGGTGGAGCAGGTCATGTCGCGCTTCGAGGAAATCAAGCGCTGGCAGATTGAGGTCACCAACCCCGGCGGCATCGACGAAATGACCCTGTTCATCGAGGCCAGCAACTTCAAGCGCGAGGACGAACTGCTCCATCAGTTCCGCGAGAAGATCAAGCTGCGCCCGGAACTGAAGATCCTCGCGCCCGGCACCCTGCCCCCGCAGATCCGTCCCATCGAGGACAAGCGGGTATGGGACTAGCCGGAACCCGGAATGTCGCCCGGCATATGGGCGGACGCGGGGCGGGAAGCTTCCTGCCCTGCGTGCCGCTGCTTCTGCTCGTGCTGCTGGCGGGCGGCTGCGCCGTGGCGCGGCCGTCCGACAGCGGCATCACGGCGCGTGCGCCCGTTGCCGCTCCGGTAACCGCAACGACGGCCGCGACAGCAACCACACCGGAGGCCGCGCGCATGGGCATGACCACTCCCCGCCTGCCCGACGGCGCGCTGGTAACGGTGACCGCGTCCGGCGAAATCCGTCCTGTCGACCCAACTGACGCCGCCCGCCAGGCCTTGCGCCACGACTACATCCTGCTTGGCGAATCGCACACCAGCGCGTGCGACCACCGGGCGCAGGCCGCGTTCATCGCCGCCCTGCTGGCGGAAGGCGCGCGCCCGGCCATCGGCCTTGAAATGGTGCCCCGGGACGGGCAGCCCGCGCTGGACGAATTTTCGCGGGGGGCCACCCCGCTGGCAAAGCTTCCCGACGCCCTCGACTGGGGCAAGACGTGGGGCTACGACTTTGAACTGTACAGGCCCGTGTTTGCCGTGGCCGACTGGGCGCGCCTGCCCGTGCACGGCCTGAACGTGCCGCAGCGCGTTGTGCGCCAGGTGAGCCGGGGCGGGCTGGAATCCGTGGCCGAGGCCGACCGCGCCTGGCTGCCGCCGTCCATCATCGCGCCCGCGCCGGAGCAGCGCGCCACGTTGACCGCCATCTTCCGCGAGCACGCGGCCATGCGGGCAGGGCGGGCCGAGGGTGCGAAGGGCGTGACCAAGGATACCGCGCCGCAGGGCGGAACCCCCGCCATGCCGCAGGGTGGGCCAGCCGCCACTCCGGCACAGGCCGTGCCCGCCGCGCCGTCTGCCCCTGCCGTGGCTGGCCCCGTTCCGGCAACGGACAACGACGCCGCAGCCCTCGAACGGTTCCTGCTGGTGCAGTCGTTGTGGGATTCGGCCATGGCCCACGAGGCCGTGCGGGTGCGCGTGGCCCACGGCGGCCCCGTGGTCATCCTGGCCGGTGGCGGGCACGTGGAATTCGGTTGGGGCATCGCCCGGCGCATCCGGTTGCTGGATCCCGACGCCCGCGTGCTGCTGGTGATGCCGTGGCGCATCGCCCCGGACGCGGAGGGTGCCTCTCCGGCCGCCGGGAACAGGCCCGCAGCAGCGGCGGACGCCCCGCCCGATGCGGCGCAGGCCGATCTTTTCTGGGTGTGCCGGGCCGAGCCGGAACCGCCGCGCCCCATGCCCGGCATGCGCGGCGAGGACGGCCCCGCGCGTCCCCGTCTGGGCCTGCTGTTGCAGCAGGAAGCGGAAGGCGCGCGCGTGCAGCAGGTGGAGCCCGGCTCCGTGGCCGAGCGCGCCGGGTTTCGCCCGGGCGATCTCATCCTGCGCGTGGGTGACCGCGTGGTGGATTCCATGCGCGTGCTGCACGAGGCGGGCGCGGCGGCCGTGGCGGGCGGGCAGGACGTGAGCTTCACGGTGCGCGGCCCCGGTGATGCCGACGGCGAACGGGTGCTGACCGTGCCCGGCCTGAAGTAGGAATTTTCCGCGTCCGCCCGCGTTGTCGCGGTGCCTGGCCAGTCCGGGCGCGCGTCCGCGCATGGGGAGGGCCGCGTCGCGGAATCGGACGGATTGGAGTTTGATCGCCCAGCCCCGAATACCGGTGCGCTGGTGCGAGATTGTCTGGCGCACGGACGCCATGATGAGCAAGAGCAAGACATGCGAGCATGCGCCGGAAACCCCGGCCGGAGGATAGAATGCTGTATTGCGCCGTGCTGACCCCCCTCGGCGACGATGGATTCGCCGTGACCTTCCCCGACTTTCCCGATGCCGCCCCCGACGACGTGGGGGCCGACACCCTGTGCGAAGCCTACGGCATGGCCGAGGAAGCGCTGGCCGAACACGTGCGCGGCCTGCTGGCCCGTGGCGAAACCCTGCCCGAGCCCACCCCGCCGGACCGGTTGCCCACGGCCCCGCCCGCCGGAGCCGCGTTGTTCATGGTGCCCGTGCGCCTGGAGCCGCGCCGGGTGGTCAAGGTAACCCTGACCATGACAGAGCAGGAAAAGGACAAGCTGGATGCCGTGGCCGCCGACTGGAACATGAGCCGGTCGCAGGTGGTGGTGGCGGCGCTTCGAGATCTCTGTGACCGTATGGGCTGCCCCTGACGCAGGCGGCGCTTTGCGGCCGATGACTGCGTCAGGCGGCCCTTTCGCTCCGGTCGGGTACGAGAAGAGTACGCTCCCGTCGCGAAAGGGCCGCCTTCCTTGCCCTCGACACACAATTCGCCGCCTGCGCCGGTTGTGCCGTGGGCCGGTAAATGCAATGTTCTGGGGACAAACGCCCTCACGTCAGGGCCGCCTTCCTTGCTCTCGGCACGAAATCCACGGCAAACGCCGGGTTGTGCCGGAGGCCGGAAAGACGATGGCAGTGGGGCAAATGCCCTCGCGCGCGATGTCATGCGAGGGAGTGTCACCTTCCTTGTTTCTCCCGCCAATCCCGCCCCGTCATGCACGGGCCTGCTGACAGGCCGCGTCGGCGTGCCTATGGTGTGCCGATGCGGCGTTTTTTGTGCATCGCACGTCAGTCACGCGGAGTTGCCCATGCCTGAGTTGCCAGAGGTGGAGACCATTGCCTGCGGTTTGCGGCCCCAGTTGACGGGGCGGCGCATCGTGTCCGTTTCGGTGCGCAACGAAGGGACCGTACAGGGTGATGCGGCAGCGTTTGCTCGGTGCGTGCCGGGGCGCGTCATTTCTGGGGTGGGTCGGCGCGGCAAGTTGTTGCTGATGGAACTGGCCCCGCCGGGCGGCCCGGACGGCCCGGATGCCGCAGACGGTGGGGCGCGTGGGGCCGCCGGGGCAGGGGCCGATGTTTCGTCCGAAGCGCCGCCCGACGCTGCCGATCTGATGGCTTGCCGCGATGCGGCGGGGAAGGCAGCCGGAACTGGCGGCACGGGCGGCAACCGCGTGCCGCATCTGCTGGGCGTGCACCTGAAGATGACCGGGCGGCTTTTCGTCTACGGGCCGGAGGTCGCGCCCAACGCGCACACCCGCGTGGTGTTTGGGCTGGACGACGGCAACCGGCTGTTCTTCGACGATGCGCGCAAGTTCGGCTATGTGCGCGCCCTGTCAGACGCGGACTTGGCCACGTGGGACTTCTGGCGTTCGCTGGGGCCGGAGCCGCTGGAAATCGACGCGCCGGACTTCGCGGAGTTGTTCCGGGGGCGGCGGGGGCGCATCAAGGCGCTGCTGCTGGACCAGACGGTCATTGCGGGCATCGGCAACATCTACGCCGACGAATCGCTGTTCCGTGCGTCCATCCGGCCGGATGCGCAGGCGGGCGATCTCTCGCCCGCCCGTCTGCGCGTGTTGCACGGCCATCTGGTGGACGTGCTGCGCGAATCCATCGCCGAATGCGGCAGTTCCATCCGTGATTATCGCGACGCCCACGGCGACGCCGGGGCCTTCCAGAACCGCTTTCGGGTGTACGGCAGGTCCGGGCAGCCGTGCGTGGCCTGCGGGCGCACGCTGACCACGGGCAAGGTGGCCGGGCGCACCACGGTGTACTGCGAACGTTGCCAGAAGTTGAAATAGCCGGGAGTACGGAGTGCTACTGCCCGCCGTCCGCGTCGTCGCCATCCGCGTCGCGGGCCGTGGTGACCGTGGCGGGGCCGGGCCATGCGCCCGTTCCGCTCACGCCATGCGCCCCCGCCGCATCCCAGCGGGCCAGCACCTGGCCTGATTCCGCCGTCACCAGCAGGGGAATGGACCGCTCCGCCAGCGCGGCGCGGGTGTCCGCCACGGGAAAGCCCCAGCGGTTGCGGTAGCCCGCGCTGGCGATGGCCACGCGGGGGCGCGCCGCGTCCAGCAGTTGCGGCAGCAGCTTCCGTTTGCCGCCGTGGTGGGGCACCACCAGCACCTCCGCCGAAAGGTCCCCGCCGGACGCCAGCAGCACGCGCAAGGCCGGGTCGCCCGCGTCGCCGGGGATCAGCGCCAGGCCGCGCCGGGTGCCGTCGTCCTCCCGCGTCACCAGCCGCAACACCAGCGAGGCGTCGTTGCCGTCGAAGGCCGGGCCAGCCGCCTCCGGCAGCGGCGGGTGCAGCACTTCCAGTTCCAGCTCGTCCGCGAGGGGAATGCGTTGCCCGGCATGCCAGCGTTCCTCGCGCAGGCCGGTACGGCTCAGGATGGTGGCCAGCCGCGTGCCGTCCTCGCCGTGCGGCGGGTCTCCGTTGCCCGCCACCCGGCGTACGGCGAAGGTGTCGATGACGTACAAGAGGCCCCGCAGGTGGTCGCGGTCCGGGTGTGACCAGGCCACCGTGTCCAGCCGGGGCGGGCGGTTGTCGGTCAGCGCCGGGGCCACCACGCGGCGGCCCGTGTCCCACGAGCGCGAAGCCGTGCCACCGCCGTCCACCAGCATGCGCCCCCGCCCCCAATCCAGCGCCACCGATTGCCCTTGCCCCACGTCCAGCACGGCCAGCCGTACGGCCGGGTCGGCGGCGGCGACGTGGCGCGGCCACACCGGACCCAGCACCAGCAGCGCCCCGGCGACCAGCAGCAGGGCGGCGCGGCGGCGCGCCTCGCCCGTCTGGTGCAGAACCGCCGCTCCCAGCAGCACCCACAGCCCCAGCATGGCGGCGGGGTGCGGACGCAGCAACTGGGGGTTGCCCAGCAGCCCCGCGCCGTCCAGCCAACGCAGCACGACCAGCAGCAGGTCGAACGGCCAGCGCGCGACGAGCAGCAGCCATCCGGCCGCGTCCGGAAGGGCCGGGGCCAGCGCCATGCCCGCGAGCCCCAGCGGCAGCGCCACGCCGTCGATGAGCGGCAGGAACAGCAGGTTCAGCGCGAACCACGGACTGGACGTGCCGAACACGCGCGCGGACAGGGGCAGCAGTATCAGCTGGATGCACAGGGTCACCCACAGGGTGCGCGCGGCGTACATGACGAGGCGGGTGCGCCACGTGCGGGCGGCCGCGCGGGGGGCGGCCCCGGCCCCGTGCTGGGCCGTTTGTCCGGCCGGGTTCCCGTCCCCACGCCCATCCTGGGGCCACAGTTCCCCGATTTCGCGCAGCCGCCGGGGCAGCAGGGCGGCCAGCGGCCTGGCCAGGGCGATGCCCGCCACCGCGCAGGCGGAAAGCTGCAACGACAGGTCGTCCGCCGCGCCGGAGTCGAACAGCACGATGACGCACACCGCCCACAACAGGCCGTCCAGCAGCACCTGCGGCCTGCCGCGCCAGTACAGCCACCCCCAGAACACCAGCATCAGCGCCGCGCGCACCAGCGATGGGGGCGCGCCGCCCAGCCACACGTAGGCCAGCGCGGGCGGCAGGGAACAGGCCAGGGCCAGCTTGCGGCGGGGAACGCGCAGGTACACGCCGGGGGCCACGCGCCCGGCCAGCAGCGCGGCCCCGGCCCCCAGCGCCGCCGCCGCGCACAGGTGCATGCCCGACAGGGCGATGGCGTGGATCAGCGAGGCGCGGGCCACCAGGTCCAGGTCACGGCTGTCCAGGTGAAAGCGGTCGCCCAGCACCAGCGCGGGCAGGAAGGCACCGGCCGGGGTGGGCGGTTCGGGCGCGGCGGCGGGAGCAGGACCGGCGGCGCTGATTTCCGTCCGTGGCCCTGAACCCGTAGCGTCGGCATCAGTGTTCGGCCCGCCATGCAGGGCGATGGCCCGCAACATGGCGGTGCGCAGGTTCTCGCGCAAAGTCCATCCCGTGGACGGCTCGCCTTCCACGCGGGGCGCGCCCTTGGCGTGGGTGGTCCAGGCCCGGAAGCGCACGTCGCGTGAGGCCCAGAACGCCGCGCTGTCGTCCCCGCCGGGGTTGGCCAGCCCGCGCATGGGGGCCACGGCGGCGGTGACGGCCAGGCGGCTGCCCGGCGCGGGGCGCAGGGGCGGGTTCTGCCACGAAAGGGCCAGCAGGCCGGGCAGGGGAGGATTGTCGGGAAGAGAATCGGAGAACGGCGGAGATGCGGCGGAGTCCGTCGTCCCGGCGGAATTGCCCCGGCCTTCGGCGTGTCCGCCATCCGGCCGCACGTTCGCCAGCAGCAGGCGAATGCGCCCGTCGGTGGTGGGGATGCATTCCGCCACCGTGCCGGTGAAGCGCACCGGGCGGCTGGTGTCCGCCCAGGCGGGCGTTGGCGGCGGCGGGCCGGGCTGGCGCAGCCATGCCGCCCCAAGCCCCGCGCCGAAGCACAGCGCGAATACGGCCACGCGGGCAAGGCCGCGCGCCCGCGCGCCCATGCCCAGCCACAGCAGCGCGGCCGCCGTGGCGGCCCACACGGGTTCGCCCCGTGGCGGCAGCGCGGCCAGCCCGGCCAGCGCCGCCAGCAGACAGGCCTGCCGGAACAGCAGCGGGGGCAGCGGGGAGGAGGGCAGGGGCTGCGGAGATGGCTGGTGCATGCGGCCCGCCGGGCCTGCGGCGCAGGCGTGCGTGGGGTGAAGCGAAACGGGCGGGCCCGCCGCGTGGCGAACCCGCCCGGAGGCGCGCGTCTATTCGGGCATGCGCGTGATGCGCGCGCCCACGGCGTTCAGTTTTTCCTCGATGCGCTCGTACCCCCGGTCCAGGTGGTAGATGCGCTGGACGTGGGTTTCGCCCTGCGCGGCAAGGCCCGCCAGCACCAGCGAGGCGCTGGCCCGCAGGTCGGACGCCATGACCGGCGCGCCGATGAGCCGCTGCACGCCGCGCACCACGGCGGTGTGGCCGGACAGCTTGACGTCCGCGCCCATGCGCACCAGCTCCGGCACGTGCATGAAGCGGTTCTCGAAGATGGTTTCCTCCACCACGCCCGCGCCGCTGGCGATGGTCATCAGCGCCATGATCTGGGCCTGCATGTCGGTGGGAAAGCCGGGGAAGGGGCGGGTGGTCACGTCGCGGGCGCGCAGGTGGCCGTTGTGGGTCACGCGCACGTCGCGCGCGCCTTCGCGCTCGATGACAAGGCCCATGTCGCGCAGTTTGGCGATGACCGCCTCCAGTTCCTCGAAGGGGCAGTCGGTCAGCAGCAGGTCGCCGCCGGTGATGCCCGCCGCCACCATGAAGGTGCCCGCCTCGATGCGGTCGGGCATGATGCGGTATTCGCACCCGCCAAGGCGCGACACGCCCTGCACCTTGATGATGCTGGACCCGTGCCCCTCGATCTTCGCCCCGCAGGCGATGAGGAAGTTGGCCAGGTCCACCACCTCGGGCTCGCGGGCGACGTTTTCCAGCACCGTTTCGCCCTCGGCCAGCGTGGCGGCCATGAGCAGGTTTTCCGTGCCGCCCACGGTGGGGAAGTCGAAATGGATGTGCGCGCCGCGCAGCTTCTTGCAATGGCCCTGGATGTAGCCGGAATCCAGGTCGAAGGTGGCCCCCATCTTTTCCAGCGCGGTCAGGTGCAGGTCCACGGGCCGCGCGCCGATGGCGCAGCCGCCGGGCAGGGCCACGCGGGCCTCGCCCAGGCGGGCCAGCAGCGGGCCAAGGCACAGCACCGAGGCGCGCATGGTCTTCACCAGGTCGTAGGGGGCCTCGGGCTTCAGGTCGCACGGCGTCACGGTGACGGTGTGGCCGTCGAATTCCGCCGGGCAGCCCAGGATGGCCAGCAGCTTGTTGGTGGTGAAGATGTCGCGCAGGCGCGGCACGTTGGTGTAGGTGATGGGTTCCTCTGCCAGGATCGAGGCCATCAGGATGGGCAGGGCGGCGTTCTTGGAACCGCTGACGGCGATGGCGCCGCGCAGGGGCGCGCCGCCTTGGATGACGAGCTTGTCCATGTGGTGGGGTGTGTCCTTTTACAGGTGTTCGCTGTGCGTATGTTCGCGGCGGAACGTGGTCCGCGCTGGTGATTGCTGTGTGTCGCCGTGCTGACGGTGCCGGGCGGCAAGGGCGGCAGGTCCGGAAATCGGGTGGCGGCGGGGAAATGGCCCGATTGCCTCTTGACCGGTCCGGACGCCGGGTGTATATGCGCTCTCTCTTACGGCGGATGTAGCTCAGTTGGCAGAGCACCTGGTTGTGGCCCAGGTGGCCGTGGGTTCAAGTCCCATCATTCGCCCCATTGATTCCGTGCCCCGCGAAAGCGGGGCTTTTTCGTTTCCGGGGCCCGGCGCGGGGTGGAATGGCCAGTCATTCCGAAGCGTGCCGGAACATGGGCGGGCGGGCGCGTTTTCTTTGCGCGCGTCGCGTTCATGCAGGCCGGACCATACCCTTCCCGGCCCGGAAACGGAACCCCCGCCGTGGGTGGCGTCGGTCGGCGCTGCCGCCAGACCGTCGCCCGGCATCCATGAAACCGGCATGAAACGTGGTGGTTATGCCGAGGCGGCCTGCCGCCGTCATTGGCCGTGGGCGTCGAGCAAGGTGCGGATGCTGCCGCAGGCGGTGCGCACCGCCGCGTCGAAGCGTTCCACCAGCCCCGCGACCGCTTGCGGCCCGCCCTGGTGTTCCGAGCCGCCCGTGGGCATGCCGCCGGGCGCGTCGCCATGCCCGTCGTCGGGCAGTTCCCCGGCCAGGATGAGGGCCGTGCGCTCCAGTTCGCGGGCGGCCACATGCACCTCGGTGGCGGAAATGCTGCCCGCCGCGCCAGCCACGGCGTGCGCCCGTTCGGACAGGGCCCGCCATGCCGCCACCGGGCTGGCCGCGCCGCCGGGCGACTCCCGCAGCGCGGCCGAGGCAAGCCCGCGCAATTCCTCTCCCGCCGCCGCATAGGTGGCCACGAAGCTGCCCAGCACCCGCAGATACAGCCAGGCCTTGCCGTTCATGCGGCGCACGCCGCCCGCCACGTCCAGTCCGGGCAGGGACGCGGGCAGGTCTTCGGGGGCGGGGCGGTGGGGCCGCGCGCCGCGAACGGCCTGCGAGTTGGGGGCGGAGCCGGGCAAGGGGCGCAGCGCGTCGGCGACGGGGGCGACGGGGGCGACAGTGGAATCCGGGGCGTTCCGGGCGTCATGAACGTCCGGTGCGGTGCGGGGCGGCATGAACCGGCGCAGGGTGGACAGCAGTTCCCCGCGTTCCACCGGCTTTGGCAGCCGCGTGGCGATGCCTGCCCTGCGCAGGGCATCCTCGTCCTCGCCCTCCACCCGCGCGGTGAAGGCGATGACCGGCGCACCCGGCCGCAGGCGCAGGCCGTTCGCCGCGCCGTGCTCGCGAATGGCCGTGGCCACCTGATAGCCGTCCATGCCCGGCATCTGGATGTCCAGCAGCACGGCGTCGAAGGGAGCGTCCGCCAGTGTCTCGGGCAGTGCGTGTGGCGGCCCGCCGGGCCCTTGCGGAGTTCCGTTCCCGTGGGCCAGCGCAGCCAGGGCCTCCTCGCCCGAAGGGGCCGTTTCCACGGCCACCCCCGCCGATGTCAGCATTTCCATGGCCACGGCGCGGTTGATGGGGTTGTCGTCCACCAGCAGCACCCGCGTCCCCCGCAGGGCCGGGTCGATCGGCTCGGGGAACGGGGCGCGCGCGGCGGGGTTACCCGCCGGGTCCGCGAACGAGCCGGGAATGGAGGCGGCTGCCGCCGCGCCGATGGGGGGGCGGTGGGGCCGTGGCGTGACAGCGAAAGCTGGGGAAGCTGGAGAAGCGGGGGACGTTGCCGCGTCGCATGCCGCCGTGGCTTCCTCGGGCTTGGTGACGGCGCGAAGGGCCGCCTCGCGCAGGGCGTGCAGCTTCACCGGCTTGATGAGCACCGCCAGCACCCCGAGGCGGGCGGCGGTGCCCGCGTCCGGTTCGCGGCCCATGGCGGCCGCCACCAGCAGCGGCGGCACGGTCACGCCCTCTTCGCGCAGCCGCATGAGAATGGTGGATGCCGCGCAGGCGCTGGGTATGTCGTCCTGTCCGGGCGTGCAGTCCGGGGGCGAGTCGGCCGGCGTGGCCAGCCCCTCGTTGGTGGCCCCGATCACCGGCAGGTACAGGCCGCAGAGCACGAAATCCCAGGAAGCGGCCCGTGCCGCTCCGCCCGCGTTCGGCGGGTCCGTCGGGTCATGAACGCCCTGCGGGCCGTGCTGCACCGTGGGGCCGTCATACAGCGCGGCCCGCAGCGCGGCCACGTCCGGGGCCACCTGGCAACGCACGCCCAACTGGGCCAGCAGCCGGGCCAGCACGCGGGCGCAGGTGGGATTGGCCTCGGCCACCAGCGCCAGCCGCCCGGCCAATGCCGGGTGCGGGGTTTCGGCCGCTTCCCGCTCCGGCGGCAGGCCGAAGCGGGCGGTGAACCGGAAGGTGCTGCCCCGCCCAGGTTCGCTGTCCACGTCCACGTCGCCGCCCATGAGCTGCACGAGCGCCCGGACGATGGACAGCCCAAGGCCGGTGCCGCCGAAACGGCGCGACACGGACGCGTCGGCCTGGCTGTAGGATTCGAACAACCGCGCGCGCGCCTCGGGCGCGATGCCGATGCCGGTGTCGCGCACCGAGAAGGCCAGCGTCACGTCGGACATGCCCGAGGGACGGCCCGGCGTCGCGCCTGCCCGCGCGTCCGCCAGCGTATCCGGCCCCTCGCCCGGCCCGACTTCCGTTGCGGGCAGGGCCACGCGGATGACCACCTCGCCCCGTTCGGTGAACTTGAAGGCGTTGGCCGCCAGGTTCACCAGCACCTGGCGCAGGCGCAGCGGGTCGCCCACCAGCACCGGGGGCACGTCGGTGTCGATGTCCACCACCAGTTCGATGTCCTTGACGGCCAGCCGGTCGTGGAAGAGGTCGGTGACCTCCTCCAGCAGGTCGCGGGTGCGGAAGGGAATGGATTCCAGGGTCAGCCGCCCGGCTTCCAGCTTGGAAAAGTCCAGCACCCCGTTCACCACCCCCAGCAGCGAACGGGCCGAAGAGCGCACCAGATTCAGGTATTCCCGTTGCTTGGGCGAAAGGTCCGTGCCAAGGGTGATGTCCACCATGCCGATGACGGCGTTCATGGGGGTGCGCAGTTCGTGGGTGACCCCGGCCAGGAATTCGCTCTTGGCGTGGCTGGCCCGCTCCACGCGCGCCCGCGCCGTGTCCAGCGCGGCCGTGCGTTCGCGCACCGCGCGCTCCAGTTCGCCCTGCTGGACGGTAAGCTGGCGTTCGTGGCGTTCCACCTGTTCGAGCATGGAGTTGAAGGCGTCCACCAGTCGGCCGATCTCGTCGCGGCCATGGCGGGCGGCACGCAGGGAATAGTTGCGCTCTTCCGAGACCTTGCGGGCAATGAGGGCAAGCCCCGCCACCGGCGTCACCACGGTGCGCCGCAGAATGAGGATGATCAGCACCACCAGCGTCATGCCGATGATCGTGACGCGCACGGCGTTCTCGCGCACCATGGCCGACAGGGCGTCGCTGATGCCGCGCGGCGATACCATCACCAGCACGGTGCCGATTTCCTCTCCCTGGTGGGCCAGCACCTCGCGCTCGATGATGAAATCGCCGTCCGTGGTCCCGCTCCACGGCACGGGCCGCCAGTCCTCGTCACGCTGCATGCCGCCGAGCAGGGTTGCGCCGTCGCGCTCGAACAGGGCCACGGCGTACACCCGCTGGTCGTCCATTTCCGCCTCGATGACGGCGGCCATGGAGGCGGCGTCCAGGTTCCACGCGGGCGTCTGAAGCTGGCGCGCCGCACGTACGGCCAGGCGGCGCGCGAAATCCTCGATGTCGCGGTGCATCTTGCGGCTGGCGGCGCTGTAGTCCGTGACCATGAACACCAGCAGCATCACCGTGGTGACCAGCGCGATCAGCAGGCCGAGGCGGGTCTGGATGCCGGTGAGGGGGCGGGGAGCCTTGTCGGGCATGCGGCGTCCTTTGTGGGGGCTCCGGACGGGGGTGTGGCGGCGGTTTTCCGTGCGCTTGGCGCGGTGCGCCCGTGCCCGGCGCACGGGGGCGAAGACGCGGGGCGCGTCCTCCGGCCAGCCTACCCGGTTTTGCCGCCCCGCACAACGCGCAGCAGGGCGATGGCGTCACGGCTGCGGCAACACAGGGAAAGAACCAGATACAGCCCGGCGGCCAGGGGCACGCCCAGGGCCAGGCGCGCGGCCGGGGGCAGCGCGGGGGCGGCCCACGCCGTTTCGGCGAACGCGCCCGCAAGCCACCACGCGGGCATGCAGGCCGCGCAGGCCAGCGCCGCGTGCAGCAGGGCGGAACGGCCGTGCAGATCCACGGCGACGCCCGCGCGCCGCAGGGCCAGGACAAGGCAGAGGGTGTTGGCCCATGCCCCGCAACTGGCCGCCAGCGCGGGCCCGGCAACACCCATGGGCCGCAGCAGCAGCGCGCCGAGCCCCAGCGTGACCAGCACGGACGCAAGGCCCGCCGCCACCGGCACGCCCGTGGCCTGCCGGGCGTTGCAGGCGGCCAGCAGGGGGCGGGTGACGGCAAAGGCGGGGATGCCCGGCGCGTAGGCCAGCAGCGCGGCCACCGTGGCGTCCACGGCCTGGCGGTCAAAGGCCCCGTGTCCGAACAGCAGGGCCACCAGCGGCGCGGCCACGGCGGCCAGCCCCAGCGCCGAAGGCAGGCTGATGAACAGCGAAAGGCGCAATGCGTCGCCAAGCACCCGGCGGAATTCGTCGTGGGGGTGGCGGGGGGCGCCAGCGCCCGGAGTGACGGCGGGAGCGCTTGGCGGCGGCGTTGCGCCAACTTCCGGGGCGGCCGCGCTGGCGGAAAGCGCGGGCAGGGCGGCCACGCCCACGGCCACGCCGAACACCCCGAGGGGGAATTCCATCAGCCGTTCCGCGTAGTAGAGGGCGGTGACGCTGCCCTCGGACAGGAACGAGGCCAGCAGGGTGCAGGCCAGCACGTTGAGTTGCTGGGCGGATGCGCCGAACACCCCTGCGGGCAGGGCGCGCGCGGCCTCTCCCGCCTGCGGGTCGCGCACGGGCAGGGGGGCGCGCCAGCGCAGGCCAAGACGCGCCAGCGCGGGCAGTTGCAGGGCGAGTTGCGCCACGCCCCCGACCAGCACGCCGCAGGCCAGCAGGGTGGCGGCGTCGCCGAATCCGGCCAGGGCCAGCCCCCCGGTGGCCATGACGGCCAGGTTGAGCACCGCCGGGGCCAGGGCGGGCGGCAGGAAGCGCCCGTGCGCGTGCAGCATGCCCGCGCACAACGCGGCGCATGTGGCGGCCACCCCGTAGGGCAGGCAGATGCGCAACAGGCTCGCGGCGCGCTGCGCCACGCCGGGTGGCGCGCCCGCCGCGCCGAAGCCGGGGGCCAGCAGCAGGGCCAGCGGATGTGCCAGGGCCATGCCCAGCAGGCATAGCAGGGCCAGCGGCAGCAGCGCGCGCAGCAGCACCCCGCGCCCGAAGGCGAAGGCCCGCGCGTCGCCTTCCCGTTCGCGCAGGCGGACGAAGGCGGGGGTGAACGCCAGCGACACCGCGCCTTCTCCGAGCAGGCGGCGCATCAGGTTGGGCAGGCGGAAGGCCACGAAGAAGGCGTCCGCGCCCGCTCCCGCGCCCAGAATATGGGCGGTCAGCGCGTCGCGGGCATAGCCGAGCACGCGCGAGGCCAGCGTGGCGCCAGCCACCGTGGCGGCGTTGCGGGCAAGGCCATCGCGCGGCGCGTCGCCGCGCCCGGTCCCGGCGGGCGGAGGCGGCGTGGCGGAGTGGCTGGCGGGGAGGGGCGTCATGCCGGGGCCTCGTGCGGTGTAAAATGAGGGGCGCGGCCGCCCCGCGCGCAGTGTAGCGCAGCGCACCCGGCCTGGGAACCCGGAGCGGCGGGCTGATTCCGGACCCGTCGCCCCTGGCCGTCCCTTGCGGACACTGCCGTCCCCCGGCCTGCGGGCCGGTTCCGGCGGCGTGGATGCCGGGCGAGGGCGGTGCCGGAATCGGGGTGAAAGATACCGGAAAACCGTCCGGAAATTCCGGATGGCGATGCCCGGCAGCCGGGCGGGGCATGGGAATGCTTCACGAAATCCAAGCAATATGGCATGTTATGCGTGTGGTGCGAAGCCCGCCGGTCCCGAGGCGGGAGTTGTTATTTCCGGCGGCTTGTATTACGCCCACGTGACGGGTCGCTGCGGCCCGGAGAACACTCATCCTTCGGCCGCCCGCGTGGTGGGCCGCACGCGCGAGGCACGCGCGGCAAGCTGGCATGGCATAGGGGGTATGCCGCGTGAGCGACCAGAAGGGACAAGACGCCGCAGAGAACATGCGGCGAGGCGCACGCACGGGCCAGGGCCAGGGGCCGGACCCGAAGGATGCGCACGCCCCCCGGTCCGGGGCCGCGTCACCGGGCCAGGCCGCTGCGGCGAACGGGCCGGAGCATCCCGCCAGTCCGTCCAGTCCGTCCCATCTGGCAGACCAGGGGCCAGCCTCCCTGCCAGACATTCCCCCGCCCGCCGCGCCGCTGGGGCTTGCCGCCAGCGAGCGCTCCGCCCACGCCAGCCCATGGATTTCCCCGGTGTCCACCACCCCTGGCGACCCCGGCGACCCCGGCGACCCTGTCGACCCTGACGCCCCGGACGCGGCGCCCACCCGCGCCCGCCACGCCGTGCCCTTTCCGCATTCTCCGGCCCCGCTGCCGGATGGCGACGCCGCGCAAAGCTTCCGCGTGCTGGCCGAACACCTGGCCGATTGGGAAAGCTGGGAGGACGCCAGCGGCAAGGTGGTGTTCGTCACCCCCGCCTGCCAGCGCATCACCGGGTATTCCCTGGAATCCTTCCGCGCCAACGCCCGGTTCATCGAGGGCATCATGCACCCCGAGGACCTGCCCCTGTGGCGCAAGCACCGCGAGATGGTGGCCTCCGGGGCCGAGATGGTCGAGGTGGAGGTGCGCGTGCGCACCCAGGACGGCCGCGAACGCTGGCTGGCCTGCACCAGCCGCCGCCTGCACGAGGAGGACGGCGCGCCCGGCGGCATTCGCTTCAGCGGGCGCGACGTCACCGACCGCAAGATCATGCTCACCCAGATGAAGCACCAGGCCTGGCACGACCCGCTCACCGGCCTGCCCAACCGCGCCCTGTGCCTGGACCGCATCGACCGTTCGCTGCACCGCGCGCGGCGAGGTTCGGACAACGTGTGCGCCGTGGCCTTCCTGGATCTGGACCGCTTCAAGGTGGTCAACGATTCCATGGGCAACCCCGCAGGCGACCAGGTGCTGCGCGAGGTGGCCCGGCGTCTGGCCGAGAACATCCGCACCATCGACACCGTGTCGCGCCTTGGCAGCGACGAGTTTATCCTGCTGCTGGACGAGGTGCGCTCGGAAGAAGAGGCCCTGGTCACGGTGCGGCGCATCTGCACCTCGCTGGAACCGCCGCTGGAGGTCGCCGGGCGGCAGATCCGCATTTCCGCCAGCGTGGGCGTGGTGGTGAACCGGGGCGGCGGCTGCGCCGACGAGATGCTGCGCAACGCCAACATCGCCATGCACCACGTGAAGGAGCACGGCGGCGACGGCATCGCGGTGTTCCAGCCTTCCATGCTCGAACAGGCCATGAACCTGATGCAGCTGGAAATCGACCTGCACCGGGCGCTGGACAACAACGAATTCTTCCTGGTCTACCAGCCCATCATGTCGCTGCACGACCGCAAGCTGACCGGGTTCGAGGCGCTGGTGCGCTGGAACCACCCGGAGCGCGGCATCGTGGGGCCGTCGGAGTTCATTCCCGTCTCCGAGTCCACCGGGCAGATCCACCAGGTGGGCCGCTGGGTGCTGGCCGAGGCGTGCCGCGCGCTGGCCGCCTGGCGCAAGCAGCAGGCCTCCATGCGAGGCGTGGTCATGCACGTCAACCTTTCGGCGCGGCAGCTTTCGCAGCCGGGCCTTGTGGAGCAGGTGGCCGCCGTGCTGCGCGAAACGGGCCTGCCCGCACGCTGCCTGAAGCTGGAAGTGACCGAGACCATGCTGATGGAGAACCCGGACTACGCCAACCTGGTCTTGCGCAGGCTGAAGGAGATCGGTGTGCGGCTGTGCATCGACGATTTCGGCACCGGGTATTCCTCGCTCAGCTACCTGCAGCAGTTCCCCATCGACACCCTGAAGGTGGACCAGAGCTTCGTGGCGCGCATGTGCCGCGAGCCGGGGCATTTCAAGATCGTGCAGGCCGTGGTGGCGCTGGCGCACAGCCTTGGCCTGGACGTGGTGGCCGAAGGCGTGGAGGAAGAGGAGCAGCGCATCATGCTCTCCGAACTTTCGTGCGAAGGCGGCCAGGGCTACCTGTTCTCGCGCCCCATGCCGGGCGAGGACGTGCCCGCCATGTTCGCGGACCGGCCCAAGGGCCACTAGCCTCGGTGCCAACGCCGCCCGGCTCATGAAGATTTCCGGCCTCCGGAGGGGCGTCTGCCCCCATGCGGCCCCCATGCGGCCCCCATGCATCGGGAAGGCGGCTAACCCCCTTTCGCTGCGGCTCCCCCAAGGTGTATGTTCGCCAGACGCGGGAAGGCCCATGCGCCCCGCGCCACGCATCCCAAGGAGCCCTCATGCGTCACGTGGAGTGGTCGAACCGGTTCAGCGTGGGCGTGCCGGAACTGGACGCCCAGCATGTCCGCATCATCGAACTGCTGAACGACATGGCCGAGGCCGCCGCCTGCCCCGATGACGGCAGCCGCCTGCGCGCCGTGCTTTCCGGGCTGAAGGCCCACGCCGCCGCCCATTTTTCGGCCGAAGAGTCCGTGGTGCGCCAAGTTGCCCCGGAACTGCTGGCCTTTCACCAGGGCGAACACCTGAAATTTCTTGCGCAGGTGCGCGAATTCACCCTGGCCCTCGACGCGGACGACCACCCCCCCATGCTGCCGCTGGAGATGTTCCATTTCCTGAAGTCGTGGTTCGAGGACCACATTGGCGGGGTGGACATGCAGTACGCGGCGCGGCTGCGCCACGGTGGCGTCACCACTCCGGAAGGGCAGCCCGGCGGGCCGGAATAGCCTTTCCCGGCGGGGCGCACCCTGTTGCCGGGGGGGGGGCATCGCCCGCGCCGCCCGCCGTCACGCGCATTTCCCGCACCATCGCGCACGGCCCCGCCCGACGCGCCTGACGCGCCTGGCGCGGCTGACATGGCTGTCGTCATGCCCGTCCATCCGCACACTCCGGAGGATTCGTGCTGCTCAAACTGTATTCGTGGAACGTCAACGGCATCCGCGCCCTGAGCGGCAAGCCGGAATGGAACTGGTTCGCCGGGTGCGACGGCCACATCGTGGGCCTTCAGGAAACCAAGGCCGAGCCGGAACAGGTGGCCGCCGCCCTGCGAGAGCCCGAGGGCTGGCAATCGTGGTGGCTGGCATCGCGGGTGAAGAAGGGCTACTCCGGGGTCGCCACGTTCAGCAGGGTGCGCCCGCTGGCCGCGCACCTGGACATGCCGGACCCCGCCTGGCAGGGCGAAGGCCGGTGCATCCACCTGGAATTTCCGGCCTTCCACTACTTCAACATCTACTTTCCCAACGGCGGGCAGGGCGAGGAACGCCTGAACTACAAGCTGGGCTTCTACGACGCCTTCCTGAACCACGCCGAAGACCTGCGCCGCCACAAGCCCATCGTGGTCTGCGGCGATTTCAACACCGCCCACAGGCCCATCGACCTCGCCCGGCCCAAGGACAACGAGGACGTCTCCGGCTTTCTGCCCATCGAACGCGCGTGGATGGACCGCTTCACGGCGGCGGGCTACGTGGACACCTTCCGGCTGGTGCAGGGCGACACGCCCCACGCCTATTCGTGGTGGTCGTACAAGACCCGCGCCCGCGAACGCAACGTGGGCTGGCGCATCGACTACTTCTTCGTTTCGGAGGAACTGCGCGGCGCGGTGCGCGACGCGTGGATAGACATGCACGTCATGGGGTCGGACCATTGCCCGGTGGGGCTGGCGCTGGACGTGGACATGTAGCGGCCGCGAGGGCGCGCGGGATTCGCGCGCGGCCGGGGCCGGGGCGCTGCCCGCGAGAAAGGCCCGCGTCAGGAGCCAGCGCCGGAAGGGGCGCGGCACGCCCGGTTGTACCGGTCGCACCCGTTCGCCCCAGCGAACGTCGGTTCGGTTCGGGGGGCGGCGCGTACGGAAAATCAAGAGGCATGCCCGCCATGATGGTGGCGGGCATGCCCCTTTTCGCGTGCGCTATTTCGTGCAGGCGGCCGGAACGGCAACCCCGCCGAGCCCGGCGAGGATGTGGTTCAGCGCTTCGCACAGGTCGGGCGAGAGGTGCGTGTCGCTGCCAAGCAGCCGCACCACCTCGGTGACCGAGGCGTCGGGCGGAACCGGAATGCCCGATTCGCGGGCCAGCCGGATGAGTTCTTCGCGTATCTCGCGCATGAGGACCCCCCTCAAGGAAGATATGTCCGCCGGAGCGCCAGCCGGTGCAGGGCCGACGGTTGGAAGGGACGGCGTGTGGCTGGCGTTGGCTGAACGCCCGCTGGCCATGCCGTGCCGCCCGGCGGTGTCGGGAAGTTTCCCCCCTATCCGCACCGGCCGCGAATTGCAAGCGCGGGCGCATTCCGCCCGTGGCGGGGTGTGGGGGGGGCACGCCGGGCCGGGGTGCGCCCTCGTGCCCGGTTGTTTGAAACCCGCCCGCGTTTCCGCCCACCCGCGCGGCGTAGCCAGACAGGCCGCGCCCATGCCCGTTCCGCGCCCGTTCCGCGCCCGTTTCGTGCCCGTTCCAGCCTGCTTGCGCCTGTTCCGTCCCTGCTTCTCGCCCCTGCCGTTCCCGGCCCCGGCTGCCTCGCCCTCCTAATTTTTCCGCCAGACCGCGCAAACCCCTTGCCCCGCCAGCATGTTTGACATGCGGGTGCGTGTCGGCCATAGTCCCCGCACAGGAAAAGGTATGGAATTTGAGTGGTTGGACGTTCAACCCGTCGTCTTGCGGCGGGGGATGCCAACCCGGACCGTGGCGCGCCCGCTTCGCCGCATGCCTTCCGCCGCCCGGCCTTCCCGCACGCCGGCCCCTTTGGCTGTCCGCCCGCACGGTCTGCTCCGTGCGGCGCTGGTCATCGTCGTGCCGTGCGTCCGCTTCCATGCCCCGCCGCCCGTCATCCCCGGCCCGGCTTTGCCCGGCTCTGCCTGGCTCTGACCGTCTCGCGTTCGCAAGGAGGCTCAATGGAAACGGACTGCATCGCCCCGGCCCGGCCACGCTCTCGTGCCGACGGCCTGCTTGACTGGGTGCAGATGGGCACGGGGGCGGCGCTGGCGCTGTTCGCCTGCATGCACATGATCTTCCTGTCCAGCGTGCTGTTTGGCGCGGGGGCCCTGAACGGGCTGTCCGCCGTCATGGACGCGCTGCACATCGAAACCCTGGGCGGCATCGGCATTGCCGTGGTGTTCTGCATCCACGCCACCGTGGCCGCCCGCAAGATTCCCTTCAAGGCCGCGCAGGCCGTCACCGCCTGGCGGCACGCCCGCCTGCTGCACCACCCCGAGACCTGGGCGTGGGTCGCGCAGGTGCTCACCGCGTTCATCCTTGCGGTGTTCATCACCATCCACATCTGGACGGGCCTTACCGACCTGCCGGTGCAGGCGCTGAAAAGCGCTGTGCGCGTGCAGCTTGGCGGCTGGTTCTGGGTGTTTCTGCTGGTGCTGCCCGCGCTGGCGCTGCATCTGGTCATCGGGGCGTGGCGCGCCGGGGTGAAGTGGGGCCTCATCACCCGCGAAAACCGTGCGGACATCACCCGCAAGGGCCTGTACCTGCTTGGCGGGTTCCTGTGCCTGTCGCTGCTCACCCTGCTGCGCTTCCGGCTGCTGCCGCTGGAATAGGAGACGCACGCCAATGCAGATCATCCACACCGATCTTCTGACCATAGGCGCGGGCCTTGCCGGAGAGCGCTGCGCCATAGAGGTGGCGGGCGCGGGATTTTCCGTGGTCTGCCTCTCCCTGGTGCCCGCGCGGCGCTCGCATTCCGTGGCCGCGCAGGGCGGCATGCAGGCGGCCCTTGGCAACGCCATCATGGGCGACGGCGACAGCCCCGACGTGCACTTTCTGGACACCGTGAAAGGCTCCGACTGGGGCGCGGACCAGGAAGTGGCCCGCATGTTCGTGGAGGCGGCCCCCATCGAAATGCGCCGCCTGGCCCACTGGGGGGTGCCGTGGAACCGCGTCGTCGCGGGCACGCACACCTACTGGAAGGGCGGCAAGCCCTTCGAGGCCACCGAAAAGGCCGAAAACCACGGCCTCATCCACTCGCGCGCCTTCGGCGGCACGGCCAAGTGGCGCACCTGCTACGCGTCAGACGGTGCGGGCCACGCGGTGCTGTACACCATGGACAACCGCGCCGCGCAGCTTGGCGTGACCGTGCATGACCGGTCCGAGGCCGTTTCTTTGATCCACGACGGCGAAACCTGCCACGGGGCCATCGTGCGCTGCCTGCGCACGGGCGAGCTGCGGGCGTATCTGGCGCGGGCCACGCTTGTGGCATCCGGCGGGTACGGGCGCATCTACCGCGCCTCCACCAACGCCATCATCTGCGAGGGGACGGGCCTGTCGCTGGCGCTGGACACCGGCGTGGCGAAACTCGGCAACATGGAGGCCGTGCAGTTTCACCCCACCGGCACCGTGCCCACCGACATCCTGGTTACCGAAGGGTGCCGGGGCGACGGCGGCACCCTGCTGGACCGCGACGAATACCGCTTCATGCCCGACTACGAGCCGGACAAGGCGGAACTGGCCTCGCGCGACGTGGTCTCGCGCCGCATGATCGAGCACATGCGCACCGGCAAGGGCGTGCAGAGCCCTTACGGCGAGCATCTGTGGCTGGACATCCGGCACCTGGGCGAGCAGCACATCCGCACCAAGCTGCGCGAGGTGGACGAAATCTGCCAGAACTTCCTGGGCATAGACCCGCTGCACCAGCTCATCCCCGTGCGGCCCACCCAGCACTATTCCATGGGCGGCGTGCGCACCGACAAGACCGGCGCGGCCTACGGCCTGAAGGGGTTGTTCAGCGCGGGCGAATCGGCCTGCTGGGACCTGCACGGCTTCAACCGGCTGGGTGGCAACTCTCTGGCCGAAACCGTGGTGGCGGGCGGCATCGTGGGCCGCAACATCGCGGAATTTTTGCAGGGGTACGACACGGCGTTCTCCACCGCGCACGTGCGCGAGGCGGCGGCGCGGGACGATGCGCGCATCCGGCGCATCGTCTCCGGGGCCGATGGCAAGGAAAGCGTCTACGCCGTGCGCGAGGCCATGTACGACATCCTCGAACGGGCGGCCTACGTGTTCCGCAACGGCACGGACCTGACCTGGGGCGTGCAGGCCCTGCAAGAGGTGCACGAGCGGGCGCAACACATCGGCCTTGCCTCCGACGGGGTGGGGGCCAACGCGGAACTGGCGCTGGCCATCCGCATGCCGGGCATGGTGCGGTTGGCGCTGTGCGTGTGCTTCGGCGCGCTGATGCGCACCGAAAGCCGGGGCTCGCATACCCGCGAGGACTTCCCGGAGCGCAACGACCGCGACTGGCTGAACCGCACGCTGGCCTCGTGGCGACCGGGGGCGGATTTGCCGCACCTGGAGTACGAACCGGCCACCAGCTATGTCGAGTTGCCCCCCGGTGACCGGGGTTATGGCGGCGGCAAGATCATTCCGGCAGCTTCCTGAGGGGGACCACGCACATGCAACGCTCGCTGACCTTCAACATCTTCCGCCACAACCCGCAGGACCCGGCGTCCGTGCCGCACATGGACACCTACAAGCTGGACGAGACGGACAGCATGACGCTGTTCATCGCCCTGCACCGCCTGCGCGAGGAACAGGACCCCTCGCTGAAGTTCGATTTCTGCTGCCGCGCCGGGGTGTGCGGCTCGTGCGCCATGGTCATCAACGGGCGGCCCGGCCTTGCCTGCCACACCAAGACGCGCGACCTGCCGGACACCATAACCCTGCTGCCCCTGCCGGTGTTCAAGCTGGTGGGCGACCTTGCGGTGGATACGGGCACGTGGTTCCGCGCCATGTACCAGCGCACCGAATCGTGGATTCACACCCGCGCGGAATTCGACCCCGCCGCGCAGGAAGCGCGCATGGAAAACGAGGTGGCCAACGCCATCTACGAACTGGACCGGTGCATCGAATGCGGCTGCTGCGTGGCCGCCTGCGGCACGGCCAACCTGCGGTCCGACTTCCTGGCCCCGGCCGGGTTCATCCGCGTGGCGCGCTTTGCCGCAGACCCGCGCGACCAGCGCACCGACGCGGATTTCTACGAGATCATCGGCTCGGACGAGGGCATCTTTGGCTGCATGGGCCTTTTGGCCTGCGAGGATGTCTGTCCCAAGCATCTGCCGTTGCAGACCCAGCTGGGCTACCTGCGGCGCAAGATGGGCCTGACGGTGCTGAAAAGGCTGCTGCCGTTCGGGGGGTAGCAGGGCAGGGCGCGGGCGGGGATTGGCGCATCCTTTTCGCCGGACCGCACCCCTTTCGCCGGGCCGTTCCGCTTGCGGGGCGGCCCGGTCCCCCTTTGTGGGCCGGGGCTTGCGCTGTTGTGCGGTTGCGGTGTTGCGTTGCGGGGGTTCCGGTCCTTGGTCACGCGGGCATCCGCACCGGCATCCCGCTGTTGCCGCAGGGCCGCGCCGCTTGCTAGGGTGGCGAGGCGGCGGCAGACCGGCCCGCCGGTCGCCGCATCCGCAACCGAAGAGAAAGTCAGGAGGAACAGGGCATCCCCCGGTTTCTCCCCCGTTCATACCGGACAAAGGAGCCAGACATGCGCCGCATACCGGCGACACGAGTGGTGGAGGAAGTGGCGCGGCTGTGCGTGGAGTGCAACCGCTACCTGCCCAAGGACGTGCGGTGGGCCTTCAGCCGCGCGCAGGCGGAAGAGGACAGCGACGTCGCCAAGGAAGTGTTCCGGCAACTGCTGGAAAACGCCGACCTTGCGGCCACCACCGGCCTGCCGCTGTGTCAGGACACGGGGCTGGCCGTCTTTTTCGTGGAGCTTGGCGAGGACTGCCGCGTGGACGGCATGACCCTGCGCGAGGCCATTACCGAGGGCGTGCGCATCGGCTATGCCGAAGGCTACCTGCGCAAGTCCGCCTGCGACCCCATGACCCGCAAGAACACCGGCGACAACACCCCGGCGGTCATCCACATGGACCTTGTGCCCGGCGACCGGCTGCGCATCGCCTTCATGGCCAAGGGCGGCGGCAGCGAGAACATGTCGCGCGTGACCATGCTGGCCCCCGCGCAGGGGTGGCAGGGCATCAAGGACTTTGTGGTGCAGCGCGTGCGCGAGGCGGGGCCGAACCCCTGCCCGCCCACCATCATCGGCGTGGGCGTGGGCGGTACCTTCGACTACGCGCCCATCCTGGCCAAGAAGGCGCTGCTGCGCCCGCTGACGGACATCCACCCCGACCCGGACATGGCCGCCAGGGAAGCGGAACTGCTGGCCGCCATCAACGAACTGGGCATCGGCCCCATGGGCCTTGGCGGCAAGACCACCTGCCTTGGCGTGAAGATGGCCTTTGCCCCGTGCCATCTGGCCAGCCTGCCGCTGGCCGTGAACGTGCAGTGCCATTCGGCCCGGCACGGCGAGATAGAACTGTAGCAAGGGCTGCGGAGCGGGCCGGGAGCCGGGCGGAAGCGCCGCAACCCGGCGGACGCTTTCCGGCAAGTGGTCGGCAAGCTGTGCAACCGTTGCGGACCTGCTCCGGGCATGTACGGAAATACAAGGAATCAGATATGGCTACCCACCACCTTACCACCCCCCTGACCGACGAGGCCGTGGCGCAACTGCGCAGCGGCGACGTGGTCTTTCTGTCCGGCACCATCTACACCGCGCGCGATGCGGCCCACCGCCGCCTTGCCGAATCGCTGGACCGGGGCGAAGGCCTGCCCTTCGACCTGCGCGGCGCG
Organism: Desulfovibrio sp. A2; assembly: GCF_000226255.1. GTDB lineage: Bacteria > Desulfobacterota > Desulfovibrionia > Desulfovibrionales > Desulfovibrionaceae > Cupidesulfovibrio. The sequence goes on from NZ_AGFG01000058.1 coordinate 55,104, forward strand.
GTGATCTACTACGTTGGCCCCAGCCCGGCCCCGCCGGACGGCCCATCGGTTCCGCCGGTCCCACCACCAGCTACCGCATGGACAGCTACGCCCCGCGTCTGCACGCGCTGGGACTGAAGGCCACCATCGGCAAAGGGCGCCGCAATACCGAAGTGCGCGACGCCCTGAAAGAACATACCGCCGTCTACCTGGGGGCGACAGGCGGCGCGGGCGCGTTGCTTTCGCAATGCATCACCGCTGCCACCGTCATCGCCTACGACGACCTTGGCCCGGAAGCCATACGGGAACTTACTGTGAAGGATTTTCCGTTGTTGGTGATTAATGACTGTGTGGGCGGGGAGTTATATGTGTAGTGAGGTTGGTGAATCACGCCTGTGGAGTGTCGAGGAGTAATTCAAACCAGGTATTCATGGTACGCTTTACGCAGTAGAGGATGTATAGAACGAGCATGATGTTTGTGGCGGCTGCAGAAATGCAAAGTGCTGCGGCAATATTGCTTTCGTTGAGTCCAATACTGAACTGTAGTACGCTTGTGATGATGCACGCAAGAACTGAAAATAGGAATAAATTTCCTATGTTCACAAGTGGAGTGTATATGTTCTTTTTTGTATCGAATATTTCATTTTGAATTTTGCATTTTTCAATGTATTTTTCGTTTTCGAATAAATTCTTGTGCATTGTGAAGACAATCATTGTCATCAAAGAAAGAATGAAGCTTCCTATCGTGAGAAACGATGTAAATAGATAGTGGCGCATGTTTTTTGAATATATGGAATATATATCAATACATAGACAATCTGTTGTTTTGAATGCGACAGCCGTGAGTAGTGCTAGGGTGATAGCGTAGCTAGCGTATACTTTTTTCATTTTTTTTGAGTACTTGTTTGATCTTGTTTAGTGTTAACTTGAGTTCTGCGATAATTCGATTTTCAGAAATAGACCGATGCACGTCGTTGTGATTTAATCGCAGCGATGGCACGAAATCCTCGTATTCAAAAGTTGCAAAGCGATCGAAATCATTCATGAGTCTGTAGGTTATGTCGTTGCCATTTTCATCTATACCGGTGACGGTGGCTTTTTTGAGAGGGTTTTGTGTGAGAAGTGTTGTTAGGGCTCTGATTTTGTTTTTTTTACGTGCGCCTTTAAGGAATGACAAAAGATGCTTATGCCCCCTTAGGAAAGGGTTGAGGGGCGCAAAAGTGTCTTGTTCTGGTGCTATTGCTTGAAATTCAAATTCAATACGCGCGACATCATTCATAGCCTTTACGCGCTCTATGAAAGTCCCTTCTCTCTCAATAATTCTGTATTCTAATTTTCCGGTGTAGCTTTTTGCGATTTTCTTTTTTTGAGCATCATTGTCAATGTCTTTTAATCTTTGACGTAGCAATTCGCGACGTTGCGCATCGTACCTCTTGGAGTTTATAAAATTAAAAGTATTGAGCGAGCAGGAATGATGGTAGTGTTGGTACATTCCGTATCCAGACTGTGAATCAATAGTGAAAAAATTAAAGTCGGCAACTTGCTCGTTGCGCTGTAGCTGATGGATTTCAAGGTTTACTTCTTGCTTGTTTCTGACAAGTTTGCAGAATTTTCGCATGTCTTTTATAGTTAGAATGACACCAGATACATGCTGTCCTTCGTTGATGATATACGTCGATCTGCTATTCGACAAAATGCCATTTTGGGTGATGTTTGCCTTTAAAAAGGCATCCATCGTCAATTTGGAGCAGGTTGGTTCCCAAGCAAACGCTTGAAATGTTATAATCATGACATGCTAACCTGTTTGTTTTAGGTTTATATTTATCCATAATAGCATTTGTGTGTGGCAAAGAGCAAGAAGGAAATGTATGCCCTTTGAAACGCAAATTTTATTTGATCCTACTCCCGCCGACGGCGTAGCCCCCGACAACTACCACGCCACGTCCATCTATCCGGAGTTCGTGCAGGTAGAGCCGGGGCGCTGGGTGTTGCTTGCGGAATCGCGCATGGATTGCGTCATCCGCAAGAACCCGGACGGCACGCTGGAGGTGGTGGAGTTCCGGCGGCTGAAAAAGGGCAATCTGGTGGCGGTGGGCCGGGGCGAAAACGGCGAGGACGGCATTTACGTGCATGCCGGGCCGCTGGACCAGTTACCGGATTTTCTGGCCGGGTGGACTCCGGCCAACGTGCCTGCCCCTGTGGTTGGCAGCATGGTTGGCCCCGTGTCTGGTCCCATGGCTGGCCCCGTGGCGGCCTCCACGTCTGCGGATATGCAACCGTCAACTTTACAGGCAGACAGCCCAGAGGCGGAAAGCCCCGCCGCCCCGTCCGCCCATTCCGCTCATTCCGCATCCTCCGCCCTGCCTTCCCCTGCCGCCCCTGCCGACAAGTTCGCCTTCCGTACCGGCGTCAGCCGCGAAACGTCCTTCTCGCTCGACTACGACACACTGTACGAAGTGCTGCGCCACGACAGGGGCAATGGCCACATCGTGTGGGTGGCCGGGCCTGCCGTGGTGTTCGATGCCGACGCCCGCCGCGCCTTTGCCGGGCTGATCGACGCGGGCTACGTGCACGCCCTGCTGGCGGGCAACGCCCTTGCCACGCACGACGTGGAGGCCGCCCTGTACGGCACCGCGCTGGGGCAGGGCCTGTACGACAAGCGGCAGGCCCCGCGCGGGCACTACCACCATCTGGACGCCATCAACACCATCCGGGGCTGCGGGTCCATCCGCGCCGCCGTGCAGTCGGGCCGCGTGCGCGACGGGGTGATGCACGCGCTGGAAACGCGCGGGGTGCCCTACGTGCTGGCCGGGTCCATCCGCGACGACGGCCCCCTGCCGGAAGTCATCGCCGACGTGTACGCCGCGCAAGACGCCATGCGCGCCCACGTGCGCCGCGCCACCACGGTGGTGGCCCTTGCCACCGCGCTGCACACCATCGCCACCGGCAACATGACCCCCTCGTATCAGGCCGGGCCGGGGGGCAGTCTGCGGCCGGTGCATTTCTTCATCGCGGACATTTCGGAATTCGCGGCGGGCAAGCTGGCCGACCGTGGCTCGCTGACCTCGCGCTCCATCCTCACCAACGTGCAGGACTTCGTGGTCAACGTGCACCGGGCGCTTACCGGTGCGTGCCGCACGGAGTAGCCTGCCGTTCCGGGCCTGTTCTGGGCGTGTCGGGGCGTGTTGGCGGGCCGTGCCGTCCGGCCCGTTGCGGCGGGTGAATGCCCGTTGCCGTTCCGCCGCGTGCGCCGTGCCGCCCGCTCGTCTCCTCCTCCTTCCCTTCCTTCCTGGCCTCTTTCCCCCCTGTCCTGCACTTCGCGCATGCCGCGTGTTTCCGGCGTGTTTCCGGTTCGTCAAGCCGCTTGCAAAGGTGTGGCCCCGCTTTGCGTGGGGCTACGCTTCTTGATACGCATTTCACTATCATTACACATAGTTATTTAAGTATCTCGCACGCCGCGCCGATAGGAAGGGTGCAACACAACGCATGCCGCGTTGGAAGGAGGCACCATGATGGAAGGCATCGGCACCGCGCAGGGGCTGTTGGGCCTTGGCGGCTTCACCCAGGCAACGGGAACGGCAGCGACCGGTTCCACCACGTCCGGCGCAACCACGTCAGGCACCGAAACAACCACAACCAGCAGCGGCGACACCGTGTCCATCTCGGACGAGGCGCGCCGCAAGGCGGCCCAATCGTCGGAATCCTCCGGCAGTTCGGACGCGTCGCAGGCCCTGCAAGACGACGTCTCGCAGGCGGACATCTCGGCGGCGGAATCCGAGGTGTCGTCACTGCGCCAGAGCCTTAGCGATGCTGAGGACGAACTGGCCGAATTGCAGGATGACACCGACATGGACGAGGAGACCAAACAGGAACAGGTCCAGCTGATGCAGGCCAAGATTACCATGCTGGAAAGCCAAGTATCGCAGGCCGTGACCGAAAAGTCCGAGCTGGAGAAGCAGCAGCAGGAGGCCGAGCAGGGCGGCGGCAACGCATCCGCCACCAACACGGCCGAGGCGGAAACCGGCGAGGAATAGCGGGCCAGCGGCCACGCCGCATGCCGCGCGGCGGGCCGACGAGAGACGGGACACGCATTTTCCGTGGCGGGGCCACGGATGCAGCGCGGCAACCGGACCAGACACACGCCATGTGCACGCTCAAGGACGCGGCCCATGCTTCGGCAGGGGCCGTGTTCGCGTTTACGGGTGCTCGCGTGTGGTTGATATATGGCTGGCGTGCAGAGGGTGAGGCAGAAGGGGGAGGAGAGCAATATTCAGAAATCGCGAGCAGTGTTGTGGTGTGCAACGAAATGTGAGTGTGTGCCATAAACTCTTCATGTGCTGCGCCGATAGGTTGACTGAAGGTCGCGCACCCGCGCGAAAGGAGGTCCTATGGTCGAAGCACTGGACGGAACCCAGGTCGGCACCGCCTACAGCACCTTGCAGGTGCAGGCGGGCACGGAACGCACGGGCACGTTGCGCACCGCGTCCACGGATGCTGCGGAAAGCGGCGGCGACACCGTGTCCATTTCCGAGGAAGGGCGGCAGAAGGCGGCGGGCATGGCCAGCAGCGGCGCTGGCGGTTCGCAATCCACCGGGGAAACGGACGACAGCGACGAATTGGCATCGTTGAAGGAACAGATTCAGAACCTGCGCGAACAGATCAAGGAGAAGCAGCAGGAAATGGAAGAAATCCAGCAAGATGCCAGCCTTGATGACGAGCAGCGGCAACAGCAGGTGGCCATGAAGATGTCCGAAATCTCCATGCTCCAGAGCCAGCTGACGGAACTGCTGGACCAGAAGGCCAAGCTGGAGTCGGCCAGCGGAGATTCCGGCTCGTCCGGCGGCGCTGCCGGGGTGAGCATCAACGTGTAGCGCGGGCCTGCCCGGCGCGTGGTGAAGGGGCGCGAGCACGGCGCGCCCCGGATGTAGCGGCGGATGTCGCCCCAGAGTCGCGGCGGATGTCGCGACGGGCAGTGCGGTTGCGGCTGCCGTTGCGCGCCCGGAAGGCGCGGAGCGGGGCGGGGATGGCGCGGGCCAGTCCGGTCAGTCCGGCCAGCCCGAAAAGCCCCACGGACGAGGGATGCACGGCGGCAGGCCGGGCATGGGAAGGAATGTACGGATGCGGCCCCGGCCGCACGGCATGGACGCGGTTTCCGCCACGGCGGGGACCGCGTTCGTCGTTTGCGCGCGGGGCGGGGCGGGAAACGGCGGGCGAAGGGGTGGGGACGGAGAAGGCGCGAGGGTGCCGCGTGCTTACTTCCACACGGCGCGGGCGGCCTCCACCAGGGCGCGCAGGGCCGGGTCGTCGCTGCGGTCGGTGCGGTGGGCGATGCACAGCGGCACCACCAGCGGTTCCGGCCACACGTACACCCCGTGGTCGCGCACCATCTGGGCCGTTTCGTCGGCGCGCAGCACGGCCACGCCCTTGCCGGTGGCCACCAGCTGCTTGACGATGGGCTCGTCGATGGCCACGGCCGCCGTGCGCGGGCGCAACCCGTAGGGGGCCATGCGCGCGGCCACGGTGCGGTGGAAGGGGCAGTCGCAGGTGGGCCAGATCCACGGCAGTTGCGACAGGGCGTGCCAGGCGCTGGCGTCGTGCACGGGCAGACGGGGCAGATCGGCCGGGGCGTAGTCCGGCCGGGGTGCGGGCATGCCGCCGCAGCGGGCCAGCAGGGCGGAAAGCAGGCCGGGGGCGGCGGCGTCTGTCGGGGGTGAATCGGGCGAGGCGGCATCGCCGTTGCCGCCGGAAAGGGCCGCGGCAGGGGGGACGGCAAGGGCGTCCGCCGCGCTGGCGGAGCGGGGCGCGCCGTGGCGGCGCACCGCGTCGGTCCATTCCGGGCGTTCCGGCGGCGGGTGGGCGGCGGCGCGGGCACGTCCCTTGCGCCGGGCGGGTGCGGAAACCGGGGCGGCAGCCGCTTGGCCGGGCGGCGCGGGCACCATGCCCGCCGGAATCACGATACGTATTTCCACCTCGCGCAGGGGGTGCTCCACGATGTCGGGGGCGAAGTCCTGCCCGTAGCGGTAACCCGCGTCGATGACCGATTCGCGCAGCAGTTCGGCGGTGGTCATGGTCTGGGTCATGGTGAATTCCAGCGCCACGTCGGGGCAGGCCTCGCCAAGGGCCTCGTGCAGGGCCACCATGCGCAGGAACGCAGGGTCGGTGTTCAGGCCCAGCACCAGCCGCCCGGTGGGCTGGGCGCGCAGCCGTTCGGCCTTGCGGCGCAGGGCCGTGGCGGCGTCCAGCGCCTTTCTTGCCAGGGGCAGCAGGTCCGCGCCCGCGTCGGTCAGGTCCATGCCGCGCGCGCGGCGGCGGAACAGGGTCACGCCCAGGGCGTCTTCCAGCGCGCGAATCTGCCCGCTGAGGGCCGACTGGCTGAGATGCAGCTCGGCGGCGGCGCGGGTGAGCGTGCCGGATTCGGCCACGGTGGCGAAGGCGCGGAGCAGGTGCAGTTCCATGGCGGTGCGCGGGGTTGCGGAAGGGGAAGGGTGCCGGTGTCACCGGTGCGCGTGGTGGGGCATCGGGCCGGTGCCGGAATGGCGGCCAAGCGGATGCGCGGGCTGGTCGCGACGGGTGCGCCGCGCGGACCGTTCGGCCCGGCAGAACGCTGCCTTCGGGAAATACCGTTGGATTTCCGGGCGCTATGGGGCCAAGGATGGCACGGAAACAACAGGAGGGCAACCCCATGCGCAACGCGCAACTTGGACCGTGGCTTCTGGCGGGGCTTATCGTGGGGCCGGTGCTGGGATCGGGCATCATCATCCTGCCGCCCGTGGTGTTGGGCGTGGCCGGGGCGTGGGCGCTGCCCGCGTGGCTGGCCATGATCGCCGTTGGGGTGGTGTTCGCCCTGGTGTTCGGCGAGCTTTCCGTGCTGTTCCCCGGCGACGGGGGCGTTTCGGTGGCGGTGGGGCATGCCTTTGGCCCGGAAGGGCGGCGGCTGGCCTCGCTGTATCTGGTGGTGGCGGTGCTGTTCGGCCCCGTGGCCGTGCTGTTGACCGGGGTGCGCTACCTGCCGTTGGGCGGCCTGCCCCCGGTGGGGGTGGCCTACGGGTTGCTGATGGTGTGCGCCGGGCTGCTGCTGCGGCAGGTGGCAGCGTTGGGCCGGGTGGCGCTGGTGCTGTCGTCGGTGTCGGCGGGGCTGCTGTTCGCCGGGGGCGTGGCCACGCTGGGCGATGCGGCGGGGGCGTTGTGGCGCGGTGCGGGCGGTGGCGCATTGTCCGCACCCGGACTGCCCGCCTTCGGTCTGCCCGCTCCCGACTGGGCCATGCTGGGCCATGCGCTGCTGTTGCTGTTCTGGATCGTGGTGGGCTGGGAGGTGGTGGGCAACTACAGCGCAGAGGTGCGCGACCCGCGCCGCACCATCCGCAAGGCCGTCGTCCGGGCGGTGGCGGCGGTGACGGCGGTGGACCTGGCCGTGGCGGGCGGCATGCAGTGGGTGGCGGTGCGCGACGCGGCCCAGGTGGGGGATGGCGCGGGCGGCATCCCCGTCGCGCTCTCCGCGCCGCCGGACGGCGTGGCCGCGCTGCTGACGCCGCTGTTCGGCGCGTGGGGCGGCCCGGTGCTGGGGGCGCTGGCGCTGGCCCTGTGCGCCACCACCTACCTGATGTTCGTGGGCGGGGTGGCGCGGCTGGCGGCATCGCTGGCGGCGGACGGCATCCTGCCGCGCGTGGTGGGCCTGCGCGCCCGCAGTGGCGCGCCCGCCGGGGGCATCGGGCTGCTGTGGGGCGCGCACGCGGTGGTGCTGGCCGCCGTGGGGCGGGGCGTCATTGACGTGACCGGGCTGGTGGCCCTGGCCGACGGCTTTCTGCTGGCCAACGCCCTGTGCGGCGTGCTGACCGCCGTGCGCCTGCTGCGCGGGCCGCTGCGCTGGGGGGCCGCCGGGCTTGCGCTGGTGCTGGGCGCGGTGCTGGCCCACGCCGCGTGGTGGGTGCTGGGCGTGGTTGCCGGGCTTGCCGCGTGGCTGTACCGGGTACGCTTGGCGGGCTGGCTGCGCGCGGCGTGCTCCGTGCGGGGGCTGCGCTGCGTGTGTGATTGGCTGCTGCCCGACCCGCGCCACACGCCCGTGCCGGATGCACGATCGGTCGAGCGTTCGCTGAAATGAAAACGGCCCCGCTCAACGCGGGACCGTGATTTCGATGCGTTCCCCGAACACCTGTTCGGGCGGTGCGCCGCCTCAGGAAACGGGGCCTTCGCGCATGCCGCGCACTTCGATGACGTAGACCCCCGGCTGGCGGGGCACCACGCGCACGGTGCGGCCATCCACGGAGATGTCGGCGGGCTCCGTTGCCCCCTTGGCCCTGGGGCCGGCGGCCAGTTCGGCCTGCACCGCGTAGTCGCCTTCGGCCTCGGCGCCCCTGGCCACGGGAATGGCCAGTTCCTTGCCCACCGCGCCGCGCAGGGGGCCGGGCGGGATGTGCCGGAAGGCCGTGGCGGCGGGCGCGCCGGTTTGAGCGGTCTGGGCCGGGGCGGCTGCCCCTGCCGCTCCTGTTGCCCCTGTCGCCCCCGCCGTCATGGTGGAGAGCGGAAGGGGCATCATCAGCACAAGGGTCAGCGCGATGGCCAGCGCTGTTGCCCGCACGGCTTTCGGGCACGGGCCGCGCATGTTCATGGCCGCATCCTCGCATCCCCGCCCCGCGCGCCAACGGGCACGCGGGGCGGGGCGTTTGTCAGAACGGGTTGCCGATGTTCACCGAGGCGTGCACGGGCAGCATGAAGAACAGCGCCCGGCCCAGCAGTTCCTGCACGACCAGCAGCGGCAGCATCCACGCGGGCATGCGTCCGCCGCGCGCCAGCGCGTACGACCCGGCCAGCAGGGCCATGCGCAGCCAGTACAGCGGCGCGGCCAGGAAGGCCTCGCCGGTCAGGCGCATCACCGTGCCGCCGGAAAGCCACACGCACGGCACCACCAGGTTGATCACCAGCGACACCAGCATGGCCGCGCGCAACGCCCGCATGGCGACGGGCTGGTGCGCGTCGGGCAGGAAGGGGGCCGCCAGAGCCGGTCCCAGCACCGCCGCCGTGAGCAGGAAGAAGACCCCCGGCAGCGCGTTGTTCAACGCCGGAAAGCCCGCCGGGGCGTAGGTCATGCTGGTGACCAGCACGGCCGCCACGCCCAGCGCGGCGGCCGCCGTGGCCGCGCCGCGCGCCCGCAGGCCGGGCGACAGGTATCCCGCCAGCAGCAGCGCGCCGGTTGCGCCAAGGGCCAGCCCTTCGCGGCTGAGCCATGCGGATTCCAGGTTGGCCAGGGTGCGCACCGCGCCGCCCATGTGGCCCAGATGGAATAGGGCGGCGAACGCGCCCAGCGCCAGCAGCGCCATGGCCGTCAGCCACGCCGTGCGCGGGGCCGGGGACAGGTCGCCCCCGCCGTCGGCCGCCCATTGCCGGGCCGCCGTCAGGGCCACCAGCCCCACCGCGCCCTGGCTGAGCACCGTGAATATCACGAGGGGAAGTTCCATGGAGTTCATGCGTCGTTCCTCCGTATCTCGCGCGGCTGGCGCGGGGCCTTGAACCGGGTGGAGGGGTTGAGCCGCTTGGGTTCCGGGTAGCCCGCCGGGTACTGCACCCAGCCGTCCAGCCGGGCGGTGGAGATGTCCGCGATGGACAGCGCCCCCACAGGGCAGCTGTGCACGCAGGCCGGGTCCAGCCCGGCGTCTATGCGCTGCCAGCACATGCTGCACTTTTCGGCGCGCTTTTCCACGGGGTTCATCTTGGGCGCGCCGTACGGGCACGAGCGCACGCAGTTGCCGCAGCCGATGCAGGCGTCCTGGTCGTGCACCACGATGCCGTCCTCGCGCTTGGCGTACGCCTTCACGGGGCACTGTTCGAGACAGACCGGGTTCTCGCAGTGGTTGCAGGCCAGCGAAAGCCACGCCCGTTCGCGGTGGGGGTAGATGGATTCGCCCATGGGGTGCACCTGCCGCCACGCGATGCCTTTCTGCTGGTGGTACACGTTCTTGCAGGCCATGGCGCAGGTGAAGCAGCCGATGCACTTTTCCGTGTCCACGAGGAAGCCGAGTTGCTTTTTCATGATTGCCGCTCCTAGATGCGCGCCACGTCGGCGAACTGGTCATGGATGGCCACGCCGGGCGCGCCGGTCTTCCACGCGCCCATGTCGGCGCTCTCCTCGTCCACCAGGTTCTGGCAGTTGTACGCGTTGTTCCGGAACCACGCCTCGTACAGCAGGATGTGGTCGCGCGGCATGTTGCTGGTCAGCCGCGCCCGCAGCCGGGTGGCCCCGGTGCGGGCCTTGACCTCGACCATGTCGCCGTCGCGGATGGAGCGGGCCGCCGCCGTTTCCGGGTGGATGTACACGAGGGGTTCCGGGTTGAAGTCTTCCATCCAGTCCAGGTTGATGAACTGCGAATGCAGGCCGAACTTGGCGTGCGGGGTAAGCACCCGCAGCGGGCCGAAGGGCTTGCGCCCCGGCACGTACACCGGCAGGGCGTTGAAGCCGTGCTTGGCGCAGATGTCCGACTTGAATTCGTACTTGCCGGAAGGGGTAAGGTACTTGCCGTCGGACCACGCCGGGCCGGGCTTTCTGGCCTTGGCCGGGGACTTCAGCAGGTCGTCCATGGAGGCTATGCCGAAGTGGTCCTTCATGGCCTGGCCGCATTCGGCCATCAGCAGGGCGCGCGGGTCCGCGTCGGCCGGGAAGGTGCTGAAGCCGGGCGAGAGCTGGTTCAGCCGCGCGGTGAGCAGTTTGGCGATGTCCACCTGGCACTTGGCCTCGTGCAGCGGCTCGATGGACTTCTCGTTGATGCCCACCCAGCGGTGCCAGTAGCCCGCGTTGGCGTTCCATTCCTCGAACAGGGTGGTCACGGGCAGCACGATGTCGGCCTGCTCCACGGTCTGGTTGAAGAACAGGTCCACCACCACGGTCATTTCCATGCGCGCCAGGGCCTTCAGCATCTTCTGGTGGTCGAATATCTGCGAGACGGGGTTGCACCCGGTCACCCACAGCAGGCGCACGGGCGGGTTGTCCGCCGTCAGCAGCATTTCGGCCATCTTGTTGATGTTCAGCGTGCGGCGGCCGTGCTTCACGCTGCCGTCGGGCGCGGTGACGGGCACGCCCACGGACCCGGCGGGCGGCTGGAACGCGCCGTGCGCGCCGCTGAACACGTAGTTCAGCAGGCTGCCGTAGCGCGCCCCGCCGCCGGTGACGCCGATGTTGCCGGTCATGGCGCACAGGGCGTCGATGTTGCGGATGGTGGCCCCGCCGTTGGTGTGGCGTTGCAGACCGTAGCCCATCCAGATGGTGGCGGGCTTCGCCGTGGCGAATTCCTCGGCCACCGCGCGGATCTTGTCGGCGGGGATGCCCGTTTCCTGGCTGGCCCATTCCACGGTGACGCTGTCGCGCAGGTAGGCCACGAATTCGTCATAGCCGTGGGCGTTGGCGGCCAGCCAGCGCTGGTCGGCCAGCCCCTTGTCCAGGATGTGGCGGCACATGCCGAGCGCCAGCGCGCCGTCGGTGCCGGTGCGGATCTGCCAGTACTCGTCGGCCTTGGCGGCGGTCTGGGTGAATACCGGGTCGATGCACAGTATCTTGGCCCCGCGTTCGCGCGCGGCGTAGACGTACTTCATGGAATGGATGGAACAGTACGCCGGGTTGCCGCCCCACAGGATGACGTAGCGAGATTCGGGCATTTCCTCCGGATCGTCGGCCAGCATCTTGCCCATGTCGTAGGACTGGGCGTCGATGCCCGCAGGCCAGCACGGGGTGCCCACCAGCCGGGTGATGTGGCCCATGGAGGCGAACATGCCGTCGGCCACGTTGGGCGTGACGCCCTGATGGCCGGAAAGGCGGTTCAGCCCCACGCCCAGCAGCGAGCCGTCCTTCTGTTTGCACTCGACGATCTTGCGGGCGATCTTGTCGATGGCCTCGTCCCAGCTCAGGCGTTTCCACTTGCCGGTGCCGCGTCCCTGCTGTTCCATGGGGTACTTGATGCGGTCGGGGCTGTAGGCGCTGCCCACGTAGGCGTTGCCCTTCACGCACAGGCCGCCCCCGGTGAAGGTGCAGGCGGGGTCGCCTTCCACGAACTCCACCCGTCCGTCCTTGACGTGGGACAGCATCATGCAGGTGTCGTAGCAGTTGCGCGGGCACACCTGCCGGTGCACGGCGTAGCCCCCCGCGTAGCCGCCGCCCTTCAGCGGTGCGGCCTGCGCCGGGCGCAGCAGCCCGCAGGGGCCGGAACCCAGCGCGCCCAGCGCGCCCAACGTGCCCAGGGCGGCCGTCCCCTTGAGAAAGAAGCGCCGCGCGTTGTCGCAGCCGCGTGCTGCCCGATCGGTCTTGTTCATACTGCTCCTCGCTTGGTGGCCGGTTGTGCCGGCAGGGAGAAGGCCCCGCGCCCCAGTGGCGCGGCGTCGGCAAGCCAGCGGGCCAGGTCGTCGCCCGCGCGGCCCATGACGGCGGACGTTGCGCCTGCCCGGCGCAGGGCATCGAGAAATGACGGCACCCACGCGGCCATGTGCCCGGCCACGAAGGCATCCCACCAGGCGGCAAGGTCTTCGGCGGCGGGCCGGGGAGTTCCCGTGGGGCTGACGTCGGTCCGTCCCTGCCGCAGGGCGTCGAAGACGGCCAACGCGGCGTCCAGTTCCAGGCCGATGTGGTCATCGGGCACGGACCCCTGCCACGGCGAGGCAAGGCCCAACGCCGCGTATGCCTCGCGGGCGAACAGGGTGGCCTCGCCCATCAGGCGGCGTTCGGGCTCCAGGTACACCGAGGCGTACGGCGGCACGGCCACCGGACCGGGCCCCACGAACAGCCGGTTGAACAGGTATTCCTCCTCGTCCCACGCGGCCACGGGGGGCAAGGGCGGGGCGTCGGGCAGGGCCAGGGCCTCGAAGGCCCGGCGTAGCGAGGCTCCGTTGGCGGCGAAGAAGAAGTCGCGCAGGGCCGTGCCCCGCCGCGCGAAGGCGGCCGGGGCCGCCGGGGAGTTTGCCGTTCCGGGTGCCGCACCCGCCGGGACGTTGGCGCATGGGGGGGCGGAAGACGGTGCGAAGGACATGTGGCGTTCCTGCTGTGGTGGCGCGGAAAGGATATGAGTCATCATCGCCGTGGCGCTGGCCACCGGAGTGGCTTCAATTTGCACAATACCATACCAATAGGCGCATGCAATGATTGTCGGATGCTGTAGGGGCCTTGTAGGACGCGTCCTACAAGGGGTGATGAAGGCGATGCGGCAGGGCCGCAGGTGAATGACGCTGGCTGGCGGAAAAGGAACAGGGGGACCCTTGCGGGTCCCCCTGCGCGTCTGAGACGTTGCGTGTGGGGCGTTGCGTGCAACGCGCCTAGTAGGCGTGCTCGTCTTCCAGGTCCTCGTCGGTGATCTTGTGGGTGAACACGGAATACACCCAGGCCTGGTACGCCAGCACGATGGGCACGAAGATCACCACCACGGTGAGCATGATCTTCAGCGTCAGCGGGCTGGACGCGCCGTTGGCGATGGTGACGCTGAAGGCCGGGTCCATGCTGGACGGCAGCAGCGCCGGGTACATCCCGAACACCCCGAAGAAGGTCACGCACACGATGAACACCGCGTTGCACACCCAGGCCATGCCCACCGAGTTGGAGGCGATGAAGAACCGGGTGGTCAGCAGCGAGGCCACGGCCAGGATGGGGAACACCAGCAGCGGCGGCAGCTTCAGGTAGTTGACGTAGAGGTTGGTGTACACGGCGGTGGCCGCCAGGAAGGCCACGGCCGCGCACAGCAACAGCGGCCAGATGCCCCGCGCCAGGCCCACGGCCCGGTCGTGCAGATCGCCCGTGGACTTGATGCCCATCCACAGCGCGCCGTGCAGGGCGAACATGAGCACGAAGAACACGCCGCCCAGCAGGCCGTACAGGTTCAGCAGCTTCAGCAGGTTGCCGTGGTACACGCCGTTGCCGTCGATGGGGATGCCCATGAACAGGTTGGCGAAGGCAACGCCGAACAGCAGCGCGGGCACGAAGTTGCCCAGAAACTGGAACACGTCCCACACCTTGCGCCAGCCGGGGCTGTCGATCTTGTTGCGGAACTCGAAGGACACCGCGCGGAAGATCAGCGCGAAGAGCAGCATCAGCAGCGGCGCGTACAGCGCGCTGAACATCACCGCGTACGCCTTGGGGAACGCGGCGAAGGTGACGCCGCCCGCGGTGATCAACCACACCTCGTTGCCGTCCCAGAAGGGGCCGGCGGCATTGTAGATGGTGCGGCGGTCGGCCTCGTTGCGCGCGGCGATGGGCAGCAGGGTGCCCATGCCGAAGTCGAAGCCGTCAAGGACGAAGTATACGGCCCACAACAGGCCCCACAGGACGAACCAGATTGTCTCCAACATGTTTCCGATCCTCTCGGTTAGCTGTTCATGCGGCTATGCGGCACGTCGTGCGGGCTAGGCGGCGGGGCCTTTGCGCGCGTACTTGCGAAGCAGGTAGATGTCGAGCACGCCGAGCAGGGTGTACACGGCCCCGAACGCCAGCAGTGATACGGCCACGGACGAGGCGGGCACCGGCGACACAGCGTCGGTGGTGCGCATCATGCCGTACACGATCCACGGCTGGCGGCCTATTTCGGCCACGGCCCACCCGGCCATGATGGCCAGGTAGGGCAGCGGGATGGCCCAGGGCAGCGCCTTCAGCAGCCACTGCTTGTCCTGCAGGCGGTTGCGGAACAGGAAGGCGGCGCCAGCCAGCAGCGGGAACAGCGTGCCAAGGCCCACCATCAGGCGAAAGTTCAGGAAGGTGAGCAGCACGGGCGGGCGGTCTTCCTTGGGGAAGTCCTTCAGGCCCTTCACTTCGGCGGAGGGATCGTTGAAGGCCAGCAGGCTGAGCACGCCGGGAATGCCGAAGGCCTGGATGGCATTGCCCTCGGCGCTTTCATTGGGCACGGCCAAGAGGTACATGGGCGCGGATTTCTGGGTTTCCCAGTGCGATTCCATGGCCGCCAGCTTGGCGGGTTGCAGCTTGGCCACGGTGTTGCCGTGGTTGTGGCCCTGCACCGCCACCAGAAGGGCCAGCACCAGGGTGAACCCGGCGGCCAGCCTGAACGAGCGGTTGAAGAAGTCCTCTTCGTTGCGGCGCAGCAGGTGCCAGGCAGAGATGCCCAGCACGAAGAAGCCCGCCAGCATCCACGAGGCGGCCAGGTTGTGGAAGAACTGGCCCCATGCGTAGGGGTTGCTGAGCACGGTGAAGAAGTTGTCCAGTTCCGCGCGGTTGTTGCGGATCACGTAGCCCACGGGGTTCTGCATCCAGCCGTTGGCCAGGATGATCCACAGGCCGGACAGGTTGGAGGCAAACGCCACGGCCCAGATGGCGAACAGGTGCATCTTTTTGGACACCCGCTCCCACCCGAACACCCACACGGCCAGGAAGGTGGATTCCAGGAAGAAGGCCAGGGTGGCCTCGATGGCCAGCAGCGAACCGAAGATGTCGCCCACGTATTCCGAGTAGCGCGACCAGTTGGTGCCGAACTGGAATTCCAGGGTGATGCCGGTGACCACGCCCAGGGTGAAGTTGATCAGGAACAGCTTGCCCCAGAACTTGGCCATGCGTTTGTAGGTTTCGTTGCCGGTGCGGTAGTAGATGGTCTGCATGACCGCGATGAGCACCGAAAGGCCCAGTGTCAGCGGCACGAAGATGAAATGGAAAAAGACGGCTACCGCGAATTGCAGCCGTGACAGCATGACGACATCCATGCTTTCCCCCTTTGCTGCGGGTCTGGCGGTGTGGCCGCCCGGAAACCCGGCAAGGTTAAACGGTGAAATCGGCGCGCCGCCCGGTCTGCTTCCGCCGAAGGCCGGGCAACGTGTGTGCATCAAGCGATAATGGTTGCTACTACCACTTTCCCGCCAAGATGCAAGCATTTTGGGGGAATTTTACATATGGAAAGGGAGAGACTGTCGGGAATCTAGCACGGTTACGCCAAAACTGTCAGCAAAAAATACATGGCGGCGGCAAGTTGCCGGTGCTGGCCGGTTTTCGGGGGTGTGACGGAGCCGTGCGGAAAGGGGGATGGGCGCGTGGATGTGGCGATGGCGCTCACTCGTTCGCGGGGCGCGTGCAGTATCGCAAGGCCACGGGCGTATGCATGCCTGGGCAATGGCGCACCTGCCGGGCAATCGGCTGGGCAATCGGGCGTGCGACGCAAGACGGGCGCCGACCTCGCGGTGGGCGCCCGTCCGTTTGTAGCGGCAATGCGCGTGGCTACGGCTTGCCGAAGCCGTACTTGTCCAGCACGGCCATGCCTTCCGGCCCGGTGACGAACGTGATGAACGCGGCGGCGGTGGCCTTGTCCTTCGAGGCGGCAAGGATGGCGATGGGGTAGGTGATGGGGGCGTGGCCCTTGACGGTGGCCACCACCTTCACCTTGTCGCCCGCGATCTTGGCGTCGGTCATGTACACGAAGCCCGCTTCCGCCTCGCCGCGCGCCACGTAGTCCAGCGCCTGGCGCACGCTTTCGGCCAGCACGGCCTTGCCGGAGATGGCGTCCCACGAACCGGCGGCGGTCAGGGCGGTCCTGGTGTAGCGGCCCACGGGCACCGAGTCGGGGTTGCCCACGGCGATGCGGGTGACGCCCGCCTGCTTCAGGTCGTCCACGCCCTTGATGGCCAGCCTGGAGTCGACGGGCACGATGAGCACCAGGCTGTTGGACACGAAGTCCTTGCGGGTGGCCACGTCGATGAGCTTGCTTTCCACGGCCTTGTCCATGGTGGCCTGGTCGGCGGAGGCAAAGATGTCCACTGGCGCGCCTTCCTGCATCTGCTTCAGCAGCGGCCCGGAGGCGGCGAAGTTGGTCTGCACCGTGGCGCCGGGGGTGGCCTTTTCGAACATGCCCTTGATGTCGGTGAAGGCGTTGGTCAGGCTGGCGGCGGCGGACACGGTGATCTCGCCCGCGTGGGCGGCAAGGGGAGCGCAGATCAGCGCCACGAGGGCCAGGGCGGCGAGCGCGCGGCGGCCGGTGCGGAAGGAACGGAAAGCAAGGGTCATGAAGCGCCTCCTGTCTAGGGTTGAGTGGTGTCTGCGGGGATGAAGCGGTCGTCGGCCCTGCACTGCACGGCGTTGTCCGCCACGGTGGCGAACCAGCCCGTCCTGTCGGCGTCCCAGACGTCGAAGGTGGGGACGTAGGGCTTGATGTCCAGCACCGGGGTGCCGTCCAGCATGTCCACGTTCTCCACGTGCAGCCGGTTGCCGCTGACGCCGGTGAGCCGCAGCACGGAAATGCCGATGGGGTTGGGCCTGCGCGGCGAACGGGTGGCGAACACGCCGTGCTCGTTGGTGTCCAGAAAGGGCGTTATGCGCAGGGTGAAGCCTTGGCATTCGTGCAGATGGTAGATGACCAGAAGGTGCGAAAAGCCCTCGATGTCGGCGAGGCCGTCCGCGAACTCAGGCAGCACGTCTATGCTGCCCGCCACGCCGCGCGCGCCCACGGGCTGGATGGGCATGCCGCGCACGTCGGTGAACGGGGTGCGCATGTGGGCCACGGGCGCATAGGCGATGCCTGGGGCGGCCGTGGCCTGGGCGGTGGGGCAGGGCATGGCGTGGGCGACGGCGGGTCCGCGCAGCAGGCGCAACGCGGCGGCCGTGGCCAGCAGGGTCACCCCGGCCTCCGGTTCCGGCCACAGCAGGGGCAGGCCCAGCCCGGCCAGCATCAGGGCCAGCGGACCGCCGCACACTTCGCGCACGCGCAGACGCAGGCCAGCGCCGCTCCCCGTGGGCAGGGCCAGTTCGCCGTCGTGGGCATCGCCGCGCGGCTCCAGGGCCGTCTCGAAGGCCAGCAGCATGGTCAACGCCACCAGCGCGGCCAGCGCCACGAGGACGAGCAGGGTGGGAAGGGCGGAAAATGGAAGCATGGGCTTTCGTCCAGGGCGCAGGGAAACGGGCGGGGCGGAACCTGTCGGCAACCGGGCTGGACGGGGTCGGCCCTGGTGCGGGCATTGCCCGGCCACGGCCCGCCAGCGCTCCGGATGGAGAAGGCGAAGGGACGAGGTGCCGGCCCGGTGCGCATTCCGGGCCGGACTTCGTCGGGGCTCCCGTGCGGCAGGCACGTGCGACCGGGGCTCCTTCCATCTTTCGCCTAGCCCCTGTCCATCCATGGCGCAACACGGTCACCTGGGTTGTTTTTTTCGTGACAGTGTTCCCTTTCCGGCCAAAACAGACCAAGACTTCCGGCAGGGTGGCGGCGGCAACGACACTGCGGAGGCAGATGGATCATGCATGCTCCTTTGGCCGGTATCGTCGGCGCGCTGGACGAGGCGCAACTGGAATTGATGCGGGCCTGCATCGAGCGGGAACTGGAGGCGCGCCGGGCATGGGCGGCGGCGCCGCCTGCCCGCGTGGCGCGACCAGACGGGGGGCAGACGTTTCCCTCTTGCCCGCGCCGAAGGCGGCAACGGACGCGCCCTGCCCGGCGCAGAGCTTTCAGGTGCCCGAAGGGGTGAAGCATCTCACCTCCGAACAACTCGACGAACTCACGGCCACCTTCCACGCCTGGTTCGGCGCGGCGTCCACGCCGGTGCAGCGCCGTTCGCGCGGGCGGCTGTGGGTGGCCTTCCTGATGATGCGCCACGGCGCGCTACGCCTGGGCGAGGTGCTGGCCCTGGACGACACGGCGGACCTGGACCCGCTACGCCAACTGGTCATCGTGCGCGGCCATGGCGGCCGCGAGATCCAGTTGCCGGAACCGGTCATGCGCGAAGTGCGGCGGGTGCTGGACGACCCCATGCTGTTCGGGCTGCGCGGGCGGGTGTTCCGGCTGGACCAGGGCTACGTGCGCCGCAAGTTCTACGAGCGCGCGGCGGAATGCTCCATTCCCAGGGAATACCTGAACCCGCGCGTCATTCGCCATTCACGGGCCGTGGAGCTGTTGCGCGGCGGCGTGCCGCTGAAGATCGTGCAGGGCATCCTGGGCCACCAGAGCATGAACCAGACGGCCAACTACCTGCGCTTTTCGGATGATGACGTGCGGCGCATCGTGCATCATTACCTGAACAAGGAGACCCGGATGAAGACCAGCGCGCGCAACGCGTTCACCGGCAGGGTGACCTCCATCGTCAAGGATGGCCTGCTGGTGGAGGTGGAACTGACCACCAACAGCGGGCTGAAGGTGGTTTCGGTGATCACCGAGGAAAGCGCCCAGAACCTTGGGGTGAGCACCGGCAAGGTGATGACCGCCACCGTGAAGGCGCCATGGGTGATCCTGGCCCGCGAGGAAAACCGCCTGAAGACCAGCGCCCGCAATCGCTACGCGGGCAAGGTGGCACGGGTGAACCTTTCCGAGATCGCCGCCGAGGTGGTGGTGGATCTGCCCGAAGGCACCACCGTGTGCGCCCTGCTGACCGTGGAAAGCGTGAAGGCGCTGGACCTTGAGCCCGGCACGGACATCCTGGTGATGTTCAAGGCGTTCTCGGTGATTCTGAACGTGGAGTAGCGCGGCGGAGAGCGCCCAGCCGTGCGAGCATGCCGCCCGCCTGCGGAAAGCGCCGCCGTCCTTGCGGGGACGGCGGCGCTTACACGTGGAGGGGCGGGCGGACGGATGGAGTCCGGAGGCCCGTGGAGAACCGGACGCGCGAGGCGGGCGCGCCGGGTGGAACACCCGCCCGGCCATGTTGACGCGCACGGCCCGGCGGGAAATGAAATGCGGGAAGGAAAAAGCTGTCGCTGGCTAACTCATCAGGGTCATCAGCAATCCCAGCGCGGGACGCCCCTCCGCGCGCAGTTCACGGAAGTTCAGGTGGTGCCGGATGCGGCCATCCTCGTACAGCACCAGGGTGTCGGCAAAGGCGTCCACGTCGTCCGGGTCGTGGGTGATGATGATGGCCGGAATGTCGAAGTGCGCGAAGAGTCGGGTGAATTCCTTGCGCATGCGCACCCGCAGCAGCGGGTCCAGGGCGGAGAACGGTTCGTCCAGCAACAGGGCGCGCGGGTTGGTGGCCAGGGCGCGGGCCAGCGCGGTGCGCTGGCGCTGCCCGCCGGAGATGTTGCCCGGCAGGTTGTGCGCCACATGGTCTATCTCGAACAGCGCCAGCAACTCGTCCACCCGCTGCCGGTCGTTCCGTTCGCCCGAGCCGGTCCCGACCCCAGCCCCGGCCCCTGCGGCAGTGCCCCCCGCGCCGCCGTTGCCCGCAACGGATGCGTGGCGGCCCGCGTTCAGCCCGAATTCCACGTTCTTGCGCACCGACAGGTGCGGGAACAGGGCGTAATCCTGAAACACGTAGCCAAGGCCCCGGTTGCGTGCCGGAATGTCGATGCCCGCCGCCGTGTCCAGCAGGGTGGCCCCGTTGATGACGATGCGCCCTGCGCGGGGGTGCATCAGCCCGGCGATGGCCTGCAGGGTCAGGGTCTTGCCCGAGCCGGAATGGCCGAACAGCACCAGGGTGCGGTCTTCGGTGGCAAAGGACACGTCGAGCTTGAAGCCCTTGCCGCCCGAACCCTTGGCCGGGGGCAGGCGGTGGGTGATGGAAACGTCGATCATGCCGCGCCTCTCCTGCCGAAGGACAGACCGCTGGTGGCCAGCTTGTCCGCCAGGATGAGGATGCCCATGCACAGCAGCGAGGTGACGATGACCAGCGTGAGCGCCTGCGCGTCGTCACCGGCCTGGAAGGCGGAATAGATGGCCAGCGACAGGGTTTGCGTGCGGCCCGGCAGGTTGCCCGCGATCATCAGGGTGGCCCCGAATTCGCCCATGCCCCGCGCGAAGGCCAGCATGACCCCGGCCAGAATGCCGCGCCACGCCAGCGGCAGCGAAACGCGCACGAACACCTTCCATTCCGAGGCGCCCAAGGTGCGGGCCGCGTTCTCCAGATTGTGGTCCACCGCTTCCAGCGCGGCGCGGGCGGATTTGTAGATGAGCGGAAAGACCACCACCGTGGCCGCTACCACCGCGCCCTGCCACGAGAACATCAGGTTGATGCCGAATTCGGCCAGCCACGGCCCGATCAGGCCGCGCCGCCCCACCAGCAGGATGAGGTAGTAGCCGATGACCGTGGGCGGCAGCACCAGCGGCAGGGCGCACAGGGCGTCCACCCAGGTGCGGCCGGGAAAGGGGCGGCGCGCGATGCACCACGCGGTAAGCACGCCGAGCACCGAGGACACCACCGTGGCGATGCCCGCCACCTTCAACGTAAGCAGGATGACGGAGATTTTGAGCGTGTCCGCCGTCAGGAGGGGGGAAAGGAAATCCATGGTCCGACTGTGGCGAAAAGGGCGGGGGGCCGCAACAGAGGCACGAAAACTTTCGTCTTGGTGACCGTGGCACGGGGCAGTGACACGGGGCGTCGCACGTGGTCCGGATCACGTCCGGATCATGTGCGGACAGGGGAGTACTGCGGCACGCACGGAAAAGGGGAAGGGCCGCGAGGCCCTTCCCCGTATTTTCGCGGCTTCCGTCGGCGGGTTGCCCGTCTACCCGCCGCACTTGGCGGCAAGCGCGGCGGCCACGGCCTTGCCCAGCTCGAAGCACTTTCCGTAGGTGTCGTGGGTGGGCACGTGCTTCACCTTCACCGGTTCGGCGGGCAGTTCCATGCCCATGGATTCCAGCCATTCGGTGATGGCCTTCACCGATTCGCCGGACCAGCCGAACGAGCCGAACGCCGCGCCGATGCGGTTTTGCGGGCGCAGGCCCTTCATGTAGGTGAGCATCTTGGCCACTTCGGGCAGGATGCCGTTGTTGTGGGTGGGCGAACCCACGATCACCGCGCCGCAGTCGGCCAGTTCGGTCATCACCGCGCTGTGGTGGTTGGCCTTCAGCCACATGATGCGGGTGGGCACGCCGCCCGCCTCCAGCCCGTCGGCGATGGCGTGGGCCATCTTTTCGGTGGAGTGCCACATGGTGTCGAACACGATGACGGCGCGCTTCTGGGGCTTCTGCTCGGCATAGCGGCGGTAGGTGTCGAAGGCGAATTGCACTTCGTCGTACCCGCGAAAGATCAGCCCGTGGTCGGGGGCCAGCATGTCGATGTCCAGCTTCAGCTCGGCGATGGCGTCCAGCGTCTTCAGCACGATGGGCGAGAAGGGCAGCACGATGTTGTGGTAGTACTCCTTCATGGCGTGCAGCAGCGCGGAACGGTCGATCTCGTCGGCGTAGCGCTCGGTGCTGGCGATGTTCTGGCCGAAGGCATCGTTGCAGATCAGCAGCTTGTCTTCGGGAATGTACGACACCATGCTGTCGGGCCAGTGCAGCATGCGCGTTTCCACGAAGGTCACGGTGCGCTTGCCGAGGCTGATGGAGTCGCCCGTCTTCACCACCTGCACGGGCCAGCCGGTGATGTCGAAGTGGGCTTCCATGGCTTTCAGGCCCATGGGCGAGCAGAAGATCTTCTCGGGCTTGCAGCGGGCCACCATGTCGGCCAGGGCGCCGGCGTGGTCGGGCTCCAGGTGGTTGCAGACGATGTAGTCGATCTTCTCGGGCGCCACCACCTGCGACAGGCGGCAGAGCATGGTGGGCAGGAATTCGTGTTTCACCGTGTCGAACAGGGTGACCTTTTCGTCCATGACCACGTAGGCGTTGTACGTGGTGCCCTGCGGCGAAAGCGAGTAGCCGTGGAAGTCACGGCTGTTGTGGTCGACAACGCCGACCCAGTGGATGTCCTTCTTTATTTCAAGGGCGTGCATGTTCTACCTCGCGATGCGGGTGCGGTGGGTGTGCGCGGGGGGCGCGGCATGCCGGCGAGCATGCGCAAGAGGGCTGACCAAAGGAGTAAGTAAATTCCGTGGGGGGGGCAAGGGGGGGCGATGCCTGATGCGTGGCGCGGGCTGGCGCGCAGTGCGTGTGGACACCCGGCTGCCGTCCGGACTGCCTCGCCGTGCCGGACCCGGTACCGACCCCCGACGCCGGAATCCGGAAACGGCGCGGACGCAAAAGGGAGGCGCACCACCTCGCGGCGGCGCGGCCTCCCCTGATGGTCGAAAGCTCGAACGCCCTAGGCGGGTTCGAATTCGGACTTGGGCGCGCCGCAGATGGGGCACACCCAGTCGGCGGGCACGTCTTCAAAGGCGGTGCCGGGCTTCACGCCGTTGTCGGGGTCGCCTTCGGCGGGATCGTACTCGTAGCCGCAAACGGTGCAGACGTACTTCTTCATGATTCGGTCCTCGTTGTCGGGTGGTTGCGTTGCGGGCGCGCGCCGCTGGCCTGTCTTCGGGCGGCCGGGCGGCGCGGGGACGGGCTTACGCCTTCCAGTGCCCGTGCAGGTTGCAGTATTCGCGGGCGGAAACTTCGGTGGCCTGGATGCAGAATTCGGCCTCGGGAGCGTCGCCGGGCTTCAGGAACTTGGTGTAGCTGCGGCCGTCGGCGATGAGTTCGATCCACTCGATCCAGTGGGTTTCCTCCATGGGGTGGGCCACGGAGCCGACCTTCACCTTGTAGCCGGTGGCGGTCTTTTCGATGACCGGCACGTGCTTTTCCTTGGCGCCGTCGCTGGTGCCTTCCTTCATCAGCTTCATGGGTTCGCCGCAGCAGACCAGGTCGCCGCCGCCGGCGTGCATGACTTCAACGATGTTGCCACAGTGGATGCACTTGTAGACTTCGAGCATGTTCGGCACGGGAGGCCTCCTTGGTGGTCCGTGGATGGACCGTGTGATGTTCGTGTGGTGTCGGCGAACCCGGCGGCACTGGCGGATGCGCCGTCCGGGGAGGCCGGGGTGTCTCGCTGCGCCGCGCGTCTTCGGCGGCGCCATGGCCGGACGGAGAAGACACGCGGTATTGCCACCTATACATCAGGTCGATGGACTGTTCAATCATTCTCCGCGAAACGGCGGGAAGATTGCGTGAAATTTCCGGGGTGGGCCCGGCGTGTCCGGCATTTCGCGGGTGCGTCAGGCCCTGTCCGAGGGCTACTGGCGGAAGCGCTCCACCAACTGACCCAGCCGCCGGGCCATGGACGACACCTCGCGGATGGATGCCTCGGCCGTGCGGATGCGGTCGGCGATGTCGCGCGAGAGGTCGTTGATGCGCGTGACGTTGCGGTTGATCTCGTCGCTGGTGGCCGACTGCTGCTCTGAGGCCGTGGCGATGTTGCGCACCATGTCGGCGATGCTCACGGCCCGCCGCACGATGCGCCCCAGCGCCTCGCCCGTGGCCCCGGCCTTGTCCGCCGTGGTTTCCACCTGGCCCTGCGTGCGGGTCATCTCGTCCACGGCCAGGGCGGTGCCCGACTGGATGTCCTGTATGGCGCGCTCCACTTCCTTGGTGGCGGTCATGGTCTTTTCGGCCAGCTTGCGCACCTCGTCGGCCACCACGGCGAATCCCCGTCCGGCGTCCCCGGCGCGGGCCGCCTCGATGGCGGCGTTCAGGGCCAGCAGGTTGGTCTGGTCGGCGATTTCGTTGATCACGTCGATGACCCGGCCGATGTTGTCGGCCCGCGCGGCCAGGTCGTTGAGCGACGCGGCAAGGCCCGCCGCGCGGTCGGCCACCTGGCGCGTTTCCGCCACGGTGGACTGCATTTCCTCTCCGCCCTGTTGCGCCTCGCGGTTGGCCAGGTCCGCCGCTTCGGCCGTGGCCGAGGCGTTGCGGGTCACCTCCATGACCGTGGCGTTCATCTCGTCCATGGCCGTGGCCACCTGGGCGGTTTCATCCGTGGATTCCACCACGTTGCGCGCCAGTTCCTCCATGCGCACGGAAAGTTCACCGGCCGCGTCGGACAGGGCGCGGGCCACCCCGGTCACCTCTTCGGCCACCTCCAGCAGGTTGCGCCGCTGCGCCTCGATGTGGGCTTTGTCCTCTTCTTCCTGGGTCAGGTCGATCATCACGGCAATGACGCCCACGACCGTGCCGTCGGTGTCGCGCAGGGGCGAGGCCTCGTAGTGCAGGGGAAAGGCCACGCCGTCCCGGCGGACGAAGCGCAGCATGCCGCTGGTGCTGGCGCCCGTGGAAAGCACCTGGGCCACCGGGTCGCATTGCAGGTGGCAGTCGCGCCCGCCCTTTTCCAGCACCTCGCGCAGCGAAAGCCCCATCAGTTCCTTGCAGGCGGAACCGAGAATGGCGCACATGGGCTGGTTGGCGAATTCGATGCGCCCAGCCTTGTCCATCACCGTAAGCGGCACGATGATGCCGCCGAGGACGGATTTGTTGTATTCCAGCTGGTTGCGGATGGTGGCGACCATGGCCGCCAGGTTCGCGGACAGCACGCCCAGTTCGTCGCGGGAATCGTCGGTGAAGGACACGGCGTAGTTGCCGCGTTCGATCTCGCTGCTCACCTGGGCGATGGTGCGCACCCTGCCCACCACGGCCCGGCGCATGAACAGCGAGAGCACGGCCGTGAGGGCCAGCATGCCGCCCAGCGAAAGCGCGCCGCCCTGCCACTGGCGCGTGCGCAGCAGGGCCGCGTCGGCCGAGATGTCCTGCAACATGACCATGGCCCCCAGGATGGGCTGGCTGCCGCCGTGGCAGTGGTGGCATTCCGGCGCGTTGGGGATGGTCTTGAGTTCGGTGTAGTAGGGGGTGCCGCCCATTTCCAGCAACTGCCCGTCGTTGACGGGCTTTTGCAGCGCGGCGTCGAACAGCGCGGCGAAGCGCGCGTCGCGCACCACGTCCTTCACGGGTTTGCGGATGGCCTCGTGCCGGGTGGAATAGGTGATGGAGCCCCGGAAGTCGGTCAGGTGCACGCTGACGGTGGGATAGCGCGCGGCGATGGCGTCGAATTTTTCCTCGGTGCCTGCGTCGTTGCCCTTGGACATGGGGTCGCTGATGGCTTCGAGCAGGATTTGGGCGGTGCGCGCGGAGGATTCGTGGATGAGGTGGAGGGTGGTTTCCCGTTGCCAGTACGAGTTGGCGAGGAACAACGCCGCGAAAACCATGATGGCGGTGCCCACGACGAGCATTTGCACCTTGGCGCCCAGCGAACGGGTGAACAGCATGCGACCCCCCGGTTTGTCCTGCGGCGCGTGCGCGCAGGGAACCCGCCCCGGTGTTTCGGGGCTGTATGCCAATGGGCCTGGCGCGCGGCGGCGGCACGCGGATGATGCCGCGCGCCACTGTGTGGAGGCAGGCCGAGTCCGACCCCTGGCCGTGCCCTCCGCATGCCGCAAGACCCGGTATGACGCCGTTCTTGTTTGCTATCGCTGTACCCAAGGGCAGGGATTGCGTCAAGCAGGGGCGGGAAAAAACACAGGTTGTGCGTACAGTTGGAGCATGCCCGCTGCCGGGCTTCACCTTTCCGAAGGCGCGTCGCGCCATGCCTCCTTGCAGCGGCGTTCGTCCCTGCAAGACCGACGCGGCGGCATGGCGCGCACGGTGCGGGCACGGTGCGGGCACGGTGTCGATCGTCCTGTCCGTCTACAGGAGGGCGGTACCGGGGTGCGGCAGCTGTCAACAACGGACCGCCAACATCGGACGGGATCAGGCCGTTCCTCCGCCCGGGGGTGGAGCCTGGGCCAGGGCGGCGCGCATGGCCGCGTGCAACTGGTCGATTTCAATAGGCTTGGCGAGGTAGTCGGTCATTCCTGCGGCCAGAAAGCGTTCCCGGTCACCCCGCATGGCGTGGGCGGTCAGGG
>NZ_AGFG01000057.1 GCF_000226255.1 Desulfovibrio sp. A2
CCCGCCTCCCCCACATTCTCTTCCTTCCTGTCTTGATAGGTAGCTCCATGAACTTCACCATCCAGAATCTCAGCAAGTCCTACAACGGACAGGATATCCTGTCCGACTTCTCGCTCGAGGTGCAGTCGGGCGTGCGGCTGTGCGTGTGCGGCCCCAACGGTTGCGGCAAGTCCACGTTGCTGCGCATCATCGCGGGGGTGCAGTCCGCGGACAGCGGCAAGGTGCTGCTGCCCAAGGGCTGCCGCCTGGGCTACGTGCAGCAGGAACTGGGCGACGACGTGCTGGACCGCCCCCTGCTGGACTGGGTGCTGGACGTGCTGCCCGCGTGGCACGACTTCTGGGCGGAGTGGGAGGCGGCCACCCGCGCCGGGGACGAGGCGGCCATCCGCAGGCTGGGGGCCAGGCAGGCCGAGCTTGAGCAGGTGTACGGGTACAACCCGGAACACCGGGCGCGGGCGGTGCTGTCGGGCCTGGGGTTCGCGGAGCGCAAGTGGAGCCTGCCCATCCGCAAGCTGTCGGGCGGCTGGCGCGAGCGCGCCAAGCTGGCCCGCGTGCTGACGGCGGGCGCGGACGTGCTGCTGCTGGACGAACCCACCAACCACCTGGACCTGGAAGCGGTGGAGTGGCTGGAATCCTTTCTGATGGACTACAAGGGCGCGCTGGTGTTCGTGGCGCACGACCTGGTGTTCATGGACAAGGTGGGCACCCACGTCCTGTACCTGGGGGCCAGTAAGCCCATGTTCCGGCGCGGCACGTTCAGCCAGTTCGTGGCCCTGCAGGAGGAAGTGGAAGGCCAGCGCGAACGCGAGGCCCAGCGCCTGCAAGAGGAAATCGCCCGCAAGATGGATTTCGTGCGGCGCTTCCGGGCCAAGGCCACCAAGGCGCGGCAGGCGGGTTCGCGCCAGAAGATGGCCAAGAAGCTGGAAAAGGAACTGGAAAACTACCGGCCGGAGCAGAAGCGGCGCGAACTGGGCTTTTCGTGGCCGGAACCGGCGCGGGCGGAAAAGACCATCCTCAGCGTGGTGGATCTGGAATACGCGTTTCCGGACGGCACATCCTTGTGGCCCAGCCTGACCTTCAACCTGTACCGGGGTCAGAAGATCGCGCTGGTGGGGCCCAACGGCTGCGGCAAGTCCACGCTGCTGAAGGTCATCGGCGGCAGGCTGGAGAAAAGCGGCGGCTCGGTGGTCATGGGATCGCTGGTGCGCATGGGCTTCTTCAGCCAGCACCAGTTGGAAACCCTGAACCCCTCGGGAACGGTGCTGGGCGAAATCCGCCGCCTGTCCGACCCACGCACCACGGAAGAGGAACTGATGAGCGTGCTCGGGCTGTTCCTGCTCGGGCAGAACTATTTCGAGCGGGTGGTGGGCGGCCTTTCCGGCGGGGAGAAGAGCCGCCTGATCCTGGCCACGCTGTTCCTTGCGCGGTGCAACTTCCTGGTGCTGGACGAACCTACCAACCACCTGGACCTGGAAAGCCGCGAGGCGCTGGTGGAGGCGCTGCAGAGCTACGAGGGCACCATCCTCATGGTTGCCCACGACCGGCATCTGCTGTCCGCCGTGGCGGACGAGGTGTGGGCGCTGTCGCCCACGGGCGTCACGGTGTTCGAGGAAGGCTTCGAGCAGTATGACGCGGCGCGCCGCCAGCAGGGGGATGCGGGCGTGCTGACGCCGGGCGCGGGCGAACCGAAACGCGAGACGGCGTCCCTTTCGCGCGACGACATGAAGCGCATCAAGCGCGAACAGGCCGAGCAGCGCAACGCCCTGTACAAGGAGCTGAAGCCCCGGCAGGACGCCTACGCCAAGCTGGAAAAGCAGCTGGAAGCGTCGCTGGCCGAGCAGGCCGAGGTGGAACAGACCCTGGCCGACCCGGCGGTGTACGGCGATTCCGCCCGGGCCACGGAACTGCTGAAGCGCTTCGGCGAGTTGCAGCGGCAGGGCGAGGACCTGTTCGAGAAGATGAGCGAGTTGGAAGCGGTGATTGCCGATCTTGAGGCGCGGCGGGCGGCGCTCACCGTGGAGGGTGCGTAAGATGAGCACCGCAAGGTCCTTTCACCCGTTGCATTCCGACCCGGAGGGCGCGAAGCGTGTCCGTTGGGCGAGCTTGCGAGTCCTACGGACATCGTGCGCAGAGCGGTCAAACTTCGCTCGTCATAGCTCTGCTGTCCTTATCCGTAAGACTCGCGCTGCGCGCTCGCCTAACGGCTAAGGCTCGGTCAAATACAATAAGAACGCGTTGCGGTCCTCATCCGTAAGGCTCGAAGACTCGCCAACGGCTAAGGCATACTCCCTCATGACAAGCTCGTTTTCCTCGCCAACGAACGAAAATCCTCTTGCGGCAGGCTGCGATCAGGACGCCGCCGCGCCGTCTCCCGCCCGGCGCATCGCCGTGGTGGCGGGCATCCTGTGGGACGACGAACGGTTCCTGGCCGTGGAACGCCCGGAGGGCAAGCCGCAGGCGGGGTTCTGGGAATTTCCCGGCGGCAAGATCGAGCCGGGCGAAGCCCCGGCGGACGCCCTGGTTCGCGAACTGGGCGAGGAACTGGGCGTGACCCCGGTGACCGCCACGTTCTGGCGCACCGTGCGGCACGACTACCCGCACCTGTCGGTGGAACTGCATTTCTTTCACGTCACCGGGTTCACCGGCACGGTCACCGCGCTGGAGGGCCACCGCTTCGCGTGGCTGACCTGGGAAGAGGCCATGCGCCTGCCATTCCTGGAGGCGGACCTGCCGCTGGTGGCCGACCTGCGGGACGGCCCCGTTCCGGGCGGCGGGCCGGGCTAGGCGCTTCCGGAAACCGGCCGGGGGGCATGGTGTTTTCGGGGGAGCGGGGCGCGCGGCGCTTCGTTCCCCCGCGACTCCTTTTGCGGGAATTTCTGGTAGAACAGGGCGCGGACGCCCGGAGACCTTCCGGCGCATCCGGATACATCGGGGGGCGGCGGCGTCGCGTCGCGGCCGTTCAGGGTTGCATCAAAAGACGGACACACGCCGGGAGGGCGTATGGAACAATTGTTGTGGATCGTGCTGGCCCTGCTGGCGGGGGCGACCCTGCCCACGCAGGCGGGCATCAATGCGGCATTGCAGGCGGATTGGGCGCGCCACCCGGCGCTGGCCTCGCTGATTTCGTTCACGGTGGGCACGGCGGCGCTGGGGCTGTACGTGCTGGCCTCGCGCATTCCGTTTCCTTCGGTGTCCTCGTCGTCGGCGTGGCAGTGGACGGGGGGCCTTCTGGGCGCGTTCTTCGTCACCGTGGTCACCTTTCTGGCCCCACGCCTGGGGGCCACGGCCATGATCGCGCTGGTGCTGGCCGGGCAGATGGCGGCATCCGTGACGCTGGACCACTTCGGCCTGCTGGGCTACCCGGAACGCCCGCTGGGGCTGGTGCGCTTTGCCGGGCTGGTGCTGGTGGCCGTGGGCGTCTTTCTGGTACGTAGATTCTAGCTGGGGATAGGCTCCCGCGCCCTACCCCGCGAGGTCAATTGCGTTCCGCCGCGCCTCGGCATATGGTGGGCAATTCCGGCTGCGCGGCAGGCCCCGTAACGGGCAGCGCGCGGCAGGTGCAAGCATTCCGGCAGGGTGATGGCAGGGGTTGCCGGGCCTTTTCCGAGGGGGAAGGCCCATGCGGCGGGTTGCTGCATCCGTTGCCGACATGGCGGGCGGTCGCCATGCACGGCGCCCCGGCGCGGGCTGCGCCAGGGTAGGGGAGTCGAGGGAAGCGAAAGAGGACGGGCCGTTGCCCGACTCCAAGCGCAAGGAGTGCATCATGTCCAAGGAAAGACTTGTCGTCGCCGTGTGCGGGGCCACCGGGGCGGTGGGCCGCGAAATGCTGAACACGCTGGAACAGCGCGAATTTCCCGCGGCGGAGGTCATCCCCTTCGCCTCGGCCCGTTCCGCGGGCAACAAGGTGCCCTTCATGGGCGGCGAACTGACCGTGCGCGAACTGACCGAAGAATCCTTCCGGGGCGTGGACATCGCCCTGTTCTCGGCCGGTGGTTCCACCTCCGAGAAATTCGCCCCTCATGCCGTGCAGGCCGGGTGCGTGGTGGTGGACAACTCCAGCGCGTGGCGTATGGACGAGCGCTGCCCGCTGGTGGTGCCCGAGGTGAACGCCCACGCCCTGGACGCGCACAACGGCATCATCGCCAACCCCAACTGCTCGACCATCCAGATGGTGGTGGCGCTGAAGCCGCTGCACGACGCGGCCAAAATCACCCGCGTGGTGGTTTCCACCTACCAGGCCGTTTCCGGCACCGGGCAGAAGGCCATCGACGAGTTGGAAAAGCAGGTGCGGCAGATGTTCAACATGCAGGAGCCGGAGGTTGCCGTGTACCCGCACCGCATCGCTTTCAACTGCCTGCCGCAGATCGATGTCTTCATGGACAACGACTACACCAAGGAAGAAATGAAGATGGTGCTGGAAACCGTGAAGATCATGGAGGATCCCTCCGTGAAGGTCACCGCCACCTGCGTGCGCGTGCCCGTCTTCTACGGCCATTCCGAGTCGGTGAACATCGAGACCGAACGCAAGCTTTCGGCCAGGGAAGCCCGCGCCATCCTCGCGCAGGCCCCCGGCGTGCGGGTGTATGACAACCCCGCCCAGAAGATGTACCCCATGCCCATCGACGCGGCGGGCGAGGACGACACCTTCGTGGGCCGCATCCGCGAGGACGAGACCATCGCCAACGGCCTGAACATGTGGATCGTTTCCGACAACATCCGCAAGGGCGCGGCGCTCAACGCCGTGCAGATCGCCGAGGCGTTGGTGGAGCGCGACCTGTTGAAGGTTCGCGACCCGCAGCTCTTCCTTCGCTAGGGCCAACGTCCGACATCACGAATCCATCACGCGGCCATCCGGCCCCGGTATTGCAGACCGGACGGATGGCCGCGCGTCCGCCCGGCGCGGGTGTTTCCCACCGACGCGCGGGCGCATCGCTTCCCATAGCCACCCACCGCGACCGACCGCGATAAGGAGTGATCACGCCGTGATCCCCGTGCTTGACACCAACGACTACGTCGCCAGCCTGCTGTCCCGCGAACGCCCCGGCGAAGCGGGCATCATCGCTTTCTACGAGCACCGCGTGGGCGCCATATGCCGCAACCCGCGCCTGATGCTCATGCCCCTCGACGACCACCTTGCCCATCGAGGCGACGGCATCTTCGAGAGCATGAAGTACCTGCACCGCCGCATCTACCAGTTGGATGCGCACCTTGAGCGCATGCGCCGCTCCGCCGCCGGGCTGTATCTGGCCCCGCCGTGCACGTGGGAGCGCATGCGCGAGATCATCATCGAGGTGGCGCAGGCGGGCGGCGAGGCGAACGGCTCCATCCGCGTGCTGGTGGGGCGCGGTCCCGGCGGCTTCGGCATCGACCCCGCCGAATGCCCGGAACCCAGCCTGTACGTGGCAGCCTACCATTTCACCCCCAAGCCCGAGGCGTGGTTCGACAAGGGGCTGACGGCCTTCCGCAGTTCCATCCCCGCCAAGCAGGGCTACCTTGCGCGCATCAAGAACGCCAACTACCTGCCCAACGTGCTCATGACGCGCGAGGCGCACGAGCGCGCCATGGACGTGCCCTTCTCGTTCGACGACGAAGGCTGCCTGGCTGAAACCGCCATCGCCAACGTGGCCCTGGTGGACGAAACCGGCACCCTGGTGGTGCCAGAGTTCACCAACGCCCTTGCGGGCACCACCGTGCTGCGCGCCGTGGAATTGGCCCAGGGTGAGGTGCCCGTCAGCTTCCGCAAGGTGCGCGAGGAAGAACTGCACGCCGCCCGCGAAATCCTGGTGCTGGGCACCAGCTCCGATTGCGTGGCCGTGGTGGCCTATGAAGGCAGGCCCGTGGCCGACGGCCGCCCCGGACCGGTTTCGCGCCGGTTGCGGGCGCTGTTGCAGGCGGATTTGATGGAGAACGGGATTCCATTTTGAATTCGTTGAGAATATGAACGCATGTGGGGGGGGCAGGAGGGAAACTTTTCCAAAAGTTTCCCTCC